>JBGVNQ010000051.1:0-59124 GCA_045125705.1 Akkermansia sp. | reverse complement strand
TCTTATCCACGCCGCCAGCGTTCGTTCTGAGCCAGAATCAAACTCTCCATAATATAATTTTAAGAAATTGCTGGACCATCAGAATTGACTTTTTATTAGCTCATTCAATTCTGACAGTGCCGTGTTACCCCGCTCCGAAGTTCCGAAGAACTTCATCTCGGCGTTGGCCACGGCACGCGTCACGACCTTTTCCTTCCCTCTCTTTATCCTCTCCGGCGCCCCGCCTGGCAGGTTGTTAAGCCAGTGAACCGCGTTACCGCAGCTCTCGGCGCCTCGGAAAGTCATACTTGGAAAATTGCCTCGCCCGGTGGGAGAAGTAAGCGTTGCTCTCTTTCCTTTCGGGCAACCCCGTAGCGGGGTGCGGGGCAAAGCTTATCACAACCGCCGTTTCACGTCAAGCTCATTTTTGGAAAAAAAGTTTCATTATTTTTCACTACCCTGCCCTAACCCACACGAAAATGCGCTTGTTAGAGCCGAAAAATATTTTTTTCTCTAGCGGGTGAGTTTTGCACCAGAAAGGAAAAACCCCGCCTTTTTCTGTAAAGCGGGGTTAAAATTTGACTCCAGGTCCCAGCAAATTGGGAATTAGTATAGGTGCTCCGTCTAAGTTTCGGACTCCGTTTTCTCAACCAGTGTTTCCGCAGAGCCTATGGCATAGAGCGGTATGTTATACAACCAGTCCTGCCTCTCCCACGATGCCAGGGATGTGCGGATTCCGCACTCCGGCGCATACCGTTGCTTATAAGACGCCAGGCTTCGGGCGCGGAGATTCACACCGGCTTTCACCTCAATCGGCACCACCAGGCTACCCAACTGAGCAACAAAATCCACCTCTGCCGTTCCTCCATCGGCTTCCCAATAAGCTACGGGGATATCCTGCATGCAGAGCAGTTCCTGCAGAACATACTGCTCCGTCATGGCTCCCTTGAATTCCTCAAAAACCCCATTCCCCTCCACCAGGCTGCGTGCATCAAGGCGGCTCATCGCACCCAGAAGGCCACAGTCCAAGGAATAAAGCTTAAAAGCGCTCTGGTTCTCATAACCAGCCAGCGGAATACCCGGTTTGGAAACGCGCCGCACCCTGTGAAGCAGTCCGCAGATAATAAGCCATTCCACAGCCATCTCATATTCTCTGGCGCGGGCTCCTTCGCCAAGGTATTTATAAACAAACTTTCGGTTATCCTTTGCCAGCTGCTGGGGTATGGCATTCCACACCGCATGAATACGCGGAACGTCCTTGACCGCGGTATACTTCGAAAAGTCTCGCTCATACCCCTGAATTATCTGCTTTTGTATGCGGCGCACTTCGGAAAAATCGTGACTTTCAGCATATGCTGCCACCGCCTCGGGCATGCCTCCTACATAAAGGTATTCCTTCAAGCGTCTCACCAGTTTTTCGTGAAGGGCTCGCATCAGTCCCACATTCATACTGCTGATTACCTGCGCCAGAGCACCATCCCCCAGTGCCATCAGAAATTCCTCAAAACCCAACGGACGAAGAGTCAGCATATCCACCTGGCCTACCGGGAATGACATCTTCCGCGCTCTCACTGCCACGCCAAGCAGACTCCCCGCTGCCATGATGTGATATTCCGGTGCATTCTCCCGCATGAACTTCAAGGAATTCAGAGCACGTTCACACTCCTGCACCTCATCCAGAATAATGAGTGTGCGGCCTGCCTCCACAGGCTGCCCGGTAAGCAGGCTGATTCCCTGCACAATGCCCTGCACCGTGTATCCGGCTTCAAAGATAGCTGCGGCTTCCGGCTGGTCCGCAAAACTCAGATAAGCCGTATTTGCATATTCGCGCCGCCCGAACTCACGCATCAGCCAGGTTTTCCCCACCTGTCGCGCGCCTTGAATCAACAGCGGCTTACGCCCTGAACGCTCCTTCCAGCTCTTTAATTCCTTGAACACCTTCCTGTCCATATGCTTATATCCCCTTCTACAAACAGAAATTACTCCATTTTTCACATTTTTGCAAGATAAAAATGGCAATTTATCACATTTTAAGAAGATAAAAATGGAATTTTGTCACATTTTTCTAAAATAACCCTGATGCCGAGTAAAAATGAGGAACGACCTCGCCGTTTTCCGAGGATTCGGGCTGTTCACCGCTGAGCTGCGACAAACGAAAGGCGCCACGGTGCAGATTTTCCACACCGTGGCGCCGGGTCAGCAATTTGTCTGCTGCATCAGAAGGCCAGCTGGAGGCCTACATTGGCATTCACCTCGCGGGAATCGCCGCGCAGCACAGCATCGCCGCTGGCATATACAGCCGCGCGGGTGCTCACGGGCACATGCAGGCTGGCGCCCACATTGTAGCCGAAGCAGTCGCGCTTGCTGCCGCTCTGGCGGAAGCTATGGCTGCCGGCTCCGCTGAAGTTCATCGCCACTTCGCTTTCGGTATCGCCCAGCTTATATTCCAGACCAGCCTGCAGCGACAGTGTGGCTGCAGGGGCCGCCTCCAGCACAGCAAAGCGGTAGTGGTAGCGGGCACCTGCGCTCAGCGTGGTCATCCAGGCATCCTGCGACTCCACCTGCAGAGAAGCCGTACCTGCCCCCTTCTCGTGGAAGGCGCCCAGCTTACCCATGCTGCTCTCCAGAGCACCGAAGAACTGCACGCTGTTCACCTCATCCACAGCCACCTCATAAGCGCTTTCGTGCATGAAGTTCACGGAAGAACCATCTGCCTGAGCGCTCACCGCGTTCCCCATCACCTGACGCTCCAGGTCATAGCTGTGCACACCCACACCCAGCGAAGTCTTGCCCGTGTAGCCGCCATCGCGGTGCACTAGGAAAGCATCCACATAGGTATTACTGCTCTTCTGACTCAGGCCGCCATCCGGCTGCAGCTTCGTGCGACCGGAAGCCACAGCAAAGCCACCGTTCACCTTCTCCACACCGAGGAACTCCAGCGCAAACTGACCACCATTCTCGGTCATCTCATAGCCGCGCCCGCTGGTATCGCCATCCACATCCGAGCGATTGGTGTAAGCCTCGATATAAGCGCGGGTCTTCGTGCCGGCCAGGGCATGGCCGCTACCCATGGAACCACGCAGGCGGCGCATGTGGCCACGCGTGGCGTCCTGCTGGCTGCTCATCAGCGTGGCATATTCTGCACCACCCAGAGCATCCAGCAGCTCCTTGAGCCTGGTCTCATCACGGGTATCGGTCACTTCCTTACCCAGCTGCCCCAGCAGGCCATCGGGCTTGCCTTCACCCATGATGTCCTTCATGGTATCATACACCTCCTGCTGGTTGCGGTCCAGATTAGGACGGAAATCCTCCTTCACCGCCACCAGCGTCAGCACACCTGTCATCGTATTGAAATCCAGCTCCCAGTCACCGGCAATGCCGCCCAGCGTCAGGCAACCATCAGCATAGCCGCTGTTGCTGCTGCCGAAATCGGCCAGCACATCGCCATCGCCCAGCCCACTCCAGCCGGAAACATCCAGCGTGGTCTTCTCTCCATCGGTGAAGGTCACATCACCCCTCACCGTCAGCAGACCGGACAACTCCAGCGTACCGCCACCCAGGGTAAGGGCCCCCGTGTAGCTTGCGGGGCCGGCCACGGTCAGGCGCTTTCCGCTGTCCAGTGTGTAGCCATCGCGGAAGTTTACAGCAGCGCCACTACCCAGCACAATGTGCGAAGCACCATCGGCATAACCCAGGGTCGAGCTGCCATTCATGAGCACCTTGTTGGTAATACTGAACTGGTTGAGGTCGAGCGTGGCGTCATTCACCGTCACATCACCCGTGCCGAAGGCCTGGGCATTGCCCGCCACCAGCGTGCCACCGTTCACCGTGGTGCCGCGGGTGTAGCTGTTAGCACCGCTCACAGTAATCTTACCGCCGTTGACCTCCAGCGAGGAATCACCGCTCATCAGGGCGCTGATTTCTGCAGCATAATCCCCGTCAGCAGTGCTCACAGCCGTATCCTCGATAACACCGCTCAGTGTGGCAGCCTTGGTCAGCGCAATGCTGCCACCCGTGGCTGACACGGTGATGCTCTGGTCCACCGTCAGCAGGCCGCTGTCCATGGTCACGCCATTCAGCTCAGCCTTGTTCTGCGCAGACACATCCGCAATCTTGCTCACCTCGGCAGAATCACCACCGGTCAGGAAGTAGTGGGTATAATCCACCTCTGCCCCTGCGCGAGCCACACCATCTTCACCCAGCACCAGCTGCGTGCGCATCAGGAAATCATCGTGATGAATGCTCAGGCCATCAGCCAGAGACTTACCGCCATTCACCAGCTGCACACTGTACGCCACCCCCTGGCTGAAACCACTCTCCGTCAGTCCCACACGCTCACCGATCAAAGACAGGCGACCGGCTTCCGTCTTGTTAAGCTGCAGCGCACTGGCATCGATGCAGCCTCTCAGCGTCAGCTCAGCGGCATTCGCGATAACCTCATCCAGCACCAGTGTCACGCCATTGTCCACGGTCAGGCTGCTTGTTCCCTCTGCGGAAATGCTGCCGGCACCCAGAGCATTAGCATGGGTAATGGTCAGGTTACCATTGCTCAGCGTGGTGCCGCCCGTGTAGCTGTTATCGCCGCTGATGGTGGCTGTGCCACCCACGGCTACCGTTGCATTGCCGCCGATGAAACCGCCCAGGGTGCCGGCGCTCAGGTTGATGCTACCGCCCGTCGCGCTCACCTTCGTCTCTGTCGTGGCATCGTCCGCATTCAGGGTGCCGCCGGCCACCAGAGTTATCAGCGTATTCTGCCCCTTACCCTCATCGTAGCCGTGTATGGCACTGCTGCTTGCCGTATGCCCTCCCAATATGCGGTAGGTGTCATACTGCATTTCACCCACGCCGGAGCCAATACCACCGGTCATAATCAGGTTCTGGCTGCCGTACTTCATTCCGGTTACGCCGCCGCTGTCCACCGTGCCGGAGCCGGTCACGACAGTCACCGAGAAATCGCCTTCGCGCAGGAATCCGCTGCCATCCGTGCTCACCTCGTTGGCCACAGTCACATAGCTATTCCAGGTCTTGCTCTTGCTCAGGCCATCGGCTACAAAGCTACCCGTCAGGGTCAAATCCCCGGAGTTCTGCAGAGGTGCATTACCCAGGTTGAAGTCCACACCGTACAACTCACTGGTACCGCTGATACTCAGCGTACCGATCAGCGCTGTGTTGGCCGTCAGTTTGCCGCCATTGAGCTGTATGTTTGTTGTGCTTACCCGGTTTTCGGCCGCTTTGTTCACAATGGCAGAAAGCTCTACCTCGTGCCCGGTCAGGATGCGGTATTCCCCCCAGAGCATGCCGCCCTTGCTCAGGCCTACACCACCGGTCATCTCCAGTGTAGTTCCCTTGTAGCTGACGAATGCGCCCGTGCTCTCCACGGTACCGTTGGCAATGGTGACGGTGAAATCACCCGATCGGGTAAAGCCACTTCCATCAACAGTTTCATTACCATCAACATCCACATAGACATCTGCCGAGTCCGACTTACTGAGACTGCTGGCATCAAAACTGCCGCTGAGCGTCAACTCGCCGGTATTCGCAATACTGTCACCCAGCACCAGCGTCACATCCTCCACCGACAAGCTGCTTTCACCGGTAGTGTTGATACCTCCCGTTCCCAGAGCATTGGCGTGCGTTACCGTCAGCGCAGCACTGTTCAGCGTGGTGCCGCCGGTGTAGCTATTGTCGCCGCTTATGGTGGCTGTGCCGCTTACAGTCACGATTGTACTTCCACCCACAGTACCGCTCAAGGTACCGGCACTCAGGTTGATGCTGCCGCCCGTTGTGCTTACCTTTGTCTCCGTCACCGCATCGTCCGCATTCAGCGTGCCGCCATTCACCAGCGTTATCAAAGCATTCTTACCCTTACCCGCATCGTAAGCGTGTATGGCGCTGCTGCTTGCCGTATGCCCGCTCAATACGCGGTATGTGTCATACTGCATTTCACCCACGCCGGAGCCAATGCCACCGGTCATAATCAGGTTCTGGCTGCCGTACTTCATTCCGGTTACGCCATTGCTGTCCACCGTACCGGTACCTCCCACGATGGTCACCTCGAAATCGCCCTCGCGCAGGAATCCGCTGCCATCCGTGCTCACCTCGTTGGCCACAGTCACATAGCTATTCCAGGTCTTGCTCTTGCTCAGGCCATCGGCTACAAAGCTACCTGTCAGGGTCAAATCCCCGGAGTTCTGCAGAGGTGCATTACCCAGGTTGAAGTCCACACCGTGCAGAACACTGGTACCGCTGATGCTCAGCGTACCTGTCGGCGCTGTGTTCGCAGTCAGTTTGCCGCCGGAAAGTGTGATATCCGTTTTACTGATTCCCTTATCGGCGGCGGCATCAATGATAGCATCCAGCGCCACCTCATGATCAGTACCAATGTAGTAGCTGCCGTAGCTTACCTCGCCGCCCATCGTTGCCCAGCCATCGTTGCCCAAGGTCAACTTATCTGCACCATGCCAAATTGTGGCATTGATGTTCACGGTTGTGCCGGTTCCGGTAGTCAGTTGAATCCCCTGAATGGCCGATTTGCAGAATCCGCCCGTACTGTCTATTGCTCCGGCGGCATTCTCATAGGTAGCGGCTGACCGTATGCTGAGCGCCCCTAATCCGGACGTCTGAAAAACACCGCTGAAGGTCAACTCTCCCCGGTTGTCGATGATGCCGGCAAGCGTATGTGTGATGCTGTCAGCCACCTTCAGGATGCTCGTACCTGTGTTGGCAATAGTATTGGTAATGCCCTCCACCCCGATTTCCAAGGTTCCTCCGTTGAGCGTGACTGCACCTGTACCCAGCGCCTGGGCATTATTGGCGACCAGCACGCCGCCCTTGATTTCTGTGCCACCTGTGTAGCTGTTATCGGTAGAAATAGTCAGGTTGCCTTCTCCCTCCTTGGTCAGCTTCATGCTGTCGGTCAGTGAGCCGGTTCCGGAGAACACATAGTCCTTGCCTATACTGTTATTCACGAGTACGCTCATAGGTGCCAGATTACCTGCCAGTTTCACCGTGCCACAGGCCTCATCTCCGAAAATCACACCGATTCCGTTGCGGTAAGCCCAGTTGAGTTCATGCTGCTCCCAGTTAACAGAACTGTCTACATTCCAGACCCAGTCCCCCGAAGCGTTATTCCAGGTAGCCTCGGTCAGCGTGGGGTAGTTCAGGTAGAGTGTGTTATTCACCCAGCTGAGGTTATCGATAGACCACACTCCGCCGCTGACGGTGATATGGTTTGCCCAATCGGTCGGTTCACTCACCCCACTGAGCAGCATGTAGCGACCATCGGCAGCCAGCCCTTCTGCCGCATTCAGCTGCAAAGTAATGCCTCCACCCAGAGTCAAGGTGCCGTTATCTAGTGTCAGCGCAGCGGTGGCCGCGTGCGTTGCGGCAACATCGATGATAAGGGTGCTACCGGTCGACAAGGTCAGTGTGCTGTACATTGCCGTATTCTGTCCGCTGAGGCGTAACGCACTGTCCCCTGATATCGAAATTGCGTTTTTACGCACAGAAGAATTCAGGTAAGAGCTTAATTCTCCATTATCCAGCCACAGGGTTGGCGTGCTTTCCCCGCTGGCGGAGCCGTGCACAGTGATGCCATCTGCTTCTATAACCGCCCCATCGCGAACGATAAGCCGCCCATCATGCAGCTGCATGGTTCCCCATACCTCATAGGTTTTGGAGAGCCGGATTTCATCTGCCGTCGCTTCGCGGTTGATACCGTGCACCGCCAGAATCGCCTTCAGATTCTCTGCCGTGGCATCCGCTCCAGTGAAGATGATATCGCCGGTCTGAGCGATCTTCGCCCCCTCATCATTCTCATACCAATTGTTCAGATGAAAGGCTGAGGCTGAATTGGAATGCACATCTATGTGTATACTATCCCGGAACTCTATCTTACCGTCCTTCGGCGCTGAGAAGTTGACGACCATTTCATCGCCCGAACCTCCTAAATCATACGCATAGATACCTTGCATGCGCAGTGTTTCCCCCTGCAGGGTGTAGTTCTTCTCAAAAACGACGGAGGCATTATTCTGTATGGAGAAAATCCCGTGCTGCTTATGAATCGCGCCGCCCCAGGCATCAGACTGAGTTGAACTCGCATAATTCCCACGGAAAATAGTTTCACCATTATTGTTGATTTTCAGTGTAGAACCGCTACCCGCATCAATCGCGCCGCCATAGGCGCCAAGTGAGCCAACGCCGTCGGTACGTTTCGTGTGGTTATTCTCAAAAAGCAGTTGTTGTGCACTTCCGTCCTCATTCTGCCCTGATGCATTGCCGGTGATAATGAGTCCATTGCTCTCTCCGGACACATCAATCGCGCCGCCCCTGGCAACGCCGGTTGAGCTAGCCGTGTTTCCCACAAACTCCACGCTGCCGTTGTTGCTCAGCGTGATAGTGTGCCCACGAATCGCGCCGCCGGAGGAGGTCGTATTCCCCTCAAACACCTCGGTGCCGTTGTTGCTCAGCGTGATGGTACTGCTGCTACCCCCATAGATCGCGCCGCCCTTGGCACTGGATGAGCCGGAAGAAGCCGTGTTTCCCACAAACACCACGCTGCCGTTGTTGCTCAGCGTGATGTCACCATCCCCACAAATCGCGCCGCCCATGGCACCCATGGCACTGGATGAGCCGGAAGAAGCCGTGTTTCCCTCAAACACCACGCTGCCGTTGTTGCTCAGCGTGATGTCACCATCCCCATAAATCGCGCCGCCCCAGGCATAGTTGGTTGAGCTGGAAGCCGTGTTTCCCTCAAACACCACGCTGCTGTTGTTGCTCAGAGTGAGTGAGACCCCAGAGATCATGTCCCCAGAAATCGCGCCGCCCTTGGCATGGTTGGTTGAGCTGGAAGCCGTGTTTCCCACAAACTCCACGCTGCCGTTGTTGCTCAGAGTGATAGTGACCCCATAAATCGCGCCGCCGGAGGAGGAAGCCGTATTTCCCACAAACTCCACGCTGCCGTTATTGCTCAGCGTGATGGTACTGCTCCTGCTCCCATAAATCGCGCCGCCGTTGGAATCAGTAGTGGTCAGATTCTTAAAAGAAATCCCCGCACAATAGCTATAATATACGTTCCCGGTCTGGCGGGTGGTAATGGTCAGAGCATCCTGCACCTCTTTCTCATGCAGCACGAGCTGCACAGAACCATCCGGAGCGAGCTGCAACCAACCATCCGCCCAGAAGCCCGTGCCGGGTCGGGAGGTATCGAAATACAGTAAGGCCGCCTTGTTTTCATCCGGCAAAGTCAGAGGATGCCCCTCGGCATCCAACAAAGCGCCCACCCCGGAAAGCAGCGTGTAGGTCTTGCCATCACCCTCTCCACAATTGAAAAGGTGGAGGATGGTATCGCCACTCAGCTGTAGCGTGCCACCAGCCAAGTCGGGAATAGAATCAGCAGCCGCAAAATCGATGGTCAGCGAGTCCTTGCCACCCAGCGTAAGGTCCGCAGCAGAAGAGGACGCAGAGCAAACGAAAGTAAAAGCGAAACAGGCCAACAGAGCCTTACGAAGTAAAACAGGGAGATGAGGTTTCATATTAGATGGTGAAGAGTTTATTTTTCAGCAGAGATAAAGGGGTGAAGGATATAGCTATCGAACGTTTTTATATCAGGAACTGAGATGCACTGAGCTACAGGAACAGGAGAAGGATGCGATTTCCCCCGGGCATACAAAGTGCCATTGCGGTAATCAAGGTAGAAATAGGAATCACCATTCATTACATAGGGTGCGATAAAAGTGCGGTCTACGCGCCACAAAGTAGTCTGCCCAGGCAGGTTGCAATAAAAAAGCCAATAGGTTCTATTGTTTTGCTTCTCAAAGGTCGTCTTTCCTACCCACATAAGGCACCAATCGGGGTATTTCAAATCGGGCTCGCTGGAATACGAGACATTCAAGCCGATGGTGATGTGTTTATCATCGCGGCTGAGGTTGAGAATATCGCTTTCACCGCAGTATTGGTGATGAATGCCTTTCAGATGCATCAAGAGCTTACCGGACAAACATTCCCAGGCTGACTTATAATCCCCTTTGTATACTGGCACCGGAATGACAGTCACACTCAGGCTGCGTAACATGGCAGCACGATAATCGAAATCGCCGGGATTCTCTTCGTCTCGCATCAGCCATACGTAAATCCGGCTTTGTTTACCTGTCCATTGGAAACTTTCCAGTTTCTGCAGCTCGTGCCATCGTTTCTGAAGCAGCTTATAGAGAATCTTTTCGTCCGACCCAAAGGTCATTCCGACAACATGAACCTCCTTGCTCAGAAATTCCTTATGCCAGGTCTCTAACTCGCTACTGCCTATTATTTCCAGATGCTCGACTGCTTCCTTATACTGGCATGGAAAGTAAATACACTGGTCAGCCTCCGTTGCATCGCCATGAATATGCATCACCTTCGGATGAGAGGAGCGACCGCAAAAAGCACGCTCCATGGCGAAGTCATAATTAGTTGTATAGAAAGCAGAGAAATGTTTCTCCAAAGCCAACAGTGCATGGTGTGCAAAGGTAGGCCTTAAATCCTGACACTTACTGATGAAATCCTCAGTCAGCTTGCGTTCCCCGTTCTCCCACTTGACAGAATTTTCCTTAACATTCTCCTGCGACAAGGCGGAGTGCCTCTTTGCAACGAGATTCACCCCATTTCCAAACAGTAAAATGCGTTTTGTGGAACCATTTGCATTCTCCGATGCCATATCGGCTGCATTCTACGCTTTCGGAATTCGTAAATGTGGTACTTATTTGAAAAGTAACTTCTATAGGTTATAGATAATCATAAGTATTGAATTCCGTGTGGAATACTGCACCGAATCACCAATATTAGTTTTAATATAGCGTTTTATGTGCTTGACTTACGAATTCCGAAAGCGTGCATTCATGAAAACAATATACGAAACAGAACAAGCAGCACTGGCAATATTAAAATCAACAGGTGTATCGTTAATAGATGCTGCCTTAATTGCCAAGGAAGCTCTTCAGGAAGGGCGAGGTCGCATAAAACGTGCCAGACAATGCATCACGGTAGGCGCGGAGACGATAAAGCAACAAGAAAAGACCGTAAGCTTTGAACAGGCCGTCACAGCTGCGCTAGATGCAAGAAAAGAAAGGAGAACGCGGACGGTATATGATTTCCGGTATTTTACACGGAGGTTTATGAAGCGGTGTCCGGGGTTGGCGCGGCGGCGGGTGAGGGCGATAACGCCGCAGGAGTGTGCGGAATATATTGAGCAGGCATTTGATACGCCGCGGCAGCGGCAAAAGGCGCGGCTGATTCTGAGCGGGGTGTTCGGCACAGCGGTGAAGCGAGGCTGGTGCGATGCGAATCCTGTGGCTCGGGTGGAGGTGCCGCGTGTGGTGGAACAGCAGGTGCCGATTCTCTCGCCACAGGAGATTGAGCAGATTACCGCGACAGCTGAAGATTACCAGGGCGGCAGCTGCGCTGCGGCGGTGGGGATGATGCTGTACGCCGGCATCCGCCCGCACGAGGTGGCGCGGCTGTGCTGGGAGCAGGTGGATCTGCAGGAGCGGGCGATTTACATCCTGCCCCGCCACAGCAAGACGGGTGGTGCGCGGCGGGTGACGATTCATCGGCCACTGCAAAGGATATTGCAGAAGCACCGCCATGCCGATGCTGAAAGGATATGCCCACCGAACTGGCTGAAGCATTGGCGGGGATTACGCCGGGCGGCGGGGTGGGACTCCCCTGCCCGGCGCTGGCCGCAGGATGCGTTGCGGCATACTTTTGCGAGTTATCATCTGAGCCACTTCCGCAGCTTTGCCGAGTTGCAGCTGGAGATAGGGCATCGGGATGCCACCCTGCTGCGCACGCGCTATGTGGACCAGCGCGGGGTCAGAAATGCGCATCGTTTCTGGGAAACGAAGAAATTTTGAATTTTGGATTTTGAATCTTGAATGTATTAAATTCGTGCGCAGCTGGGGCTGCGGAGTATGGGTAGCAGGGATTGCTGTTTTCCCAATGGGCGGGGGGCTAGCAGGGGCAAGGAAAAACAGGGAACGAAATCCGCTTCGCGGACGAAATCCAGCCCGGAGGGCTGGACGATATCCCCGCCGATGGCGGGGACGATATCCGCTCCTGCGGAGCGGACCGGGGGAATCCAGGCCGAACGCAGTGAGGATTTCGCTTGCCAAGCCATAGCAGTCGTCAGACTGCAACGGCTGGTACGCCGCTCCAGCGGCGATATCGTTCGCCGTTTTACCGAGGGTGTACCATTTCCCATGGATTGGGAGACAAAAATTCAAAGATTTACAGGGAACGAAATCCGCTTCGCGGACGAAATCCACCGTTGGTGGACGATATCCCCGCCGATGGCGGGGACGATATCCGCTCCTGCGGAGCGGACCGGGGCTGAGGAGGGAGGAATACATTCTATGATTGACGCGGGGGGCGGGATTTAGTAGGATAGAGGGGCTATGAAGTTGACTCCGATTCTGACGACATTAACCACGCTTTGCTGCGTGGGTGCTGCGCTGGGCGCAGATACCCGCCCGAATTTGCTTTTCATCATCACGGATGACCACTCGCCGGAGGTGCTGGGCAGCTGCGACGCTGACACGCCGATGCCGATGCCGGGTTTCCGCCGACTGGCCAATGAGGGTATGGTGTTTGACCGCTCTTACTGCGCGAATTCGCTGTGTGGACCTTCCCGCGCCTGCATGCTGACGGGACGCCACTCGCACAACAACGGTTTCCTGTATAACTACGGAGGCCCTGCCTTCAACGGCTCGCAGCCGACTTACCCGAAGATGCTGCAGGCAGCCGGATACCAGACGGGTATTGTGGGCAAGTGGCACCTTATCTCACAGCCGACGGGTTTTGACTCGTGGCAGGTGTTCCCGAGCCAGGGTGACTACTGGAACCCGACCTTCCACCAGCCGGGGGTGAATGGCCGCACCACGCACCACCAGGACCGCGGCTATGTGACCGATCTGGTGACGACAAAGGCTATCGACTGGATGGAGAACCGCGACAAGAGCAAGCCCTTTGCGCTGATTGTGGGCCACAAGGCCCCGCACCGCAACTGGATTCCTGCCCCGCGCCACCTGAAGGCAGTGAAGGAGTATGTGGCGAAGCTGACGCCGCCCGACACGCTGATGGATGACTACGCGAACCGCCCCGAGTTCCTGCGCCACAACCGCCAGAGCGTGCTGTGGGATATGTGCAACTGGAACGACAACCACCTGGTGAAGAAGGAGATTCCCTTCGATGTAATGAAGGAGATTGTGCCGAAGTGGGCCCTGCGCAACATGGTGAAGAACGGTGTGTTCAAGAACTCCGGCGGCGTGCCCGATAACTTCAACTGGGATGCCCACAAGCCCAAGTTCCCGACCAAGAACAATTTCGGCTGGGATACGAACCACATGGACCCCGGCACCAAGGAGGTGTATGATGAGTTCTTTGCTACCCGCACGCGCGAGTTCGTGGAGGCCTTCCGCGCCGGCAAGGTGCAGACGGAGCGCGACATGGCGGTGCTGCGCTGGCGCTGGTATATGGAGGACTACCTGGGCACCCTGCTCTCGGTAGACCAGTCCATCTCCAGCCTGCTGGACTACCTGGACCGCCACGGTCTCTCGGAGAACACGCTGGTTATCTATGTAGGCGACCAGGGCTTCTACCTGGGTGAGCATGGTCTGTACGACAAGCGCTGGATCTTTGAGCAGAGCTTCCGCATGCCGCTGGTGATGCGCTGGAAGGGCAAGATTGCCGCCGGCAAGCGATCCCAGGCCATGGTGCAGAACATCGACTACGCCCCCACGATTCTGGAGATAGCCGGGGTGAACACGCCTGAGAACACGCGCACGATGGAGGGTGTATCGCTCACCTCGCTGTTCCAGACGGGTGAGGCTCCCGAGTTCACCGACCGCCCGCTGTACTACGCTTTCTACGAGCAGCCGGGCGAGCATAACGCCCCGCGCCACGACGGTCTGCGCACGCAGCGCTACACCTTCGCCCGCATCTGGACGCCCACCGATGAGGAGCGCAAGAGCGGTGTACGCAAGCCTGAGAATGAGTGGATGCTCATCGACAACGAGAAGGACCCGAAGCAGATGCGCAATGTGGCGCAGGACCCCGCCTATGCCGATGTGATGAAGCAGCTCACGGAGACTTACTACAAGCTGCGCGAGCAGTACCGCGTGCCCGCCGACTGCCCCGGCAGCGGCCACCGCATCCCCGACTTCAAGCCCTCCTGGGGCACGGGTGAGAACGACCGCATCAAGTAACACGCTCCAACAATTTCTGTTCACGCGCCTTCCCTGCCCCGGGGAAGGCGCGTTTTTTCTTGCTTTTCCGCGGCGGGGGAGTAGACTGGGTGGCAGAATGAATGCGCAGGCTGAGAGAATCCGTGAGTATCTGAGCAAGTATTACCAGGCGAATGAGTGGCCCACCCTGCTCTGGCAGGCAGAGGAATGGAGCCGCACACTGCCGCTGGAGGGGTTGCGGGTGCTGGATGGCACGCCGCTGTACCGCAACACGCTGGGTAAGCTGATGGCGCTGCTGGCTGCAGGGGCCGAGGTGTGGGTACCCGCCCGCCCCGGCATGCCAAGCGACCCGGCAATAGTGAGCATGCTGGAGGGGTTCGGGATTCACCGCGCGCCGCGCAACATGGATGATTTCGATATTATCCTGGACTGCTCCGGCCAGTTCCGCGAGCTGCACCCGCGCCTTGGATTTGCCGAGCTGACCCGCACGGGGGTGCACCGCCACGAGCACACGCACCACCCTGTGATTCTGGCGGATTCCGGGCGCATCAAGCGCATCGAGGCCGTGCTGGGCACGGGCGAAGGCTTCTTCCGCGCCATGGCCCAGCTGGGGCACACCGAGGTAGCAGGTAAGCAGCTGCTCATCATCGGCCTGGGCAAGGTGGGCCAGGGTGTGCTGCACTATGCGCTCAGGAAGGGCATGAAGGTCACCGTGGCTGATCTGGCGGACAAGCGCGAAATGCTGCCCGCTCAGGTGGCCTTTGTGGATGCGAACAAGGCCGATGCGCTGAACGATGCGGTGCTGCGCTCGTGGTGCACCGTGACTGCCACAGGGCACATAGCCGCGCTGCGCCGCCGCCTGCACCCCGAGCAGATTATCCCGTCGGAGACGCTGCTGGCCAATCTGGGGGTGGAGGACGAATACGGCCCCGAGTTCCCCGAGGCGCGAGTGCTGAACCGCAAGCAGCCGCTCAACTTCATTCTGGACGAGCCGACCTCGATGCCCTTCATCGAGACCACCATGGCGCTGCACAATGCCTGCGCCGTGGAACTGCTCACCGCCGACCTGCCGCACCGCTGCATGCTCCCCTCCCCGGATGTGGAAGAGCGGCTGCTCGGCATCGCCTGCGCACGCGGAATCATCGGCGAGGATGTGCGTCTGCTGCAGAACGCGGACTTGACAGCCGCAGCCGCCGATTCGTAAAATAAGGCTTTGCTGAAATATGGATAAGTTTTTCTTCACCATGCGCTACCTGTTCTGCCTGCTGCTTGCGGGCGGTTTGCTGGCGGCGCTCTCGTTCCCGGATGAAATCATCCCCCCGAACCCGGTTCTGGAGGATACACCGGGTATCACCCTCTATTCACTCAAGGGCTACCTGTGGGTGGTACCGGTGCTGCTCATGGAGCTGGTGAGCAGCTGCGGCAAGTGGCGCAACCGCGTGTGGTTTGCGGCGCTCTTCACCGTGCTGGGGCTGGCGCTGTTTGCCTACCCATTGCTGCAAGCCTATCGCCCCGAGTATGTGGAACCCACCTTCAGTTACCAGGGCGGCATGCTTTCCACCGGATTGTGGTACTATGTGGCCTTCATCGCTTCCAGTATGGTGGTGCGCCTGGTGCTGCTGGCTTATGCTTTCCCGCAGGAGGACTACGAAGAGAAACGAGAGGTAGGCTATGTGCCCGCCAGCGCTCTGGATGCCAGCAAGGCAAAGACGGTGCAGGAAATTGCCGCAGAGGGTCGTATCAAGCCCCACAACTTCCATTTCAAGGAGGGTGACTCTCAGCTGGTGAGTCGATTCCACCAGGCCATGCGCCGCATGATGCTGCGCAGCAGAGCCGCCAATGCGGCTGTGGGCGGCGGTATCGTGCTGCTGCTGCTCTGGGTATTCCTGTACCCGCAGCCGGATGCGGAGGAGGCTCTGCTGCGTGACAAGCAGACCATGTATGAGCACCGCATCACCCCGCAGGGCAGGCCTGTGGCCACCCGAGCTGCCGTGCACGCCGCTGCCCGCGTGATGAAGTACATCTCCGACCACGAATCTCTTGCCGGTATGACCGCTGCCGAAGCCGAACAATGGCTCGGGCTTGACCAGGTGCACCCCGGCTACCGGGCCTGGCTCCGCGACGAGCGCGATATCGAGCTGGCCTCCACCAACAGCATGTACGAAGTGCGCGACCGCTTCCTCACGGTGACCAACGGGAGCCTTATCTGCGTGCTCTATGTGCGCACCAATGAGGCGGAGAACCGCATCATCATCTCCGAGCTTCAGGATGCCGGATGGGACGCAGTGGCCGATGAGCAGCGCCGCCGCCTCGGCAATGACTGGGGAGCCCTCTACAAATGACTAAACACCATGTCCACCTTCATCTACAAACGCCGCATTGCCTTTCATGAGACCGACGCCGCCGGGGTGGTCTACTTCGCCAACTATTTCCGCCTGGCAGAGGAAGCAGAAACCCACGCGTTGGCCTCGCTGGGCAGCGTTGTGACGCGCGACGGCTACCTCTACCCCCGCGTGCATGCAGAGGCAGACTACCTCGCTCCGCTGCGATTCTTTGATGAGGTGTCAGTACATGCGCGCATCATCAAAATAGGTTCGAGCTCTGTGCATTGGAAATTCGACATTTTCAACGGTGAGCAAATTTGCGCCACCGTGCAGACCATCTCCAGCAGGCGGAATCGCGATGGAAGTGCGGCTATTTACACGGAGGAAGAGCGTAGCGCATACCAGGCGCTTTCATAATCTGCGCCGGGTTCTTTTCGGCATAATCGCCGAGCAATTTCTTGAGATCATTGGCTGTTTCCATGCAATCCTGCACCGAGTGACCGGCCGGAACAATGGTCTCTGTGCCCCAGTTGATGTGGCTGGACCAATAGGGAACGATGCCGTCTGAGCCCTTGGCTCCATTTCCCTTCCCCTGGTCACCGATGACGGAATGTGTGGGCACATTGCGTACCTTCAGTCCCTGCAAACCGGTGATGGAATAGCTATTCGGGCGGAGCTGGCTCACACTCGTGAACCAGATGTAGGCATCCTGCGGGTTGAGCAGTAGGATATCCTCCTGCAGGGTGGCCACATTGTAGGCTTCCTTGAGCAGAGTCTGCGGAAGCGTAACCAGCTTGTTCAACATGGTGACTAAACGGTATTTTGCTACCGGTGCACCGCGATGCGGGGTGGCCAGGTAGATGACCATGCCGGCCTTGACGGGGCGGAAGAAGTAATCCTTGCGCAGAGCCTCGAGTGCAGGATCAGCAAAAGGCTTATCGACATACACAGGCTTGAGGATATTCTTCAGCTGTTCCTTGGGGATATCCGATGCCCAGAGAATGTTCCAGGGTTCGACACACTGCGAATAATGCGTGATAAGGCCGCCCATGGAGTGGCCGATGACCACCATCTTGTCCCAGTTCGTGTTTTTATGGTGCGGGTCGACCGTATCACGCAATTTCTGCAAAGATTCGCGGTATACACGTGCAGAAACAGTCCACGCTACGCCGGTGGGGTAGTTGAAATACCAGAATTGGTAATTCTTGCGGATTTCTGGGTCGGCATAGAGGCGGTTGACGAGGTTATCGAAGGTACCGGCAGAGGAAGCCAGGCCATGGGTAAGGATAACGGGAATCTTGTTCGGGTCGTAGGCCTGAATGGAGGAGAGGCCGGTTGTATCGCGGAGCTCCTGCGGGTGGAGCAGACCGAGCATGCGGTCCTCCTTCACGCGGGTCAGGTTCCAGTAGACCTCAAGGGTGGCACTCCAGTCTGCGGCCAGGGGGTAGATGAGCTTACCGACGTGGAGCTGGTATTTCTCCAGGCGAGGCAGAAGCATAAACTGAGGTTTCTTCCCCTCAGGGAAAGTCATGACGGCCGTGAGCGCCGTGACCGTACCGCGGGAGGAAATATGGTACATATCCTTCTGCACCTTGGCGGCCTTGGCGGCCTTTTCTGCGGGGATGATGCCCACCATGGGCACACCGATGCCGGGCAGCGTGTAGCGGTCCTGCAGGGCATCCAGCTCAATCTCAGAGGCAGGAACAATGTCCTCGTGCAGTCCGAGGAACTGGCGGATTTCATCGTTGTGCTCATAGCGCATCTCGAAGGAATCGTAGTGCGGGAGCTTGCCGGTTGCGTGTGCATCGTGGCGCAGACGCTGCACCAGCACCAGCAGCGCGGAGTTGTATTCGTGCAGAGCCTGCGCACGTTCGACATCGGAGATATCGGGCTTCTGCAGCAGATGCCAGGCGACGCGCATGCGGGTAATCACGTCTACATCTGCCTGCGCCTGACGCGTAGGAACCGGCAAATCAGGATGCGGCAGCAAAGGCGATGAGCATGCAACGAGAAGCAGTGAAATGCCTGCTAAAAAAAGGCGGCGCAACGACATGCGCGCATGATATACCGAACGACCGGTCTTGTCAAACGTTAAGATGATGTAACAGTCTATATATTACATTGCATCACGCGAAACTTACGGGACTGAAGTCCCGTGCTCCGATGTACGTTTCACCGGAGGCGAGAGGTAGAAAAAGCGAAGCGGCAGGTTCTGCTGGGAACCTGCCGCTTTCTGATGTAAGGTGTGTGGAAGTGATAAACTTCAACAAATACCCTTCCGCCTTACAGCACCTCGGGAGCGAGGGACACGATCTTCATGAAGCCTTTTTCACGAAGCTCGCGAGCCACCGGCCCGAAGATACGGGTACCACGCGGGTTGTTATCCTTGTCGATAACCACCACAGCGTTGGAGTCGAAACGAAGCACGGAGCCGTCGTCGCGACGGATGGGGGCGGCGGTACGCACCACCACAGCCTTCACCACCGTACCCTTCTTCACAGAAGCGGTCGGGATGGATTCGCGGATGTGGCAGGTGATGATATCACCGATGTGAGCCTGGTCAGCACCGCTCTTGCCGATCACGCCAATCATCTTGGCGGTACGGGCGCCGGTGTTGTCGGCCACCTGAACGAGGGATTCCATCTGGAGCATAGTAGGTAATGTCCTTTCTGGTTAGAGATTAGTGTTTCAGGATTTCCACGAGCTCCCAACGCTTCAGCGCGGAAAGCGGGCGGGTTTCACGGATACGCACCTTGTCGCCGATCTTGGCGATTTCGTTCTCGTCGTGAGCATAGAACTTCTTGCTCTTCTTCACGATCTTCTTGAACACGGGGTGCGGAACGCGGGCTACGTACTCCACAACGATGGTCTTGCTCATCTTGTCAGAGACAACAACGCCGACGCGTGTCTTACGAAGGCCCTGGGGCTTGGTCGTAGTAGTTTCTTCGCTCATATTCTAAGTCCTTGGGTTTTCGTTTGATTTAGGCCTCGGCGCTGCCCTCGCCCTGAACAGTCAGGGCGCAGGCGAGCTCCTTGCGGACGATGCGGATGCGCTGGTTGTTCTCCAGCTGGCCGGTGGCCTGCTGGATGCGCAGGTTGAAGTATTCCTCGCGCAGACCACGGATGTGGGCGGCGAGCTCCTTGGCGGGCATACCGCGGAAGTCTTTAGCTTTCTTTACAGGCATAATATTGTAATGTTTGAACGGTTACTTAGTTTAGGCCTGGGGCTCAACACCCTGGCGATAGACGAAACGTGTGCGGATACCCAGCTTGTTGGAGGCGAGGCGGAGAGCCTCACGAGCAGCGGACTCAGTCACACCACCCACCTCGAACATGATGTTGCCGGGGCGGCAAACGGCCACCCAACCTTCCACAGCACCCTTACCCTTACCCATACGGGTGTCCGGCGGACGCTTGGTGAAGGACTTCTGCGGGAAGATGCGGATGTACACGCGGCCCTTACGGCGCAGGTAACGGTTGATAGCGATACGGCAAGCCTCGATCTGGTTGTTGGTCACCCAGCCGCGGGTGAGCACCTGCAGACCAAAGTCACCAAAGGCAACATAGTCACCGCTCGTTGCGTTGCCACCGCGGTTGCCGCGGTGCATCTTGCGGTGGTTGTCCTTAATACGTTTGGGCATTAAAGGCATAGTCTTATTCTCCTATTGTTTAAAGTTTCGTGTTAGACATTAGGCGTCGCGGCGGGAATCGCGGCGGGGACGCTGGGGACGGTTAGGACGGCCACCCATCTGGGGAGCACCGGCCACCTCGGGGCGCTTGTTGATCCAGCACTTGATACCGATGATGCCGTACAGGGTACGAGCCTCGGCAAAGCCGTAATCAATCGGAGCGCGCAGAGTCTGCAACGGCACTTTACCCTCGCGGTACTGCTCAGCACGGGCGATATCAGCACCACCCAGACGACCGGCGCAACGGATACGGATACCCTCGGCACCGAAGTCCATGGCCACCTGCACGGCGCGCTTCATGGCGCGACGGAAGGACACGCGGCGCTCAAGCTGAGTGGCGATGTTCTCGGCCACAAGCTGGGCGTCGAGCTCCGGCTGGCGGATTTCCATGATATCGAGCTTGACCTGGGCGCCACTGCACAGCTTGGAGAGGGCGGCGGTCATTTCCTCGATGTTCTTGCCCTTGGGCCCGATGATGAGGCCGGGACGAGCGGTGGAGATGGTCACGCGGACGCTGTTCCATGCGCGCTCGATGGTGATGCGGGAAATCGCAGGCGTGGAGCCCTTGAGATCCTTGTTGAGATCGGCGGTGTAGTCCTTGATGAACTTGCGGATCTTGAGGTCCTCGTGGAGCTTCGTGGCATAGTCCTTGCCCGTAGCATACCACTTGGAACGCCAGTCTTTAGTAACGGCAAGACGGAAGCCGATAGGATTTACTTTCTGACCCATAGTGTTATGTTAGTTTGTTATGGTTATGCCTCTTTGTTAGCGAGGATGACGGTGATGTGGGAGGTGCGCTTGCGGATCATGTTGGCGGAACCACGGGCGCGGGCCATCGTACGACGGAAGGTGGGACCTTCGTCCACCATCACACTCTTGAGCACGAGTTCATCAGCGGAGAGACCGTTATTGTTCTCGGCGTTGGCCACAGCGGCCTTGAGGGTCTTATTCAGGAGATAAGCGCCCTTCTTGGGGGTGTAGCTCAGCACGTCGGTAGCCTGGCTTACAGACATACCCTGGACGGCGGCGGCTACGTCGCGCATCTTCTTCGCAGAGATGCGTGCATTCTTGTATACTGCTTTCACTTCCATTGTTATGGTATTTGTTGAAGAATTAGTCGTTTGTTTTTACGGACACGCGGTCACCTACAGCGATGCTGAGCACCGGGTTGAGGTGGCGCTGAACCAGCAGGCCGGATACGCTCTTGCGCACGTCGGTCACCATTGCCTGGGCAATGGCCTGGTCGCCGCGGGAGATTTCCATGGGCATGCCCACTTCCACCCCGCCCTTGCGGCCGGCGTTGATGACGATGAGCCCGGATTCGGAGTCGATGCTGAGCACCTTAGCCTCATCGAGCGTGCCATCGAACTCGCTCTGCGGTTTCTGGCGGAGGCCGAGGGCCACCTCCATATCCTGCAGTGCGGTCTCCAGCGCAAGACGGGCGGTTTCGTCCTCTACCATGGCGCTGCGCTTGTATTCAGCAACAGCTGTGGCGAGGCGGAGGCTGCCCTGGCGCACCTCATCCAGCTCGGTCCGGGTGGATTCGAGCATGGCTGCGGTTTCGATGAGCTTTTCCTCCTGCCCACCCAGGGCGGTGCCACCAAGCGCCTCGAGGCGCACGCTGACTTCCCTGAGCTGCTTGCGGGCTGCATCTGCATCTGCCCGGGCAAGCATGTAGCTTTCGCGGAGACTGGCCACCTGGCGTTCCAGCTGGTCGATTCTGCGGTCCGTAGCACCATTTCCACCCTCACCGGCACCGGCGCAGGTACCCGTGGCCAGAGCGGCCAGGGCAACAAGACAGGTGCTGAGGTGAGCAGCGGACATGGTTCAGTTTCGGTTAATCTTTTTACTTCTTGCCGATGCCACCGTGCGCCTTGAAGATACGCGTAGGAGCAAATTCGCCGAGCTTGTGGCCCACCATGTTTTCGGTCACGTATACCGTGGCGAAAGACTTACCGGTGTGCACCAGGAAGGTGAGACCAACGAAATCCGGAATCACCATGGAGGCGCGGCTCCAGGTCTTGATCGGCTTGCGGTCCCCGCTCTGAAGCTGGGCGTCAACCTTGTCGAGAAGAGGCTGGCTTACGAAGGGTCCTTTTTTGAGGGAACGTCCCATTGTTCTTAAATTCGGTTATGGTTAAAATTACTTGGCTTTGCGGCGCTGTACGATGAACACATCGGAGGGCTTGCGGAGACGGCGGGTCTTCTGGCCCTTGACGTGACCCCAGGGGGACTTCAGGTGCTGACGACCACCACCGGACTTGGACTTACCCTCACCACCACCGTTGGGGTGGTCGACGGGGTTCATACACATACCGCGCACGGTCGGACGGATACCCATCCAACGAGTGCGGCCGGCCTTACCGGAGGACTCGTTCATGTGCTGAGCGTTGCCGACCTGACCGATCGTGCAGTAGCACTCAACGCGGAACTTGCGAATTTCGCCGGAAGGCATCTTAACCAGGGCGTACTCACCATCGCGGTTGGAGAGCACAGCCTGCTGACCAGCGGAGCGGGCAACCTTACCGCCGGAACCGGGACGAATCTCGATGTTGTGAATAGCAGTACCCAGGGGTACGTTCTTGAGGGGCATGGCGTTGCCCACCTTGGGGGCCACGTTCTCACCGGCCTGCACAGTCATACCAACGGTCAGACCCACGGGAGCCAGGATGTAGCTCTTGGTGCCATCGGTGTACTGGATGAGGGCGATGCGGCAGGTGCGGTTCGGATCGTATTCGATGCCGAGCACGGTGGCAGCCTCAGTGCGGGTGCGGCGGAAATCCACCAGACGGTAGTGGTACTTGTGACCACCGCCGATGTGGCGGGTGGTGATGCGGCCGTTGTTGTTGCGGCCACCGCTCTTGCGGATGGGCTGCAGCAGGCTCTTCTCAGGCTTGGACTTGGTGATCTCGTCGAAGGAGGGCAGAACCTTGTAACGGTTGGACGGAGTGGTAGGCTTAAATGACTTGAGGGACATGATAGCTTACTTTCTATTTTCGGGTTCCAATATTAGACAAGGTCCAGAGACTCACCTTCAGCCAGGCGCACGAAAGCCTTCTTCCAGGCGGGTGCGGTACCGGCATCCTTCGTGCGCTTGCGGCGCACCTTGCCATCGTAGTTAGCGGTGCGGATAGAGGCGACCTTCTTACCGAAAGCCTTCTCCACAGCCTGCTTGATCTCGATCTTGGTGGCCTTCACCGCCACTTCGAGCGTAAGCACGCCGTTCTCCTCGTGCATCACGGTTGCCTTTTCGGAAACGCGCGGCTTCTTGATTACGTCGTAGATATCGTTCATGATTACTTGGTGCGGTTGGCGATGATTTCCATGGCGGAGTCAACCAGGACGACCTTGCGGGCGTCGAGCAGCTGCTCCACGTTCACCTCAGCGGCAGACATGAGAAGCACTTCGGCCACGTTGCGGCCAGCGCGCTTGGTCATCTCGTCAAAGCTGTCGGCGATGATGAGGATCTTCTTGCCCTCGGCGATCTCGGACACAGCGGCGACGAAGGACTTCGTCTTGCCGTCCTCGATGGAGAAGGAAGGAACGGTCACGACCTTACCAGCGGTGATGATGTCGCCCAGCACGCGGCGGAGAGCCAGCTTGCGGGTGGACTTGTTCACCTTCTTGGAGTAGTCGCAGGGGCGGGGACCGAACACCACGCCACCACCCACAAAGATGGGGGACTGGTGGTCGCCGTGACGGGCATTACCCGTGCCCTTCTGGCGGTAGATCTTGCGGTTGTTACCAGCAACCTCACCGCGGGTCTTCGTGTTGGCGGAGCCGGTGCGGCGGTTGGCGCGGTAGGCAGTCACCAGGTCGTGTACGGCCTGGCTACCCTTCTCGGGGCCCACCGTCACGAGGCCGGCGGCGTTAGCTGCCTCGATTGTCAGTGTATTAGCGGACATAGATAGGTTTTCCTAGTTCGTTTGTTTATTTACCGTTCTTCTTCTTAGCCGGACGGACCACAACGTAGGAACCCTTGGCGCCGGGCACGGGGCCGGACACGAGGATCACGTTGTCATCCTTGCGCACCTGAACGACTTTCAGGTTCTGCACGGTCTTACGCTCGTTGCCCATGTGGCCGGGCATCTTCTGGCCCTTCCATACACGGGACGGAGTGGCGCAGGCGCCCACACCACCGGTACGGCGGTGCATCATGGAGCCGTGCGTCATGGGAGAGCCACTGAAGTTATGACGACGCATAACACCCTGGAAGCCCTTACCCTTGGACGTGCCGATCACGTCCACCCAGGCACCCTCCTCGAAGAGGCTGCAGCCGGGATGCTCAGCGCCCTCAGCGGGCAGCTCGGCGGCGTCCACGCGGAACTCCTTGAGGAGCTTGGCGGGGGCGATGCCCAGCTTCTTGAAATGGCCGGCGACCGGCTTGGAAAGGCGGCTCTCCTTCTGAGCGTCGAAGGCCACCTGGATGGCGCAGTAACCATCCTTCTCCTCGGTCTTGATCTGGCCGTAAGTGTTGCCGGTCACGTCGATAACCGTGACGGGAATCATGGCGCCGGTCTCCTTGTTGAAGACGCGGGTCATGCCAACCTTCTTACCAATAAGTCCTAAAGACATGTTATTAAAAAATCTGTGTTAAGGTTCGTAATACGGGCGGATAATCAGATCTTGATCGTGATGTCCACACCAGCGGGCAGGTTGAGCTTCTTGAGCTCTTCCACCGTGCGGGAGGTCGGCTCAACGATGTCGAGCAGGCGCTTGTGGGTACGGATTTCGAACTGGTCGGCAGATTTCTTATTAACATGGACCGAGCGGTTCACAGAGAACTTCTCGATACGAGTCGGCAAAGGAATCGGCCCGGCGACTTTTGCACCTGTACGCTTAGCGGTCTCGACGATCTCGGAAGCGGAGCGATCGATAGCGCGGCTGTCAAATGCACGGAGACGGATGCGGATTTTGGGACTTTGCATGAACGTGCGGTTATGTTTAGGTTAATATTGTTTGGTTGGTTTACTTGTTACCACCGCGAGCCTTGACGATTTCGTTGACAAGGTTCTGGGGTACTTGTTCGAAGTGAGAGGGTTCCATGGAGTAGGAGGCCAGACCCTTGGAGAGGGTACGGATGTCGGTGGAGTAACCGAACATCTCGGCCAGCGGCACATCGGCGGTGAGTACGCACTCAGCACCCTTGTGCTCCATGTTCTTCACCATGGCGCGGCGGCGGTTGAGGTCGCCCATGATATCGCCCTGGTTTTCAGCGGGGGTCACCACTTCCACAGCCATGATGGGCTCCAGCAGCACGGGGCTGCACTTGGCGAAGGCGTTCTTCATAGCGAAGATAGCAGCCATCTTGAAGGCGTTTTCGTTGGAGTCCACTTCGTGGTAGGAGCCGTCAATCACGTCCACTTCCACGTCCTCCACGGGGTAACCCGCAACAGAACCGGAGTTCATGGCTTCGTTCAGACCGGCGTACACAGCGTTCATGTACTCCTTGGGAATGGCGCCACCAACAATCTTGTTGGCAATCTTGAGACCGGTACCGCGCTCGCCGGGACGCATGGCAATCACCACGTCACCGTACTGACCACGACCACCGGACTGCTTCACCAGCTTACCCTGCACACGGTCAGCAGAACCGGTGATGGTTTCGCGGTAGGCAATCTGGGGCTTGCCGGTGTTGGCCTCTACCTTGAACTCGCGCTTGAGGCGGTCCACGATAATGTCGAGGTGAAGCTCACCCATGCCGGCGATGATGGTCTGACCGGTTTCTTCGTCGGTCTTCACGCGGAAGGTGGGGTCTTCAGCAGAGAGGCGCTGCAGAGCGTTGGACATCTTTTCCTGGTCGCCCTTGGTGAGGGGTTCCACGGCCATGGAAATCACGGTGTCCGGGAAGGTGGGGGGCTCGAGGGTGTAGTCGAAGTCGTCGGAAGCCAGGGTGTCACCCGTGGTGGCGTTCTTCAGACCCACGATAGCGGCGATATCGCCGGAGTACACGGCGTCCACGTCGGTGTGCACATTGGCCTGAATCTGGAGCAGACGGCCCACGCGCTCACGCTTACGGGTACGGGGGTTGTACACGGTGTCGCCCTTGCGCACCACGCCGGTGTATACGCGGATGAAGACGAGGGAGCCCACGAACTTGTCG
This sequence comes from Akkermansia sp., assembly GCA_045125705.1. GTDB lineage: Bacteria > Verrucomicrobiota > Verrucomicrobiia > Verrucomicrobiales > Akkermansiaceae > Akkermansia. The sequence goes on along the minus strand of JBGVNQ010000051.1, from coordinate 32,813 downwards.
GCCCAGAGCTTGAATGCAAGCACCACGGGCTTGTCGTTGTCGGAGGGGTTGATTTCCTTCACGTCGAACACCTCGTAGCCGTTCTCGTCGAGACCGGAGGCAATCGTGCTGGTCACAGTGGCCTGCTTACACTCGAGGGGGCTGGGGAGGTAGTCCACCACAGCGTCCAGGAGGCCCTGCACACCCTTGTTCTTGAAAGCGGAACCACCGGCCACGGGGATGAACTTGTTGGCGATGGTAGCGCGGCGGATAGCCTGCTTCAGGGTCGGAGCATCGATGGGCTCCTCCATGAGGAAGAGTTCGCCCAGCTCGTCGTCCACGTCAGCAACCTTCTCCTTGAGCTCCTCAAGGTAGGCTTCACCGATTTCCTTGAGCTCGCCCTCGAGTTCCTTGATTTCGTAGGTGGAACCCTGGCGGTCGGAGTCATTGTAGAAGATAGCCTTCTGGTTCACCACGTCAATCTGGCCGCAGAGCTGGTCCTCGGCGCCGATGGGCACCAGAATCGGAGCAGCGTTGGCACCCAGCTTGGTGCGGATGTCGTTAAGTACGTTGGCGAAGTTAGCGCCGGTGCGGTCCATCTTGTTCACGAAGCAGATGCGGGGCACCTCGTACTTGTTGGCCTGGCGCCACACCGTCTGCGTCTGGGGCTGCACGCCGGCAACACCACAGAACACCACGATAGCGCCGTCGAGCACGCGCAGGGAACGCTCCACCTCAGCGGTGAAGTCCACGTGCCCGGGAGTATCGATAACGTTGAGCTGGAAGTTCTCGTTCTCGAAAAGCTTGTGGCAGCCCTCAGCGGGCAGCTGCTTCCAGTTAGTTGTAACGGCAGCGGAGGTAATGGTAATACCACGCTCCTGCTCCTGCTCCATCCAGTCGGTCGTCGCAGAACCTTCGTGGGTCTCGCCGATCTTGTGGATCATGCCGGTGTAGAACAGGATACGCTCGGAAAGCGTGGTCTTGCCGCCGTCAATGTGGGCGGCGATACCGAAGTTACGGTAGCGCTCAAGCGGAGCCTTGCGGTCAGGGCTGCTATAGTTATTAGCCATATAGTAATATGAATGTTTTAAAGTTCAGAGATTACGTCAAAACTTCCAGCGCGGCGGTCTTACCAGCGGAAGTGAGCGAAGGCACGGTTGGCCTGAGCCATCTTGTGCACATCATCACGCTTGCGCACGGCAGCACCCTGGTTGGCAGCGGCTTCCTTGATTTCGTTAGCCAGAGCCTTAGCCATGGGGATACCCTTGCGGTTGCGGGCGTAGTTGATGATCCAGCGCATAGCCAGAGCTTCGGAACGGTCGGGAGCCACTTCCAACGGAACCTGGTAAGTAGCACCACCCACGCGGCGGCTCTTCACCTCCACACGGGGCTTGGCGTTCTCAATGGCGCGGGTCAGAACCTCGAGCGGGCTCACAGTGTCGGTACCCTCGTTAGCAAGGTCGATAGCCTTGTAAACGATACGCTCAGCCAGGGAGCGCTTGCCGTCGAGCATCACCTTGCAAATCAGGCGGCCAACGAGCACGGAATCGTAACGGGAGTCACGACGTTCAATCTTCTTATAGACGCGTTTGCGACGAGCCATAGTCTTAAATTTAGTTGTTCAGTGTTGATGTTTAGCGCTTCTTAGCGGGAGCGGCGGCGGCACCGGCCTTCGGGCGCTTGGCACCGTACTTCGAACGGCCACGGCGGCGCTTGTCAACGCCAAGGCAGTCCAGAGCACCACGAACGATATGATAACGAACACCGGGAAGGTCCTTCACACGACCACCACGCACAAGCACGATGGAGTGCTCCTGGAGGTTGTGGCCTTCACCACCGATGTAGGCGATCACTTCTTCACCGTTGGTAAGGCGCACCTTAGCAACTTTACGAAGAGCGGAGTTCGGCTTCTTGGGGGTACGGGTCATCACCTGCAGGCAAACGCCACGGCGCTGCGGGCAGCTGTGAAGAGCGCGAGACTTCGACTTCTCTTCCGGTACTGTACGTCCTTTGCGGACGAGCTGATTAATAGTCGGCATGTTACTTATTTATGATTTTGTTTTTCAAGGTTTTACGGCTTGTGTCACTCGTCCCTCATCCCTTGAGGAACACAGATTTTCACCTCACCGGATTACCCGATAGAGACCGGTAGACAGTACATCCCTGTACAGTCCGCGGTCGCGACAGTTTACTCCAAATTTCCCATAAATCAAGCCTTTTCTTTGAATTTTCAGCCTTTTTTTGTAAATTTTTGCAGCCCGGTCACAGTGAATTCAAAAACCCGGCAAAAAATTTATTTTTGCCGGGTATGACACAGGAATACAGCGCTGCGACCTATCGCCTGCGGTCCAGAAAACGGGAAACAGGCAGCAGAACAGCCAGCCAGGCAGCCTTTACCGCGATAATCCAGAGGACACTTTCCTCCACCATCTGGCGATTCCAGTGTTCCGGCATGAGGTAGTTGCCCAGTTCAGCAAAATCCACCGGTAGCAGCGGGAGGAAAGTCCAGAGATTCTCCTGCCCGGACAACAGGGCAAAGACATTGAAGACAAAGCCCAGGAAAAGCTCTACCAGCAGCACCAGCACAAAGACAACGGCTCTGGAGCGCGGTGCAATCAGGCTGCTGAACAGCAGCGCCGCCAGCAGGCTCACCAGCAGAGAAAGCCAGTAGCGGGCGCCCAGCAGCGCCACAGTCTGCATATCGAACCCGAAGCGCTGCAATAACTGCAGGTCAACCTCATCGTGCTCCCCCCACTGCAGCCAGATAACGGGCAGCATGGCCAGCATGCAGAGGAAGCACACCGTGCAGAGCCACAGCGCGCCACCCCACAGCCCGCGCCCCTGCAGGCAGCCCGGCAGCCAGCGCAGCCGCTGCAGCGGTGCCGCATCGGCCTTCTCAGGCTGCAGCATTCCCCACACGGCCATGAGCATCACAAACAACACCGGCCACGTATAGGCATCCCAGACCAGGCCGCAGACCATACCGGCCAGATATACCACAAAGGCCAGCAGGCTGCACCGGCGCACAGAAGCCGTGCAATTCTCTGCCGGGTGGGCAAAGGGCCGGCGGGCTTCCTCCAGCAGAGTGAGCACCATGACCGCGCTCATCATCAGCATCAGCCCCATCAGCACCACATTGCCGATGAACAAGCCCGTGCGGAAACAAACAGCCATATCCACCGCCTCGTTCACGCCGTACCCGGCCAGAATCATCCCGCACAGCACACGCAGCAGTATCGGCTGCGAAGCAGTGGCCTGGGAAGCAGCCACCAGCACACCACCCAGCGCCACCAGGAGCGTCAGCCCGGCGGCATACCCCCAGGCCTGCGCCACCAGTTCAGCCCCCTGGAACGCACCCAGCTGAAGAATGACCAGCGGAATCGCGAGCAGCGCCAGCAGCAGCACCTGCACCATGCCCGAAAACCAGGTACCCCACACCACCTGCCGGGAACTCAGCGGCGTGAGGCGCAGGAAGACACCACCGGCATTCTTCAGCTCGGTCTCCACAGCCAGCCCCACACGCGCAGGCACCATGCAGCAGAGCAGCAGCCCCTGCAGCAGCCAGAAGCCTTCGACATTGCGCACATCTTCGCCCACACTCCTGAGCGTAACCATCAGCGCCACCAGCACCGCAGCCAGCACCCCCAGCAGATAGAGCGGGGAACGCAGCATCTGCCGCCAGTCCTTCACCAGCGCCGGCGGCAGCCAATCCGGAAATATATCATTTTTCATGCTCATTCATCAGTTCAATTACAGTCTGCTCCAGCGTCACCCGGCTCCGCTGCACCTGGGTAAGCAGATGCTCCGCCGCCAGCTTCCGCAGCTGCAGCGCCAGCGGCTCGCCCTGCTCACCGGCATACAGCGCCTTCACCCGGTGCGGGGCCGGCACCTCCACCTGCCGCCAGTCGGGCATCTGCCGCAGCGCAGCCTGCAGCTCCCCTGCCCCATCGCAGGCCAGCTCAAACTCATACACCAGCTGCGGCGCCACCGTGCAGGAATCCTGGCGCAGCACCTGCCCCTTATCCATCAGGATAAACGAATCGCACATCTCCGCCAGCTCCGAGATGATGTGCGAGGAAATCAGGAGCGTCTTGCCCTGCTTCTGCAGCGCACGCACGCAGTTCTTGAACTCCACACGCGCCAGCGGGTCAAGCCCGGCGGCAGGTTCATCCATCACCACCAGCTCCGGGTCGCCCACCAGCATGCGGGCCAGGTTCACGCGCTGCGTCTCACCCTTCGAAAGCCAATCCACCGGGCGGTCCTGCATATGATCCACACCGCAGAACTTCAGCACACGCTCCACTTCTGCCAGGCGGGCATCACCGCGCAGACCGAAGGCGCGCGCAAAGAAATCCACATATTCCCACACCGTGGTGTGCTGTGGCGGGGTAAAGGCATCCGGCATCCAGCCTATGCGCCCACGCTGCGAAAGCGGGTCGGCGGAAACATCCACACCATCGTAGCAGATACTGCCGGCATCCTGCATATCCAGCCCGGCCAGAATTCGCATGGTTGTAGTCTTGCCCGCGCCATTGGCGCCAATCAGGCCCACCGATTGTCCACGCTCCAGTTCAAATGAAACACCGCGCACCGCCTGCACCGCCCCGAACGAGCGCCGCAAGTCCTGCACGCATAACAAAGGATTACCCATGCGGCACATTCTACCACATGCGCACAGGCAGACAAGAAATAATTTTACGCGCGCACGCACGCGAGAAGTTTTTCCTTGCCTTTTGCTGCGCGTGTGGCATACTCAATATTGTATATGGCTTACATCGACATCATCGATTCCGGTGGCAACACCTACCGCTACCCCCTGCCCGAGGACGGCAGTGTGCTGCTCATCGGCAGTGCCGAGGATTGCTCCATCTCCCTGCCCCATGTGGCCGACCTGCTGCCGCAGCACGGCACCATCTCCCTGCAGGAGCAGGTCTATGTGCTCAGCGCCGCCACTGAAGGCGCCGCCCTGCTGGCAGAGAACGAGCCCACCGCAGCCGCAGTGCTTGTGCCCGGCGCCGTATACAACCTGGGTTCCACCATCCTCATGTATGCCGTAGAGGAAGCCCCCGCAGAGGCACCTGCTGAAGAAGCACCTGCAGAAGAGCCCGAAGCAGAAGAAGAAGCTCCGAAGAAGAAAAAGAAGAAGTTTAAGAAGCTTCCCGGTGTCACCCCCATCCGCGATACCGTCTTCTACACCGAGGAAGAAGGCGCGCTCCACATCATTCTGCGCCGCCTCTATGTCATCGCCATTCTGGCAGCCTCCTTCCTGGCCGGCCTCACCCTGCGCTACTGGATGATTACAGGCGAGTTCCTCATCGACGACCTGCTGAAATAAACCCACCTTTCCCCAGCAAGAAAAACGCCGCACATCGCGGCGTTTTTTTCATTACAGGCCCCTTGTCCAACAGTCCAGTTGTTATATCGATTTAACGCGCAGGCACAGCCTGCGTAATGTTGAGTCCCGCCAGGGACGACAGCCAGTAGCCGGTGGTGAAGCTGCGACAGCAGCGGAACCACCGGTAACATTGATAATCAAAGAGGAGTCCCGACAGGGCCGACAGAGGCAGCTCGCAAGGATTTAGTCAGGTTTTACAATGCATGCGTTTGCAGCATCGTAAGTAAATCCATGTTTTGAAAGAAACAGAAGGTATTCATCTTGCGTAGAACGATTCTGGTGATGTCCTTTCTGGTTCTGAATATATTGGATAACAGCATCTTTATTTGATGAACTGACGGAAAATGCGCCGTACCCCTCCTGCCATGTGAAGTCCTTATAATCTGGACCTAGACTTTTCATCCACTTGCTGGAGTTCGATTTAATTTTCCGCACGTAATCTGACAGGCTCAATGATACAGGCAATGATGCCAGAATATGAATGTGATCAGGTCTTCCACCTATCATGTAGACATGCGCAGACAATGCCCGGATAATACCACCTATGTAGTGAAATATCCGAGACAAATCTTCCTCCTTCATAACAGGGGATATGTCTTTAGTGTGAAAAATGATGTGAATGTTGATATCTGTATATGAGCTTCCCATATGGTGCAAAACTGACAACATATACTAGCATGTAATGCAACGCACAACAAGCTAAGATTGCATAAACCCATAACGCTGATATATACCCGCTACGGCAATGGGTGATTCCGCGGGAATCTGTCGGCCCTGTCGGGGCTCCGTTTTCTTTTATATCTAACCGGTGGTTCCGCTGCTATCGCAGCTTCACCACCGGCTACTGGCTATCGTCCCTGCGGGACTCTGCCCCCGGAACGCAAGCATCTCCTCGGTTTCCACGCGGATATCAGTTCACCCTGTTTGCTCACTCACCGGGGCACATACTTACCCTGTTTCGGCAGCAGCGCTTCGGGGGTGGCGTAGGCTTCATGCACCCGGCGTATGATTTCCTGGCGCTCGGTGGGGTTCTCCTCACAATCTGCAGCCTGCAGCTGGAGATCCCTGGCCACGAGCACATCCTCCACCGTGCGGGCACGGCGCAGCACATGCACTGCAGCGCCATTGAGATACCGGCTCTTCAGCACCAAAATGCGGCTGCGGTTTCCGGGAAGCGCCTCGGCGAGATAGCGGTTGTAGCAATCCAGCATCGCGTGACGAGACATGATATAGCGCGGCAGTTCATCCTGCAGCTGCTGCATCTGCTGTTCGGCGGCGCGGGTGGCCTTCCAGCCGGTCTTATCCTCGGGGTCGGCAGCTTCCAGCATCTCCCGCAACCAGGCGTTGTGCTTGCGGTAGGAATCCGGATACAGCGCATATGCCGCCGCCAGATGCTCGGCGCAGCGGGCAGCATCGGCCTCCGCCGCTTTCAGATGCTGAAACACCTGCCAGGCAGGCTCCAGCAGCTTCACTACATCCGGCAGGCGGGTCATTCCGCCCGTAAAACCGCCCAGGGCATGCCCCTCCTCATCCAGCACCATGATGGTGGGGAACCCGCCCACGCCATAGCGCTTGACCAGCGCATTATTCTGGGCCATCAGCTCCTTCGGCAAGGCTTTGGTGCGCGGCAGGTCCACCTCCAGATACACGAACTTATCATCGCCATACTGCGCAAATGCGGGGGTATCCAGCACCCGGCGGCGCAGCACAATGCAGAAATGACACCAGTCTGACCCGGTGAAATCCACCAGTATCGCCTTCTTCTCACTCGCAGCCTTTGCCTTGGCCGCCTCAAAATCAGTCATCCACTCAGCAGCCGAAGCGGGCAGCACACATGCCAGCAGGGCCACCGTGGAGCATATCCATTTCCTTATCATAACCGGAATCTTCTTTATTCAATCACCAGACGGCGTTCGCGGCGGCAGGCATGGCGGCCACCCGGCAGGTTCACGCGGGAGGTCGGCGCCGTGGCAGGCAGGATATCCACCACCGCCAGCACCAGTTCCTCGCTGATATCAGCCACAGACTTCTTCTGCAGATAGCGGTGTACAATGGCTTTCTGCAGCGCCACAGGCTGCTGCCACAGGAAAGGCAGGTAGAGCCGCCCCTGCGGGTCTTCAGAGGGCAGCGCCTCCAGCGCAGCCTCCAGCGCATCGAGCGTTTCGGCATGCAGCCTTGCGCTGCGGGCCAGAATGGGGGTCACATCGCGCCCCAGCGCCTTGTTCAGCGCCGGCAGCGCCTCCAGGCGCAGGGAATTGCGGGCCACATCGGGCACCGCGTTGGTGGAATCATCTCGCCAGGGTTGGCCGATTTGCTGCAGCCAGGCGGTAATCTCCGCGCGGCGCAGCCCCAGCAGCGGGCGCAGCCAGGTAGTGCCGGCGGCCTTGTACACCGGCTGCATACCGCGCATGCCGGCAGCCCCGCGAGCCAGGCGGAACAGCACCGTCTCGGCCTGGTCATCGGCGTGGTGTGCCAGCGCCACCGTGTTGCCGCCGCAGCGGTGCGCCGCAGCAGCCAGCAGCCAGCGGCGGGCCTGCCGACCGGCCGTTTCCATGGAAATTCCCTGCTCTGCGGCGAGCGTGGGCACATCCACCTGCTTCAGCTCAAAAGGCACCTCCAGCTCATCGCAGAGCCGGGCACAGAAATTCGCATCGGCATCTGCCGCCGCACCGCGGATACCGTGGTGCACATGCAGCGCATGCACGCAGCAACCCTGCTGCACCAGCAGGCGCAGCAGGGCCACAGAATCTCGCCCGCCGCTCAGCCCGAGCACCACCGGCTGCTGCAGAAACGGCAGGCAGGCGGGCTCCAGGGCAGGCAGCACAGCAGCAGAAGTATCACTCTTCTTCGTCATCTACCTCGTCGCGGCGGCTCTTCTTACCCTTTTTGGTCTTGGTGCCCTTGTCAGCCTTCTTGGCCAGTTCGGGAGCAATCTTCTTGAATACCTTGGCGGCATCGGCATCTTCCTCAATCTCGATAGCCTTCACCACACCGCTGGCATAGCCCACCAGCACCTTGCCACCGTGGCGCTCGGCGGCGGGCATCACCTGCTTCTTGAACGAGGCTTCATCCGTCACGCTCTCACCCTTCACCGGGTTGCCATCGGAAAGCCAGGGCAGCACATCCAGGCGCTGCTTGGCCGTGGTGCGGATGCAGGAGTTCGGGTTCTCGGGGTCATCGGAAGCATCCGTCCAGGACACATAGGAAACCGTCTTCACATCGGCTGCAAAGGTGCTCTCGGTCTCATCCACCAGGGCGCGCTTATCGGCCGGGCAGTGGAAAATGCTCGAAACCTTCATCTTGCCACCGGCCTTGCGGGGGTACACCACGGCATCCAGCTCGGGGGCGATGGAAAGCCACCAGCCCTCGCTCTCGTCCACCGTGTCGGTGTCCTCGTCATCCTCCATGCCGCTGGTGGGCAGCAGCGCGGGGTGGGCAATGTCCTGGCCATACTTGGCACCCAGCTGCAGCAGCTGCTCGAGCTGCGCGCGGCACTTGGCCTCATCGCCCGCGCCCATGTGCGAATAAATAGCCGTGCCGGCAATACCGGCAAGAGTCGCCATGATGGCAATCACCACCATCAGCTCAATCAGAGTGAAACCGGCAGCACGCCGGAGAGAGTTGCGAAGCTTCATACAGCACTTACTCTACCACATTTCCCCGCTATCGCAAGAAAAATAACCACCCTGCATGCTGAATACGCAATTTTGGCTTGCAATACCGCATACCCCTGATACAATCCTCCGCAGTTTTTCAAGCTGTATCGTTTGAACATCTAACAAAGAAAATAACCATGAACATTCTCCACGACAAGGACGCCGATGTGAGCGTTCTCAATGGCAAGACAGTGGCCGTCATCGGATACGGTGCCCAGGGCCGTGCCCAGGCACTCTGCATGCGCGACAGCGGCGTGCACGTGATTATCGGTATCCGCCCCGGCAAGAGCTGGGACGCCGCCGCTCAGGACGGCTTTGAGGTAATGCCCGTGGCCGAAGCCTCCGCCAAGGCCGACATCATCCACATCCTCCTGCCCGACGAGCACCACGGTGAGGTATACGAGACCCAGATCAAGCCGAACCTCTGCGCTGGCAAGACCCTCTGCTGCTCCCACGGCTTTGCCTACGTGTTCAAGACCATCGTGCCCCCCGCCGATGTGGACGTGATCATGGTGGCTCCCAAGGGCCCGGGCACCGAGGTGCGCCGCGTGTTCGAGGAAGGTTTCGGCTGCCCCGGCCTCATCGCCGTGTGGCAGAACCCCTCCGGCAACGCCCAGCAGACCGCCCTGGCCATGGCCAAGGCCGAGGGTCTGACCCGCGGCGGCGTGCTCGAATGCACCATGCAGCAGGAGACCTACGAAGACCTCTTCGGCGAGCAGAACGTGCTCTGCGGTGGTCTTGTGGACCTCATGAAGTACGGTTTCGAGACCCTCATCGAGGCCGGCTACCCCGCCGAGATGGCCTACTTCGAGTGCGTGCACGAAGCCAAGCTCATCGTGGACATCATCTACAACAAGGGCATCCAGGCTATGAACGGCGTCATCTCCAACACCGCTGAGTTCGGTGAGTACTACAACGGTCCGCAGATTCTCGGCCCGGAGGTCAAGGAGAAGATGAAGGAAAGCCTCAAGCGCATCGAAACCGGCGAATTCGCCCGCGTGTGGCTCGCCGAGGCCGCTGCCGGCGCCCCCAACCTGCTCGCCAAGCGCGCTGCTCTGGCCGAGCACCCCGTCGAAATCGTGGGCAGCAAGATTCGCGCCCTGTTCGAACGCAACTAATCACACCTCTATATCACGATTCGGCGGGTTGGCTCAACCCGCCGAATCTTTTTCTCCCCTTCCCACCTCCACCCCATCACCATGCCGAACGTCATCAAGGTCGAAAACGCCACCGTCTTCCTCACCGGCCGCGAAATCCTCCACAACATCAGCTGGCAGGTCCGCAAAGGCGAGCGCTGCTTCATCCTCGGCGCCAACGGCGCCGGCAAGACCACCCTCGTCCGCATGCTCATGGGCTATGCCTGGCCCCTCTTCGGCGCCACGGTGGAGGTGCTCGGTCACCGCTTCGGCACCGTGAACCTCCAGGAGCTCCGCAAGCGCATCGCCTGGGTCAGCCCGCTCATGCACCAGTGGCTCGGCGACCGCGACTGGACAGGCCGCGAAATGGTACTCAGCGGCCCGGATGCCACCATAGGCCTCTACCGCGACCCCACGCCGGAGGAAGAAGCCCGCGCCGCCGCCCTCATGCACAGCCTGCGCGCAGACCACCTCATGGAGCGCACCGTGGCCACCATGAGCTCCGGCGAGCAGGTCAAGGTGCTCATTGCCCGCGCTCTCATGACCAACCCCGAGCTCATGATTCTCGATGAACCCAGCGTCTACCTCGACATCGCAGGGCGCGAGTTCCTCCTCCACACCATTGCCGAGCTCGCCTCCACCCACCCCGAGCTCACCATCATCTTCATCACCCAGCGCATCGAGGACATCCTGCCCGAATTCACCCGCGGCATGATTCTCCGCCAGGGGCAGATTCAGGCATACGGCGAGCGCGACGAAGTGCTCACCGAGCAGAACCTCCGCGATGCCTTCGAGCTCGATATCCGCCTCATCCGCGCCCGCAATGGCCGCCTCTGGAGCGTGATTGAGTAAAAATATACCCCATACTGCCATATGAATACCCTTATCACCTCCGACTCCTCCTACCGCGAATGGCTCTCCGAGCTCAGCAAACGCTACCGTAGCAGCCAGATTCGCGCCGCCGTCAAGGTCAATGAAGAGCTCCTGCGCTTCTACTGGCAACTGGGCCGCGATATCGTTGAGCGCCTGCCGGAAAACAAACGAGGGTCAGCATTCTTCGATAAATTAAGCATTGACTTGAGCCGCATCCTGCCCGATATTCACAGTCTTTCCCCCAGAAATCTGCGCTACATAAAAAAGTTTTATTCTATTTACAATCAATATATAAAAAATTTGCCACAACTTGTGGCAAATAAGACAAATCCCTGCATAGATGCTATACTACATGATATTTTCCAAGTACCCTGGGGGCATCATCGTTTCATTATTGACAAGTGCTACCACGAACCGGAAAAAGCTCTGTTCTTCGTACATAAAACCGTAGAAAACGGTTGGTCGCGCGCCATGTTGCTCAACTTCCTGGATACCGACCTCTACGCTCGCCAGGGAAAAGCCATCACCAATTTCGCCAAAACGCTGCCGGAACCAACCAGCGAACTGGCGCAGCAGCTGACAAAAGACCCCTATCAATTCGATTTCCTTACCATCAGCGAACAATATAAGGAAAAAGAACTCAAGGATGCACTCGTCGATAACATCACAAAACTCCTCCTGGAACTGGGAACCGGCTTTGCCTTCATGGGGCGGGAATACCGGATGCTTGCCGGAGAGAAAGAGGTTTTTGCAGATTTACTTTTCTACAACACGCACCTTCATTGCTATGTGGTGGCCGAAGTCAAAGTAGGCGATTTTGAAGCCTCGCACCTGGGGCAGTTAAGCGCCTACGTTTCCATTGCCGACGCCACCATGAAACGTGCAGGAGACAATCAGACCATCGGCCTGCTCATCTGCAAAAATAAAGACAACGTATTCGCCCAATATGCACTGGAAGGTTACAGACAACCGCTCGGTATATCCGAATACGACTTATCCTCTGCTCAAATCACCAAAGCCCTGCCCAGCATTGCGGAAATCGAGCAGCGCCTGCGCTGACCCGCCTCTGGAGCGTGATTGAGTAAAAAGTGAATAGTGAATAGTTGTAAATACAGGCGGACGAAGGCCGCGGAATTTAAAACATTCAAAATCCAAAATTCAAAATCCGAACCACTCTAGGCGCACCAAATATAGGCTTGCGGGGGCTGAAGCAGGGTGGTATAGTATCGGCATGCAGATGAATCTCATCATCCCCCTGGAGGAGTTCCCCGAGGAAGGCCGCTACCTGAGCGGCGAGCTCGATGCCGCCGTTTTCGGCATCGACAGCGCCGCGCTGCGCAGCACCGGGCCGCTGAGCTACGAGCTTGAGGTGCAGCTCTTCGAGACCGAGCTCATGGTGCGCGGCAGCCTCACCGCCCCTTTCGAGCTGCGCTGCGACCGCTGCCTCGCCTACTTCCCCTACACCGTGGAGCTCGATGACCTCGCCTACTCCTACGATGTGAAGGGCAAACTCGCCCTCGATATCACCGAAGACCTGCGCGAAGAGGTCGTTTTAGCCCTCCCCAGCTACCCAAAATGCGAAATTTCAGACCTCGAATGTGAAATAAATGACAATTTTGGTGATTTTAGACTGGACAAAGACCCCCAATCGGGTGTAGACTCTGCTGCCCCGAGTAGTGAAAGCGTCTGGGATGCACTCGATTCGTTTCCCAAACAATAAGCGCTGTAGCTCTACTCAATGTATCACATCTCGAAAATCTTAAACAAGAAATAGAACTATGGCAGCTCCGAAACGCAGAACGTCCAAGATGAAGCAGCGCTCCCGCCTGGCCGCCCAGGCCTGGAAGGCTCCCAAGCTCGGCAAGTGCCCGAAGTGTGGCGCAGCCGTCCCCGGTCACACCGCTTGCCCCCAGTGCGGCACCTACAAGACCCAGAGCGGCGCTGAGGTTATCGTGAAGCTCGTGGACTAATTGTCCCGCTTCCCTGATTCCCGAAGTAAAATATTTTCTCAAGCATCAGCCCATACGTCAAGTATGGGCTGTTTTTGTGTTGACATGGGCGCCATATATGGTAGAGTAGGGTTTAGTATTGGAACATACAACCATTTTCCCCACACATGAAGCTCGCACTCGATGCCATGGGCGGTGATAACGCCCCGCAAATCAACGTAGACGGCGCCAAGCTCGCGCTGGAGCAGATCCCCACACTGGAAAAAATCTACATGGTAGGTGATGAAACCGCCCTGCGCGCCTGCTGCGAGGCCGCCGGCATCGCCTCCCACCCCAAGATTGAGTTTGTGCACGCCCCCGAGGTGGTCACCATGGAAGAAAGCGGCATCATGGCCGTGCGCCAGAAGAAGAAGTCCTCCATGAGCATCTCGGTGGACCTCGTGAAGAGCGGCCAGGCAGATGCCGTGCTCTCCGCCGGCAACACCGGCGCCGCCGTGGCAGCCAGCACCATCAAGCTGCGCCTCCTGCCCGGCGTGGAGCGCGCCGGCATCATCTCCCCCCTGCCCGCAGCCCATGGCAACGTGCTCGTGAGCGACACCGGCGCCAACCCCGACGCCAAGCCCAGCCACCTGGTGGGCTACGCCGTCATGGCCGCCCTCATGTCGCGCTACGTGTACAACCGCCCCCAGCCCAAGGTAGGCGTCATGAGCAACGGCACCGAGGACTGCAAGGGCTGCGAAAACTCCCTGCGCACCTACTACCTGCTCAACGAGCTCAACAAGAAGGGGCTCCTGCCTTTCGAATTCATCGGCAACACCGAAGGCCACGACCTCTTCGAGCACGGCCTCGACGTCGCCGTGACCGATGGCTTCACCGGCAACATCCTCCTCAAGTGCGTGGAAAGCACCGCCAAGTTCTTCTCCCACACCCTGAAAGCCGCCATCAAGAGCAGCGTCATGGCCATGCTCGGCGCGCTGGGCATGAGCAGCGTGTTCAAGACCCTCCGCAAGCGCATGAGCGCCGATGCCGTGGGCGGCAGCCCCCTCATCGGTGTAAACGGCCTCTCCATCATCGCCCACGGCTCTGCCACCGGCGTGGCCATCCTCAATGCCATCCGCATGGCCTGCGACCTCCACCGCAACAACGTGAACGACCAGATCATCAAGTGCATGGAGGCCATCAACCCCGCCCTCAAGGAAATCGAATCCCAGGAGGCCCCCTCCGCCCACTAAAAGCGGACACCCACCCCTTTCCCCCAGCCCTGCGGTGCCCCCACCGCAGGGCTGATTTTATCTCTCTGAGCCCGTCGCAGACGGGCCCTTTTATTCCGCTCGGCAAAATCCGAGTTTGGCGAGCCAAAGGCGAGCGGAATTTTTAGCCCGTAGGGCGATACGTTTAATAGCCCGGGGCGTCAGCCCCGGGGTGTCATCAAAATAATATCAGAACCCCGAGCGGAGCGAGAGGGTGGTAGATTACGAGAGACCGTATTCTTTAATTCTAGCCGTTGATTTTATTAGCATCACGCCTTACGAATCTGCCACCCACTCGCGTTGCTCGGGGTTCCGTTCCTTTCTTTTCTTGATACCCAGAGCTGACGCTCTGGGCTAATGAAAGTACCGCCCTACGGGCTCAAAATTTCGCTCGCCTGCGGCTCGCCAACGCTTTGCCAATTCCCGATTTGCAATGAGCAGCTGATTTCGATAACCCGTAGTGAATAAAGAATAGTTGTAAATATAGGCGGGCGAATACCCACGGAACGTCACACATAAAAAAATCATATCCCTTTTTTACGCTTGCATAAAACACCCCGTGAGGCTACACTACGGGTGGAACATTCACCCGGAAACCATTATGATAAAAAAGCTACTGATGCTGCTGTGCGGACTGGTGCTTGCCACCGGTCTGCTTGCCTCCCCTGCCATGGCCCAGGAGGAAGACGCCGCCGCCACCGCCGAAACCGAACAGATTTCCATCCCCGAGCTCCTGACAAAGGTGAAATACGTCACCAAGGTAAAGCCCAAGAAAAAGGCCTCCGTATACATCTTCCTGCGCTCGCACGCCAAGTGCGGGTTCTGCCGCAAGATTACGCCCGACATGAACAAGCTCTACAAGGAAATGAAGGGCAAGGGCTGCGAACTCATCATGCTCAACGGCGACCCGAACACCGAAGCCGCCAAGGAATGGGCCAAGGAAGCCGATATCACCATCCCCATGATTACCCCCGAAACCACCTCCGGCATCGCCGCCGTGGTTCCCGGCGGCGGTAGCGGCGGCACCCCCAATGTCATGGCCGTCATGGCCGATGGCTCCAAGATTGAAGGCGCTTCCGGCGCCTCCGGCTCCACCACCCTCGTAGCCACCTGGAAGGACATGGTCAAGGACGCCAAGAAGGCAGAAAAGGAAAAGAAGGCCGAAGCCCGCAAGGCAAAGAAAGCCAAAAAGTCCAAGAAAAAATCCAAGGCCGACGCCGAAGAAGAGGAAATCTGATTTTCCCCATACCATCTTCCCCAGCCCTGCGGTGCAACCCAACCGCAGGGCATTTTTTATCTCTCTGAGCCCGTCGCAGACGGGCGAAGTTTCGCCGCAGCCCCGCAAGGGGCAAGATTTCGATGAGCACTAGCGAAGTTTCGCCGGTAGTCGCAAGGCTACCGATTTCACCGACGAGCCCTTTTATTCCGCTCGGCAAAATCCGAGTTTGGCGAGCCAAAGGCGAGCGGAATTTTTCGCCCACAGAGTGGGCGAAAGATAGTAGGCCGGGGTAAGAGCGCGTCAGCGCTCGACCTGTGAGGGCGTTTTATCTCGGCGTAGCCTTGGCGAAGACGGAAGCAAGCGAGCGTAGCGAGACGCGAAGCCCCAAGCCCCAGCTAGCACAAAAAAATAATCAGAGCCCACGGAGTGGGTGACAGAGCGGTGGCCTAACGCATTGCCTTTGTTCTGTCACCCGTTTCACGGGCTCCGTTCAACTTTTTGTTATTGCAGGGGCTGCACCCGCTTCGCGGGTTTACCCCTGCCTTCCATCTTTCACCCACTACGTGGGCTCAAAATCCCCCGCTCCGAATGAGAGGCTGCAGCCAGGCGCTGAGGTCAATATCGAAGCAGACCTTGAGCACCAGGTAGACAACGCAGAGCATGAAGAGAATGCCCACCACAGTGCGCACAACCTTGATGAACACCCAGAGAGCGGCCAGCACGGCGGCGGCAGTGCCGCCCGTGACGAGGCCGGAATCCCAGCCGCTGAGGAAGCTGCTCCGGGCGGTTTCGGCGGCTTGGGAAAGGAAGGAAAACACAGGAAAAGTGAATAGTGAATAGTGAATAGTGAATAGTGAATAGTGAATAAATAAGCAGCGTGGGGTTCCCCGCCTGTTTCTAATGAATCATTAATAATTAATCACTAATCATTCTATCAGGGTTGGAGGCGTTCGATGGACCAGGAGCCATCCGGCTGCAGGGAGTACATGAAGCGGTCGTGCACGCGGCCAGGGCCGCCCTGCCAGAACTCCATGTGGTGCGGCACAATGCGGTAGCCTCCCCAGAAATCAGGCAGGGGCACCTTGCCTTCGGCAAACTTGTTCTTGAGCTCGGCGAGCTTCATCATGAGGAGCTTGCGGGTGGAGATAACCTGGCTCTGGTGCGAGACCCAGGCGCCGAGCTGGGATTCATGCGGGCGGCTCAGGAAATATTTGAGGGTTTCGGCGCGGGAGATTTTTTCGGCCCGGCCATAAACGATAATCTGGCGCTCGAGGGTAACCCAGGGGAGCATCATGCACATCTCGGGGTTGGCCTCGATTTCGCGGGCCTTGCGACTGGTGTAGTTCGTGAAGAAGACATAGCCGCGGGCGTCGTAATACTTGAGCAGCACGGTGCGCAGACTGGGCATGCCCTGCGGCGTAGCAGTGGCAATACTCATGGCATTCGGCTCAGGAATGCCGGATTCCAGCGCCTGCTTGAACCAGCGGTCAAACTGCTCAAAGGGCGTGGCGGCCAAATCGCTGCGGTGCAGCGTATCCTTCAGGTATTCTTCGCGAAAGGCGGATAAGTCCATGCCCACACTATACCACCCCTCCCCTGCCCCCGCAAGCCTATATTACGCGCTGGCATCATTAGAGACCTCCCTGTTCTTCTGCCCGATAACCCCGGGATTGTTGTGCAGTTGGTTTTATTCGGAGCGGGGGACTTTAGTCCCCCAAATGCTTATATTTTCAGAACTTTCGGCTTCGCCTACGCCGTGACAGGAAAGTCCCGTCCCCGACAGATATACCCCCCCGCCAATTCCCGATTTGATGGACAGTTGGCGCTGCGAGTGGAGCCCATAATCAGCCTCCTCGCTGGTCGCGACTTCGCCGCTCCACCTCCCCTGCCAGAGGCACCAAATCCAGCAGCTCCCCTGCCGAATTCCATACATTCCCGAAGACCACGAAATGCTTCTCTTCGTAATTCGTAAATCTCAAATCATAAATCCCCTGGTTTTCCCTCGAAATTATTTTCCATTTGTTATCTAATTACCTTGTTTTTTAGTATTTTATGATTTTTCTTCTGTACATCTAACAAACTGCGCGCTATACTACGCGCGTAGCGCTTTGGTAGCATTGTCGCCTGGCATTGCCTTACCCTCCCGCTCCGCCGCCTTTCCTGCACCTCTCCTCCGCATCGCCTCCAGCCTCCGTAGCCACCTCCGCTCATGAAACTGCATCTCCCCAAGCGCATCCTCACCGCACTGCTTGCAGCCTTCACCGCTATCTCCCTCTCCACTGGTTCCACCGCCTGGGGGCTTAGTGTGAGCTATGAAAAATCGTTCAGCACTACAGCACAGCAGTCTGGCACAATTACGCTCGATTCAAAAGCTGGCACGATGATGTATGATTACAGCTCGGGGACTCTGACATTGGCGGGCAATGCAACAACCTCTACCACTATTGATTTCTCGATGTTGTACACTTGGGAATTAGATAGCAGTGTGACTTTCCTTAAGAATACCGCTTCGTCTTATTCCGGACTGGTTGCCACAGCAGACGGCACAATACTAGGAAACGCCGCCGGCGACAACGCATGGGGAACAGCCAAAGACAAATCTCTTTTGTTAGAAGCGTATGAGCGGTCTGGTAACAACGACAACACCATCCGCGTGACAAGCACGATAGATCAAAGCTCAGGTGTTAAACTTATAGCTTGTGATACCGGTGAGGAGCTCTACAAAGCTGAAAATCTCAAATACAACGGCAAAACGTGGACGAGCTTAGTGTTCGATTCCAGCATCGTAAAAAATGTTTACTATTCCGTAGCAGAAGGCACGGAGGGTGCCAACACCGTCATTACCAGCAGCAATGGCAAATGGAAGAAGAGCTACGCGACGGTGGTTTTCAATAATGCAGATACAACTGCCGATGCCACTGTGCTGAATGAAGAAGCGCTGTTGGTTGACTACAACACTACTGAACTGAGCAACCTCAGCAAAGATATCATCATCGGTGGCAGCGGTCAACTGATACTCAATACATGGGGAGGAGATGACAACGCCCGCGGCCGTGACATAGACATAAGCAACAAAGCTCTGTATCTAGAGAGTAGCACGAAGACATCAGGTGCTTTAGAGCTACGTGTATTCTGCGGTAATATCACCTTGGGTGATATCCACCTGATTGGAGACACCAAAATCACCAAGGAATCAAAAAATGCGGATAGCCAGGTTATTTTTGCTGGTGATGTCAGCGGCAATTATGCATTGACCTTGGCACCTGCCAGAAATCAAGATCGATTCGATGGCGTTGTGTTCACCGGAAATGTGGATGTAAAGAAGATAAACGTTGCAACAAAGGCTGAAATCACTTTCCTCGGAACGACAAATATTGGTGAATTCGTAACCAATGGTGATGCAGATTTTACTATCGGGCAGGATGCTGAGCACACGGCCAAGATGACCTTAGGCCGTCTGGAGATGGGCAATAATGCCGGCGCAACAGGTGCAGATTCGCTGACAGTTCATGCAGGTTCACTGCTCAAGATTACAGGTAACAATAACACCGCTACTGAAGCAGGTCACTATAAGACAGCATCCCTTCTTATTGGTGAATGGAATGATGAAACGGTGTTGAATATTGATGGCAGCCTGCTTGCCAAGGATGCCACCATGTTCACCGGCGACCAAGGCGGCAGCATCAATATTGGTTCTGCAGGCACAGTTGCCATTAAGGGCATAGCGTCTGTTAAAGGGGAAAACTCTTCCGTATTAAACCTAACTTTGGCTGATGGAGGTAAGCTGATTTTGGGTAGTGAAGGTATAAGTTCCAATAATAAGAACCCTGACATCCGATTTGGTGCAGGTATAGTTGGTATGTATGCAGATACAACCACGCTTGGTACTCCGATTACCCTGCAGAGTGCCAGCGGTACTACTTTTGATACTGCTAAATACACCTTTGCCGATAATGGCGATTCCATTTCCCAGCTGGATGGTGCAGCTGGTGGCACGATGACCATCAGCGGTGTTGTGAGCGGTGGCGGCAAATTGATTAAATCAGGTGTCGGCACCCTGAAACTCAGCGCGGACAACACCTACTCCGGCGGAACGGAAATTACAGCCGGCACTCTGGAACTCACGGATGCCGGCACTCTGGGTACAGCAGATACTGCCGTTATCAACTCCGGCGCCAAACTTCAATTCTCCGGTGCTACTGACAAAACAATCACCCAGAACCTTACTGGTGGTGGAGAAATAGCCAAACAGGGAAACGGACGTGTAACGTTGACCGGCACAGTAGGCGATGCATATACCTCCATTTCTAAACTGTCGCTTTCCGGCGGAACGCTCGAGCTGCAGAATTCCTCCTATATCAACAGCATTGCAATGAGCGGCAGCGCCCATCTTACCTTCTCTGGTGAGAACATAAAACATACTGTTTACGGAGATTTTTCCACTACAGGCGCGTCGGGAACTCTTACCATTGCTGCTGGATCTACTCTCAATGTCAATGGCCACCTGATTAACAGCTGGGGTATAAGTGGTGGTATTATTGCCAATGGTACACTCGATGTAAATGTTATAAGACTGACATACGACCAGAGTGAACAAAGCGTTTCCGGCACTGGTTCCGTTGTAGCAAATCAGTTCATTACTGGCAATCACGGAACATATAACGTGAGTGTTTCGGAGCTAATAGTAGGATCCGGTGGGCTTTCTGTCGGTTACGATGGAAAAAAAGCACAGTTGAATCTGAGCAGCGAAAACGCCACCATAAACGGAGCTGTCACAATTGCGGCAAGTTCCAAGCTCGAGGTCAGTGGTGGCTCCACCACAATCCACAAAAACGTTTCCGGTGTAGGGGCTCTTGCGCTGAGTGGCGGAAGCCTTACCTTAAATGGAGAGAGCAACAGCATTAACAGCTTTACATACACGAGTGGTACACTCAATTACCGAACCCTGACCGCAGGTGCAGTCAACATCAGTAGTGAATCGACACTGAGCAACAACGGTCACCTGACGGCGACAGGCTCTCTTGCCGGCAACATTGTGAACACTGAAGCTGGCAAGGTTACATTCGCCCGTGGCATGTCTATTGCCGCAGAGACTACCGCAAGTATCACCGGTAACGGCATAACCGAGTTTTGCGGCACGCTCACCAACAACGGTACTCTGACACTTGGTGGTATGATTTCACTTTCCGGAGATATCAATAGTGACTTTATTGTTCGCAGAGAAGCAACAGATGAAGGAAAATTTGTTTTAGATACTTCTAATACAAGTGTTTATAACACCACCGGCGATGGTTTCAAACTTACCAGCGGAGGCAGTTACTGGCTTGTTCAGGGCGGCTCCACAAATCTGAACGATATAACCCAGATTGATGGCTATACAGTAACCCAAGTGACCGATGCCAACCAAGAAGATGGGGACCGTGTGGGCGATGTGTATATCAGCGCATCAGCAAATGTGGGCAAGACGCTTTATATTACGAGCGGTGCTCTCGATGTGGTTGGCACCGGTGGTACGGGAGCGGGTATCACAGGCGCCGTATCTTATGTACTCAATGGTGATGCAGCCGTGCTGAATCTGCTCAGCGGCTCCGTTAATCTAAACCAGATTAGTTACTCTGCCAATGTGACGGATAATAAGGCTGGTTCCATTTCTCTTGGTCAGGATGCCACACTCTTGGTAAATACTCTGCCCAGCGGGATTTCGTTCAACTCTCTTCTAAACAATGGATATCTGACTGGCACTGGCAAGATTCAGGTTCATACGAGCAACAACAATAATAATGCCGCACTTACCGGAACTTCGTTTGAAGGTGTGCTGGAAGTTGTGGGCAATAATACTTTCCAGATAGGCGCGGGCCAGGGAAACAAACATAATGTTTCTTCTTTATCAGAGATTATCCTTACTAACGGAGCAAAGCTCTATTACCTTGCAGATGGCGATAATGATGCAGATAAAGCAGATTTCCAGAAGTTAAGTGTGTACGAAGGCACAGGTAATTTCTATGTACGAGATTCCAATGGAGCATGGATTGAGTTTGGTTCTATGCACGTTGAGGAGGGAGCCCAGCTTTCCTTAACGAGCCATTGGAACTATAATATGAAAATTAACCAGGTGTCTGGTTCCGGCTCGTTGGTCAGCACAAGTGCAGAGAATAAAGGAAACGGAGATACTGCTAATATCGAAATTTGTTCCCTTGCCGGATTTGCAGGGAATATCAGTTTCAGCCGTTTCAGCTCGGATACAAACAATGCCGCTCCGTATAATATTACAGTCAATACCGGCGAGGCTGGAGAAGGCGAGGATATCAGCTTCAACTCCTTATCTGTCAATCAAACAACCTCTTTCACCCTTAATGTTCAAGATGATACAACGATAGGTTGTCTGACTATTACGGGGAACAGCGGCACAGTGAATGTGTCTGCAGGCAAGACTCTGAGTTTGGGTGGAGGTACTGCTGAAGCGCAGAAACGGCACAGCATCGGCACCCTGAATGCTGCAACCGGATCTTTATCATTGGGCGATTATGCCAACATTACCCTAGGCAGTAGCACAACTCACTCGGTGGGAACGCTCAGCACCGGAAATAATAATTCTGTTGTAATACTAAGTGAAGGCGCTACACTAAATCTGGTCAATAAACTTGCTGCTTCCAATGGTACATACACTAGTGGGAACAGTGATTCAAAAGCATCGCTGGATCTTAGCATTCAAGGCGCTGCTGAATCAAAGCTTTCGCTAGCTCTCAGTTCCGGAAATGGATGGAATGACAATGGCACGATAAATCTTCGTCCTCTGACAGAAGGAGGAAACACCGTAGAGGAGGTCTATATCCGTGAGGGGGCTTTGGCAAACGCTGTGTTCCATGATGGAGCCATTACCAACCTGGGTGGTGCAAATCTGACCATGGCAAAAGGTACGCAACTGGTACTCCGCAAGGTAGTGAAAGGAAATGACAACTTCGGTGCGGGTAAGATAACCTTGGAAGGAACTACAGAATTGAACCTTTATGGAAACCTCTCCTTTACCATCAGTAATCAGATTGAAAGCTCTTCTGGCTCTCTCAATGTCACAGGCTCTGGTAGTTCAAGTATCACATTCACTGATGCTTTGAATCTTCATAAGCTGGAGAGCAGCAAAAATGTAACCTTGAGCGGCGGCACTGCCGATTCTCCGGTTGTTCACAGAATTGGCGCATTGACCGCAAGTTCCAGCGCAGTAACAATCAACTCCGGAATTCTCCAGGTATCGACCGGCGACAAGAATTATAATGTCAAGTCCACTACTGTACAATCCGGTGCAACTTTACAGTTCGCCAGCGATAACGACATGATTAACTATGGACTTACGGACATGACAGTTACCCTTAACGGAGGTGCGTGGGAACTGGGCACAGGTCGTCAGACTCTGGGAAAAAACTTCAAGATTGTTTTAAAAAATGGTTCAATAAGTGGTTCGAATGCAATTGCAAACAGCTACAATCAGGGCTCCCAGGATGGTTACGGCGCACTTGATTTTTATGAGGTTGGTGGAACGATTACATCGACGGGTGATTCAGATATCACAGGCGGCATTCGTTTACGCAAGGGGATTACAATCGATGTACAAAGCGGAGAACTCACGATTGATGCCATTTTGAACGGAAATAACAGCAGTTCCGGTATTACCAAGAAAGGTGCCGGCACCCTCTCATTTACGATGGGTGCCACATATGGAGAATCTTGGTATACGGGTGCCACCAAAATTGAGCAAGGTCTCATTAAATATGACTTAGCTGACGCTAAGGAGTTAAGTTATAGTGGTGTCATATCTGGTGATGGCGCCATCGAAAAAGCTGGAGAGGGTACACTCTCACTTTTGGGGAATAATAGCTTCACAGGTGGTACAACGATTTCAAATGGAACGCTCACAACCCAACATACCAACGCGCTCGGCACCGGAAATGTAAACATAACCGGAGATGGTAAGCTGTCTATTGATTCTTCGTTGAACGTGAGCGGCCAGGTAAGTATTGCCAGCACCGCCTCTGCGCAGATTTCCTCTACAGACACCAGTCTGAACTTAGGAACCACAGGCAGCGTGAAGAAGAATGCCAGCGATTCCTCTCACATTACCATTGCAGCCAATAATTCGGCAGCCTCTCTGACTGCAAAAGACAACAATGTAGAGCTGATTCAGATTGAGCAGGATGCCAGCTTTACCATTGCCGACATGGAGTTGTCGAACGTCACCATAACGGCGGCTGAAGAGAACACCAAGGTAAACATGAGCGGACTGTCTGCCTCGGATGTGCAGCTGACCAAGGGCGAGTTCCACATGCTGGACAAGGCTCAGCCGCAGGTAGGCACGGGTGGTTCGGCGATTAACCTGGTCGAGGGCGGCCCCACAGGCTTGCAATTCAGCACCAGCCTGCTGAACGGCATGACCTTGGGAGTAGATGCCAGCATGGTGGTAGACCTGGGTGACCTTTCCGGATTCACCGGCATGGACTCGGGCAAGCCGACCTTCAGCATCACGCTGGAAGGATTCAGCCTGAGCGACTACACAGGCACCGGCGAAAACAAAGGACTTTACTTCGCAGCCGACAGCTGGCTGGGCCAGCTGCTGGTGGCACAGGGTGCCTCGCAATATGTGAAGGGCGACACGCTCGAAGCCGGAGCCCAGGCCACCGCCGGCAGCGGCAGCGGCGTGAGCGTGCGCTACTACAACTCCACCAGCAGCGTAGGTACCGTCATCATCATCTCCGGCCTCCAGGTTCCTGAGCCCGCTACATCCACCCTTGGATTGATAGCTCTCACTGCTCTCGTATCTCGCCGTCGCAGAAAGTAAAACCATTCGCGGGCGTCCCGCCTCGGCGTAGCAAGCAGCCCCGCAAGGGGCTGACGCGTAGCCGGGAGCCGACCATCCGGCTTCGGTAAACCTACGCCGTGACAGGCGACAAGCCTCAGCCTACTGGCACTCTCGGCACTCGCCATGCGCCGTCGTAGAAAATAAAGCCATTCGGTCGGCGTCCTGCCACGGCGGCTCGTCTCGGCGTAGCTCCGAAAGGAGCGAAGACGGAAGCAAGCAGCCCCGCAAGGGGCTGACGCGAAGCCGGGAGCCCGCCTTCCGTCTCCGGACTTACGTCCTCCGCCGCGACAGGCCGCAACTCTTGGCTTGGCGGCATTGATGATGCTGTGCGCCCGTCGTCGTCGCCGCGCATAAGTAAAATCATCGCATGCTTGGGGCTTTGCGGAACGCTACGCCCTCACAAGTCGGCGTGCCAAGCCCGCTTCAGGCCCCTGTCACAGAGCCTCGTCACGGCGTAGCCTTGGCGAAGACGGAAGAAAATAAAGCAGCTCAGCAAATAGTTAATATTCCCCTGCCCGTTTCTGAAACAGGAACGGGCAGGTTTGGTTTAGGCGGGAGTGAAAAGCCCGAGGAAATTCAGAGCCCGACAGGGCGCTACCTTCATTAGCCCAGAGCGTCAGCTCTGGGTACCTGGAAAAAACAATGAACGGAACCCCGAGCAACGCGAGTGGGTGGCAGGCCTCAAAGAACCGTACGCTCTGACCAAAACCGGGGATTTTTCAAGACCCCAATCAACAACGCAAAACACCAACCTACACAGATATACACAGATATACTCTCATTTATTGCCCAACACCGTATTCCTATAGGAGTAATGACGTGCAATTAGCGAAGCGTTAGGAGCCCTTTGGGGATGTTGAATGTAGAATGTTTGATGTATTCAATTCGGCAGGCTCCGCCTGCGGAATATGGAGCCCGTATGGGCGGTATAATCGTAGCGAGGGGCGCAGCCCCTCGTTCTCATCAATAAATAATCCCGAGCCCGCAACGCGGGCGGCATAATGCGTGGCAGATTCCAGAGACGTTGGATATCGAAAACAACCATTCATTGGCGGTATACATTGACATCGTAAGAGGGCGTGTTGCACCTCTTTATGCCGCCCGTTGGAACGGGCTCCGATATCATTTTATGCTAATCGAGGGGCTACACACGCCCCGCTAAAGCGAGTCGGTTTCGCCCCTCGCTAATGATATGCCACCCACTCGCAGCGCTCGGGGTTCCGGTCTTCTTTTATCTTCATACCCAAGACTTTGGCTACTAAAAGCACCGCCCTCCGGGCTCTGGTTCCGTTCGCCCTGCCAGGCTCCAAGATTGGCGGGGCTGTAAGCCCGGGGAATGGTTCACTTCGTCAATCGTAAATCGTCATTCGTAAATCACAAATGCTGCTTCTTTATTGTTTTTTCATCGATTGCTTTCTTTTGCCTTGCATCGTGGTGGAGATAAGGCTAGAATTGCAGCGTAAGCCGGTGGCATGGTGCTGCCAGCTCTACCCCTTAACAACATAACATCATAGACCGAATATGAAGACACTCATCACGAATGCCCATATCATTTCCCCCGGCATTGACCTGCCCGGTGGTTCTGTGCTTGTGGAAGGCAGCAAGATCATTGCTGTGCTGCAGCCCGGTGAGACCGCCGAGGCCGACAAGACCATCGACGCCGGCGGCAACATGCTCATGCCCGGCTTCATCGACATTCACTCCCACGGCGCCGGTGGCTGCGACACCTGCGACTGCACGGTGGAGAGCATCCGCACCATCGCGGACTGCAAGATGAAGGAAGGTGTGACCACCTGGCTGCCGACCACACTGACCCTGGGCACCAAGACCCTGGCCGATGTGTGCACGGTGGTGAAGGAATACGCCGCTGCTCCCACGGGCTCCAAGACCCCCGGTGTGCACCTGGAAGGGCCCTACATCAACCCGAAGCAGTGCGGCGCCCAGAACCCCGCTTTCGTGCGCCCCGCCGATTTCGAGGAAGTGGCCATGCTGAACGACATCTACCGCGTGCTGCTCATCTCCATGGCTCCGGAGATGCCCGGTTCCATCGACTTCATCAACCAGGCCACGGCTGCGGGCATCACCTGCTCCGCCGGCCACTCTGCTGCCAGCTACGCTGATTTCAAGAAGGCGAAGGCAGCCGGTCTGAAGCACCTGACCCACTTCTGCAACCAGATGAGCCCCCAGCACCACCGCGAAATCGGCCTGGTGGGTTCCGGCATGCTGGATAAGGACATCAAGATTGAGATTATCTGCGACAAGATTCACCTCTGCCAGGATATGCTCAACCTGACCTTCACGAACAAGAGCATCGACCAGATGATCATGATTACCGACTCTCTGGCCTGCTCGTGGATGCCCGATGGCCCCGGCCAGCTGGGTGGTCTGCCCATCATCGTGAAGGACGGCGTGGCCCGCCTGGAGAGCGGCAACCTGGCCGGCTCCACCCTGCGCTATGCCAAGGGTATCAAGAATGTGCAGGAAATCACGGGTATGCCGCTGAGCGAAATCGTGAAGGCTACCTCGTGGAACCAGGCCCAGAGCCTCGGCCTGCACGACCTGGGCAAGATTGCCCCCGGCTACACCGCCGACATGGTGGTGCTCAACGCCGAGTTCGACACCGTGATGACCATCATCGACGGCGAACTGCGCTACCAGGCCTGATTCTGAAATCTCAACAAGCGGGGTGCTGCGGCACCCCGCAAGCATTTCTACCATACCACACCACCGCCACGCCGCCATGCTTATCTCCCCCCTCGCCCGCAAGCTCTGCCAGAAACAGGGAATCGACCCCGCCACACTGCGCGGCACCGGGCCCCGCGGGCGTATCATGGCGGCAGATGTGGTGGCACCGGCAGCCCCGATGTGCAGCCGAGGCAAGACGGTGGTGAATGATTTTGCCATTCCCCCCACGCGCCCGGAGATAGACGGCTACTATGTGTATGACTGCGAGGTGAACATGGCAGCGCTGGCGCGCATCAGCCTGCCCATTGCGGTGCAGTGCGAGAAGCTGCTGGAGAACCGCTACTCGCTCTTCGATTACCTGGTGCGCGCCGTGGTGAAGGCCTGCACGGGCTACACCTCCTGGATGCCCGCCGACGGCAAGGTGGATGTGCTGCTCTTTGAGGATGCCGGCAACAAGGTGGTGGCCATTGAAAACGCCGCCGCCAAGAGCATCTACCGCCTGGCCCGCGAAACCCAGCGCCCCAGCTCCGACATACCCGCCGGGTTCTACCCCCACATCGCCGTGTGCGATACCCTGACCGCCCGCCAGCAGGTGGCCGAGCATGTGGTCGGCGGCCAGCTCCCCGCCTTCGGCTTCGTGGTGCGCGGCAAGACCCCCAAGGTGGGTATCCGCGCCGGCGGCGATGCGCTGAGCACCTTCTCCCTGCCCTATACTTTCTACATTTCCACCACCATTCCCGCCGCCGAGGCCAACCGCATCGCCGCCCGCCTGAGCGACCTGCTGTACAACCCCGTCAGCCTCCTCCTCCCGACCTGAAGAGAGGTTGGATGTTGAATGTAGAATTTTGGATGTTCCCGTCTTCGCCCTACGGTCTACGCCGAGGCCTTCGGGAATGTATTAAATTCGGCAGGCTCCGCCTGCGGAATTCGGAAGCCCGTTTGGGCCTGCATCATACGCAACCCTGTGCTTTAACGGCTGTATCGGTATCCAACCCCGCCTCCCCCTCCCTGAAGGGAGGTTGAATGTTGAATCTTGAATTTTGGATGTGAAAGTTCCACGGGCTTCCAGCCCGCCGAATTTAGAGCCCAACAGGGCGGTACTTTCATTAACCCAGAGCGTTACTGGGTGCCAAGAAAAACAATGAACGGAACCCCGAGCACAGCGAGTGGGTGGCATATCATTAGCGAGGTGCGAAACCGACACGCTTTAGCGGGGCGTGTGTAGCCCCTCGATTAGCATAAAATGATATCAGAGCCCGTGAAACGGGCGGCATAAAGAGGTGCAACACGCTCTCTTGCGATGTCAAATATCGGCATTGGATTAACGGTCATTTGCGTTACCGGACATATTCCTCATGGCCACGCATTATGCCGCCCGCTGTGCGGGCTCGGGATTATTTATTGACGAGAACGAGGGGCTAACGCCCCTCGCTACGATTATACCGCCCTCCGGGCTCTATATTCCGCGGCCTTCACGCCCGCCGAACTTCATATACATTACGCGTTGGCATCATTAGCCACTCCTCGCCATGGCGAGCCGGCATGTCGAGGCAGCCTGCTGTACAACCCCGCCTCCCCATCCCTGAAGGGAGGTTGAATTTTTTAAATTCGGCAGGCTCCGCCTGCGGAATTCGGAAGCCCGACAGGGCGGTACTTTCATTAGCCCAAGGCGTAAGCCTTGGGTATTAAGATAAAAGAAGACCGGAACCCCGAGCGCAGCGAGTGGGTGGCAGATAGGTAATGCGTTAATATTTAAGCAAAGCGACTAATAAAAAACAATCACCTGCAACACAGCCTGCATTATTTCGTATCCCCTGCACCAGTTGAATCATGCTTCACTTCATCAAGGGAAGGCGTTGATGACAGACCGTTTTTTCGAAGAAACAACTCAAACTCCTCGTGCGCTGTGTATTTCCGATGGTGTACTTGCTGATTTGCGATATAATCCACGACCGCAGATTTGTTTGATTCACTAACGGAAAACACCCCATAGCCTTCCTGCCACGAGAAGTGCTGATACTCGGCATGTAGCCCCTTTACCCATCTGCTTGTATTGGATTTAATAGTACGGACAATTTCGGAGACGGATTGCGTCACGGGAAGAGAAAGCAGCACGTGTATGTGATCCGGTCTGCCCCCAATCATGTAAGGGTGTCCGGAAACGGTTTCAATTATCCCCCTGATGTACTGGAACATGCGTGGCAAATGTTCTTCACGTATGGTAACTCCAGAACTTTTTGTATGGAAGATGATATGGAGATTAATATTGGAATAAGTGTGAGCCATGCTGAGCCTATGAATCATGCTATCATGTTGAGTAATGCATGGCAAGATGAAAAATCCCCGGTTATGGTCAAAGCGCACAGTTCTTTGAGGTCTGCCACCCACTCGCGTTGCTCGGGGTTCCGTTCATTGTTTTTCTTGGTACCCAAGGCTGACGCCTTGGGCTAATGAAGGTACCGCCCATACGGGCTCAGAATTCCGCGGGCTGGAAGCCCGCCGAATTTAATACATCCAAAATTCTACATTCTACTTCCAAACTTCACTCCTTTTCGGGCATGGAGATGATGCGGGGGGCGAGGGAGGAGAGGTGGCGGAGGGGGGAGAAGGCCAGCCAGGCGGCCAGAAGCTTGAACACGGCGCAGATCGAGAGCAGGCCGGGCACATCGCAGAGCTGCACCAGCAGCAGAAGCAGCGGCAGCGCCACCACGCGCAGCTGCAGCTGCCAGCGGGCCGCGGCCATGCACGGAATATTCACCAGGGCAGCCACCACGAGCAGAAGCCCCAGAATAAGCGGCAGCTCTGCCTGGCGGTAGAGGAGCAGATGCCCCGAAAACAGGGTAAATGCCCAGCAGATGGGCGCCAGCGGGCTCAGAATAGCCCCCACACGCAGGAGCCAGCGGGTGACCACAGTCCCCTGCTCTGCCAGCAGCACGGCGTGGCCCCACGCGGCCAGCACCACCAGCAGGCAAAGCCCCAGCTGCAGCAGGAAGGCCGATACCATGCCGCACACGATGCCGGGCAGCACCAGGCGCAGCGGCAGCAGCACCAGCTCGGCCACAGCCAGCAGCGCGCAGGCTACCAGCACCCAGCGCAGCGCGGTGGCCAGATACCCCGCGCAGCGTTTCACCACGGGCAGGAGGTGGTACTCAATCATCGGCCCGGGGTTCCTGCTCTGCGGGTTCGGGCTCAGGCAGCTGCGGCGCAAAGCCCATGGGGAAGCGAGCCTTGCCGCTCATATCGGTGAGCACGCGGCACTGGGTGTAGCCCAGCTGCTCCATGATTTCGCGGGTGGCGTGTCCCTGGTCGTGCCCCACCTCGAGCATGACGAGTGCATGCGCCGCGAGATGCGGCAGAGCATCCTTCAGGAAGCGCCGCACCACGTCCAGACCATCGGGCCCGCCATAGAGGGCGCTAGCGGGGTCGTGCTGCACCTCGGCAGAGACCTCCTCGCCATCGGGCACATAGGGAAGATTGGCCAGCACCAGGTCGAAGCGTCCCTCGGGCGGCTGCACAGCGCCTTCCTCGGGGGAATCCCAGGCGGCAAAGAGGTCGCTGCGGTAGGTGCGCACGCGGGCACCCAGGACGGTGGCGTTCTCGAGCGTGAGGGAGAGGGCTGCCTCCGAAATATCGGCCATGACCACCTCGGGCGCCTGGCGGGCCAGCTCCAGCGCCAGGGTGATGCCGATGATGCCGCTGCCGCAGCCCATATCGAGCACGCGCATGCCGCTGCGGCGCGGGGCCATCTGCAGCGCCATTTCCACCAGCTCCTCGGTCTCGGGGCGGGGAATAAGGGCGCGGGCATCGGTGCGGAACTCGCGGCGGTAGAACTCGGTGCTGCCCAGCAGGTGCTGCAGGGGCTCGCCCTGCCCGCGGCGGCGCAGCAGCTCACGCAGGGGCGCCAGCTTGTCCTCGGGCAGCGGGTCATCGTAGTGCAGGTAGAGCCAGGTCTTGTTGCAGCCCAGCACATGCACCAGCAGGCTCTGCATGGAGTGGCGGGCGCCCTCCACCCCGCGGGATTCGAGATACTCGGTGCCGCTCTGCAGCACATCCTGGATAGTCTTCATCTTCTCTGCGGGCGGGGGGTTATTTGAGCTCGTCCATGCGCTCCTCCATCTCCACATGCTGCATGCTGGAGATGACGTCATCCAGCGCGCCGGTGGTCACCACGATGTCGAGGTTATAGGCGGTGTAGCCGATGCGGTGGTCGGTGAAGCGGTTCTGGGGGAAATTGTAGGTGCGGATTTTCTCCTCGCGGCCACCGGAGCCGATGAGGGCGCGGCGCTGGGCGGAGTAGGATTCCTGAGCCTCGCGCTGCTTCATCTCGAACAGGCGGGCGCGCAGAATACGCATGGCGGTTTCCTTGTTCTTCAGCTGCGAGCGGCCGTCCTCGCAGCGCACCATGATACCCGTGGGCAGGTGGAAAATCTGCACGGCGGATTCCGTGCGGTTCACATGCTGGCCACCGGCACCGCCGGCGCGGCAGGTCTCGATGCGCAGGTCTTCCTGGCGAATCACCACGTCCACTTCCTCGGCCTCGGGCAGCACAGCCACAGTGGCGGTGCTGGTGTGGATGCGCCCCTGGGTCTCGGTGGCAGGCACGCGCTGCACACGGTGCACGCCGCTTTCGTACTTCAGGAAGCGGAACACCTCCTCGCCCGAAATGCGGATGGTCACTTCCTTGAAGCCGCCTATATCGTTCGGGCTGGCATCCAGTATCTCCACACGCCAGCCTCGGCTTT
This sequence comes from Akkermansia sp., assembly GCA_045125705.1. Classification (GTDB taxonomy): domain Bacteria; phylum Verrucomicrobiota; class Verrucomicrobiia; order Verrucomicrobiales; family Akkermansiaceae; genus Akkermansia. The sequence continues at coordinate 1,081 of JBGVNQ010000051.1, read as the reverse complement.
CGGCATAGCGCTGGTACATGCCCAGCAGATCGCCCGCAAAGAGGGCCGCCTCGTCGCCACCCGTGCCCGCGCGGATTTCCACCAGCGCATCGCGGTCTTCCGTCTCATCGCGCGGCAGCAGGCTGTACTGAATCTGCTCCGTGAGCTTTCCCACCTTCGGCTCCAGCTCGGCCAGCTCCGCCTCCGCCATTTCGGCCAGCTCAGGGTCATCGCCCGTGGCCAGCTCGCGGTTATCCGCAATCTGCTGCAGCACATTCTGCAGCGTGTCCCAGTCGCGCATGAGCTCCTGGGTGCGGCGGTGCTCGCGCATGAGCTCACCCGCCCGCTGGCGGTCGTCGAACAGCGCCGGATCTGCAATCTGCTGCTCCAGCTCGGCCAGTCGCTCGCGGCGCTTCTCTATCAAAGGGGCATAATCCATGGTGTCTGCCCCACATTCTACCCGACCCACCCGCCACACGCAAGTGCAATCTGTGTTTCAACAAACAGAACCACAGGAGGGCCGAAGTAAGCCGCGGATTAAAAAAATCTGAGTCCGCCGCAGGCGGACGAAATTTCGCTGAACCCGCCTGCCCTGGCGTAGAGCACAGCCCGGATGGGCTGACTCAAAGCACAATGGCGGGTAAAGTTTCACTGAACGGTAGTGAAATTTCACTGAGGCTGAAAGCCCGAAGTTTCACCACCATTGCCATTATTTGATATAGTCAAATCAACCAGCCTATACTGAATGCCTCCAAATCCTCGCCTGGCGGCTCGTCAGCGAAATCGGTGGTCTTAGACCACCGGTGAAACTTCGCTGCACTCAGTAAAATCTAGCTCCCTGCGGGAGCTTCGGTGAAATTGCGCAGCTCACACTGCGCAGAGAGATAAATATCCATTGCTCGCTCCGGGCAAACTGCTGGATACATGCCAATCAGAATGCAGTACATACTTTGTGCTTGCCAGATGCCACGCCATGTGGTAAAAGTGAGCCCGCAGCCCACGATGGCTGCACTCACACTGCGTGGTCTCGTGGTGTAAAGGTAGCACTAGGGATTTTGATTCCCTCAGTCTAGGTTCGAATCCTGGCGAGACTACTTTAACA
>JBGVNQ010000050.1:0-42469 GCA_045125705.1 Akkermansia sp. | reverse complement strand
ATCAGCGAGCATCTGCTCCTGCTGGCTGAATGAAAATCACCCCCTTGATAGAAAACCACCTGAATTTATGATTCCGGTGGGAGGGGAACTGTAATATTCAAAATCTCGCGTTTTAGTATGACAAAACACACGATTGCTCGCGTTGCTCGGGGTTCCGTTCATTATTTTCTTGGTACCCAAGGCTGACGCCTTGGGCTATTAAACGTGTCGCCCTACGGGCTCTTAATTCCGCTCGCCTTCCGTCTTCGGCTTCGCCTACGCCGTGACAGGCCGCGTCTGCGCTTGCTACGCCCTCACTGGCCGTCGAGGCAGGTTGCTCGCCTGAGTATGCTGCGGCAGAGCCGCAGGGTAATTTTCAGTTGTACATTCTCATTTGTCCTTTGCACATCCTGATCGGTTCCCATTTTTAGCCAAGAATCCGCTTGCAGATTCGCATATTTCTGGTAGAATAACACACAAATGGGGATGCTTGCTAACAGAGTACGCTGGGGCTGGAAAGGAATGAAGCAATTTCTGGCTCAGGGAATGATTGACCCTCTGCCCGTCCGGCACGCGCTGCAGGGGTATACTCTGGGAAAGGCGGGACGCGATTTGAAAGCCGCCACAGACGTGGCGCTGGTAGGTCTGCCGCAGGGTATGGCCTTTGCCGCCATGGCCGGACTGGACAGCATCTACGGCATCATGGCCGCCACGGTGGGCACCTTCATTGCTCCTCTCTTCACACGCTGCAGCCTCACCGTCAGTGGCCCGAGCAATGCCACGGCCTTCATGCTGGCCAGCTTCTTCCTGGCCTCCTCGCCAGGCATCCAGAGCCAGCCGCATATCTTTGTGCCGCTTATCGTGTTCATGGCGGGTCTGCTCTGCGTTATCGGAGCCTTCGTGAAAGCCACCGAGATGCTGCAGTTCGTAAGCCGCAGCGTGCTGGTGGGTTATGTGACAGGTGCGGCCACGCTCATCATCGCATCGCAGACCCGCTACGTACTGGGCATCAACGATGTTGACGCCGGCAGCTCGTTCTTCACCATGATGAGCGCCATCCTGAACAACCTGCACATGGTGCAGTGGCAGCCCATTGTGCTGGGCGTGCTCAGCTTTGCTCTCTTCATCCCGCTCAAGAAATACCTGAAACGCCTGCCCACCTTTGCCGTGATTCTGGTAGTGATGAGCGCCATCAACTGGGTGCTCAGCCAGCCTTGGGCAGGCGGCAGTTTTGCCGGGGTACGCATGCTCAAGGATTTCACCATGAGCGACCTCGTGTGCCGCGCTCCCGCGGTGTGGGAACTGCCGGACTACATCAACGAACTCTTCCCCGTCATCGTGGGTATTGCCTTCCTCTCCACGCTGGAGCAGACGGTAATGAGCAAGACCCTGAGCGCCAAGACAGGTGAGCCGCTCAACCTCAACCAGGACACCTTCGCCGTAGGCATGGCCAACATGGGCTCCGCCCTCACCACATCGCTGCCCTGCTCCGCCTCGCTCACGCGCTCCATGCTCAACTTCACGGCCGGCGCCGCCACGCGCTTTGCAGGTGTGTACTGCGGCCTTATCTGCCTGGGCATCACCTTCGTGCTGGCCAACTTCCCGCTCATCTCCAAGATTCCGCACAGCGTGCTGGCCGCGCTGGTGCTGGCCAATGCCATCTCGCTGTATGACAAGAAGCTGCTGCGCATCTGCTTCCGCTCCACACCGGGCGATGCCATGGTGCTCTTCGTCACCTTCGTGGCCGCCCTGCTGCTGCCGCTGCACATTGCCATCTTCGTGGGCGTGGTCATTTCCGTTTCCCTCTTCCTGCGCAAAGCGGCCCGTCCCGAGCTGGTGGAATACACCTTCAACGATGAAGGCACACTGATGGAACTGGCCCACAGCAAGAACCGCCTGCCGCAAATTTCCATCGTGCACGTGGAGGGCGATATCTTCTTCGGCGCGGCCGATATGTTCCGCCGCCAGGTTGCCCGCATTGCAGAGGATCCCAGTCTGGCCGTGGTGGTGCTGCGTATGCGCAACGCCCGCAACCTGGACGCCACCTCGGTGTGCGCGCTCGAGGAACTCATCCGCTTCATCCGCGAGAAGGGGCGCCACATCATCATTTCCGGTGCCAGCCGCGATGTCTTCCGCATTCTGCAGCGCAGCGGTGTGCTCGCCCTGCTGCAGGAGGGCTGCGAGAAGGGGGAAAGCAACATCTTCCTCATTGAGCCTAAGAACCCGAATATGTCCACCCGCAAGGCGCTCATGCGCGCCCAGAAGATGCTCGGCACCCGCGAGGCAGACATCTCCATCTACACCACCGAAACCAAATGAGCCACCCCCACGCGCAGGAAATTGCACAGGCTCTGGTGGATTGGTTCACCGCTCACGGGCGGGATTATCCCTGGCGTCGCACCACCGACCCGTGGGCAGTGCTGGTGAGCGAAATCATGCTGCAGCAGACCACCATTCCCACGGTGCTTGGCCGCTACGAACGGTGGATGGAGCAGTTCCCCACCCCCGCTCACCTGGCCGCCGCCGGCGAGGAAGAAGCGCTGCGCTCCTGGGAGGGGCTGGGCTACTACCGCCGCGTGCGGGCGCTGCAGGCCGCCGCCCGCGCCATTGTGCAGCAACATGACGGCATATTCCCGCACACCGAGGCCGAAATCCGCGCCTTGCCCGGCATCGGTGACTACACGGTGGGCGCCGTGCTCAGTTTTGCCTTCAACACCCCCGCCCCGCTCGTGGATGCGAATGTATCCCGCGTTTTTGCCCGTCTGTGCAATGACTCCACCCCCGTGGATTCCCCGGCAGGACGCAAAGCACAGTGGAAAATGGCTGCCGACATGGTACACCGCAGCAACCCGCGGGCGTACAACTCCGCCCTCATGGAGCTGGGGCAGACCATCTGCACCGGCAGCGCGCCGAATTGCCTGCTCTGCCCGGTGCGGCAGTGGTGCCGCGCCACCCAGCCCGAGACGCTGCCTGTCAAGATGCCCAAAAAGGAAATCACCTCGGTGGAGCACCACGATATTCTCATGCTCACCGAGGCCGGGCTGCTGCTCGAAAAACAGGCCGACGGCAAGCGGCACGAGGGCATGTACCGCCTTCCCCGCCGCAATCCCGACGAGCTGGCCGGTCTGCCGGAACTCTGCAGCCAGAAATACAGCGTGACGCGCTACAAAGTAACGCGTCACCTCTATCAGGCGCCGGAAGGCACCACTGCCCGTGATGGCGAGGAGTTTATCCCCCTCGAGCGACTGGAAAGCATCCCGATGGCCTCGCCGGATCGGAAAATACTCCGGCGCTTTATTCCGTAACTATCCGTTGCTCGACAATTTGGATCTATACAAATTTTGTGGTAGGTTGAACCTGCACGCGGTAAAATAGCCGCGAGTACGGAGCAGGAATGAGTGGGTAGCTACCACTTTAGCGAGCCGCGTGCCCCGACTGATTTTCGACCTCGCAAAAAAATTGAGCGTCTATTAACGGATAAAGTGCGTCCAGGCGCGTTCCTCGCCGAGCTCGGGGTGGGCGGGGCCGGAGGCAATGCACTGCATGAGCCAGGCCATATTCTGCCCCAGGTGGCGGAGTGTCTGCACGCCCTCGGCATCCTGCTGCACCTCACCGGGGCGCATGCCGTATATCATGTTCCAGTAGAAGGAGCTCACCAGCGGCTGCTTGTTGTAGGTGATGTACTTGTTGAGGCGGTCGAGCGTGGTGCTGGCGCCCCCGCGGCGGGCCACAGCAATGGTGGCTCCCGGTTTGTAGGCCAGCTTGGCACCTGCAGAATAGTAAAGGCGGTCGAGCAGCGCGCAGAGAGCACCATTCGGCCCGGCAAAGTAAGTGGGGCTGCCGATGACAATGCCACCAATCTCATCGAGCTGGTTGTAGATGTGGTTGTAAAGCTCATCATTCATGCCGCAGCGTCCGGTCTTGAGACAGGCGCGGCAGCCGATGCAACCCTGCACAGGCGCTGTGCCAATCTGCACAATCTCTGTATCCACCCCTGCGGCATTCATGGCCTCAGCGACCATGGAAAGAGCCAGGAATGTGTTACCATTTGCATGCGGACTACCATTGATGAGAAGAGCTTTCATGCCCTGCAGTCTACCACGCCATGCATGCTGACTCAAGGAAATAATACACAGACAAAGCACAGAGTTGCCCCGGAGCCCGCACAAACAGATGACACGCATCGCTACACATTGATTTTTTTTCACTTACACTTGACTCCCCTGTTCTATCCTGTACAATATGGAAACATAAGCCATGAAACGCCCCAGCCAGAAGAAACTGAAGAAGAAGCTTTTTAATGCGGTCTATGATGATAATCTACCCGCTGTATACGAAGCTCTGAGCGACGGCGTCGACATAGACTCACGCGACGAGGACGGCTGGACAGCTTTGATGATTGCAGCGGATAGAGTAAGTGCAGGCTCCAGGCAGGTTATGAGAGAACTTCTGCGGATGGGGGCAAATCCGGCACTGGCTGCACACGATGGCACCACTGCACTGATGCTGGCTGCAGGCAACAATCACGCAGAACTCCTGCCCATGCGGTTAGAATTGTTAGATGCAAGCGATGATTCCGGTCAGGATGCCCTCATTCATGCAGCAAAAGAAGGGAAGCAGCAGAACCTTCGGTTGTTTCTGACACATAGAGCCTCACCCCTTACCCGGGATGAAAACGGATGGACAGCTCTGCACTATGCAGCCAGTGCGGGGCATGCAGAATGCGTTTACCACCTTCTTAAGGCCGGAGCACCCGTCAATGCAGCTACAGAAGAAGAGTATTTCACCCCCCTGCACCTTGCAGTGCAGGGAAATCACGCCCACTGTGTGCAGCAGCTCCTGCGCAACGGAGCAGATGTACACTGCACCAATATCTGCGGGCAGACACCGCTTTCTGCCGCTGCTGAGGAGGGCCGTGTGGAATGCCTGAGGCTCATTCTCCACTCCTCTCCCGACCTGCCGGAACCGGCACTGAACAAGGCCATGCAGATTGCCGTGGAGGAAGGGCACGCTGAATGCCTGCAAATGCTGTTGCGCAACGGTGGCTCACCATCTGCCCGCAACGAGGATGGATTGCCCCTGCTCTGCCAGGCTGCTTTCTACGGACAGATTGACTGTCTGGAGCTGCTGCTGGAGCACGGCGCCCCGATGAACGAGACCGATGCGCAGGGTCACACTCCGCTTTACCATGCCACCCAGCAGGGACGAGCTGTCTGTGTAAAGCACCTGAAGGAACACGGTGCCACGCCCCTGCCGTCAAAAGGCATGCTCGAAAAGCTTTCCCAATTCGGACGCAGACTCGGCAATCAGATGCTGTCAGCTATTCAGGAACTCATAGTCAATGAGGAATCGGGCGAAACCTGTCTCATGGTCGCAGCCGCCCAAGGCCGCACCGATTTCATGCGGCAGGCGCTGAAAGCCGGCGATTCGGTGGACGATACCAATGTACACGGATGGACACCCCTGCACTATGCAGCCTTCCATGGACGCGAAGAAGCGGTACAATTTCTACTGAAAAATGGAGCCGATCCTCTATGGCAGGAATCAGAAGAGGAAGATGAGGAAGACGACAACGAAGAGAAAGTCGATACCCCCATCGAGATTGCATTGCAGCGCGGTCACGCCGCGTGCCTTCAACTCATGATTGAGGCGGCCGAAGTCACCCGCTTGGATGACTGGCTTTGTATCGCAGCTTCCCACGGTCGCATCGAATGCATCGAGGTACTCCTGCACGCAGGAGCCAATATCTCTACTCCTTTCATTTACCGGAATCCTCTTATATGTGCTGCTGCGGGCGGGCATGTTGCTTGCCTGAAATACCTGCTGACCAAAGGAGCAGAACTGCAACCTCGCGCCCTGAACGAAGCGGTCGGAAACGCACAGCCCCGCATGGTGAAACTCCTGCTGGAGCTTGGGCTTTCCACAAATGACATCCCCGGCACCATGACTCCCCTCATGGAAGCAGCCAAGGCCGGAAGTGCAGAATGCGTTCAGATTCTCCTGGAGCACGGCGCAAAGCCGAACACCAGGGGGCTGGATAACTGGCCGATGCTCATCTTTGCCGCACAGGGCACCAATGCGGAATGCACACGGCTTCTGCTGCAGGCCGGAGCCAGGCCAGACAGCCGCAATAAAGTAAAGCTGAACGCGCTCCACTATGCGGTTTACCACAACCAGCCGGATACAGTCGCGGTTCTGCTGGAATACAAGGCCGACCCCACTCTGAGGAATAATTCACTCAATACCGTACTCGACATAGCCATCAAACAAGATTATACCGAATGTATTCAGCTGCTGGCGGAATGCCGACCTTCCGGAGAGGAAGGCCATGCGTACTTTACCTCTGCGCTGGAACAAGCCCTCACTGTCGGCAATGCCGAACTGGCTCAATTCCTCATCCAGCAGGGAGCAGACCCGCATGCTGTAGATGAAGCCGGCTTCAGCCACCTTATGCACGCCGCCCGTGGCGGAAACCCGGATTGTGTCCGTCTGATGCTCAATCATGGTCTTTCCGTTGAACCAAGGGAAAAAGGCACGACATCGGCTCTGCACATGGCCGCGGTAAACGGCAACTTGGAATGCGTACAGATTCTTCTGGATGCCGGGGCTGATATTAACGCCGGTAGTCCGACCTGCCCTACACCTCTGCATTATGCTCTGAGCAACAATCACACCGAGTGTGCCCGTCTTCTTCTGGAACGTGGAGCTTCCCCCGATGCAGAACCATCTCCGGGCTACACCCCGTTGCACGAGGCAGCTACCGCATCCCCCGAATGCCTGAACCTCATCCTGGGATATGGTGTACGTATCAATGTCCGCGAAGCAGACAGCGGAATGACTCCGCTCATGAAATGCGCCAAATATGGTCTCCCCGCATGTGCTGAAATCCTCCTCCGACACGGTGCTGATCCTGATATCCGCAATAATGAGGGGCAGACCGCTCTCGATATCGCCAGTAAACGTGGAGCTTTCGGCATAGTCCGCATCCTCAAAAAGGCCAAGGAGGCCTGAACAACGAGGCCTCCGCCTCGTTTGACGGAGCAAAATCACCGCAGACAAAGCACAGAGTTGACCACGCGCGCCCGCGTGTGGTATGATGCTGCGCAATCGCCATGGACCTCTTCGAATTCGCCGCCGCCCAGCAACAGGCACAGCAGACTCCGCAGGAACGCTACGCGGAGCTCTGCGACATTGTGCGCCACAACAACGAGCTGTATTACGCACAGGCCCAGCCCGAAATCTCGGATGCGGAGTACGATAAGCTCTACCGCGAAATTGAGGAGCTGGAGCGCGAGCACCCCGAGTTCATCACGCCCGATTCTCCCACCCAGCGCGTGGGCAACGACCTCAGCGAGGGCTTCCGCAAGGTGACCCACCCTGCCCCCATGCAGAGTATCGATGACATTTTCGAACACAAGCCCGGCGAGGGCGAGACCGACGCCGAGCTTGTGGAGTTCTACAACCGACTGGCTTCCAGCCTCGGCCAGCAGGCCCCCCGCGTCACCATCGAGCCCAAGATTGATGGCTGCGCCGTCACCCTGCTTTACCGCCGTGGGCGTCTCGACTACGCCGCCACGCGTGGCGATGGCCGCACGGGCGATGACATCACCGCGAATGTCCGCACCATCAGGAGCGTGCCTGTCACCCTGCCGGAAGGCGCACCCGAGCTGCTGGAAGTGCGCGGCGAAATCTACATGCCGCTGGCAGATTTCGACACCCTCAATGCCGAGCGCGATGCCGATGGGCTTCCCGCCTTTGCCAACCCGCGCAATGCCACCGCCGGCACCATCAAGCTGCTGGATGCCGCCGAGGTAGCCCGCCGTCCGCTGCGTTTTCTGGCCCACGGTCTCGGGGTGTACGAAGGACCTGAGCTGCAGACTACGGCAGATTTCACCGACCTGCTCGACCGCATGGGCATTCCCCGCAACCAGCCCGTCATCTACGCCGATTCGATGGAGGAAACCCGAGCCGCTGTGCAGCAAGTGAACATCCTGCGCCGCGACCTGGGCTACGGCACCGATGGCGCCGTCATCAAGCTGGATAACTTCCCGCTGCGCGAATCGCTGGGCAGCACCGCCCGCGCCCCGCGCTGGGCTGCCGCCTTCAAGTACCTGCCCGAGCAGAAGGAAACCGTGCTGCGTGCCATCAGCATCCAGGTGGGGCGCACGGGCGTGCTCACCCCCGTGGCCGAGCTCGAGCCTGTGCAGCTTTCCGGCACCACTGTTTCCCGCGCCACCCTGCACAACCAGGACGAAATCGCCCGCAAGGACATCCGCATCGGTGACACGGTACTCATGGAAAAGAGCGGCGAAATCATCCCCGCCGTGGTGCATGTCATCACCGCCAAGCGCCCTGCCGATGCCGTGCCGTACAGCCTGTATGATGCCGTGGGCGGCGTCTGCCCCAGCTGCGGCGCACCCATTGCCCAGGAGGAAGGACAGGTAGCCTGGCGCTGCACCAACTTCACCTGCCCCGCGCAGGCAGCCATGCGCACCACCTACTTCTGCCGCCGCGAAGCCCTCGATATCGAAAACCTCGGCGGTACTGTGGCAGAGGCCCTCGTGAACCGAGGCATGATTTCCACCCCGCTCGACCTCTTCAACCTCACCGTCGAGCAGCTCGGTGCCCTCAACCTCGGCACCGATGACGAGCCCCGCCGCTTCGGCGAGAAAAACGCCGCCAAGGCTCTCTCCGCCCTCCAGAACGCCCGCACCCTCCCTCTCGAACGCTGGCTCACCGCCTTCGGCATCGCCACCATCGGCACCGTCACCGCCAGAACCACAGCAAAGTACCACCGAGACCTCGGGGAACTGGCTGCCGGCCATTTCCTGCAGCTGCTCGTGCAGCTCGAAGAGGGCGTGGAGCAATACAACGCACTCAATCCCAAAGCACGCGCCAACAAGGGCGCAGATAAGGATGAACTGCTCGCCCGCCAGGCCGCACTCAAGGCAGGGCTGGAGGCTGCAGCCGCCACCTACACCGCCCGTGGCTATGTGGCGCTGGAAGCGGACGGCGCCAACAAGCTCAAGTTCACCAATCCCCTGGGTTCCGTCTCCACACGCAAGCTGCTTGCCTATTTCCAATCCACCGCCGGCCAGGCCGTGCTGGATACCCTCCGCCAGCTGGAAATCAATCCCGCCTCGGCAGGATTCACCGAGAACTTGAACAACCAGACAGAAGGACCGCTGAGCGGCAAAACCTTTGTGCTGACCGGTTCGCTGAGCCGCCCCCGCCCTGAGTTCGAGAAGATGATTGCCGCCGCCGGCGGCAAGGCCACAGGCTCCGTCACGAAGAATACCACCTACCTCGTAGCGGGCGAAGGCGGCGGTTCCAAGCGCGACAAGGCAGCCAAACTCGGCATTCCCGTCATCGATGAAGAAGCACTTATCACTCTGTTGGAAGGAGGTCAACTGTGAACGGACGCGCACTGATTTACGGCACGATTGCCATTGATACCCTCATTACCCCTGGTGGACAGGTGAACTCTGTGATGGGTGGTTCCGGGCCATATGCAGCGCTGGCTGCACGACTGGTCACGGACAAGGTGGACATGGTCGGTGTGGTGGGCGATGACTTCCCCGCCGCCTGGGAACAGGCGCTGGAGCTGCGCGGCGTGAGCATGCAGCACGTGGCGCACGAGAAAGGCCAGACCTTTGCCTGGACGGGCAAATACGAGGAGGACATGAACAACCGCACCACCGTGAGCCGCACCGAGGGGGTGCAGGAACACTGGGTGATGCAGCTCACCCCTGAGCTGAGCGACTGCAGCATTGCCGTGGCCACGAATGTGACACCCCGCCTGCAGAACCGCATGCTGCAGCAGTGCCCGAATGCCTGCTTCCGCATGGCCGATTCCATGAAGAGCTGGCTGGAGCGCGAGCCCGATTATGCCACCGAACTGCTCAAGAACGTGGACCTCATGCTCATGAATGACGAAGAGGCCCAGTTCTGGGCGCAGACGGATGATTCGCTCGAGGCGGGCGAGAAACTCCTCGCCGCAGGCCCCCGCTACGCCATTGTGAAGCATGGCAGCGCGGGTTCCACGCTCTTCCACCGCACGCCCGAGGGCGAAATACGCCTGTTCCGCTGCCCGGCGTGGCCGCTCAAGCACCCGCAGGACCCCACGGGCGCGGGAGATGCCTACATGGGCGCCCTGGCCGGCTACCTCACCAAGTGCCTGAACGGCGGCAACCCGAGCTGGGAAGACATGAAGCGTGGCGTGGCCATTGCCACCGTGGTGGCTGCTGCGGTGTGCGAGAAGTTCGGCACCATTTCGCTGTTCTCCCTCGGCATCCACGAACTGGCCCGCCGCATCTCGGCATTCCAGGAAATGACCAGCTGGGAGTAAATTACACCCTTTTCCCTTGCAGCGCTGCAGGGGCTGTGCTAATCTGACGACAATGAGCAACAAGTGCATACTGGTAGCAGAGGATGATTCTGCCATTCGCCGCGTGCTGGCCGATTCGCTGAGCGGCGCAGGCTACGAAGTGCGCACCGCCCCCGATGGCCGCGCCGCGCTCGAGCTGCTGCTTTCCACCCCTGTGGATCTGGCACTGCTGGATGTGAACATGCCGGAAATCAGCGGGTTCAAGCTGCTGCGCATGATGCAGAAGGAATGCCCCGGCGTGCCGAGCATCATCCTCACCGCCTGCGGCGATGAGCAGGATCGCGTGAAGGGTCTGCAACTCGGGGCGGATGACTACGTGGTGAAGCCCTTCAGCATAGCCGAGCTGCTCGCCCGCGTGGCCGCTGTGCTGCGCCGCTCGCCCGGCCGCCAACTGGCCGTGGCCCAGGTGCTGCCGTTCCCCGGTGGCCAGCTCGATGGCCGCACCCGCAGCGCCAACTTCGACGACGGCACCCCCATTCCGCTCACCGACAAGGAATTCGACCTTTTCCGCTATTTCCTCACCCACCCTGGGCGCGTGATTCCGCAGCAGGAGCTGCTGCTGCGCGTGTGGGGCAGCCAGAACAGCTCGGCACAGACCCGCACCGTAGCCGTCACCCTTACCCGCCTGCGCGAAAAAATCGGCGCAGCCCCCTCGGCCTGTATCGAAACCATCCGTGGCCGCGGATACCGCTGGAACCAGTCATGAATAAGAAACTCACCTTCATCATCGCCCTTTTCTCCCTGCTCACACTGAGCGCTGCCGCCTGGCTCGCCTACGAAACAGCCACGCTCGATACCCGCCTGCTGCAAATCGACAAGGAAGCCCAGCAAAAGCGCCTGCTCGAGCTCTCGCTCCCCCGCGTGCAGGACGAAATCAAGCGTCTGCTCGAGCAGGAACGCTACAAGCTCGGCTATGCACCCTCCGTAGGAGTCTCTGTTTATGACCCGCCTACCGAAAACATGCCCGACTACGTGCGCGGCTACTTCCTGCTCACCCCTGCCGGGCTGATGGTGCCCGAGGGCCAGGAAGCCCTGGGCGAGGAGATTGAAAGCAAGGCGGCCATCATCGATACCATCCGCCGCAAGGCCTTCAACCCCGCCGCCCCGGTGTATGACCACACCAAGCCCACCCACGCCAACATCGACATGAAGTCCCAGCTGCCTGTGTTCGGCGTGTACGAGGTGGAAGACTCGGATTTCTCCTCCCCCATGGAGCTGAAGGGCACCCCCGGCCCCTTCTTCTCGTGGTACTACATCGACGACATGATTTACATGCGCTCGCTCAAGACCACACACGGCTCCGCCGCCGAGGGCATCGTGCTGGATGCCGCCAAACTGGCCGAGCGCCTCATGCCCTTTGTGGAGCCCGGGCTCAAGGGCGCAAGCATCTCCCTCTGCAAGAAAAAGGAGCCCGCCAACCTCTCCCCCCTGCCCATGGTGCTGCGCCCGGGCAACGATGTGGACGTGCCCGATACCAGCGCACGCCGCGAGGCCATGCGCGGCACGCTTGCCTCTGCCTGCCTGGTCACGGTGCTGGCCATCGGCATTCTGTTCGGGCTGCTCTTCTTCTATGCCCGCCTGGAGCGCCGCCGCTCCGACTTCGTTTCCGCTGTCACTCACGAGCTGCGCACCCCGCTCACCAGCTTCTCGCTCATGACCGAGATGCTCAAGAACAAGCTCGTGCCTGCCGACAAGCTCGATGAATACCACGAAACGCTCTACCAGGAAAGCCAGCGCCTCGGCCACCTGGTGGAAAACGTGCTCGCCTTTGCCAGACTCACCCGCGGCAAGCTCCGCGGCCGGGCCGATAAAGGCACCTGCCCGCAGCTCATCGACCGCGCCCTGCGCAAGGAAGAGCTGCGCCTCAAGGAAGCCGGCTTCCGCGTGAAGATTCAGCACGATAAACGCGCCGAGCTGCAGAACCTGAACACCGACCTCATCTCGCTGGAGCAGATTTTCACCAACCTCGCGGACAACGCCATCAAATACGCCGCCACCGCCGAGCATCCCACCATCACCATCAGCACCATGCGCGGGCACGATACGCTCAGCATCCGCTTTGCCGACAACGGCCCCGGCATCCCCGCCAAGCTGCAGCGCGATATCTTCCGCCCCTTCTCCCGCTCAGCGAAGGATGTGGAAGGCCGCAAGCCCGGCGTCGGCCTCGGCCTCGCCCTCTCCCGCGATGTAGCCCGCTCCATCGGCGGAGAACTCGCGCTGGAAAAGAGCGATGAAAAGGGAACGGTGTTTACGCTTACTCTTCCGCTGAATTAACAAGCGACGGCGCAGCTTCGGCTGCGCCATTTCACCGAGTATCCACAGGAGTCTCGATTTCACTATGCGGCGGCATCATTTCACCGGTGGGCGCAAGCCTGCCGATTTCACTACCGATGTGGTGAAATTTCGGACAATGCGTCCTCAGTTAAATCGTGCTCTCGCACGGTGAAATTGCGCACTGTCGAGAGCGCAGTGAAATTGAATCCACATACTGCGGATTCAGTTATAGTAAAAAAAGCCCCGCCAGTATCCCGGCGGGGCTTTTTCACAGCAGCTTTCGCAGCTATTACAGCTTCTTCCAGGGGAGAGAAGCAAGAAGGTGGTCGAAACCGAGGCCGGTGCCCTTCGGCACAGGGAACTCGGGGGTGATGTCCATGCCCAGCTCTTCGGAGAAGGCGTTGGGGCGGTACACGTGATGGGTCACCAGACCGCACAGGGGCACCTCTTCGGCGGGCTTGCCGGTGTAGAACACAGCGGCATTGTAGGCAGCCCAGCACTGACCCAGGGGGTGGTCCATGTAGGTGGTGAACACGGGCAGACCCGTGGTGCTCACGTGACGGGCGGGCTTCACGATACGCATCATGGGCGTGGAGGTGCGGCCGGGGATGCTGTTCTCGTTCTGCACGGGCATGTCGTATGCCAGGGGCATGCCGGCATCCTGCAGGTTCTGCCAGGCGTTCACGTCATAGTAGCAGGGGTCTTCCACGAAGTCGATGCGCTCGCGCATGGCGGCGGGCAGCATATCCCAGAACTGCAGGGCTTCCTCGGGGGTGAGGGTGCAGTTGAAGTCAACGCGCCACTTCCAGTCCGGCACCATGGCAGCAAGGTTCACCAGACGCTCCACCGTGGCGGAAAGTTTGGGAATCACCTTGATCTTGCCCACGCGGAAACCACGCTGGTGCAGGTTGTACACCTGGGAGGGGGTGGCGCTCACGGTAAGGGTGGCATAGCTGCGGGGCACGGTCAGCCCCTCGAACAGGCTCACGCCCTTGGCGCGGGCCTCGCCGTCCAGCTCAATGCACTTCAGAGCGCGGGCACCCAGACGCATGGGCGTGCCTTCGCGCAGGGCATCCAGCTCGTACTCCAGCGGGGCATCGCCAAGCTCGGGCCAGGCCTGAAGGCAGGCGTAGCCGCCGTTGTCACCACGCAGCAGCACGCCTTCGCGCGGCTGGGCTGCGGCACGGGCGCTCATGGCACCCACGGGATGAAGTGTGTACGGAGTATAGTGCATGCCCCTATTTAAGCACTTTACCGCCGTTTGTCACGCCCTTTTTGTGTTATCAGCCCGTATTTTTGGGCAGATGCGGGCTCAATACTGCGCCATGCGGGCGATTGGAGCTTGCAATTCCGCCTGCGCGGAGGTAGAATGGCGCTGCATATGAAGACTTGTCTGGGCAGTCTGCTTCTGGTTCCCGTAATCCTGGCTCTGGTGATTACGGCGGTGTACCACACCTCGGTGAACTCCGAGCTGCAGTTCGAGCAGCGCGACAACAACGCCCAGTATATCAACACCGCCCGCTCCTACCGCCCGCAGGTCAAGGAACCCACCAAACCCGCCGAGCCCGTGCCCGCTCCGCCTGTGGATAAGAACGCCCCTGCCCCCGCCGGCGCGGTGGATGGTCTGGCAGATGACGACGTAGCCGAAGAAGTCTGACACCCCTTCTTCAATAGTCAATAGTCAATCGTCAATAGTCAATCCCATGCATCGTCCCATCATTGGCTACACCCTGGGAGACCAGGCCGGCATAGGCCCGGAAATCATGCGCGCCGCCCTGGCCGCCATGGAGGGCGAGCAGGCCGTGTTCCGCCCCATGGGGCCCGCCATAGCCGCCACTCCCGGCCGCCCCACGCAGGAAACCGCCCAGGCCGCTTTCGACCAGCTGGAAGCCGCCGCCGCCGCACTGAAGGAAGGCCGCATCGATGCCGTGGTGACCGCCCCCGTTTACAAGGAAGGCCTGCACCGCGTGGGCTTCCACTTCCCCGGGCAGACCGAATTCTTTGCCGACCGCCTCGGCGTGCAGAACTTTGCCATGTGCCTCACCGGCCAGCGGCTCACTGTGGCGCTGGGCACCATTCACACCGCGCTGGCAGATGTGCCGCGCCTGCTGACCACCGCCGAGCTTGTGCGCATCGGCACGCTGCTGGCAGATTTTGTGCGCCGCACCAGCGGCAAATCCACCCCGCGCATCGCCGTGGCAGGCCTCAACCCGCACAACGGCGAGAACGGCGCTTTCGGTGACGAAGAGCAGCGCATCATCTCCCCCGCTGTGGAGCAGCTGCAGGCCGCCCTCCCCTGGGCGGAAATCACCGGCCCCTGCGTGCCCGATTGCGTGTACCGCGATGCCGCCATGGGCCAGTTCGATGCCATCCTCGCCCCCTACCACGACCAGGCGCTCATCCCCCTCAAGCTGCTCGATTTCGACAACGCGGTGAATGTCACCCTCGGCCTCCCCCGCTACCGCACCAGCCCCGACCACGGCACCGCCTTCGGCATCGCCGGCAAAGGCATCGCCAACCCCGCCAGCACCATCCGCGCCTTCCGCCTCGCCCTCGCCTGCGCGCGCAGTGCGCAGTGAGAATCCGTCGAAGCTCGGGACGGACGTCCCTCGCCCCGGCAGATTTGCAGGGCTCGCAGGCGCGTGGAATTTTTAGCCCACAAAGTGGGCGAAAGATAGTAGGCCGGGGTAAGAGCGCGTCATCGCTCGCAGCCCCGGCTGGTACAAAAAAATAATTAGAGCCCACGGAGTGGGTGACAGAGCGGTGGCTTAACGCATTGCATTTGTCTGTCACCCGTAGCACGGGCTACGTTCAACTTCTTGTTATTGCAGTGGCTTGGGGTTTCGTCCGCTTCGCGGTCTACGCCCCCCTGGGCGTCGAGCTCCACCCCATCGCTATTGATATGTCACCCGCTAAAGCGGGCTCTGAATTCCGCTCGCCTTCGGCTCGCCAATTGCCGATTTATCAATGATTGACTTATTATACCAACGCATCATTTATTGCGAGGGTCAGCAAATCTGAAACAGCCCCGATTCGCGCCTGATCACGAAGGGAATTATGCGTTTTAACTACCCTCCGAAGCTCTGGCTTCGATTCCCCGCAAATACTCAGACTCAGAGAGCAGCTTTTTGCTCATGTAGCGGATGGCATCCAGAACAAAAGCGCGGTGCGAGAGCATCCAGATACCAAGCTCATGATTTTCTGTGCCATTGGTACAGCGGCAACGGCTGATATGCAAGGAGAGCATGAGCTCGTGATAGCGGGACCAGGCGGCTATGGATTCATCGAATAATCGCTGCACCTCAGCATCATGCAACAGCTCCTGCCGCAAGGTGGCTATCTCCTGATTCTGAATATCGCGCCAGAGCTTGTGTGCCGAGATAATCAAATCGCTGCTGCTGTGTTTGCCGAGTGCGTATTCCTGCATGGGGCCAAGCAGGGTGCGGACTTGAGCCGGGACATTGGAAGGGGCCACGAAATCATAGAGCTGCGGCGAAGTGGTGTCCGGTCCCAGCTCGCCCACAGGAGAGGTGTACCAGCAGGCGTGTCCGGCAAAATGCTTGGCATCCTGACGGATGGCGTAACGAAGAGCAGTTCGTACATTGTCGCTGCGATTCCAAAGCCCGGTCTGAGGATCAAGTTCTTTGGCATAATACGTTTCGGCAAAGAGTCCGGTCTTGTGTAGCCAGTCGCGGCATGCTTCCACCACCAGAGCCACGTTTTCCCTACTCTGCGAGATTTCTGCAAGGTAGCGGGCGTAGTCCCGCGGGTAGCACTGTTTGTAATTCCGGAGCTCTTCTACTGTATAGACATCGTGGTATTCACAACGATTTCCAATGACACCTTCCGTCAGGATCTTGCGCAAAGGAAGCAATGCCAATTCTTGATAAATTACATCTGAAAGCTCTTCTCCCCTATCCGGAAAATCTGAATAATGCGCCGCCAGTCGCGTGCAGGCCCCATGCCGGATGAGCATCTGCACAATGCCCGTGTGGCCGTTTTTAATAGCGATACCCACGGGGGTATAGTTGCTCATATTACGCACATTGACTTCTGCTCCCTGTTGCAACAGCATACGAACCCTCTCTGTATCACCTTGCTCACAGGCCTGAAATAATTCAGGCGTGAGCATGGTTGTGTCTGGTACTGTCGCCTCAGCTTCCGCTTCCAGCCCTGTTTTAATGGGAGCAGAGAGAGCGGGCAAAGTCAGCAAGGCAAACGCAGAACATACTAAAGGTCTCAGATTCATCATGCGGGAAATTAGTGTTGGTGAGGGTGTTATGTTAGCTGAATCCATGTTGTTCAGCAAGATGTTAGAACGGAATCAGAAGACTGTTCAGTTGTTTGGTATCTGCCGAAGATAGTTCATAAACTCTTTATCCTTATCACCAACCATTCGTTTGTATTGGCGCACGGAAAGAGGCGAAACATGAATGCATGAACTCCTGTCATATAAGTACACATGAGTCCTGCTATCAGTAAAATCTAATGAAATCGCAGGAACCTGAGCCTCAGCCAACGTCAACCAGTAGCTTTGCGCGTTGTAATAATTCAGCCATTCGTCAAGGATTTGACGGGATTTTGCGTCACTTGGGTAATCAAACACGCGTCCGATTGGATCTCCATCATATATCCGACACCTGATGTTTCCATCTGTCGCAAGTTTAGGCGCAGAGCATGAACACATTATCACCAATACGCCGGTCAAAAATAAAAATCTCATTTTTTGTTTCTATATCTTTTACTCAAGCGAGTATAGCTCCAGGAAGGTGTTTGGCTTATTTAAGGAATGGGGACTACCCCTTTTCCTCCACAGCTCGTACAAGAACTCCCGGGCCAGGAGTTCCTGCATTCCGGGCATCTGGTCTCACCGGGTTGAGTGCCCAGCCAATTCAGGAAAGCTCTGTCCTCATCCGTCATATCACGCACAAAAGTGCCAGTCTGAACAGATTTTGTGTAGAAAGTGAACCCTGTAGACGATTCCGGGAAGTTGAGTACATATTTAGGTACATAATAGGTAATGGTGGGTCGATACCATGTACCATTATTGAACCCCACCCATTGCTGCAACTCTGTGGGAGCGGGATTCTCTGCCGTAAATCGCACGGTCTTCTTCACGCCACCATTCTCATAAATGTATGCTACAGCGGCCTGGGGTAAACTTACAGAAGGAGAATAGCATCCATTCAGAAACGCAAAGGCGCCCAAGGCCACGGCTAGCAGGCTAATTTTGAAGATTCGATTCATAATGAAGGAAATCTACTGCGGTGCATTATATCACTTCCGACTATCCTGTTCAAGAGCGGATGGGCATTTCTATGCAGCTGAGCGCACGTTCCGCATAACTTGCCAGAATGGCTCCTTTGTGCTATAGTGTTTTCATGAACAGTCGTCAGCGTCGCAAATATAAAAAATACCTCAGTCAGTTGTGGAAGGAAATACAGCTTGGGTCTCTCAAGCAGGTTCGCAAACTGCTGCGATTTGTGAAAGCTGATGACGATATGATTCACAGCGCCATTTCCATTGGGGTTATCGCTGAGATAGTGGATTTGTTGCAGCAAAGTGCCCATATGCCTGAAGACGAGCTGGCAAAGTGCCGCCTGTCGCAGGCTCTGGAAGCGGATGATACCGAGCAGGTGCAGCAATATCTGAATGCCGGAATGAGCCCGGATCTTGTTATGGATTCCTATGGGAACCGCCCTTTACACCGGGCACTTTCGGCGAAAATGGCTCGTTTGCTTCTGGAAGCCGGGGCTGATGTGAATGGGCTGACCCGTTATGGCGAATCGCCGGTATTTTTTGCCCGAGGCGAGGTGCTGGAGACTCTGCTTGCAGCCGGAGCAGATGCCGGGATTATCGGCAAATACGGGCAATCGGCGCTGATGAATTATCATCCGGCGGAGGAAATACGCATGTTGCTGGCCGCTGGGGCAAATCCGCTGGCGGTTGGCACCGGTGGTTATACCGCGCTGCACAGTGTGGTGGATGCTGAGAGTGTGGACATACTTGTACAGCAGGGATTGGACGTGAATGCCCGAATCAAATCCGGGGATACGCCGCTGTTCGGCGCACACCCCGGTGTGGCCAAAGCCATGCTGGATGCCGGGGCTGACCCCTGCGCGGTGAATAAGGAGGGCGCTACACCCCTGCATGAGTGTACTTGTTCGGAGACGGCAGAAATGCTCCTTGCTGCCGGGTCCCATGTGAATGCCGAAGATGAGCAAGGCCGCACGCCGCTGGATTGGGCGTTGGCGCACCCATACCAGCACAAGATTCAGAAGCAGTACATCGCCACGCTGATTCGAGCAGGGGCGAAAAGAGGCAGCGGCCAGCAGGATTCGATATCCTGATGCCGCCCGCAGAGCGGGCTCAATATTCCGCGGGTCAAAGGCCCGCCTCGATTTACACATTCAAGATTCAAAATCCAAAATTAAAAATCCACAGCGTCTATTTGATGAAGGGCAGAAAATTCAGGAAAAGCAAAACATTTTCTGCCATGTCAGCACCCCGGTGCAAAGTCCATGTCACACCAGCGCCGACACCGTCGGCGTAAAATTAAACTTTTCTTAAATAAAATCGCCCAAACCCGCGCCATATCTAACAAAACAGGTATTGCAGAGCCTCGCGCGCACGCACGCGATACCCATTTTGCGTCATATTTTTATCACAAAAGCCCCGATAAAACAAAACAATCTTGACACCCTCAACCCCACAAACAGATAAAACACTTGCCAAAAGCCCCCTGTTTGTGTTAGTATCCCCCCACGCCGCGCCCGTCAGGCCTCGGCGTGCACGAAAGTCACGTTACATTTCACCCCGAATTCTCACATGATGACCACCTTCAAGAAGGCACTCAGCTCCGTCGCTCTGACTTTGGCGGCAGTTCTGAATCTGCCTGCAGCAGGAGCTGCCCACAACCCCGATGCCACCAGCTCGGGATTCGTGCCGCCGGCTCCGCCGCGCCGTTCCGCCATGCCGGATCGCCGCCTGCCCAACCTGGGAAGGGACAAGCACGGGTTCCCCTTTTACCACCCGCGCCAGTTGAATCGCGTGGTTCGCACCACCGCATACACTCATAGCGAGAGTGACCATGTAGGCTACGGCCCCAAGAACGCCATCGGCACCTATCTGAAATACGGTTCGCGCGTGCGCAGCGCCGCGGCAGACTGGTCGGTGTACCCGCTTGGCACCAAGTTCAAGATCAAGGGCGAGCCCTACACCTACGTGATTGATGACTACGGCAGCGCCCTCGTAGGCACCGCCACCATCGATATCTACCAGCCGAATAAGTGGCTCATGCGCCAGTGGGGCCGCCGCGTGGTGGAAATCGAAGTCATCGAATGGGGTTC
This sequence comes from Akkermansia sp., assembly GCA_045125705.1. Taxonomy (GTDB): domain Bacteria; phylum Verrucomicrobiota; class Verrucomicrobiia; order Verrucomicrobiales; family Akkermansiaceae; genus Akkermansia. The sequence goes on along the minus strand of JBGVNQ010000050.1, from coordinate 22,480 downwards.
CTCCCGCCTGAGCATGGAGAAGCTCTCTGACCGCCGTGGTTACAAGCACTGCCGCCAGATGTACGCCGCCCTGCAAGAGCAGAGCCGCCATCGCAACACGGCCAAGCGCTGATTCTCCACGCACAGCTGAGACATTTTGCACACCTCGGTAGTTCCCCTGCCGAGGTGTTTTTCATCCCACTCACCGCAGGCGAAATTAACTCCGCAAAAGCGGAAATTATCTCCCGCCCCCGGGCGGAAGATGATATTGATTAGTTGCACGCGTTGGCATAATTAGCCACTCCTCGACAAATCAGCAATTGGTGAAGCGAGGGCGAGCCGTAGGCGAGCGAAATTTTGAGTCCCAAAGGGACGTAAGAGCATAGGCAGGGGTGGAGTCGCGAAGCGACGGAACCCCTGCTAACCATAAAAACAATCTGAACCCCGAGCGGGGCGAGAGGGTGCCAGAGGCGACAGCTACACATTGAAGCCGAGGCCTCCCGTCTCCAGGCTTACACCCTACGCCGAGACAAGACGCCGTGGCAGCCTGCCGCCCTCTCCTTACGTCGGGGCCCCATTGTTATTTTAAAGTTACCTGAACTACCGCCCTCCAGGCTCTAAATTCGGCGGGCATGAGCCCGCGGAATTTTCCACATACAAAATCAAAAATTCAAAATCCAAAATCCCCCCGTTCCTTACGCGCGCGGGGCGTACGCGATAGAGCCTTGACTTGAGTGATAAAAAATTGTTAGAATTGCTCAAAATTCTGAACGCAACATATATTTTTTGCATCAGAACAATCAAATCACCCCAGAGAGAGCATGAAATATCGCAACATACTCCCCATTGTGGCACTGGCACTCAGCGTGCCGATGCTCCGCGCCCAGGAAGCCCCTGCGCAGCCTGCCGAGACACAGGCCACCGCTCCCGAGCTCAAAGAACTGACCGAAGACCCGCAGATTACGCGCGGCGAGCTGCCCAATGGCATCAAATACATCATCCGCCCCACCGCCGAGCCCCAGGGCCGCGCCTGCCTGCGCCTGTATGTGAACGTGGGCTCGCTGGATGAACAGGAGCATGAAAAAGGCATCTCCCACCTGCTGGAGCACCTCGTGTTCAACGGCTCCCGCCACTACAAGCGCAACGAACTCATCCCCGCCATGCAGCAGCGTGGCCTCGGCTTCGGCGGCGATGTGAACGCCTACACCGGCCTGCTCCAGACCGTGTACATGCTCAACCTGCCCAACCTGCAGGATGAAACCGTGGATTTCGCCTTCACGGTGCTGCGCGATTTTGCAGACGGCGCCACCCTTACCGATGAAGCCATCGACCACGAGCGCGGCATTGTGCGCAGCGAGCTCTTCGCCCGCGACTCCGCCAGCTACCGCGCCAGCATCGCCATGCTGCGCCACGCCAGCCCCGGCATGAAGCTGGCCGATTACCTGCCCATCGGCACCGAGGAAGTCATCATGGGCGCCCCCTACGAGGTGTTCCGCAACTACTACCGCAACCACTACGTGCCCCGCAACATGACCGTGGTGGTCACGGGCGACTTCAAGCCCGAACAGGCCGCAGAGTGGGTGAGCCGCCACTTCGGCAACATGGCCGATGTGCCCGCCACCCCGCGCCCCAGCCTGGGCACACTGAGCATCACCGGCCCCGCCGACACCGTTATTGAGAACCCGGAGAGCGAGACCACCTCTATGATCGTGAGCATCTCCGATCCCTACGTGGCCAAGCCCGACACCCTGCAGCAGCGCATCGACGACATGCCCCTGCAGCTCGCCTGCGCCATGCTGAACCGCCGCCTCGCCCGCATGACCCGCGAGGAGAACTCCGCCTTCCAGCAGGCCGGCGTGAACCAGGAGGACATGTACGAGAGCGTCTCCACCTTCGCCCTCAACATCGCCGCCGACCACAGCAAGTGGAAGCCCGCCATGCAGAACGCTGTGCGCGAGCTGCGCCGCGCCTGCATCTACGGCTTCAGCGCCAGCGAGCTCAACGAGGTGCTCTCCTCCACCGTTTCTTCCTACAAGCGAGAGGTGGCCGCGTGGTCCACGGTGGATGCCGCCGCCATGGCCGAGCGCATCATCGAAAGCCTCGATGATAAAGCCGTGCTCACCGACCCGCAGGAATCCCTCCGCTCCCTCGAGCACGGCATCGCCCACGTGCTGCAGAACCCCGACATCTGCCGCCAGGCTCTGGAGAAAGCCTTCGATTCCGCCCGCGCCCGCATCGTGATGAGCGGCTCCAAGGTGCAGGATGTCGCCGCCACCGACCTCCGCCAGGTGTTCGAGGAAGTCATGCAGCAGGAAGTAAGCGCCCCCGTGGCTGAGGAAATCACCCCCTTCGCCTACGACACACCCGGCACCCCCGGCAGCGTGGAGCAGCAGCAGTACATCGAGGACCTCGGCGTCACCGCCATCACCCTTTCCAACGGCATCCGCATCAACCTCAAGCCCGTCGACTTCCAGAAAGGCAGCATCTCCGTAACCGCCCACATGGATGGCGGCAGCATGCGCATGCTCCACACCCCCGGCCTGGCCAATATGGCCGGCGCTGTCATGCAGCAGGGCGGTCTGGAAGCCCACGACCTCACCGAGCTCGAGAAAATCATGGCCGGCAAGCAGGTCGGCTTCAGCTTCGGCCTGGGTGTAGACCGCATGCGCCTGGGCGGCACCACCACGGCAGAAGACTTTGAGCTGCAGTGCAAGCTGCTCGTGGCAGGCATTCTGCACCCCGGTTTCCGCGACGATGGCGAGAGCCAGCTGCGCCGCAGCCTGCCCTCCATGTTCAAGCGCTTCGAAACCACCCCCAACGGCGCTTTCAGCCACCAGGTGCCCGGCCATATCTACGGCATCGACCCCCGCTTTGCCCCCGCCACCCTGGAGCAGATGTCTGCCTGCACCGCCGAGCAGGTGAAGGAGGCCCTCACCCCCTGGCTGCAGCACGGCGCCATGGAAGTGAGCATCGTGGGCGATTTCAAGGTAGAGGACATCATGCCGGTGCTTCTGCGCACCTTCGGCGCCATGCCCGCCCGCAACCGCGAGTTCACCCCGCTCACCGAAGCCGAGACCGACGTGAGCAAGGCCAACTGGGGCATGCGCAAGTTCCTGCCCTACACCACGGACCTCGATAAGACCATCGTGACCCAGATGCGCCCCTGTGGCGATGGCATGGACCACCGCCGCAACCGCCGCATGCATGTGCTGGCCAGCATCGTCCGCGAGAAACTCTTCGACGGCATCCGCGCCCAGCTCGGCGAAACCTACTCGCCCAGCGTCCGCTTCGCCCCCAACAGCGATTTCCGCAACGCCGCCACCATCACCACCTCCAGCGCCGGTGTGGTCGGCAACCGCCAGAAGGTTTCCGCCGCCATGGATGCCATTCTGGTCGATATCGGCCTCGGCAACATCACCCAGGACGACCTGAACTGCGCCCTGCGCCCCTTCATCTCCAGCACCATGAAGAGCCTGCGCAGCGTGGGCTACTGGCAGGGCGCCCTCTCCTGCCTGCAGAGCGATCCACGCCAGCTGCCGCTCATGCGCAGCCTGGTGGAGGACGTGAAGAGCATCACCCTCGAGGAAATCCAGCAGCTTGCCCGCGAAGTATTCGGCCCGCAGGATAAGACCAACTACTTCTTCGTGGTGCCCGCCCACGCCGTGCCCGCAGAGGAAACAGGCGCCCCTGCCCCCGCCGCCGCTGAGCCCGTGGCTGAGCCTGCTGTGGAACAGCCCGAGGCCGCACCTGCCGCCGAAGAGCCCGTGCCCGCTGAGCCCGCTGCAGAAGCAGCCGCCGCTGCTGCCGACACCACGGGCTACACCATCATCACCAGTGCCGAAACCATGGCCGACCCCGCCTGGGCCGCCGTGGTCGACACCTTAAAAAAAAAGCACACAGGGGCCAGCGTCTGCACGCTTGATTCCCTGAGCGAGCAGAGCCTCACCACCGCGCTGCGCAGCACCCGGGCACGCTATGCCTCCTGCGTGCTGCGCCCGCAGGAGGTGGGCCGCGTGCTGGTGAACAACCTGCACCGCGCCGCCCGCCGTGTGGATGCCGACCCCTGGGGCGACTGCATCTGGGGCATCATCACCGGCTACACCGCGGCAGATGCCCAGCGCATCGCCGAATCCTCCGAGCCGCTCACCATCAAGCGCCTGCTGGGCACCACCAATGTGCACCACGCCCGCTACGAGCACAGCTGCTGCATCACCGACTGGACCGATGCCCCCGTGCGCGAGCAGACCGGCTACACCGAGCCCACCACCACCACCTACCCCTCCGGCCAGGGCGACAAGCTGCTCGGCCTCTTCTGCGGCGAGCTCAGCCACCAGGCCCCGCAATTCGTGGTCACCTCCAGCCACGCCACCCCCTACAACCTCGAAATGCCCTTTGGCCGCGGCCTCATCTTCTCGCATGGCAACCGCTTCCACCAGCTGCCTGCCGAGGACTTCCCGCAGTTCAAATCCGCCCTGCATGAGGTGAACAGGGGCAACGAAGCCGAGCTTGCCTCCATGGCCGCTAAATACAGCACCGTAGAGCCCGATGGCAAGCCCCGCGTGTGGGTAGCCGCCGGCAACTGCCTGTTCGGCAACGCCGCCCACAGCCCCCACAGCATGTGCGTCACCGCCCTCTCCGCCTACACCTGCAACCAGGTCGTCGGCTACACCGTCCCCTCGTGGTATGGCGAAGGCGGCTGGGGCACCCACAATACCTTCCTCGGCAACACCTCCGATACCTCACTGGCCGAAGCCTGGTTCCTGAACAACCAGTTCATCCTGCACAAGACCATGCAGCTCGACCCCAAGCTGCTCAACGTGCAGTTCAACGATGAAGCCTTATCCATCAACTCCCTCATCGGCCAGCTCATGCGCCACCGCATCCGCATCTCCAACGACAACGCCAAGGACATCCTCGGCCTCGTCCACGACCGCGATGTCGTCGCCTTCTTCGGCGACCCCGCCTGGCGCGCCCTGCTCGATGAATCCCACGCTCAATCCCCCTACACCATCACCTGGCAGGACGATAAGCACTTCACCATCACCGCCAACCACGATACCACCGAGCGCTGCGCCATCTGGTTCCCCACCGCCGCCACCGGCCAGGGTGCCACCACCTGCAGCCTCCCCGGCGCTATCTTCACCAACGATTTCATCCTCATCCCCAACCTCAAACTGGCCAAAGGCCAGTCCCTCACCGTCGAGGTGAAGTAATCCCCCACGAGGAAACAAAACAGCTATCCCCAACAAAAAATGCCCGCACCCGCGGGCATTTTTTGTTTCACATCACGTTATAAGGCTTTATTTTAACTCTTTACCCTTCTTCTGCAAATCTTTCATGCAAAGCAGGTAATCCTGCTCCACGTTGCGATATGCCTCCCGGCGTATGCAAGTGTCAAAACCGATAGAATTTGTGCCTATCTCAAATTGATAGCATGCAGACTATGGATAGCTGCATGAATGAGAGAAGTAGCAATGTGCAAAATTTGCACATTGCTTTATCTTTCACTGTTGAGGCCGTTTGAGTACGGCGAATTGACCAGGACGATTTACTTTATTTCTGTGCTAAGAGGGAAAAAATCCAGTTATCCGGAAATTTAGGGTAACTGCCACGAATGATAGCCCTGCTCCCTATGCTACGCTCCTGTGTGACCGCACGTAATATCCCACCGAAAACACCATATCCAGATTGTAGAAGTTCAAAGGTTTAGTAGAAAATTCGGAATTTCCGAATTTCCTCATAGAGACTTCTCAATACTGCCCACCATCCCTCATACGCCTTTACATACCGGCAGAGAGATGGAATGGCACTAGCATTTTGTACCTTCTCACTCATCTAAACTAATTTTTATTACTCAAGTACATCAAATAGCAATGTGCAAATTTTGCACATTGCACCAATCCCGATAAACATATTTAACTCCAATATTCAGTTCAAGAAATTGAATCACTGTATGTTATATTCTAACACCTCATAGGCATTTCTATGAGTCCATTAATGGAGGGGAACCTACCTGCATTGATGAGGAAATCCCGTTTGAAATACCGGATAGCTGGGCGTGGTGTAGATTAGCAGCATTATCCTACGTAGTAAGCGGAACATCATACAATAAAACGGATGTTGATAACGAGGGGATAAGAATATTAAGAGGTGACAATATCCAAGACGGAGAGCTTCGATTGCATTCTTCTGACGTATATCTGCCGTTACAATATAAGGATGAAGACAAGAATATAGCTAAAGGTGATATTATCCTAGTTGGCTCTACAGGAAGCGAGTTAGTTATAGGAAAAGCTGCTTTTATTTCCAAAGTATTGGAGAATACTCAAATTGGAGCGTTTTTACGCATAGTCCGTCCATACTGTAAAGAATATGCACAGTATGTTGCTGTAATTTTCAAAACTACCTTTTATAGAGAATACATCAGAAAAAAAGCATCGGGAACAAACATCAATAATATAAAGTCTGGGCATCTTGAAAATTTTTTAATACCTGTACCGCCTGTTACAGAGCAACATCGAATAGTTAATTCTATTGCAGAAAAAGAACAACATTTCCTTGTTATTCAATCCTCTAGGATTCGATATAAGCACATCCTTTCAGGTACCCCCACCAGCCTACGCCAACAGCTCATACAGGCTGCAATACAAGGACAACTCGTTCCTCAAAATCCGAATGATGAGCCAGCTAATAAACTGTTGGAGAGCATCGCTGAGGAACGCACCGCTAAACTCGGCAAAAAAGCGGTCAAATCAATGAGCCGAATCGAGAGGCGTGGTAGTAAGACCTATGAGCTCTTGCCTGATGGTTCGGAAAAGGACATTTCGGAAGATATTCCCTTTGAAATACCGAGCTCATGGGAATGGTCTCGCATGGATTACTGTCTCGATGTAAGAGATGGGACTCACGATACCCCCGCATACGTTAGCTCAGGTGTCCCTCTTGTAACTAGCAAAAATTTGAGGAATGGGGAAATTGATTTTTCTTCGACAAAAAATATATCCATTCAAGACCACAATAAGATTTCAGAACGCTCGAAGGTTGATTCAGGTGATATTTTGTTTGCTATGATTGGCAGTATAGGTAATCCTGTGTTATACCATGGCAATAAGATTTTTAGTATTAAGAATATGGCTTTATTTAAGCAAATACACGAGCAGTTGAGCATGGATTTTGTTTTACTTTGGCTTATTCAGCAGCAAGACTCAATGAGAAAAAAAGCGTCTGGAGGATTGCAGAGCTTCGTTTCCCTTAATTATTTACGAAAATACCTTATTCCAATACCCCCTATGCAAGAGCAGCACCGAATTGTAGAAAAACTCGATGCGCTCCTGAAGTTAGTATAGTTACCAAGTAATTACCGTATCTACTATCTCCCTCTGCTCGGCATGTGTTCGGCGGAGGTAGATACGTGTCGTCTCAATATTGGAATGTCCCATGAGATCAGCCAATAAAGCAATATCATTGTATTTCTCGATGAAGTTCTTAGCAAATCGATGCCGGAAGGAGTGGGGATAAACCACCTGTGCGTCTAAGCCGTATTTAACGCCTAGCTTTTTCAATTTACTACCAAGTCCTGTAGGAGTCATTACCTTACCCCGTCTGTTTAAGAATATGAATCCGCTTTCTATTTTTGCCTCTTCTAGCCATTCGAGAGCAGACTTACGCAATGATTCCGGGATATATATGCGGCGTGTTTTGCCGCCTTTAGAATTGATGTCGAGATAGCCAATTCGTACGTGCTCCACCTTTATCTTCAGGAGTTCGCTTATGCGAGCTCCCGTAGCCGCCAGAAAGCGTACGATGAAATACCACTTCTTGCGTCCGTCTTTGAGTAAGGAGTCCCGTAGATACTCGTAGTCAGGTTGAGAGATTACGTTCTCCAGATACGGCTTTTGCTGGAGTTTTACATGCGCCAACTGCCATTCCTTTTTACCGAGGTATTCCAGATAGGCATTGATGCCGCAAATCCTGATATTGACGGTCTTTGTTTTGAAATTTTCAATGAGATAGAGTTTGTACTTCTGCAATTTATCGAGCGTTATTCGCCCATACAGTTGCTTGAACTGAGCAACGGCATACAGGTACAAGCTAACGGTATTCTGCGCCCTTTTTTGAAGGTGCAGCCAATTTTCGAATGTGGTCTTGGACATGCCTTGTATTATAAAGGCACGCTTGCTGACAGTAACCTTATGGTTTTAGCTATCCTATTTTGCTCTTCTTGTGGAGGTAGAGGAAACAATACTTCATTTAATGTAGCTACCGCCAACCCTGGTTGTGCGGTAGCTGTAGCATACCGATTCAGGTTCAAAGCTCTCAAAAATAGACACAGCCAGTCAACGTTGACACAATAGTAAGATTCTACACAAACGGCATGTTCAGTAGCATAAAACTTACCTGTAGCCCTATTTATGTTACCACATAAAGCGCCTTGTCTTCCAATAAGAGGGTAATCGCCATCGCGGTTGAATATTCCAACATACCCTCGGCAACCATTACCTCCATAACAAGGGTAAGGGGATTTGTCTGACTTTTCTGATATTGAAGCTGAACTAATGAATTTTCCTGCCTGCAAAGTGAATATAGCGCCGATGCGGCACCATTCCCAAGAGCTCGGTATTTCAAAGGGAATATCATCTGAAATATCCTTTTCTGAGCCATCAGGAAAGAGCTCATAGGTCTTACTACCACGCCTCTCAATGCGGCTCATTGATTTGGCGGCTTTTTTGCCCAGTTTAGCGGTACGTTCTTGAGCTATGCGTTCCAACAGTATTGATGCTGGCTCATCATGCGGATTTTGAGGAACAAGTTGACCTTGGATGGCCGCTTGTATAAGCTGTGGGCGTAGACTACCTGGAGTTCCTGTCAATATCCGTCTATAACGTTTTCTGGAATTTAGTATGGCAATCAGCTGTTGTTCCCTTTGAGTTAGAGCTTTATTTATTCGTTTTTGCTCCTCAATAGGAGGTATAGGAAGAAGATAATCGTTGGCCTTAACTATGGTAATAGTATCGACTGTCGTTCCTGCTGATTTACTAAATATCTGATTTTGAACGCAGGAAGAAGAAATCAAACTTTTAAGGAAGTACGGCTCTAGACCTCCATAATTTCTGAATGAAATTACGCTAGCGTCCTTAAAATAAAATCTATCTTCTTGTCTTACTATGTAAACTTTACCAATCGTACCAACAGCGGTAATCATTAAATCTCCGGCATGAGGTAATCCTCCTACGGATAATTTATGAAACAGCTCGCTCGATATGAATAAGTCGTTTTCAACAGTTCCTGTTTCAGCTAACTTAACAATCTCTCTGGTGCGAAAAAAAGGGACACCCTCATTTTGCCAATCTGATTGATGCACTCGTTTTGCTGACCATATTTCGAATATACTCCCGGCTCTTACCCACTCCCAGCTCTCGGGAATATCAAACTGAATATCGTCATCAATGCAGGTAGGAGTACCTCCATTAATGGACTCATAGAAATGCCCATCACGTCTGAAGATTCGAGACGTGGTTTTAGGCTTTTTGATTTTCTTTTCCCGAATAAGCTTCTCTCGTTCTTCGGCAATGCGTTCAAGCAATACACAAGCAGGCTCATCATCAGGATTCTGAGGAACCAACTCTCCGCGAATAGCAGACTCCAGAATTTTTTTACGAAGAGCGTCTATAATCTTTTCGATTTTGTCACTCATAATCAGATTCCGAGAGAAGTTTCTTTGAGCAACTCTTTAAGAGAGGCAAATGAGGCTTGCTCCTTAGCTAACTCTTCTTCCAGCATTTTCATAAGCTCCGGAATGGTCCCCTCTATATCAACGGACTCCTCCTTAAGCCATTTGATATCGAGATTCGTTTTATCGCGCAGAATAATCTCCTCATAGGGGAAGCTACGCCAACGCCCATTTGGATTCTGCTCGGACCAGTTTTCTTTTCGGGCTGCCAAATTGCCGGCGCAATAGCAGGAGACAAACTCATCAAGATTGGCTCGTTTCAGAGGATTCTGCTTTAACGTATGCTTAACATTTGTTCGATAATCATACACCCAGACACGTTGCGTGTGATGCTTTCTATTATCGAGCGGATGGCGATCAAAGAACAACACATTAGCTTTTACGCCCTGAGCGTAGAACAACCCTGTAGGCAAGCGCAGAATAGTATGCAGGTTGTACTGATCCAGCAAACGCTTTCTTATCTGCTCGCCTGCACCGCTTTCAAAAAGAACATTATCAGGCAATACTACGGCAGCGCGCCCTGTCTCCTTGAGTACGGCCATAATGTGCTGCAATGCATTCAACTGTGTATTTGAAGTGGAGGCAAAGAAGCGGTCCTCGGTCAACTCCCCTGTTTTTTCTCCATCTATGTTGTTGGCCGCTGTACCAAACGGAGGATTGGCCAGAATCATATCAAAGGCCCGCTCTTCCGGTGAGCGCAAGGTATCCCTACATTGGATGGGGCAAAGAGATTTATCCTCAGCATCCTCCACAGAGAAAATACCATGAAGATACATATTCATGGAACACAAGCTCACAATCAACGGAGTGAAATCATTACCCGTAATGCCATCTTTTTTAAGTTCCTTGAGCTCTCTAGTGCCGGGTTTCTGCTCCTTAATGTATTCAAACGCACCCAGAAGGAATCCACCAGTTCCGCAAAATGGGTCATGTATCTTCATGGCAGCAGTCGGCTGCATCACTTCCACAATGGCACGAATCAAAGCTCGCGGAGTGAAATACTGACCTGCACCCTTTTCTGAAGATGCATTTTTATCCAGAATACTTTCATATATCTGCCCCTTTACATCAACATCTATTGCCAACCAGTCCTCACGGGCAATCATATCGATAACCCTCTTGAGATGAACAGGGAGATTAATCAGATTGCGAGCTTTATGATAAATGACACCCAGGATGTTGTTCTGTCGAGACAACATTTCCAGCATTGCCTCGTATTTATCTATCAACTCCTGACCATCCAAATCCAGCAAGTCATTCCAAGAGCATCCTTCCGGCATGGCAATGCCATCTCCGTAGGTCTCCTTATTTTCTGCCTCCATCTTGAGGAAAAGCAAATATGTGAGCTGCGCCACATAATCAGTAAATGCAATACCGGCATTCTTAAGAACACCAGCCATCTTCCACACTTTATCCCCAATATTTACCTGTTCTTTACTCATTATGCTACTAGTGCGTTATAAAGTTCTTTCTCATAGCCGGACAAGCCGGCTTTCTTGCACTGCGCTACCAATGCGCCATCGTGCTCTCTGATATCTGCAAGTTCGTATGTAAGATATTCTGCAATCAATTCGGCAATCTTATTCAAAAGTTTTCTTTGTTCTTCTGAAAACTCAATACCTGCCTTTTTCTTTCGTCCAAGCCACAATTCAAACCGCTGGCGAGCAATACCATTAAACCGCTGCAAATGGGATTCTATTTTCATGGCATACTTGACCAGTTGAATAACATCTGCAATGACAGTTCCCTTTTTATCCAGCTTCTGGCATTGCTCCGGTGCCAGTATTGAATAATTACGCCATAGTGAATCTACCGTGTATCTAGCATCAGCCTTCTTCATTTCGCTCAACAAATCTTCCAAATCCGCAAGCAGTAACGGAGTTTGTTTCTCGCCCACAGCAAAAAGAAGACGCAGTGCATGGATTCTATCCCTGTTTGTCTCAATCCAGGAGCGGAAATCATGAGTCAATTTTTCTGCGGTAGCTTTTGAAAATCCCACATCGATAACATGGTCAGGCGACGTATCTACCCAGATTGAATTCTTTCGATACAATTCAATGATTAGATTACGATAAAAAGGGGCAAAGCAATACGAATACGCGGAATCATTGCGAGCATGTAATCTCTGCACCAAAGTCGGCAGACCAAAAACTTTACCTTCAGCAACAGCTATATCATCAACATCATAACTATTTGATTCTTCAAATCGAATGGCGTCCATCTCCTTGAAATGACCCATTTTCCTACTCTTATTCACCAACAGATTCAATCGGTAAGCCAAAGTCTGCCACTTCTCTTCATCGAGTTCGCATTTGTACGCCTTTTCCATCAGCGTTTCTAGAGACTCAGTTGCAGGAGTGGTGAGAGGAGGAAGCGAAGTAACCATAGTATGCTCAGTCACGCCAACCGCATCCACCAGATAAAAGAAGTCCTTTGAGCGGGCATTGGGCGTTACATTCCGCAAATCCTGGTCTGAAATGGTACGGCAACCGCGGCCATACATCTGCTGATAATACGTTGCGCTTTTCACGTCGCGCATAAACAACACAACCTCCAAAGGTCTGACGTCAGTACCCGTGGCTATCATATCAACAGTTACAGCGACTCGAAAACTGGGATCGGTCCGGAACTGCTTAACGAGCGTTTGAGAATCGACACCGGTTACACTATACGTCACTTTCTTGCAAAAGGCGTCCCCTCGGCCAAACACTTCCTGCACAACACGAGTTATCAACTCTGCATGCGCATCAGTCTGGGCAAAAATAAGAGTCTTCGGTACGTAATTGATATTGTACTCCTCATCTTGGGTCTTGCGGTCAGGATACAAATCTGAGTAAATCGCATCCTTATAGGCCTGAATAACGGTGCGAACTTGAGATTCAGATTCGACAAAGCGATTCAAATCCGTCCCCTCGTAAGGGATATTCTCCACCAAATCTGTATCATCGAGGACCTGAGTCAGCAGGTCTTTTCTGAAAGCAGGAAATTCGCCCCCTGCAACCAACTCTCCTCCATACTCGGTTTTCTGAGTACGAATACGGTATATACAATATCCGACATTGACACCATCTTTCACCGACTGAGCATAGCTATAATTAGCCACTCGGTTATTATCAAAAAAGCTGGTAGTCAATGAGGTTTCTGTAGCAGTCAGTCCAATTATTGTTGCATCGAAATACTCCAAAACCTTACGCCAGTTTTTGTAAATTGAACGATGGCATTCGTCCACTACAATAAAGTCAAAATATTCTGGGGGGAGTTCAGCATTATATACGGCTTCCTTCGGCGTATCGTTCTCCGATAAAGTATCGTCATCTGCACTATTATCATCGGCATGTGTCAGGATGGAATAAACCCGTTGAATAGTCGAAATAACCACTCGGGGATTGCCTTCTATACGATTTCGCGTCAAACGGAGGACTTCATATTCTTCAGAAAACTTACGATCAGTCTCCGGAACAGGCCAATTAGAGAACTCGCCATGCGCCTGCACACCCAAATTTCCACGATCAACAAGGAACAATATACGCCGAGCCCGAGCATATTTTACCAAGCGATGGCAAAACGTGCAGGCAGTGTACGTCTTGCCCGCACCTGTAGCTACATGCAAATATGCGCGGCGCTTCTGCTCCTTAAATGCGTCTTCCAGATTTTCTATTGCTTCTATTTGACACTGGCGCAAATTCAACTCAGCAGGTAACGGTATATCAGGCAAAGACATCAATCTGTTTTGCAGCGTAGAATCCCCCTCTTTTGCCCAACGCATCAATGTTTCAGGTCGATGGAACGAAAAAACTAGGCGCTGTCGGCTGTATTTATCTCTCCTGTCAGCATACAGCACTACCGTACCATTAGCTACATATATAAAGGGTAATGGACGACGCCAAGCCGGTGTCAGTCCATCAAGAGACGCTGCATATTGGTCAGCCTGATGATGAATCCCTCCCATCAAGGTTTTGGCTGGTTTTGCCTCTACAACAGCAATTGCCTTACCATGTACAAAAAGCAAATAGTCTGCCCGTATACCATTTGGGAATATCCATTCCTCAATAGCTACAGCATCCCCATTACGCCAAGCATCCTTGTCCTTGGAAACACGCCACCCAGACGATTCCAACTGACGGTCTATCTGCAATCTCGCTTCTTGTTCGGGTTTCATAGGGAAATACTATCACGTCGACGCCGCTAGTTTACTCTAAATAACAAGGTAGCGCAATACCTTTTTTCCTCTACAAATACCCAATTCGCTTGTCAATGCTCATTTCGCACCTTCTTCCACCATTTATTCTATCTCTCTCATTTTAGATGGATTAGCAAGTCTTTTGCACATAATCGGCAGGAACCTCGAGTAAAAATTGCACATAATCGGCAGGAACTTTGGACAAAATTTGCACATAATCGGCAGGAAAGTGTCTCCGCATGCATGCTTCGCCGTGACAGACGATGAAATACACGGGCAAGGACCGTGTATAGATGAAATCTGCCCAGCAGGCGTATGAAAGCGCGGCGGCGCCGCGCATGAATTACCACCTGACGGCGGTACGAAAGCGGCACGTTGCGCTGCAGGCTCTGCTTCACCGCTCCAGTTCGGCTTTGATGAAGGGGGCGGTGGGGGATTTGGCGCGGGAGAGCTGGCGGACGGTGCCCTGGGCGGGCTAGAGTTCCATTGTCGGGTAGTTGGTGATATCTAAGGGCAAAGGTGTGAGTTGGTTAATTTCCTGCTCGAGTACCGCCAATTCTGCCATAATGACAGCAAATGAAGGAGCATCAGCCGGAAGCATCTCTCGTTGCATATTCTGATAATCAGACTCCAATTCTTTAAGGATGTGTCCGGAAGGAATAAGGTGCATAGTGCCGGGCACAGCGTTCGGGTAATCTGCCCAGCCGGCACGGTAGAAATAGTATTTGAACGAAGAAACCTGGTATAGCAGACGAACATCGGCAAACGCACTTTTCTTCAGGTCAGCATTGCGAGCCATCATGATGGTATCGTAATAGTGCCTTGCATAACGAGAAGGCAAAGAGGAATTGCGATTTACCTGAGCATGCAATATGGTAATTTTCTCCCAGAATGCGCGTTCTGCGGTGGTAACGGTCACCTTTGCCTCGGCATTCTTGAAAAGTCTAGGATACCGCTCAGCCATGTACGGGCGCACCGTGTGTTCTGCGTGCGGATTCCATGCAGCTTTAGGCCCGATTTCCAGAAGAATCTCGGGGCGGATATAAGAGCCGGGGTAATTCTTCGGGTAAGTAATCACTATCACCTCGGGGGCTTCCTGAGATAAGGAGGCAGAACATATATCGCCACAGCATTCCTGAACAACTGGCAAAACAGCTTCTGCAACTTGTCTGGCATTCCATTCATCCAAAGCCTTCATCATCTTTTCCCGCCCTGCCTTACCATAGCGGGTTGACGGATTCCACTCCGTGGAGGTGCGGAATTCATCCCAATTCAGGATGAGGTCTATATCTTCAGAGAAACGCTTGATATATCCATATACCTTAGACAAACTGGTTCCACCTTTGAATATGATGGATTCCTTCAAGGTCGATTGAAACAAGCGTTGCAGCATCCAGCACACCCAGAAGTCTTTTTCTATGGCTGCAGGCGCCATATCCAGTTTCGCGGCGGTCTGGTTGATGATTTCCAATCGCTCGTTGAGCGAACGCTTTATGAAATTATCCATAATATCAGGCAGGTATGAGCGGCCGCAGGAGGCGGCGGAGTTTTTCGGAGAGAAGCGGGAGGGATTTCTGGAGATTCCGGCACAGTGCGGGAGTGAGAATCGAAGAATACAGGGCGCGATACGGCTCCGTAAGAGCGTGGTCTCCAAGCTCCTTGATAGCCTGAATGAACATAGCGCATTCAGTATTACCAAGGCGAGCTTCACCTGCAGGGATATGCTTGAACTCGAGTGTGCGACCTTCGATGTCAAAGGTACGGCTGGGACCGTCGGATAAATACAGGTGCCTGGTAGGAACCTGGGTGCTCAGGCCAAAGTAATTCAGTGCGGCATTGCCCGATATCTGGATATTCCACTTGTGCTTGCGGGCAAGCGCATGGGCAACCCTCTCCAGGTCCGGTGCGAGAGTCTCTTGCAGGAGGGTGCTGTACCGGGGATAATCGTATATTCCTTTCCATAACGGACGAATGATGCCCTTATTCTTGAGCTGATGGAAGCACCAGGCGATATTCCCCTCCGTGCCTATATCACAGAAGTCACTATAGGAAAAAACACAGCCCCTTCCCCAACGACGGAGAGTCGCAAGGATTTTCTTCTCCAGAGAAGCGGATGGTTCTTTCTTCTTCATGCCCCCAATGTAGCACCAGTCAAAAGAAATTGCAAACCTTTTTCTTCTTTTTTATGAAAATGTT
This sequence comes from Akkermansia sp., assembly GCA_045125705.1. Taxonomy (GTDB): domain Bacteria; phylum Verrucomicrobiota; class Verrucomicrobiia; order Verrucomicrobiales; family Akkermansiaceae; genus Akkermansia. The sequence continues at coordinate 6,395 of JBGVNQ010000050.1, read as the reverse complement.
TACATCTTCCTTAACTTTCTCTGTTTGTGGTTACTTGGTACATTTCCTTCTAATGGTAATTGCGCATTTTAATTAGATACAACTACATTCTCGCAACGACAGAAGAGATCATTGGTAATACATTCGACAAATTAGTGCTTTATGCAAATCCAAGATTGAATCTTGGATTTGCATAAATCGCATTTAAATAACTGAGCTTCTATTTCTTGCAATTATGCAAGATTTTCCCTCACCGCTCCAGTTCGGCTTTGATGAAGGGGGCGGTGGAGCATTTGGAGCTATTTTCCGTTACTACAAAGGTTTTGAGTTTCCCTATGTTTGGCGTTTTGTGCTCGACGAAAAAGCGGTTATACCGCTGCTAATGCAACGGTAATCAGTCGGCCCTACGGGCCTCAATGAATTACACGGGCAAAGCCCGTGTATGAAATCCGCCCGGTAGGCGTATGAAAGCGAGGCTTCGCCGCGCATGAATTACCACCTGACGGCGGTACGAAAGCGGGGCGTTGCGCTGCAGGCTCTGCTTCACCGCTCCAGCTCGGCTTTGATGAAGGGGGCGGTGGGGGATTTGGCGCAGGAGAGCTGGCGGACGGTGCCTTGGGCGACGATGTTGCCGCCGGCGGTGCCGGCGCCGGGGCCGAGGTCGATGACGTAGTCGGCTTCGCAGATGAGCTCGAGGTTGTGCTCGATGACGACGACGGTGTTGCCCATTTCGACAAGGCGGCGGAGCACCTGGACGAGGAGGCGCACATCGTGCGGGTGGAGGCCGATGGTGGGTTCCTCGATGATGTAGAGGTCCTGCGGCAGGGCCTTGCCCTTGCGGATGGCGTTGAGCGCGGCGCGGCGGCCCTTGATGAGCTCTGCCACGAGCTTGATGCGCTGGGCTTCGCCACCGCTGAGGGTGTTGCTGGCCTGGCCGAGGGTGAGGTAGCCCAGGCCGGTGTCGCACAGCAGGCGCAGCGGGTCGGCCAGGCGGGGCTGGCTGGCGAAGAATTCGGCAGCTTCCTCCATGTCCATATTGAGCACTTCGGCGATGTTCTTCCCCTTGTAGCGCACCTGGAGGGTGCGGGAGTTGTAGCGCGCGCCGCGGCAGGTCTCGCAGGGCACCGTGCAGGGCGGCAGGAAATCCATCTCCTGCTTCTGGTAGCCTGTGCCCTTGCAGGCCTCGCAGTGGCCGGCGGCGGTGTTGAACGAGAAGCGCCCCGCATCAAAGCCCAGGCGGCGGGCATCCGCGCTCTGGGCGAAGAGCGAGCGAATCTCGTTGAAGATGCCGATGTAGGTGGCGGGGGTGCTGCGCGGGGTCTTGCCCAGCGGGCTCTGGTCCACCTGGTACAGGGCGCGCACGGAATCGAGCCCCCTGCTCTGTTTCCACGCGGCGCGTTCCTCGCGGGAGATGCTGCCGCCCAGCGCCTCGCGCACAGCGGGCCCGAGGGTCTCGGTGATGAGCGAGGTCTTGCCGGCGCCGCTGGGGCCGGTAACTACGGTGAAGCGGGCGCGGGGAATGCGCAGGGTCACGTCCTTCAGGTTGTGCAGGCGGCAGCCCTCTATCTCCAGCCACTCGGCATCCTTCACTGGCAGATACTTGCCGCAGAAGGGGTGTTTCTCGCGGCTGAGCAGCGCACGGCCTGTGACGGAATCCGGATTATGCTCCACCGCATCGAATGAGCCCTGCGCCATAATCTGCCCGCCGTGAATACCGGCAGCGGGGCCGAGGTCGATGATGTGGTCGGCGGCGCGCATGGTGTCCTCATCGTGCTCCACCACCAGCAGGGTATTGCCGCGGTGCTTCAGGTCGGCCAGGGTGCTGAGCAGGCGCTCGTTGTCCTGCGGGTGCAGGCCGATGGTGGGTTCATCGAGCACATAGAGCACGCCGCGCAGCTCCGACCCCAGCTGGGCAGCCAGGCGGATGCGCTGTGTCTCGCCGCCCGAGAGGGTGGTGGCGGCGCGGTCGAGCGACAGGTAGCCGAGGCCCACGCGCTGCAGGAAACGCAGGCGCGGCGCGATTTCGGCCATCACGTTGCGGGCAATCTCGGCCTCGCGTCCCTCGAACTTCCAGGACTCCACCACGGGCAGCGCATCATCTGCCGACAGGGCGCCTATCTCGGCGATATTCCGCCCGAAGAGAGTGACCCCCATGGCAAAGGGATTGAGGCGCGAGCCGTGGCACACGGGGCAGAGCACGCTTTCCTCCTCGCGGGCGGCGGCGCGCTCCACATCGCGGTCGTACTTGAGCTCCACCTCCAGCTGGCTGAGCTTGTCCTCGGGCTTGGCGCCGGATTTCACCTTGCCCACGCGGCCATGGCCCATGCAGTGCGGGCACCAGCCGCGCGGCGAGTTGAACGAGAAGGTGGACGGCTCGGGCTCGGCAAAGGATTCGCCGCAGGAGGGACAGGTGAGACGCGTGCCGATGAGCTGGTCGGCCTCCCCCTTCAGCAGGCGGATGAAGCCATCGCCCATTTCCAGCGCGCGGGAAACGGTCTCCATGATGCCCGAGTAGTCGGCCTCCTGGCCGTTCACGGTAATGCGGTTGCCCTTCACGCAGATTTCCGCCAGCACCACGTCCACATCGTGGTTCGAGTAGCGGTCCAGCGGGGTGAAGGCATCCGGCGCCACCAGCACGCCGTCCGCGCGCAGGTAGGGGTATTTCTTCTTGGCCGCCCAGCGGGCGAGGTCGGCATAGTGGCCCTTGCGGTTGCGCACCACGGGGGCGGCAATCATGAGACTGGCGGGGCGGGCGGCAATCTCCTGCTGCACCAGCTCCTGAATCTCGGCTGGCGAGCGGCGCCCCACAGGCACGCGGCATTTCGGGCAATGCGGCTGCCCCAGCTTGGCATAGAGCAGGCGCAGGAACTGCCACACCTCGGTCACTGTGCCCACGGTGGACTTGCAGCCGCCGCGCGAGCGGTTCTGCTCGATGGCCACGGTGGGCGGCAGCCCCGTGAGGCGGTCGATATCGGGCGTTTCCATCTGCTCGGTGAACTGGCGGGCGTAGGGGCTCATCACGTCCATGAAGCGCTTCTGCCCCTCGGCAAAGATGATATCGAAGGCCAGCGTACTCTTGCCGCTGCCGGAAAGCCCGGTCACCACGGTCATGGCATCGCGGGGGATATCCACATCGATATTCTTGAGCTGGTGGTGACGCGCCCCGCGCAGGGCGATGACGCCCTCGGGCACGCTGGAATCGTGGTCCTCTGCGGCCATGAGCGGCAGCGCGTCGTATTCCATCTGCAGCGCCTCGGCGAGGAAATGCGAGGTGAAGCCTGCGCCCGTGGCGGCCACCTCCTCCGGCGTGCCCTGGGCCACCAGCAGACCGCCCCCGGTGCCGCCCTCCGGCCCGAGGTCGATGACGTGGTCGGCGCATTTGATAAGTTCGAGGTTGTGCTCGATGACGAGGAGGGTGTTCCCCTGCTCCACCAAGCGGTCGAACACGCGGAGCAGCACCTCGAGATCGCGGAAGTGAAGGCCGGTGCCGGGTTCATCCAGAATCAGCAGGCGGCCTTTGCCCTGTTTCTCGCCCGTGAGCGAATCCACCAGGATGTGCGCGAGCTTCAGGCGCTGGTTCTCGCCGCCCGAGAGGGTGTTGAGCGGCTGGCCGAGGCCCAGGTGCCCCAGGCCCACATCCACCAGCACCTGCAGGCGCGCAGCAATGCGGCGGGCGCGGGCGTTCTTCTCGCGGGCAAAGAGGCGCTGCGCGTGGGCGATATCCAGCGCGAGCATTTCGGCCATGTTGTAGCCCAGCAGGGTGATGGTGAGCGCCTGCTCGGTGTAGCGCGTGCCGTGACACAGGGCGCAGGGCACAAAGATATCGGAAAGGAACTGCATTTCCACCTTTTCCTGCCCCAGACCGGAGCAGCGCAGGCAGCGGCCATCGCCGCTGTTGAAGGAGAAATAGCCAGGCTTCAGGCCGCGTGCCTGGGCGGCAGGCTCGGCCACGAAGAGCGCGCGGATATCCTCGAACACGCCTATGTACACCGCGGGGGTGCTGCGCGGCGTGCGCACAATGGGGCTCTGATCCACCAGCACCACTTCCTCCACGGCTTCCAGCCCCGAGATGCGGCGCACCTGCACCTCGTCCTCGTCATCCAGCTCATCGGGGTGCACCGAGCCGAAGAGCACCTGGCAGGCCAGCGTGCTCTTGCCGCTGCCGGAGACGCCCGTGAGGCAATTGTACACGCCCAGCGGAATCTCCACCGAAAAATCGTGCAGGTTGTGGCACTCCGCCCCCTCGATGCGGATGCTCCCCTTCCCCCTGCGGCGGCGCGGCGGCACGGGGATGCAGCGGCTGCCACTGAGGAACTGGCCCGTGAGCGAATCTGCCTGCTGCGAAATGCCCGCAGGCTCGCCGGCATACACCAGCTCGCCACCCGCAGCACCGCTGCCCGGGCCCATATCCACCAGGTAATCGGCAGCGCGCATCACGGCTTCCTCGTGCTCCACCACCACCAGCGTGTTGCCGCGGTGGGCCAGGCGGCGCATGGCGGAGATGAGGCGGGCGGTGTCACGGGCATGGAGGCCGACAGTGGGTTCATCGAGCACAAAGAGGGTCTCGGTGAGTGCAGCGCCCAGACAGGTGGTGAGGCTCACGCGCTCAATCTCGCCGCCGGAAAGCGAGCGGGTGAGGCGGCTGGCGGAGATGTAGCCCAGCCCCACCTCGCAGAGGTAGGCCACGCGGCTGCGGAACTCCTTCACCGCCTGCTCCAGCGAGCGGTCGGCGCCGGTGTGGCCCAGCACATTCGCATCCAGCCAGGGCAGCAGCTCATCCATGGGCAGCGCCTGCACCTGCGGCACGGTGAGCCCGCCGATGGTGAAGGCCAGCGCCTCGGGACGCAGGCGGCCGCCGTGGCACTCCGGGCACACGCTGTACACGCGGTAGAACGAGAGGAACACGCGCACACTCATCTTGTGCGCATGCTTCTCCATGTCGTCGAAAATCCCCTTGTAGCCATACCACAGGCCGCGGTCCCAGGCCTCCCAGGGGTCCATGTCGCCGCATTCGCCGTAGAGCACCCAGTCCTGCTCCTGCGGGCTGAGCTCGTTCCACGGCACATCCATGCGCACAGCGCGGCGGGCCTTGTTGGCCTTCACGAAATCCTTGTAGCAGGCGGAAAGCGTGGCGGAGGAAAGCATCTTCAGGGCGCCGTCCGCAATCGTTTTGTCGGGGATGATGCCGCGGTTGTAATCGTAGGTGATGCTGCGGCCATAGCCCTTGCAGGCGGGGCATGCGCCCAGCGGAGAATTGCCGCTGAAGAGGCCGGGGCGTGGCTCCTGCAGCGGGTACCAGTCGCTGCGGAACTCGCGAGGCTCCTGCCAGCGGCCATCTGCCGCGGGGAGGGCGACCTGCGCCACATCCTGCCCCAGGTGCAGGGCGGTTTCCAGCGCCTCCATGAGGCGCGCGCGGGAATCGGGCACCAGCTTCACGCGGTCCTGCACCACCAGCCAGCGCTCCATGCCCAGCTCTTCTTCCGTGGCATCTGAAAGCCTCAGTACTGCACCGCCCGCCAGCACGCGCAGGTAGCCCTGCGCCTCGAGCGCCTGCACCATTTCCGCAAAACTGCCCACCGGGCGCACCGCAAAGCACACCAGCGCCGATTCCCCGGGGTGCGCGGCTATCAGCTCATCGGCCACGCCCTGCGGCGTGGCGGGGCGCACCACATTGCCCGCGGCATCGCGCCCCACGGCCAGGCGGGAGAAAATGAGCTTCAGGTACTCATTCATGCCGGTCATGGTGCCCACGGTGGAGCGGGAGTTCTTCACGCTGTTGCGCTGGCCCAGGGCAATGGCGGGCGGCACATTCTCCACCGCCTCCACATCCGGGCGGTCCATGCGGTCCATGAACTGGCGCACATAGGGCGAGAAGGTCTCCACATAGCGCCGCTGCCCCTCGGCATACAAGGTACTCATGGCCAGCGAGGTCTTGCCGCTGCCGCTCGGGCCCGTCACCACCGTGATGCCGCCCAGCGGTATATCCACATCCACCCCCTTCAGGTTGTGCTCCTTAGCACCCCGAATGTGAATCTGCCTGTCCTCACCTCGCTCATTCATGGAATTATTCTAAACTACACCCCCGCCCAACTCAAGCCGAAAGTGTGTCCGCAGATAGAATGTAGGTTTTTGAATGTGTAAAGCCATGCGGGCAGATTGCCCGCGGAATGTGGAGCCCGCTGTCGCGGGCGGCATATCGCTAGCGACGTGGTGGAGCAGCGGTAGCTGCGGAACCACTCGATAATCATAAAAAAGATATCAGAACCCCGAGCCAGGCGAGCAATCGTGTGTTTTGTCATACTAAAACGCGAGATTTTGAATATTACAGTTCCCCTCCCACCGGAATCATAAATTCAGGTGGTTTTCTATCAAGGGGGTGATTTTCATTCAGCCAGCAGGAGCAGATGCTCGCTGAT
>JBGVNQ010000049.1:0-31015 GCA_045125705.1 Akkermansia sp. | reverse complement strand
ATCATACGACCATGTCTATGTCAGTGCTGGAGTGCGGGGGCTGCAACTGAAGATAGCCCCCCAGGACCTTATCTGTATGTCGCACGCCACCGTCTGCCATCTGACAGTATAGTATCCCCCTATTATATAGGCTCCCTCTATAAAACGCCACAAAAGGGCCGCCCTGTCTAAAAGGGGTGGCAAGCATGGCTTATATTGTTAAAAAACACACGCCTTTGCTTGTGGTTTCGAAAAAATGTGTATATTTGCAGAGTGATGGAGTGGCGGAATCGAGGGGTTGAGTCGCTGTAAAAGCTTGATATATATGCATAAAGACGTATTATGGCAAAAAAGTAATGGTTCATTGTTGGCCTTTTGGATGGCAATGGGCGATATGTATACACCTAATAAAGTAAACCTATGAAAAAAAGTGTCTTGTATTCAGTCATTATTGTTGTGCTGATGAGCATGACTGCCAACAATGCGATAGGGCAGCCTGAGATGTGGTTTCCAAATCCGGCATATATGATATGGGAACAACCCTGCTTAGAAAATTATGGTATATGCATAATTGGGACTATTGAATTTCATCCATTTTTCCCTGTACTGTACCAACTCTTAGGTGAACGCTCCGAACACGCATGTTATGTTAATCCTTTCCGCACTGAGGATGAGAAACAACAGATTTACGGAGTGTCATTATCTTTGTTTGAAAATATTAATGACTTCGACGGGGGCATGCCTCCACCGATTGATCATAGAGTGTCATTTGACATATTGCTGTACAACTATACCCCAGGGGACTCTAATGTGCAGTTGGTAAAGAGACAGTCTTTCGTGGTAGAGCCAAACCAACCCCCAGATTTGATTATGTCATATTACTCACTTTCGCACATACGGAATCCTGAATATGGACACTCGGATTCTATTGTAAGGATTCCAATGAATGAGTTTTATTTTGACTCACCAGTAGAAATATCTGGCGATTTTTATGTAGGAATCCATTCTTTTGACACTTTTCTAGTGGCAAATGGGGTTATTGGTCTTGGTGGCAGAATATTGAATCAGGACATAGGGGACAGCGGGATTTGCTGCCCGTCCGGATATATGGGTTATGTCGATATAGAGAGAAATGTATTGCTTTTTTGGGATGCCGAATGTAATTGGCGTTTTGGCCAAGGTTGGGGGGGGTACAACTGCCCTGGAGATTTCCCCTTTGGAGTCAATGCGCCGCAGACGGATACTATCTTCACAATGAGAAGACAGGCGGTCATGCCGATACTCAGACCCCAAGGTTATCTCTCTGCCGCGGCACCGACGGCGGAGAAGGGAAACGTGCGGCTACAGCCTAACCCGGCGAGGACTCAGGTGGTGGTGGAGGCAGAGTGCGCCATAAAGCATGTGGAGTTGGCAGACATGTCGGGACGTGTGCTTCTATCGGAACGGTACAACGGACAGGCGCAGTCCGTGACGCTGAATGTGAGCAGGCTGGCAAAGGGCAGCTACGTGGTAAAGGTGAAGACGGAACGGGATGAGTCGGCACAAAAGCTTCTAGTGGAGTAAGTTATAGAAGTATGAAGTAAGAACTATGAACTATGAAGTAATGGCTGCCGCACCAACTTCTTACTTCTTAGTTCTTACTTCTTAGTTCTCTTAATATAGCCTTATCAGGATGCGTCGTTGATGCGGACGGGTGCGGGTGCCTTTGTCGTAGGGCAGGGGGTAGTCGCTTCCTAGGCCGATGTCGATGATGTCCGAGGGGCGGCAGCCGCAAGCTATCAACAGGTCGCGTATGGCAGCGGCACGGTGTTTCGAGAGTTCCAGGTTGTCTTTGTCGCCGGGGGTGCCGTCCACATGGCATTCGATGACGGCTTTAAAGTGGTGGCTTTTGATTATTCGGGCAATGCGCGACAGTTCGGCATAGGATGAGGCGTTGGGCTTGGGGTTTGAGATGTCGAAGGTAGTGTTGTCGAGCTGTACGCCCAGGCTGTCTTCGACAATTTGCCGGTAGCTGGCCGTCCGGAGGTCGTAGGTCTTGTTGGGGTCAGACGCTCCCGCCTGAAGGTCTATGATGCAAGCGGAAGGGAAATAGTTCGAGTCGCAGACGTAAACCCCGTACACCTGCCCATAGGGCAGCAGGATTGAGTATTGTCCGTTGGCGGGGTTGGTGTAGCATTGTCCTAGCGTTTGGCCGCTGTAGGGTGACTCCCAACGGATGCAGGTGGCCAAGTGGCTTCCATCGTACTTTCTCACAGTGCCGGTGACCAGGGCGACTGCCTGGGGACGCGCCCGGTGGGGCAGGGTGGTGGTGAAGATGTTCTGCGAGCCGTTGGTGTGGCGGGCAAAATAGGCTTTGTCGCCTGACGTGGTGACCTTATAGCCCCAGTCGTCGCCAGTGGTGTTAACCTCCTTGCCAAGGTTGACAGGGGTGGACCAGTGGGTCCAGCTGTCATCGAGCCGCGTAGTCATATATACGTCCATCTGCCCCATTGCCCCATGTCCTTCGGAGCTGAAATAGAGAGTGCGCATGTCGGGGTGGAGGCAGGGCGAGCGGTCGTCGAACGGGGTGTTGACCACGGGTCCCAGTTCGATAGGCGTACCCCAGCGGCCTTGGTCGTCCATCAGTGAGACATAGAGGTTCAGCGAGCTGTCTGCCTCGTGGTCGGTCTTGCCTTTGGCGGCAAAGAACAGGGCGCGTCCGTTGGCGGCGAAGGCGGCGTCGGACTGCCAGGTGCTAGAGTTGATGGTGGCGGGCAGGCGGTGCACGTTCCACCCCTCCTCGGCCTTATCGGCCTGAAAGAGGGTGCCGCTTTGGTAGAGGAGCAGGCTGTTGCCGTCAACGCTGATGGACACCGGCGCCTCGTTGCCGTAGGTGTGGGAGAGGTCCATCTCCAGCGAGGGCGTGCCCCATTTGTTGTTTTTGCGTTGTATTACATATATGTCCTCGCCCCCGATGTTCTCCTCCCGGTTGCGGGCTGCGAAATAGAGGGTGCGCTCGTCGGCACTAATTACCGGCGCGTATTCGTCTCCCTTGGCTGTGTTGGCACCGACCAAGGGCTGTGTGCGAACTGCGGCCTCGGCCTTGGTCTCGAGCGTGGCTAGCAGCTGTCGGTAGTCGTAGTCGTTGCCGAAATGGTCGCCGTATTTCGTTATGATGTTGACGGCATTGTTCCACCGCTGGTGGTCCACGTCGTCTTTGATGAGCTGTTGGAGCATGATAAAGGCTTCGTGATAGGGTGCGATGGCGCGGATGCAGCTGTCGATGTTGCGATAGTCGTAGTTTTGGTACAAGGTGAGGGCCAGCGAGTCCTTAGCCCGTTGTTCCTGCGGTATGATACGACCTGCACGACTTTTATAAAAGCGGCTGAAATTGGTGACGGAGGTGTGCAGGTAGGCATCGTGCAGCCAGTGTCCGAGCCTGTAGTAGTGCGGATTGTCCGCTTTCAGGCGCCGCAGGGCCTGGGTGGCAGCCGGCACATGCTGGTGGCGGAGGGCGTAGCGTGCGAGGTTGTCGGCGGCGGAGTCGGACCAATGGGCGCGGTTGCGGGTGTCGAGATAGTGTATGAGGCTCTGCCAGTCCGAGGTGTCGGTCTCGCGGTGGTATTCGATGCTGTCCGCCCGCCAGACACAGCCTTCGGTGTAAGGGCTGGAAGGGTAGCGTTCCGCATAGCCGCGGTAGTACTGCTCTGAGTTGTGCTCCACGGCATCGCGGTATTCGATGACATAGACGCTGTCGGTGGCGCGGGCGTAGAGGTGCGAGTGGGGGTAGGAGACGCGGAAATGCTGGTAGGCGGTGTAGGTGTGGCGGCTGTCGGCTTCGGCAAAGGCGAGGCTGTCGCGAAAGATGACGGCATCCTTGGTCACGGCCGAATGGGGTCGGCGGTCGATGAAGTCCTGCACCGTCTGAATATCGCCTGTTCGGCGTGCGATGTCGAATTCCAGGCTGTCGCGGCTGTTGGTGGCGCTGTCGCGCAAGGCAGCGGGCAGGAGGGGGTAGTGATTGAGAAGCCGCTGGTAGGCGTCGGGGGTGCGCACCCTGTGAGCTTCATCCAAGGCGAGGCAGCCAAGCCGGTAAAGGTCATAGTCGATGCGGGCTCCGCTGTAGCTGTCGCGCGCCCACCGTTCCAGCTCCTTCTCGTTGGCATTGGCAAAAAGGGTCCTTACGCGCACCAGGTGGTGATAGGCGATGTCGAGGTTGTGCCTTTCAAAGGCGGCGGTGCTGTAAAGCCAGTAGGCAGCATAGTGGCATTCCAGATTGTTGCTGTCGCGCTCGATGCGGCGTTTGATTTTCTCGTCTGCCTTGTCGTATTTGCCTTTCACCATATCCCGCTTGAAAGGGTATTCGGCATCGGGCGGGATATGCATCGTGGAGGCATTCTGTGCGGGCGTGAGCAGCGGCACTGCCATCCACACCAAAAACACCCATACGGCCAGCCGGATGGGGTGGCCGTATGGGTTGATGCGGTGGTGACACCGCGTATCGGGTGGTTTTGACAGTGATTCTCTCAAGATCAGATGTCTATTTCGTGCGGCATGCCGTCATCCACCAGCTTGATGGTGTTGGGAGCCGAGGCGGCGCCGCTATGACGGCGGTAGTTGATGTGGTAGGGAGTGCTGCCGTAGTGGTAGGTGATGGAGAAGCCTTCCCAGTCTGACGGGATGGAGGGGTTGAGCACCAGGGTGTCGCCCTTCTTCTGCAGGCCGAGTATGTTCTCGATACCTGTCTTATAGGCCCATGAGGCGGAGCCGGTGTACCATGTCCAGCCGCCGCGGCCTGGATGCTGCGGGTTGCTGTAGATGTCGGCGGCAATGCAGAAGGGCTCTACCTTGTACTTCAACACCTCGGACAGCGACGATGTGCGGTGGATGGGGTTGATGAGCGAATAGAGGAAGTAGGCCATATCGGTGCGGCCTTCCTGCAGCTGTGCCATGATGTACCACATGGCACCGTGGGTGTACTGACCTCCGTTTTCGCGGATGCCGACAGGGTAGTGCATGATGTATCCGGGGTTGTTCTGCGAATGTTGGAAGGGTGGGGTGAGCAACTGGATGATTTCATGCTCGCGATTCACCAGACGGTTGTCGGTCTCGCGGAATATGGACTCCTTCTGCTGCGGCGTTGCGACATGGGTCAGGATGCTCCATGCCTGGGAGATAAGGTCGATTTGGCATTCGGTGTTGTTGCGCGAACCCATGGGGTCGCCGTTGTCGAAGTAGGCGCGGAGGAACCATGCGCCGTCCCAAGCGTTGTTCTGTAGTGCTGACACCAGCTGGCTGCGGAATTCGGACAGCTCGGCACAGTAGCCGAGGTCGGCACCCTGCACCATCTGGGTTATCTCCTCCATCTTGGGCAGCAGGTCGGCCAGGAAGAAGGCCACCCATACGCTCTCGCCCTTGCCTTCGACACCCACGAGCGACATGCCGTCGTTCCAGTCGCCGCAACCCATGAGCGGCAACCCGTGGATGCCTATGCGGCGTTTCGAGCGGTTGATAGCGCGGCACAGATGCTCGTACAGCGTGGCGTACTCGAAGTTGCAGTCGCGTTGGTCGGTGCTTTGTGCCACCCTGTTCTCGGGGAGGGCATAACGCAGGCAGCGCTCCGCCTCTTCGGCGTTGAGCTGGTCGGCCTGGCAAAATACCACCTGCTCGTTCAGGATGCTCTTGTCGCCGGTGATGTGGACATACTGGTAGGTGACATACACGAGCCAGAGGTAGTCGTCGCTGAAGGTGGTGCGGGCTCCGGTCATCATGCTCTCATGCCACCAGTGCAGCACGTCGCCTTCGGCAAACTGATGGGCGGCGTGGTCCAGAATCTGGCGACGGGCATAGTCGGGGTCGCTGTAGAGGCAGGACATGACGTCCTGCAGCTGGTCGCGGAAACCGGTGGCGCCGCCCACCTGGTAGAATCCGGCGCGGGCAAAGAGGCGCGCAGAGTAGACCTGGTAGAGGTACCAGCGGTTCAGCATATAGTTGAAGGCCTTGTCGGGGGTCTCCACCTGGATGGTGTTAAGCCGCTTGTTCCAAAGGTCGCACACCTTTCTGTACTCCTCTTCGATAAGGGGGATGGTAAAGTCGCGTGCAGGTTCGTCCGCCGATTCCATCACACGGATGATATACGCCGTCTCCTTCTGACCTCTGGCGGGGAGGGTGAAGGTGAAGCCCATCCGCTTGCGGTTGGGACTTTCGGACTCCAGCAGGGTCAGCGGCTCGGTGGCGGTCAGCTGCAGCCAGGTGTCGCGGTAGATTTCGTGATAGACGTTGCGCACCCACAGGCTGTTCTGTTCGGGATGCCACTCGTGGTAGAGGTAGCGGGCGGTCGCCTCTTCGGTCACACCCAACACCAGCTTGTACATCATGTCGAGGGATATGTCGAGCGGTTCGTCGGTCTTGTTCTCAACCTTTATCTGGTAGTATTTCTCAAGACGCTCGCTGGCCACGAACACGCGCACCATCACCTTGAAGTTGTCGTATTCGGCATCGAAGGCCGAGAATCCTTGTCCGTGACGTGCGGTGGCGGGAACAAACTGCTCCTTGTTGATGAGGAGCATCTCGGAGGCGTTGTCCCTCACGATGTCGTTGCTCCAGCCGGTAAGTTTGAAACGTTGTGCGTTGAAGGCGAAGGTGAAGCCAGCCATCGTGGAACTCACAATGCAGCCGAACCGCGGATTGGAGAGCACGTTGACCCAAGGCATGGGGGTGTTGGTGTTGGTGACCACATAGTCGTGACCGTCGCGGTCGAAGCCGCCGTATTGGTTGTAGAAATCCAGCGTGCTCCACACACGGAAGTCGGAGCTGGGTTTCCTCACAGGGTATTCCACCATGTTCTGGTAGTGCTGGTTGGCCTTCTCCAAATCCAGCAGCTGCTGCTCCAGCGTCTTGCCGTTTCCGGTGTAGAAGGTGAGGCGTGCCACAGTGCGCAGCAGGATGCGTTCCTCGTCGCTTATCTCGTTGCCGTTGAGGATATAGACATGACCCTTCTCCTGATGGGCTGCCCACAGGTGCTCGGTGTTGGCGATGTTGCGGATAAAGTGGGTGAGACCCTCGCGCTGCTCGCCTTGTTCGTCGTTGATGAACACCACATCCAGCACCAGACCGTGTACCTTATAATATTCATACGCGCGCATGATTTCTTTTGCAAAACCTGAGCGGCTGATGTCGTCAATCTCCAGCAGGAGGATGGCGTTGTCGCCCGAGATGCCGAAGCGCCAGAGGTTCGACTGCGACATTCGGTTCTTAGCCAGATTCTGCTGGCGGTCGTTGCCGAGGGTGGCGGTCTGGAGCAGATACTTCGCTATACTGTTGTAGAGGCGCATCTGCGAACCCTTCAGCAGCGACATCGAGGTGCGCATGTTGTTGTACACCGATGCGGTCTCGAAGGCATGCTCTATGTCGAGCGCGTCGCGATAGGAGGCAGCGATGTCGGTCAGCTGTTCGCGGGCTTTGCCGAAGGCGGTGAGCATCACCACCGTCACCGCTTCGCCCTCTGCCACATGGATGCGGCGGCGCATCGACATGATGGGGTCCAGCGTGGTGCCCACCGTGCCGGTCAGCGTGCGGTGGCCTTCGATGATGGCGGCATGTTGCAGGCTTCCTCCACGACCGAGGAACTTCAGTCGCGAAGTCTCGTATTCGGGTGCACCGTTGTATTCGTTCTCCCCGTCGAAAGGCACGAAGAGCGAGTGCAGCACCATATAGCGGCTTTCGCGCGTCTCCTTGATAGGCTTGCTGAGGATGAGGGCCTGCAGGTCGGCGTCATACTCCGAAAGGATGTTCATGCCGTTGAACACACGGTGGTTCTCGTCGTTCTCATGCGGCGCGAGCACCACTTCGGCATAACTGGTGAGTTCGAGGTCCACATCCGTACCGCTGTGGTTGGTGAAGGTGATGCGGCGGATTTCGGCGTAGCGGTCCTTTACCACCGTGATTTCGGTCGTTGTCTCTATGCCGTCGTCCACCCTCAGATATTTGATTTTGTCCGACGCGAAGGAGACACGGTAGCTCTCCGGCATAACGTCGAGCGGGGCGTAGGTGTTGCACCACAGCTTGTCGCTCTTCAAGTTGCGCACATAGAGGTACTGCCCGTAGTGGTCGGCACTGATTTTGCGGTAGCGGTTCACCATCACATTGCGGTAGCGCGAGAAGCCCGACCCGCGGTCGTTGAGCAGCACGGTGTACGAGCCGTTGCTCAGCACTCCGATTTCCGGCACTCTGGCGATGCCGTCATACTCGCGTGCGTCGCTCTCCGTCTGCACCTTCGCATACTGGTAGCGTTTGTACTGCGTCACCTTCAGGTCTATGTAGGGTCTCACCTGCGCCTTCTCCTTAAGCAGCGTCTCCATCGACTTCATGATAGGCTCGTTCATAAAATAGTGCTGCAGGCTGTGGTCGGTGAGGTAGTTGGTCAGGCTGGCCAGTATCATACCCTGGTGGTGGGCATAATGGGCCCGCACCGGCACATGGTCCTCTTCGTCGTAGGACTCGAAGAAACCCATGTCGTCGTACATGTCCAGCTGGCGGAAGCGGCTCATGTTGTCGTACACCGCGCGGTCGTCCACGCTGATGGTCATCAGCGAACTGTAGGGCGAAATGACGATGCGGTCGGGCGTGGTGTTCTGGAACTTCAGGTAAGGCACCCCGAAAGCATGATACTTATAGTTCTGAGCGTCGTCCAGCTCGTTGTAGGCCGTCTCGCTGATACCCCACGGCAGCGGCTGGCTGCTGCTGCCCAGAGGCCGGTGGGCCGACTGGTTGCGCTGTATGTTGCGGATAAACGCCCGCTGCGCACGGATGGCGAAACTGTAGGTCTCGTCCATCAGCGTGTGCTTGTAGGTCGGCAGGAAGATAAGCGGCATAAAGTACTCGAACAGCGTGCCGTACCACGATGCCACACCCTTGAAGCCACGATACTGCACCAGCGTCTTGTCGAGGCAGAACCAGTGCTTGTAGGGTGCGTCGCCCTGTGCGATGGTGAGGAAGCTCGTCAGTCGCGCCTCCGAGGCGAAGTTGTTGTAGTGGTAGGGCAGCAGCGCGTGCGAGCCGTAGTCGAAGCCGATGCTGAACACATCCAGGTCTTGGTTGTACAGCTTCGAGAAGTCGGTCAGGTCAATCAGGCGGCTCACCTGCGACAGAAGCCCCTGGTCGCCCTCGTGATGGGTCAGGTAGCCCTTCACCACATAGAGGCAGGCCACGAAGTTGCCGCTGTCGCACGTGGAAATGAAATAGTTGGGCAGGGCCTTGAGGCTCTTGATATGATACCAGTTGAACAAGTGGCCGTTCCACTTCTCCAGCCGTGTGACGGTGTCGACGATGTGCCCCAGCCGCTCCATGGCGGCGGTGTGGGTGATAAATCCCAGCTCGGCCGCCGAGATGACCGCCACCATCGAATAGCCGATGTTCGTCGGCGAAGTCTTGTAGTCCGCCTTCTTCTCGCGGTTCAGCTGGTAGTTGTCGGGAATCAGGTAGTTGTTCTCCTCGGTCAGCAGGCTGTCGAAATAGTGCCACGTGTCCTTCGCCCACCTCTTCACCTCCTCGGTCTCCTCGGTGTTGAGCCCCTTCTTCTCCTGCGTGAACTTCTTGCCCAGATAGAACATCAGGAACGGCGCGCCCACCCAGCTCACACACACAAAGGCCGACGCAACAATCATCCACACATCGGCAGCGCCCAAGTCGGTGCGGTTGCCCAGCACCGCGGCCGTCAGCAGCGCCACCACGGCGGCGCAGACATAGTTGAACCAGAACTTCTTCACATAGTCGTCCAGCGTCCCCTTGGTGCTCTTGGCCGCCTCGTCGCTGGTCACCCAGTTCAGCAGGTTGCGGTGCGAGAACCACATGCGGTAACAGGCCCTTACCAGCGCGTCGGTATACATCCACGCCTCCTTGGGCAGCAGGGCGAACTGCACAAACGCACGCCGTATCACCACCCCGATGCCGCGCATCAGCGTCATATAGTAGCGGTAGCGCTTGTTAAACTTCGGCAGCCGCGTTATCTGACCCATCAGGAAAAACAGGATGGGGAACGCCACCACCAGCAGCACCGCCAGCACATACCATGCCGGGCTGATGCTCCCCGCCGTGCCTATCGAAGCCGCATAGCCGAACAGCAGCGCCACCACGCATGCCAGGCTCAGCACACTGCGCCGCAGGTTGTCGAAAATCTTCCAGCGCCCTATCGTGTTCACCTGGTTCTTCACCAGGTCGCCGCGCTCGTTGCGCACGCGGTTGCGCAGCCAGCCTATAATCTGCCAGTCGCCGCGGGTCCAGCGGTGGTGGCGCTTGGCGTCGTCGATATAGTTGGAAGGATTGTCGTCGAAAAGCTCCACATCGTTGATGAGGCCGCAGCGTATGTGGCAGCCCTCAATCAGGTCGTGGCTCAGGATGAGGTTCTGCGGGAACGTGCCGCGCAGCACCTGCTGGAAAATCTTCAGGTCGTAAATACCCTTGCCGCAGAAGCTGCCCTCGTTGAAGATATCCTGGTACAGCTCGAACGACGCGGTGGTGTACACATCCAGCCCGCCCAGACCGGCAAACAGCTGGGCGTAGCGGCTCTTGTTCGTCACCTCCACATCCACGTTCACCCTCGGCTGCATGATGCCGTAGCCCGCGTCCACGCGGCGGCCGTCGGCCGAAAGGCGGGCGCGGTTCAGCGGGTGCGCCATCGCCCCGATAAGCTTCTGTGCCGAATAAAGCACCAGCTCCGTGTCCGTGTCCAGCGTGATGATGAACGTGATGGGCGTCACCGGCAGCTTCAGCCACTCGCTGATGGTCTCGCAGCGGAAGAAACGCCGCTTCTCCTCCTCCGAGTGCCTGCCCAGCAGCAGGTCGTTGAAATGCAGAATTGCGCCGCGCTTGCGCTCGAAGCCCAGCCAGCAGCCCTCGCCCTCGCTGTAGGCACGGCGGCGGTAGACGAAGTTGAAAATCGGCGCGCCGTACTTCTCGTTCAGCTCCCTCACCTTGGCCACACCGGCCTCCGCCACCTCGTCGTCCCACGGCATCACCTCGTCGGGGCCTGCCGCCGCGTCGCCGATGAGGGTGTAGTAGAGGTTCTGCTGGCGCCCCTCCAGCCGCTGGCCCTCCGACGCGCGGTTGATATTCGAAAGATAGTAAACCTCCAGCTGCTCCAGCAGCTCCACCGTCTTCTGACGGTTCTTCAGGATGGTCGGCATAATCACCATCGTGGCATACTCCTCCGGGATGAGGCCGTCCTTAAACTTCAGCTTGAACGTGCTCACCGGCTTGTGCAGCCAATAGAGGCACTGGTTGAAGAGGTCGATGACAATCTGGCTCATCGGCACCAGCATCAGGATGCCGAACACCAGCGTCAGCCAGCCCGCCCAGCCGCCCATCGCCCAGCGGGCGAAGAGGGAGGCCAGCACCAGCGTCGCGAGCGACACAATCCAAATATAGGCATGGGCGCGGCGGTTCCACGCCTTGGGCGGGAACAGCTGCCACCCCACATGCTCCCCCTTCGCGTCGGCCTCCGCCACCAACGCCTTCACCAGCTCATACTCGCGCACCTTGCGCCGCTTGGCCAGACGCACAATCCGGGCGCGGTAGTCGTCCTTCGTCTTGTCATACATCTGGTCGTACATGTCGGCGGCCTCGCCCTTGAGCATCCGTTCGCTGAAACTCACATAGTCCAGCAGCTCGGCCACAGGCAGCTTGGTCATCTTCTTCAGCGAGTTGAAGAGGTTCATCACCCTCAGGTTCTGCTTGGCGGCCTCGTTCAGCTTCTCCATGTCCGCCGACGACTTGTCCGTCGGCGAATAATGGTAGGCATGCGAGGCGGCGAGCGTGCGGCACAAGTCGGCCAAATCCTCCAAAAGCACGCACTTGACGAGGGGCAGCAAGGCGCACACCTCGGGGTAAGTGAGATAATCCTTCTGCTTCACCTGCACCTGCGAGAGGTAGCGGAACAGCAGCGTCTTGTCAATCTGGTAATGGCACTTCTCCAAGAAGCCCTTCAACACATCCTTCAGCTGCTGCACCCGCCGCCCCTCCAACTCGCGGAACGACCTGCTGCGAAGGTCCACCTTCAGCACCTTCTCCTGCTCGCTGATCATGTAATAATTGTCCAGCACCCATTCGTTCGTGCTGCCCACCAGACGTTGCGACTTCGTCTCTTCCACCAGTAGCAGATAATATTGCGTAATCTCCTTAACGCTCTCTTTGAAAATCTTATACGTGCTTTTCATACCAAGAAACTTTTAGTAAACGAATTTACAAAGATACATATTCTTTTTAAATAAAACAAAAAAAAATCCCCAGGGGTGAAGGCAATGTCCAGTGGACATTACCGATAGCGAAGCGGAGAAGCAACCCCTGCGGTTGCCTTTTGCTAAAAGCAAAAGCCCGCCGATTCGAACACGGCGGGTCTAATGCATTAAAAACGACAAAACGACAAACGACATTTACCCAGCGGGGGGTCGTTTGTAAATGTCTATCATCTTATCAAGATACTCAAAACGGGCATCATGGTCATCACATGGCCACCAGTAACCACTAAGATACCATGCGGCTACATCGCCATCTACATCTCTTATTGTTTTTGGTGCGTAGACCAATTTATACGCTTCTAACCTTGTCCATTGCGGGAATATGCTTTTGTAAGCCACCCAATTTGGGATTTCATGTCCGCACTCATCAACAAAACCGACTCCATGGAATTCGGCATGTTTATGAAGGGCGTTTAATAATGACAGAACGTAGACCAAGGCGGAGCAAAGACCAGACAACTTATTCTCATCGCACCTTGATTTGTAGACACCTTTGACTTGTTCAAGTACCTTAACTTTGCCATAGTCGTTTAAAATTTTCGCTAACTCGCTTGAATTTAGTTCATATATCATCGCACACCTCCGTTTCTTCTTCAATTGGTATTTCAATCATGCCTAACTTTGCTCTGCAAAGTGTAGGCAGTTTCTGCTTTGGAAAATGGATTTGTACCCTAGATTCTGGTATTTGCATTGCTTCTTCTAGGAAGAAGTCACAACGAGCGATACCGTCAAATATTAGCGACGTGCCAGTCTTCAAACTGTGTTGAGTGTCAAAGGAAGCTACATATCTGACATGGTCTTCAAAAGCGATGCAAAGCAAATCATCGCTTTTAAGGGCATAGAAGCAACGGGCGGTTGACGAAATGTAAGTCATTCTATTCAAACGCCTAATGAAAGATTCATCGGCGTTTTTGATGTTAAGGAAAAACAGTCTCATTGCGCACCTCCTTTCTCCTTGTCATGCAAAAGTTGCTTTTGCATGGCTTCAATTAGAAAGTCGTTGTTCTTATCAATCATGTCCTTTTCGCCCAAGAAGAACACGACATTGTTACCTTCACCGGCACTGCCTGTAGTTACAGATAGTGCCAGTGCGATATCTTGCGTTATATACTCACGCATTTCAAGTAGCATCTTACCAATGATGGCAAGAGCCGTCATTTTGACGAGGCAGGGGTGGGGCTTCGCCTTTTCATCTTCGATGATTTGTGCCGTCAAACGCGCCGCGTTGACGAAACTTTCTCCGTTGGTAAAGTATTCTTTCCTGAATTCACTCATTTTTTAGTTCCTCCGAATTGATTTTTTTGTATGTTTTGTTTTCTCCAGACTCTAGAACACCGCCCAACTTCCAATGATAAATCATGTCGCGGGGTGCAGTTCTCATGTTAAGTTTGCCCGCTGCCACTCGTACGTCATGCATTGTGAACGTCTCGGGCAACGACTCGTAAACGTCTTTGAACTTAAAGGTACTCCGAGTGTCATGTACCAGCTTGAAGCGCAGTAGGAACTGACGCAGGGCGCAGTTAGCAATCCATGTCGCAAAGTCCTTGACCTTGCGTCTGACAGTCGGAGTGTTCACCTCTTGCCAGAGGTAGAATGCAAGCATGCCAGCACGGAAGCCGATAACAGCACTACGGCGACAGAACGTGTCGCGGGTTATATCGTTCATCCGCTGTGCATAGCTTTGTTGAGCGTCTACCCATTTCTGCATGTGGTTGACCAGAAATTTCATCGAAAGTTCGTGTTCTGGCTGAACGTCGCCTTCGAACATTGATATGTTGTTCAGGCGGGTTAAATTATAGTTGACTTCGTCCAACTCCTTACGGGTGAACGTGTCGAATACTACGCCACGTTTGAAAGTTTGGTCGGGAATGGTGACGAATAGCACACGGCTGACCATTCCATCCTCAACGTCTGGGAAGAAGCGTCTGACAGCCTTGGGAGTACCGCTGTATATGCAATTGTAGTACAACCGCACTATGCCGCTCCATGAATTTTCGCTGGCATAGTCTTGACCTGCTTCGTCATTGTCGAATGCCTTACGGAGTAAGTCACTGAGGTTTGAGAAGTCACGTTTATGGGCTTTGTAGACGGTGTCAATCTCGGTTGACATTGCAAACAGATGCAAGCCTTGCGCCTCATCCATACGGCGTAGCATTTCAGTCGTTGACATGGTGGGGGACACATACCGAATTATGACTTCTGGCTTCGAATTCATAAATTCGGCTACCTCTTTTTTTGAGAGCTTTGACCCCATGTCACGATACATTTTCTTGGACTCACGCCATGCCTTTTCTTCATCGCGTTGCTGTTGGTCGCTCTTTTTGAGTTCACCGAGACAGACTTCGTCAAGTATCTTGATGAACGACTTACCCTGTGCCTGTGGAGCCTCGAGGGTTACGATGAACGATGGGGAGTGAACCTCGCGCCCGCGATATTTGGCTCTAAGACGAGAACCAAGTGTACCGAGGAAGGGCAGTAAGCAGAGACAGGTAGCCAATTTGAAATCATCAGGGGCTATTCTGTAGAACTGCTCCCAGATAGGTGGCAAGGCTGGAACTTCTGACGTGGTGAACACGTCAGCAAAGTGTTCAACGTCGATTATCTGGTCTCCGTCTTCGTCGGGGTCGTCATCATTCAAGTCCCGCTCCATCTTCATACGGTTAATTAAAGCCGTCAGCCTTTGAGGCGTGACGTTGGCACGCGTGGCGACACACGCGCTATGGATTACGGATTTGCGCTCTTGTTCTGACAAGCCCAACTTAGGAAGCCCTTTGAGCAACTTTTCTTCGTTGAAGTCGCAGATGTACCTCAACATGAACGCTGCATTGTACAGACGAGTATTGCGTTCACCTTCGACGGGCTGACCGCCTGTTTCTTCGAAGTACTCACGCGCTATGTCCAGCAGAGGTATGCCTTTGTACTCTGGTATCGTCGAAACAGGCTCTTTCTTTTCGGAGTCTGTTTCGGATGAACTTTTCACCACCTCAATGGGGGGTTGTTCGTCAACATTCTCAACAGGTTCGCTGTTGGTCGCTTCTGTGGTTTCCTCTGCACACTCAAGACGCGGAAAGATTGATTGGTCGAGGTATGAGACAAACTCGTCAGGCACCATGAAGCTAAGACGTGCCATGTCTTTACATGCAGAGTCGTATTCAACGCCTAAGGCGTCAGACAGTTTCTTTTGTGCCTCGTCAATGGAGACACAGCCGTCAGGCATTTTTGCCACAATACGGACACCCATGAAACTGACGCTGTGCCCGATGTACACAATTTGGTACTCGTCACGCAGTTTGAGTGCTTGGTTGATTACCTCGTTTGTCTTTTCATCAGTGTGGTCGATGTCAAGCATGTACAAGCCACTCGGCACTGCATTCTGATTGGAGCGTTTCTTGCCTTGAAATGACGCTTGCCAAGTGATTCCAGGCAAGTGTCTTTTCAACTCGGCAACGACCTCTTTATTCTGACCTTCGGCAACTGACCGTTTTATTGCCAAAGCTACTGACCTCAAATGCTTACCTTTGGTCGATTCGGGGTTCATGTAGTCTAAATAGACATCAAGTGTGCAGAGTTTGCCCACTTGCTGTTGTGGTTTTTCAAAGATGTAGAAATTCATATTATCTGCTTGTTGAGTTTTGTAAACGAAGTGCCACTATCTAAGGGCTTTGAGTCGATTAAGTTTCTAGCAATCTGCCTTGCGTCATTGCCAAAATAGTCGTTGAAGACTCCACGACAGGAAATTAGGCGTTCAAAGATTTTCAACTCTTCAGCTACCGTTTTCTTCCCGAAGACAGGAATATTCTCGTACCTTATCGGATGGGTATCGGCCCATTCAACACCTGCTTTGAAACTTGCATCCACAAGGTTGACATCTAGAGAACGTGGCCTTTCTTTATACTTCGCCAAAGCCCGCTCAATTTGGAGGTATCTATTCATTTTCGGTCTGCTGCTGAATCATTAAGTTGACAAATTCGAAAACTTCAACGACGAGCCGACGGGCTTTTGAATGCTTGGAAAAGTCCGTCGACTTTAGACGCATTGTGCCTGTAAAGTTACCCTCCGCAGTCATGCGGAAGGTCACATGCTTACTCTTGAACACAATGGGATTTCTTGTGTGCTTGCGCAATGGCTCTGGATTGAAGTAGAATGTGTTGCCGTTAAGACGTAAATTGCCTTTGTACAACAAATTGTCCGTCAGTGGAATACGTGTATGTACTTTCACGTTTGCCTCTGAAAACATGCTGTAATACAAGGCTTCCTCGTCAGTGGGTTCAATCCGCTTGTTCCTAATATCGTTTTTCATCCCGCGCCCTCCTTAACAGATTGATGTTGGGGAGATTGTCATATCCTCCAGAACATTGTCTTGAAACCAATACACAGAGCCGTCCTGACGGGCATAGTTGCTAACGCCGCTCCAATACGTTATGTCGAAAATTGCATCGCGCTGACTATCAATCAGTTCGCGGATTTCCGCACATTTCTCTGTGTTTACTTTTACGAAGAGACGCTCATTGTTTTCGGCTTCGAAAACGATTTCTCTTATCATCCACGGTTTGCCTGTTCTTCTGCTAGTCCCCGTGACTTCTGGACCAGCCATAAAAATTTTTCCTTTGAACTTCATAGTTGTTAGTGTTAAGATTACGGGTTGCAAATATAGGAAAAAAAAAATTACCGCAAAATTTTTTTTTTCGGCTTGTCTTGTTTGCGTCTTCAAGCCAAATATTTAGGCGCAAAAAAAATTTCGATATGCCAAAATTTTGGCTCAAAATTTTGCCAAAGGCGGGAGGGCGAAATGTCGTTTTTGTCGTTTTTTTCGACAAAAATGTCGTTTGTCGTTTGTCGTTTCAGGGTGTCGAGTCTTCTCGCGCAATATTTTATAAATAAGGTATTTAATTATATATAATTAATAATTATTTCATTTCTTTCTTTAAAGATTTTTCAACGTTTGCATTGAAAACGACAAACGACAAAACGACACTTCCGACCCGACAAAAAGTCGCTTTTTGGCGGTTCGGAAAATTGTCTGTATCTTTGCACCTACGTAATGCCTTCGGGGTGCCTCCGAGGTGCCTCCGAGTGGAGGGCGAAGGCACATCGAAGCTACCACGGAAACATCTATAAAAAAACACGAGAAAATTATGCTAACAGACTATTCCCCAAAGCCCCGCACCAAACTGCAGTTTGTACGGCTGTTTGTCACCGAGTCGGAAATGACTGACATAGCCGCCTTGAATTGGCTGCGTAATGAAATACGCACCAACAAGTTGTTATCGAAGAAGTTACAGCAGTACGGCTATAAACACACAGCCAAAATGCTGACAATTGCGCAACAAAGGCTGATTTGTGAAGCGCTGGGTGTTAAATCTTCTGACGAAAAAGTGTCATAGCCTTTAGTAACTTTTGGTTGTTTTGCGTAAGATACTTTATCCCGCCTAAATGTTAATTTGGCAGGTCGTATGACAAAATGTCAGTATCTTTGCCCCGAAGTTTAACCCATTAAAAACACAACAATATGGCAAAATTCACTGGCGTATTACGCAAAATGACTGGGTCGCTCGGCGACCTGACTTTCCGCGACTTGAACGGCCAGACCGTGGTCAGCGAAAAAGTTGTAAAGATGCCCAATCCGCGCACTGTGAAACAGATGCGTCGCAGGGCTCAATGGTTGAATGTGATGGCCTTTGGTCAACTCATCAACAATTTCAATCACCCCGCTTTCGAAAGCAAGCCTCGCACTATGAGCGACATTAACGCTTTCGTTCAGGCTAACATCGGAGTCGTCCCCGTGTACATCACCAAAGGTGAGAAACTCCAGGGCGGTTGCGTGGTTGCTGGCTATCAGGTAACCCGCGGTTCTCTCCCTGCCATCAATCATGGACAGGGTACTGGTGGCGTGATTATAACCGACATCAGCCTCGGTTCGCTGAGCATCAGCGCCTCCACCACTCTGAAAGCGTTCTCGAACGCTGTTGTCAACAACAACAACGGCTATCAGTACGGTGACCAAATTTCCTGCTACATCTTCACGCAGTCGGTGAACGCTGCCACCCAAGTCCCCTACGTGACCATGCAGGCAATGGAGGTAACTCTGGACGCCAACGACGAAGAGACCGCCCTTCGCGACCTCGTCGGTGCTGAAGGTTTCAGCGTGGTTGACAACAAGCTGGGTGCTGGTCAAACCGTAAATGGCGGTATCGTCTACATCCACTCTCGCAAAAACGCTTCTGGCAAGACCCTCGTGTCTACTCAGAACGTTATCGTTGAGAACACCATTCTTGAAACATATCAGTCCAACGCTCAGGCTGAGGTTTCCATGGAGTCTCTCGGTTGGGAACAGAAGGACGAACCCTTCTTGACCCCGAATGTCAGCGACGTTGTAGAACCTGTAACCCCTTAAGGCCATGAAGAAGGAAGTTAAAGACCTCATCACGAAAGCCAATGGATTGCTCGCCAATCCTGAACAGGCTAAGAAAGACGAACTCGGTGACATTCTGTCCCAAATCGTCGGTGTCCTCGACTCGGAGGACAAAAAACCTTGGTGGGTCATTGTCCTCAAAGTGATTGCCTATGCAATCGGTCTGATTCTCGCAGGTTACGGCACTACTGCCGCTGCAATGACGCTGAACGCTGTCCTTTGAACGCTGTTTCATCCCGACATTCCAACCCTGTGATTCTTCGGAAGCACGGGGTTTGTCGTTTGTCGTTTTGTCGTTTTCAATGCAATTGACCCTCGGTGTTCGAATCCGAGGGGTGCTGCTTTTGGGCAGCACATGAGGGCAAGCCTCATTTCTCCGCTTCGCTATCGCCAAGGTTCACTGAACCTTGTCTTCACCTTCAAGTATGAAAAAAACTTCGTATCTTTGCAAAAATTAATCTGTATTTATTTTTATGATTATTATGCGTAAAATATTATTTCTTATGATGATGGGGCTGGCGGTGGGAGCCGTGGCCCAGACGTCTGCCCCGCTGGGCATTTTGGTATCGGAACGTCAAGGGACTGTGGACTGGCCGACGGTTCACGACCAGAACGATTTGGAGTTTGTCTATATTATGGCTACGACAGGTGCCAGCATCGCCGATGCCCGCTGCCTGACCAACATGACGCTGGCCCGCAAGGCGGGTTTCCCTATTGGGTGTGTCCACCGCTACGACCGCCACTATTCCGCCCAAGGGCAGTTCGACAATTTTAAGTCGGCCGTCCAAGGCTGCCCGATGCAGCTGGCCCCGGTGGTGTGGGTGGTGCCCGACTCGCCCTACGACATCAATGTCAAACGGCTCGACATCCTGCTCGGCCTCATGGAGGAGGAGTATGGCGTGAAACCCATTATCATGGCTTCGCAGGAGGCTTACCTGAAGTATTTCAGCCTTGAGCGCTATGCTTCCTATCATGTGCTGATTGTGAGCAACGGCCTGAAGTTCCCCGCCACCCGTTACACTATCTGGCAGTATACGGATAAGGAGCAGGTGGCCGGCATCATGGAGTATGTCCCCGGTCTGAAGCTTCATCCGACGTATGAACAAAAGAAACTGATGTTAAATAATTGAAGGTTAGAGGTTAGGGGTTAGAGTTGAGAGAGCTGCCGCACATGGAAAAGTAAAAGGTAAAAACTAAAAAGTAGGCTGCCGCACTTAAATTGAGAATTGGGTGCCGCACCCGGATTACTCTAACCTCTAACCCCTAACCTCTAACCTATAATCCAAAGCTATCATGCGTTCCATCATCCTCATCCTCTTCGTCTTTGTCGTTTCGACGGCTGCTGCGCAGGTGCAGCTGAGTTTCGATGTGGGCGGCATCTACAAGACCTACCGTTACTCGGAGGGCGGCCTTGCGGCGATGGATGGCAGCCTGCCTGCCGGAGGCGAGGGGCATGCCACCCTCGGGGTAGGGTATGCATGGGGAGGTGCTGCGGGCGCGGGCCTGATGCTGGGCGGTGGCTACAGCAGCTACTTGTTTACCGACGGCTATTTCAATCCCGACAAGGGCAGTTGGGAGGAGTCCGCCACCACTACCCGCAGCGGCTTCTGTCTCTCTGGCGGCTTCTACTTTCGGCTCGCCCTCCTGCACAGGGGTCCGTGGGCGGTATATGCAGAGCTTACAACTTTATACGACCGACTCGACGGTGAGGAGGCGCGGAACGAAATTCGTGCGACAGGCTTATTTCCTGTGGAGATGAGCCGCCGTCGGCTCCAGCAAGATATGATGGCACGTATTGCCCCGTTGCTGTGCTATTCCTTCAGCCCCCATTGGACTGCCGACCTACGGCTGGACTGGGTGGCGCTTACTTTCCTCCACACACGTACCAACACCTACCCTTGGCATCTGGAGGGCGGCAGCAGCCAGGAGGCTGGCGCCGAAACCCTCACGACCCAACTGGGATTAGGTGCCCACCTGCTGCCCCGCAGCGGCGTCACGCTTGGTTTTAGTTATTTGTTTTAAATAGGTTAGAGGTTAGGGGTTAGAGTTGAGAGAGCTGCCGCACCCGGATAACCTCTAACCCCTAACCTCTAACCTCTAACCCCTAACTTCTAACCCTCAACAACCCCATTCGCTATGAGAAAAATAGTTTTACCACTGCGCATCGTGTTTTTTATCGGATTGCTGTTTCCTGTTGTGCTGCAGGGGCAGATGCTTTCGGACTACGCCTATTCCACGGGGGTGGATAATGGGAAATGGATACCCTTGCCTGCCTCGGCCACGCAGATTCTGGCGTCGGGGACGGGCGACTATGGGGCTTCCGCAGTCACCAACTTGGGCTTTACCTTTCTTTTTGGGGAGGAGGGCTACACGCAGTTTTCGGTGAATACGGACGGGAATTTGCGGCTGGGGGGTACGGCGACGGGGACGAGCGACTATTCGTTGCCGTTCAGTGCGGCTTATTCGGGTTCCAATACGCCGAAGATTAACTTCTTCGGGTGCGACGGCTATGCGTCGACGAACCATTATGTGAAGTATCTCTATACGGTGGACGGCAACAATGACTCGGTGGGGGTGGTGGAGTTCTGCTTGGGCACTTATAATACGACGACGCGGAACGAGTTGTACAAGTGGCAGGTGCAGCTGTATGCCGGCGGGAGGATAGTGGTGGTGTATGGGGCGGCGCCGACGACGGGCCCCAACGCGACGTGGCAGCGCGGCATGTGTATGGATACGGAGGACGGCTTGGTGATTGACATGTATGATGTGCTTGTGCCGTTCCCGTCGGGTAACGGTTCGTATATGAATTCGGGCAGCTGGCCCGCCGCGGGCCGCTATTACCAGTTTGTCCGCCCGCTGCACACTTGCCACAAGCCGTTGGCGCTGGCGGTGTCGAATATCGGGATGGCGTCGTTTGCTGTCGGCTGGACCGACACGACGTCGGTGACGCAGTGGCGGCTGGTGGTGTCGGCGGAGGGGGTGACGGTGTCCGACCAGGTGGTCACTTCGCAGCCGGTCACCATCGCGGGCCTGTCGCCTTCGACCACTTACCAGGTGAGGGTGGCGGGCATCTGCGGCGTGGGCGACACCAGCGCCTACCGTGCCCGCATGGTGACCACGCCGTGCGCGGCGATGACGACGATTCCGTATTTTTACGGTTTCGAGGATGCCACGACGAGCTACAGCTCGTCGACCAGTTTTGTGACTTGCTGGATGCGGCTGAACAACGCGGCGAGCTATTACTACCCTTATGTGGGCGGCGGCTCGTCGTACAACCACACGCCGTCGGGCTACAAGGGGCTGTACTGGTATAACTCTTCTTCCACGGGTTCGTCGTATGGCGACTACCAGTGTGTGGTGCTGCCGGGGGTGGACACGTCGCTCTACCCCATCCGGTCGCTGCTGCTGCGCTTCTGGGCCTACACCAGCAGCTCGTCGCATCCGCCGGTGTTCCAGATGGGTGTGCTGACCGACCCCAACGACGTTACGACGTTCACCACGCTGCGCACGGTGAACGTGAGCACTACGGGACGGTGGACGGAGCTGGAGGCGGACTATGCGAGCTATACGGGCACAGGTGTCTATATGGCGGTGATGGCGCAGCGGACTACGGGCACGTGGTCGGCTTATCTGGACGATTTCTCGATTACGCCGCGCCCGACGTGCCCGGAGGCGGAGGGGGTGGAGGTGACGCATGTGGCCCCCACGTCGGCGATGGCTTCGTGGGGGGTGCGCTATCCTTCCGACGCCCTGTCGGGCTACACGGTGGAGGTGGAGGAGCAGGGGGTGGGGCTGGTGCAGACGCTCACGACGACGGAACAGTTTGTGATGCTCGCGGCCCTCTCGCCCAACACGGCCTACCTGGTGCGGGTGCGCGCCAACTGCGCAGGCTCGAGCACCGACTGGGACAGCACGACGTTTGCCACCCTCTGCTCCGACGGCGGCGGGCAGCACATCACGGGCAACGGCTCGTTGCTGAACACGTACTACCTGCCTGTGAACAATTACTATAACTACAGCTATTCGCAGCAGCTGGTGCTGGCGAGCGAGCTGTCGGGCCCGACGACGCTGCAGGGCATCCGCTTCAACTATGCCGCCGTCACACCGGTGAACACGAAGAGCAACTGCACCATTTATGTGGCGCACACGTCGCTGACGTCGCTTTCGGCCAGCAATTATGTGAACCCTTCGACGATGACGATGGTCTATACGGGCCCGATGAATGTGACGCAGGGGTGGAACGACTTCACGTTCACCACCCCGTTTGCCTATAACGGGACGAGCAACCTGGTGGTGGCGGTGGACGACAATTCGGGCAGCTATTCGGGTTCGACCTACCATTATTCGGCTTATAACACCAACGGCCAGGTGGCGTTGCTGTACTACAGCGACAGCCAGAACCCGGACCCTGCGTCGCTGGGTTCGTTCGGCGGCTCGGTGCAGACTTTTTTCTACCGTGCGGAGATGGAGTTTATAGAGCCGTGCGACAATACGCGCACCTGTTTTGCGCCGAACCTGCTGCTGGCATCGACGGAGAACGACCGAGCGGAGTTGGTGTGGGCACCCGGCAGCGGCGAGACGTCGTGGGATGTGGACTACCGCGTGGCGGGCGGCAGCTGGGTGAATGCGGCGACGGGCGTGACGGTCACGCACTACACCTTCACCGACCTGCTGCCTGGCACGGAGTATGACTTCAGGGTGTCGTCGGTGTGCGAGGGTGCGACTTATTCCGACATGGTGTCGCACCGGACGCGCTGCAGCTACAGCACGTTCAGCTACGACGACCTCGATGCCCCATACGTGCAGTGCTATTATGGCACCTACTCGGTGCCCGACATCATGGAGGGGGTGGTCGACTACGGCTACGGGAGCGAGGCGTCGCGCCATACGGTGCATTACGACATCACGGAGACGGACTACCGCACGAGGAGCCAGCTGCACACTGTGCCCGAGGGTTATTGCTCGTCGGTGAGGCTGGGCAACTGGAGCACCGGCTCGCAGGCCGAACGGATTGTGTATACCTACACCGTCGACACCACCGACTCGGACCTGCTGCTGCTGAAGTATGCCGCCGTGCTGGAGGACCCGAACCACGACGCCACGGAGCAGCCGCGTTTCACTTTCCGCATCACCGACCAGCAGGGCAACACGGTGAGCCCCTGCTATGCGGCCGACTTTATAGCCAACGCCAATCTGGGCTGGAACTCGGGCTATTCGCAGGTGTTGTGGAAGGACTGGACGACGGTGGGGGTGGACCTCACGTCGATGCAGGGGCAGACCATCCAGATAGAGTTGACCTCATACGACTGCGACCAAGGGGGGCACTACGGCTATGCCTATTTTGTGCTCGACCTCAGCCACAAGGCTTTGCGGTCGAACTCGTGCAGCGGGGTGGAGAACACCTTCTACGCGCCGCAGGGGTTCAACTACTCGTGGTATGAGGAGGGGCATGAGAGCACCATCCTATCGACCGTCGACTCGCTGAGCGTCAGTCATGAGGGTATATACCACTGCCAGCTTTCCTTCGTCGGCGCCCCGCTGGACGAGGAGCACAGCAACTGCTACTTCACCATGTCGGCTGTGTCGGGTGTGCGCTATCCCTATGCGCGGTTCAGCGTGCTGCAGCTCGACACGTCGGCCTGTTCGCAGACGTGGATGCGTATGCTGAACAACAGCATCATCACCAGCGACTCGCTCCACACCGACTCCATCGGCAACGGGTGCGAGAGCTATCTGTGGAGTTTCGACGACGGCACCACCTCGACCGACCCCAACCCGCGGCACGGCTTCACCCCCGGCCAGCATACGGTGACCCTCTACGCCATGTTGGCCGACGGCGCCTGCAGCGACAGCGCCACAGAGACCTTCCTGGTGCTTTCGCCCTGTATGGAGTACGACACGGTGGCGGCGGTCATCTGCGAAGGCGACACGCTGAGGATGTTCGACACCGCGCTGGTGGAGGCGGGGACCCATGTGCTGCAGAACACTTTCGCCAACGACAGCATCCTTATCCGCACGGTTTATCTGACCGTCAACCCGCGCACCTACGACACGGTGGCGGCGGCGGCGTGCGTAAGCTATGTGTGGGCGTTGGACAATCAGACCTATACGGCTACAGGCCTTTACAACGACACTTTGCCGAACCATCAGATGTGCGACAGCGTGGTGACGCTGGACTTGCGCATTTCGCCCAACTACGAGGTGGAGCTGTACGACACCCTCTGCCAGGGGGCCACGCTGGTCTTCGGCAGCCAGACGCTCACCACCGCGGGACGGTATACCGACTCGCTGCTGACCCTCTCGGCGCCCCATTGCGACAGCGTCGTCTTCCTCAACCTCACGGTCCACGCCAACACGGTGGGCGACACCTTCGTACAAGCGTGTGAGGCCTACGACTGGCATAACCGACACTATGAGGCGTCGGCCCTCGACACGCTCTACGGCTTTATGCCTAACGCCAAGGGGTGCGACAGTTCGTTGGTGCTGCACCTGACGATAAACAATGTGTCGGTGACCCACTATTACGACACTTGCACCGAGAACCAGTTGCCCCGCACTTTCCGCGGGCATACGCTCTACGGACCTACGACCTCGCTGTCGGATACCGTATTGAACAGCACCGGTTGCGACTCGGTCATCATATACCATCTGTGTGTGCTGTACAACAGTCATGCGACGATGGACAGCACGGTGTGCGAGACTGAACTGCCTCTGGTGTGGTATCACCGCACCTTCACTGCTGCCGGCACACAGGCCGACACCCTGACGAACAGCGTGGGGGCCGATAGCCTCCTGCAGCTTACGCTCCACGTCGTAGCGACCGACAGTATCGACATCTACCAGTCGGTATGCGACAACCAGTCGTTTGTCTTTGAAGGCACTACCTACACGGCAGCCGGCACCTATCCCCATCAGTTCCTCTCGTCGCAAGGCTGCGACAGCGTGCGCACCCTCCACCTCACCCTGCTGCTGACCACTCAGGGCGACACGATGGCTACGGAGTGCGACCAGTTCCAGTGGCATGGCACCACCTACACGGCAGACGACACGGTCACGGTGCCCGCCTACACCACCAATCTGGCGGGGTGCGATTCGGCGGTGACGCTTTACCTGAGAATCCTTCCCTCATACCAAATCGGTGTGTACGACACCATCTGCAGCAACACGTCGTATCTCTTCGAGGGAACCTACTACAATGTGGCGGGCAGCTACAATGTGCCGCTGCTTACCGCCACGCTGCCGCAGTGCGACAGCATACGAACGCTCTATCTGGCCGTGCGCGACACTTCGGTGGGCGACACCTTCGCCACCGCCTGCGACCAATACCAATGGTATGGTCGCAGCTACACGCTCACCACCCTTGACCAGCTGGCCAGACATTACACCAACGCCGTGGGGTGCGACAGCGCGGTGAACCTGCATTTGACGGTCAACCACTCGTCGCAGACGCAGGTCTTCGACACTTGTGTGGAGAATGCGCTGCCCCGTTTCTTCAACGGCATCACCATCGGGGGCGACACGACAGGGGTGCAGGTGGTGCTGGCCGACGTGAATGGTTGCGACAGCACCGTCAGCTACCAGCTGCATGTGTGGCACAATGAGGCGGTGACCATCGACAGCACGATTTGCGACGACGCCCTTGCCTCGTTCCTGTGGCATGGTGTCAGCTCGTCGCTGCAGCCCCTTTCGGACAACACAGCTGAGAAGACCATCCAGCACGACACCCTCCACACCCTGCTGCCTACCACCCATGGGGCCGACAGCAATGTCACCTTGCTGCTCCATGTGCGTCCTACCTATAGGGTGACTGTGTACGATACCATCTGCGACGATGGTTCAATCCTGTTTGGCGGACAGGTCATCACTAATGCGGGTCAGTATGTCCACACCTTCAACACCCTTATGGGCTGCGACAGCGTGGTCACCCTGCATCTGACGGTCAACCCCACCTATGCATTCCACTTCTACGACACCATATATTATGGCGATACGGTGGTTTTCGAAGGCACCGAATACAGTATGCCAGGTGATTACGATGTGCATTACGCTACGGTGGAGGGTTGCGACTCGACCCTCATCATGCACCTTACAGGACGCAATGTCCACCAGATAGAGCGGACCGACAGCATCTGCCAAGGGGACACGCTCTATTTCGTCGGCCGTGCGCTGACCGAGGAAGGCGTGTATGTGGATACGGTCTTCACGGGCGACTTCGTTGCGGGCGACACCATCGTGACGCTGAACCTCGTGGTGCTGCCTCCTCCGACGGCCAGCGTGGAGGAGCTCTTCTTCTGCGAATCGCCTGCCCACTACCAGCTGCAGGGCCACAGCGATGTGCCTTATCTGGAGTGGCTCGGATACGCTATAGCCGAAGGACATGAGCACGACAGCATCATCACGGTGCCTAACGCTAAAGACACCATACATTATATACTGTATGTTGACTACCGGCCCGAACCGCTCTGTCCGCTGACGGTGGATGTGGCACTCGCACCCATCGAGGAGCTCAACGCGCTTATCGACCTGCGTCCCACCTCGCTCACGATTGATGAGCGGCACCTATCGGCCCGTCATGTGGGCGGCGGACGAGTGGAACGCCAGCTGTGGTATATTTTCTACAACGACGAGTCGCCGTTCACCGACACCAGCCGCTTGCTGAATCTGGATGTGCCTATGTATGTGGACAGCCTGATGTTGGTGCTTACTATCGAGAACGACATGTGTGCCGCCACCGACACGGTGCATGTGGGTGTGCTGCGGGCCGACATACTCTTCCCCAATGTCTTCACGCCGTCGTTGGAGAGCAACAGCTTCTTTAAGGCCTATACCACCGCCGTCAGCGATTTCGAGCTGTGGATTTATGACCGTCGAGGCGACCTGGTGTTCCACACCACCGACATCGATGAGGGCTGGGACGGCACAAGTGACGGTCGTCCGCTGCCACAGGCTACGTATGTCTACAAGTGCCACTACCGCGACCAAATCACCCCCAACGGGTGGCAGAGCAAAACCGGCACGGTCACTCTGTTGCGTTAGGGGTTGCGCTTAATTGACGATAATAAAGGGCGGGGGTTGCCAAAAGCAGCCCCCGCTATTTTGTATGTGTTCTCTCTCGCTGCAATGCAGCTCTTTTGTTTCTACTTTTTTTTGCTTTTGTTTCTTGATGAGAAATAAAAAGCAGGGAAAAGAGAAAGCAAATGGAAGAAATGAAGTAAGAACTAAGATGAACTACGAGGTGGCTGCCGCACCCGGATAGTTCTTAGTTCTTACTTCTTATCTCTTACTTCTCATTGAGGTGTTCGTGGAGGTAGGCACGCAGCTCGATGATGGGGATGCGCTGCTGCTGCATGGTGTCGCGGTGACGGACGGTGACGGTGTTGTCGTTCAGCGTGTCGTTGTCCACGGTGATGCAGAAGGGGGTGCCGATGGCGTCCTGACGGCGGTAGCGGCGGCCGATGGCGTCTTTCTCGTCGTACTGTACCATGAAGTCGAACTTGAGTAGGTCCATAATTTCACGTGCCTTTTCGGGCAGACCGTCTTTCTTCACCAGCGGGAGGATGGCGGCCTTGTAGGGTGCCAGCATGGCGGGAAGACTGAGGACGGTGCGGGTGCTGCCGTCGGGGAGGGTCTCGTCCTTCAAAGCATGGCTGAAGATGGCAAGGAAGGTGCGGTCCACACCGATGGAGGTCTCGATGACGTAGGGGGTGTAGCTTTCGTTGAGTTCGCTGTCGAAGTACTGGAGCTTCTTGCCGCTGAACTCGCTGTGACGGCTGAGGTCGAAGTCGGTGCGGCTGTGGATGCCTTCCAGTTCTTTGAATCCGAAGGGGAACTCGAACTCGATGTCGGTGGCGGCGTTGGCGTAGTGGGCCAGTTTCTCATGGTCGTGGTAGCGGTACTTTTCGGCCGGTATGCCGAGGGCGAGGTGCCATTTGAGGCGTTCTTCTTTCCAGTAGCGGAACCACTCCATCTCGGTACCAGGACGGACAAAGAACTGCATTTCCATCTGCTCGAATTCGCGCATGCGGAAGATGAACTGACGGGCTACAATCTCGTTGCGGAAGGCTTTGCCTATCTGGGCGATGCCGAAGGGGATTTTCATGCGGCCCGATTTCTGGACGTTGAGGAAGTTGACGAAGATGCCCTGCGCCGTTTCGGGACGGAGGTAGAGGGTGTCGCTGTCGTCGATGACGGAGCCCATCTTGGTGGCGAACATGAGGTTGAACTGGCGCACGTCGGTCCAGTTGCGGGTGCCGCTGACGGGGCAGACGATGCCGAGGTCGAGGATGAGCTGCTTGAGGCCTGCCAGGTCGTTGGCGTTCATCAGCTCGGCGTATTTGGTGCGGATTTCGTCAATCTGCTTCTGATGCTCCAGCACACGGGCGTTGGTGGTGACAAACTGCTGGCGGTCGAAGGCGTCGCCGAAGCGTTTGTGTGCCTTCTCGCACTCCTTGTTTATCTTCTCCTCAATCTTGGCGATATGGTCTTCAATGAGGACGTCGGCGCGGTAACGCTTCTTGGAGTCCTTGTTGTCAATAAGGGGGTCGTTGAAGGCGTCGACGTGGCCGGAGGCCTTCCAGATGCGGGGGTGCATGAAGATGGCGGAGTCGATGCCGACGATGTTCTCGTGGTACTGCACCATGGCGCGCCACCAGTATTGTTTGATGTTGTTCTTGAGTTCGGTGCCCAGCTGACCGTAGTCATAGACGGCGGCGAGGCCGTCGTAGATTTCGCTGGAGGGGAAAATGAAGCCGTACTCCTTGGCGTGGGAGACTACTTTCTTAAAGATTTCTTCTTGATTTGCCATTGTTGTCTATTATGATTTGGGGGTAAGTGTTATGTCGAATTGAACCAGGCCATGACCGTAGTTCCAGTTGCCGTCGCCGCCGGAGAGGTGGATGCCTGAGGTGGAAAGGCTGACGGTGGTGTCCTGATAGCTTCCGTTGAGGGTGCTGTCGATGTCGGAGAAAGTGATGTAGATGGTGTTTCCGGGGAAGTCATGATGGGCGTAGCTATAGTTGCCTTGGGTGTCGGTGGTGTCTATGGGATAGTCGTAATTGGATATTTGGATACCCGGTATGGGCTGGCCGTTGGGGTCGGTGACGGTGCCTTTGACGTGATAGGTGGCTTCGGGAGTCCCGTATTCGACGGCACAGCTGCCAAACTGTATACCCATGGCTGTGGCGGCCAAGGTGAGAAGCCAGTTTTTGAATTTCAAGTAGCGTATTTTCATATCTATTGAGGTGCTATGTTAGTCGAAGAATTTCCATGTGAGGCCGAAGTAGAAGCCGAACTGCTTGGAGGGGTAGCCGGGGATGATGCAGTAGGCTTGTTTCTCGAGGTAGCTGTTGAAGTGTCCGGCTTTGGCGTAGATGCTGGCACGTTTGATTTGCAGGTTGATGAAGAAGTCGGCCCAGATGTAGTTGCCCACTTCCACCTCGTTTTGGCGGTAGAAGACGCCCAGGGTGGGGTCGTAGCCGTCGGCCTTATAGGCGGTATGGTAGCGGAGGTCGACGCCTACCTGGGTGTGCAGCACCCGGTTGAAGAGGTAGAAGTCGGTGTAGAGCGAGTTTTTGCTGGCAAAGAGGGGGACGCGGATGAGGTCTTGGTTGCTACTGTGTTGCACCATCTGCTGCATGTCGAAATGGAGCCAGTGGGTGATGGGCAAGTAGAGGTTGAGGCGGCCCTGGAAAAGGAATGCGCCGCCGTCGGGCTGATGGGGCGCGAGGATGACGGAGCTGTCGGCCAGGGTGGTCTTCTCGAACCAGATGTTGTGTGAGGTGTGCTGGGCGGCGAGGTGGAGGTCGAAGAGGTCGCCATGCTGGTAGTCGAGGGATATCTTGCGGGTATCGACCGAATGGATGGGGGTGGTAACGTTATAGTCGAGCCGCTGCTGTTGGGCGGTGTAGATGAGTTCGGGGCCACAGGCTTTGACGACGGCCCGCAGGGTGAGGCTGCGGATGGTGTTGCCCAAGCTGTCGCGGAAGGGAAGCTCCATGCGCGCGTCGAGGTTGTAGTCGGAGAAGTTAGGGGTGGCTTCGGCCAAGATGTCGAGGGCGACAGCCTTCCAGGGGCTGAGCACCAGACGTGCGAAAGGGTAGAGGGCCACTTCGCTGAGCGTGGCGCTGGAGTAGATGGCCGTGTCGTGCTGGAGGAATGATATTTGTGGGCGTATGCCTCCGTATAGCTTCAGGGGGTTGTGCCAGCGGTGGTCGGGGTAGGCGTCGTTGGTCCAATAGAGGAGGGCGGAGAACTGATTGTAGAGCGAGGAGTCGGTGAAGCGGTATTTCTGCCGTTCCCAACGGATGTCGAAGGCCAGCACGCCGGTGTTGTAGCTGTGGGGCTTATGGGATTG
>JBGVNQ010000048.1:0-15121 GCA_045125705.1 Akkermansia sp. | reverse complement strand
GCTTCCATAGAAAAATGAAATTAATTCAACGCCGCGCCTATGGCTATCGTAACTTTCAGAACTACCGATTAAGAGTCTTAATTGAATGTGGGCACATTGTGATATGAAAATTCAAATTCCACACTTTTTGCTATTGACCCGGGTAAACCCGGCAGAGGTGTCTGCCGGGCTCGGGGCTGAGAAGCCCACAGGGCTTCCCAGCCTCATCCGTGCAGCATGGTGAACCATGGTCACTTGACGAGGTAGTGGGTGAGAGGCCCGGCGCGTAGTAACAAAAAAAAGACACACCGTGAAGGTGTGTCTTTTTTTGTTAAACGAAGCGGACGGGGCTCGAACCCGCGACCTCAGCCGTGACAGGGCTGCGCTCTAACCAAACTGAGCTACCGCTCCGTCGGATTTACCGATTCACCGCTTTGCAGCGGGAACGGGCGCATTATACAGATGCCTTTGTGGGAATGCAAGCCTTTTTTTGAAGAAAATGATTGCTTCGGGGAAGAAATTTGCTAGAATGAGAGCCTGAAATAGGCATAAGTACTATGAAACGCAAAGAGATTGAGCAATTGCAGGCTGCGGGGCTGATATCTGCCGAGCAGGCGGTGGCGATTGCGGAGCATTTTCATCTGAATGGCGGGCGCCGGTGGAATTGGCTGGTGCTGAGCATGTCGACCTTGGCAGGGGGACTGATACTGGGTGGTATCATCATGTTGATTTCGGCTAACTGGAGAAGCATCCCCGACCTGGTGAAGATGGTGGTGGCCATGGTCCTGCTGCTGGGGTTCTGGGTGGCCTGGGCACGCACGCGTGAAAACCACCCGCGGATAGCCGAAGGTCTGGGGTTTGTGGGGGCCGGTATGTGGCTGGGCTGTATCTCATTGTATGGGCAGATTTTTCAGTTGCAGAATCCCTTTGCAGAGGGATGCCTGCTGTTTTTTCTGGGGATATGCGCCATTCCGTTTGTGGTGCGACTGCCGGGGTTGATTGCGGTCGTGGCGGTGACCAGCGCAGTGCTGCTGGCGGCGTTGATGCATAATACAGAGTCGTGGTGCAGTCTGAAACCTTGGCTGAATGAAGATTGCACACAATTTACTGCCTGGGGGCTGTTGTGCCTGGTCTGGTGGCTGGCGGCGGAGCACTGGCGTGGTTCAAGAGGATTTTACCGGGATTATTCCGAACTGGGCGTGCCTGCGATGCTTTTCTATCTGATGCTGGTGCAGGTGCCGCTGCTGTATACCTGCATATGGCCGGAGGATGAAGCCGTGCTGGCAAAGTTACTGCTTTTGATTCCTCTTGTGCTGATGCTGCGCCCGAGAGATATATGCTGGGGAATCTGGTGGCAGATGGTGGTGCTGCTGTCGCTGCCTCTGCCGGTGGGCTTTATGCTGTGCGATGCCGGGGCTGAACTGCCCGGGGTGCTGTGTGGCTTTGCCATGGGGGGCTGGCTGATGTATCTGGGCTATGCTGCCAAGCGCATTTCCTGGCTGAATTACGGGTCGCTCATGGTGGTGCTTGCCGGCATTGCACTCATTGCAAATGTGCTGGATTCACTTACGGGCTCCGGGCTGGTGCTGATTATTGCCGGTCTGCTGATGCTGGGGCTGGTGTGGGTACTGGAAAAACAGCGCCGTGCGCTGGTAGGAGCCATCCGGGAAAAGGCATAAACGCTGAACTATCTACTGAAGATGAAACGAACTTACCTGTTGTTTGCTGTGGTGGCGGCCCAGTTGCTCTGGCTCGGGTGGAACTATGCCGACCGCGCACGGGAACTGGCCGAGTCTCCGGTCATCCACATTGATTGCACGGACTATGACCCGCGTGATTTATTCCGGGGCGATTATGTGAACATTCAGACCCGCCAGACGGTGCCGCTGGAGCTGGCAGGTACCTCTCTTTACTGGGATGAGGCCTTCTGCTCGGAAGTAAACAAGTATACCCACTGGGATTATGAGACGAAAAAGGACATAGAATACCCCGTGCTCAACCCGGTGTCTCCACGTCCATGTCCCGAGGTGAAGGGTGCAGAGAAGCTCTGCCCGGGGTATGGAACTGAGAGGGTGGCCGTGTTCTGGAAACAGGGAGCCGATGGAGTGCATAGCGTGAGCCGAGTGGAAGCCGCGGGTTCTGAAGTTGACGTCCCCGCCGAGGGTGAAATTCGCACACTGATGTGGTACAGTGTGGAGCAGGTCGATGATGTGAAGAGGGAAGAGGACCGGATTGTTTCCGTGAAGCAGTATGTGAAATTGGTGTTGTCCTTCACCAGCAGCAGCTGGGAGGGTATGCGCTTTTATGTGGAGGAAGGAACCGGGAATATCCGGCACCTTTGGCTCAATGAGGTGGAGGGGAAGGATAACGTGCCGTTTGAGAGCGTGCGCCGCACCGTGGATATCGTTATCCGCGAGAATGCCCCCGTGATTCCCCGCATGCTGTACCTGAATGGAGTGCCTTATCCCGAAGCCGTGGAGCAGATACGCAACAAGACGTTTAAGTGGGTTTCAGAGCCAACGACTGAGAGCTGAAAAGTAGATTCTGTTGATAACTGTTTTTTGGGGCCGGCTGGTTCATTCGGAGCGAGGGACTTCAGTCCCTCTGGGGGGAGCGGGACTAAAGTCCCGTGCTCCGATAGATTTGCGGCTCGAAAAAAGCCAATTTGTTAAGCCATTCAGATAAACTCCCTCGGCGCGGTGGCGGGAAGGGCGTACATGAACCGGGCGCCGTAGAATTTCTGCACCACGCGGGAATCGAGGATGGTGACGATGCCGGTGTCGGTCTTGGAGCGGATGAGGCGGCCTATGCCCTGGCGGAACTTGAGCAGGGCTTCGGGCAGGGAATAGTCGCGGAAGGCATTGCCGCCGTGGGCGGTGATGTCCTCGATGCGGGCTTCCACTAGCGGGTTGCCGGGTGATTCGAAGGGAATCCTGGTGACAATCACGTTCGAGAGCGCTTCGCCGGGTACGTCCACCCCAGTCCAGAAACTATCGGTGCCGAAGAGTACGCTGCCCACGTTTTCTCGGAAGCTCTGCACCATTTGGCTGCGGTTGAGTTCATCGCCCTGCACGAGGAGCGGCCAGCCGCGCTCCTGGCAGAAGGGTCGGAGACGCACCGCCATGGCGCGCATGAGGTTATAGCTGGTGAAGAGAACAAAGGCGCGGCCCTGCGATTCATCCAGCGAGCGCATAATCCAGTCTGCCAGGGAAGGCAGGTATTCATCATCGGTAGAAGCAGGGGGCGGTAGAGGCATGCTGCGTGCCACGATGATGCGCATCTGTTTCTCGAAATCGAAGGGACTGCCAATCTGGAGGGTGCGGGCGCTTTCTGCCCCCACGCGGCCGGCGAAGTAGCTCATGCCGTGGTTGCCGGTGGAGAGCGTGGCACTGGTGCAGATGCAGCTGCGCCCTGCTTCGAATAGCTTTTCGCGCAGCACGGGTGCCACGTTGATGAGCGCGCCGCGCATGGTGGTGAACTGGCCGTCGATGCCGTTGCTTTCCACCCAGTACACCGTGGTGTCGGCCTTGCTGAGCTTCACCATTTCGGTGGCCGCTTCATCGTAAGCCAGGATGCGGGCGGCGGTATCGAGCAGCTCGGCCTTGGCCAGCTCGTTGTCCTCAATCATGGCGGCCATGTCCTTGATTTCGGCAAAGAGCTGGCGCAGCACGGGCGAGAGCAGGTTCTCCGTCCACTCCGGCTGGCGCAGACGCACAGTGCCGTGGTGGGCTTCAAGCTGGCAGTCGGCCCTTGCGGCGCTGAAGAATTCGCCCACTGCGGCTTGGGCTTCCTCGATAAGCTGGAGTACAGTGGGCGAGGCGTTGTGTCGCATGCTGCCCTTGTGGGTCACCGGGTTATAGAGGCGCAGCAGCTCGTATTTCATCTCTGCCTCGCTGAGGGAGAGCCCCAGCTGGTTGGCTGCCACGTTTTCCATGGTGTGCGCCTCGTCGAGGATGACGAAGTCATTCGGGAAGATGAATCCGGGCGGTCCCTCGGGTTCGATGGCCATCATCTCATCTGCCAGGGAGAGCAGACCGAAGAAGAGGGTGTGGTTGAGCACCACCACCTGGGCTTCCTGCACGCGGCGGCGGGCAGCCTGGTAGGGGCAGTCGTAGCCACAATTACGCGGGGTGCACACATGGTTCTCGCTGCACACCTGCGCCCACACCTTGGGCGAGATGCTGAGCTCGCGCGGCAGCTCGGCCAGTGAGCCTTCGCCACAGTCCTTTGACCAAGCGAGCAGGTCGTAGAGCTGCTTGGTTTCGGCCTGGTTGAAGAGGTCATCGGAT
The DNA here is from genome assembly GCA_045125705.1 of Akkermansia sp. Taxonomy (GTDB): domain Bacteria; phylum Verrucomicrobiota; class Verrucomicrobiia; order Verrucomicrobiales; family Akkermansiaceae; genus Akkermansia. The sequence goes on along the minus strand of JBGVNQ010000048.1, from coordinate 10,853 downwards.
TGCTCGAGCGCGCGGCGCAGGCGGGTGCGGCACAGGTAGTTCGCGCGGCCCTTGAGCAGGGCGGCATCGAAATGGCAGTTCAGCGCGCGGGCAACGGTAGGGATATCCTTATAGAAAAGCTGCTCCTGCAGGTTGATGGTGTGGGTGGAGATGACGGCCTTGCGCCCGCGCTCCAGTGCAAAGCGGATGGCGGGGATGAGGTAGGCGAGCGACTTGCCCACACCCGTGCCGGCCTCGGCCAGCAGGGCGCTTTCTCCTTCCAGCGTTTCCGCCACGGCTACAGCCATCTGCTGCTGCTCGGGGCGGTACTCGAATCCCCGGGCATGGGAGAGCAGCCCGGTTTCGGAAAAATCAATCTGGGTCTGTTCCGTCAGAAAGCCCATGCCATGTTATCAGGGCAGAATGCGGTCGCCCGAGGCAGGCAGGCGCAGGTAGAGCGGCAGGTCGGGGAAGAAGGTGCGCAGGGTGTTCACATCGGTCTTGCCATCGATGAAATACCATTTGTTGAGCACGGTGCCGCGGGGCTGACTCTTGTCGGTGATGACTTCATCGCGCACGGCGAAGATGTAGCTCTTGCGCTCCAGTCGGGTGCGTCGGCCACCCTGGGCGGGGGCGCTGATGACCAGGGTGGTGGGCAGCACCACGATGCGGCTTCGCTCCTTGGTGGTGCCGATGTTTTCGGCACGCACGCGGCCGTCGGTGTCGCGGCGCACCTGGCTCACTGCTGCCATGGGCGGGGTGACCACGTATTCTGCCGAGGCTTCGCCCACGGTGTAGCTTTCCACCTCGATGCCGCGCTGCTTCATTTCCTCGCCCATGCGGGCGTATTTGGCGCGCAGGGCTTTGTCATTGGCAGCCATGCGGGCCTTGGCCTGCACCACAGTTTCGCGGTCGAGCCCCTGCACACGGCGGGCGCGGGCAATTTCAGCTTCGCGGGTGCGGGAGGTGAGCTGGTCGGCATAGGTGCGGCGCAGCGGGGGATACATGGAATCCACCGCCCAGGCCATATCGCAGTTGCGCACAGCGGCGCCATACTGGCGGGCTGCATCGCGGGCAGAGTTGGCGGCCTCGCTGGCAGCTTCGCACACACAGACCATGGCCACCGCAGCGGCAAACAGGGAGAAACTCTTCATGCCTCACATGTTACCACACCCCGCCGCCGCGGTGCAAGCAGGAATGGTGTAATAAAATGGACAGAACGTCGTTCCTGAATTTTATGTCAAGACCGATGCGTACGGTTATTCAGATGCGTTTTCGTCCTGAGTACATGTCGTCGTAGTATTTCTCATACTCGCCGGAGGTGATGTTGTCCATCCACTCCTGGTTGTCGAGATACCATCGCACCGTCTTTTCGATTCCTTCCTCAAATTGGAGGGATGGCTCCCAGCCGAGCTCGTTCCTGAGCTTGGTGGAATCGATGGCGTAGCGCAGGTCGTGCCCTGCGCGGTCGGTGACATAGGTGATGAGATGCTCACTGGAACCCTCAGGGTTGCCGAGCTGGCGGTCCACTGTCTTGATGAGAAGCCTGACAAGGTCGATATTCTTCCATTCATTGAATCCACCGATGTTGTAGGTGTCGCCTGTTTTGCCCTGGTGGAAAATGAGGTCGATGGCCCGGGCATGGTCCTCTACGAAAAGCCAGTCGCGCACGTTTTCTCCCCTGCCGTAGACGGGGAGTGGTTTGCTGTGGCGGATATTGTTGATGAATAGGGGGATGAGCTTCTCAGGGAATTGGTAGGGGCCGTAGTTATTAGAGCAGTTGGTGACCAGGGTGGGCATGCCGTAGGTGTCATGATAGGCGCGCACGAAGTGGTCGCTGCCGGCTTTGGATGCGCTGTAGGGGCTGTGCGGGTTGTATTTGGTAGTCTCGTGGAAGAACTCGCTGCCGTACGGGGCGGGTCCCTCGGGCTTATCAAGCTCCAGTGCTCCGTATACCTCATCTGTGGAGATGTGGTAGAACCGCTTGTTTTCCCAATTTCCGTTCCAATGCTGACGTGCGGCCTGCAGCAGGCTGAGGGTGCCCATCACATTGGTGCGTGCGAAGGTGAAGGGGTTCTTGATGGAGCGGTCCACATGACTCTCTGCTGCCAGGTGAATGATGCCGTCGATATCGTATTCCTGCATGATGGCACACATGCGGTCGAAATCGCAGATATCAGCCTTTACGAAGGTGTAGTTCGGCTTATTTTCGATGTCCTTGAGATTGGCAAGATTGCCAGCGTAGGTCAGAGCATCGAGGTTGATGATATGATACCCGGGGTACTTATTGACAAAGAGACGGACGACGTGAGAGCCGATGAATCCAGCTCCGCCGGTGATAAGGATATTCTTCATGTTAAAACTCGGGACCATGTTTCAGCAGTATGCGCAGCCTCTGGCTGTAGGCATTGTCCGGCATGCGGGATACCAGTTCCTCTAATTTTTCTCTGGAGAGCCACCCATTCCGGTATCCAATGCCTTCCAGACACGAGATAACGAAGCCCTGGCGTTTCTGCAGCACTTCAACAAAGGTGGATGCTTCGGCCAGCGAGTCGTGTGTGCCGGTATCCAGCCAGGCAAATCCGTGTCCCATGGGCTCTACCTTTAGCCTCTTCTGACTGAGAAATGCCTGATTGATGCTGGTGATTTCCAACTCTCCACGGGAAGAGGGGGTGACCTCCGTGGCCATCTTGACCACTTCGTTGGGGTAGAAATACAGACCGACCACGGCAAAATTGGATTTGGGGTGCGCCGGCTTTTCTTCGATGGAGAGGCAGTTGTCATAGGTATCAAACTCAGCCACTCCGTAGCGTTCCGGATCCTGCACCCAATAGGCAAAGACCGTGGCTATACTATCCGTTTTCGCACGGGTGACGGCTTTGCGTAACAGTCCGACCAGACCGTTACCATGGAAAATGTTATCCCCCAGAACAAGGCATACATCGTCATTGCCGATAAACTCACGTCCTATGATAAATGCCTGAGCCAGCCCATCGGGACTGGGTTGTTCCGCATAAGTGAAATTTACACCATAGTCATCACCATCTCCAAGCAGCCGCTTGAATCCTGGTAAATCATCGGATGTTGAGATGATAAGGATATCGCGAATGCCCGCCAGCATGAGTACTGAGATGGGGTAATAAACCATCGGTTTGTCAAAAATGGGAAGCAACTGCTTGCTGACCCCTTTGGTGATGGGGTAGAGACGAGAGCCCGACCCTCCAGCGAGAACGATTCCTTTCATGAAAGGGAAGAGTTTTTTCTTGTTTGTTTTATGCTGAAATGGTTCGGATGTCAAGAAAAATGGGATTGTGATGATGGCGCCTCTTGACAATGTTGAGAGTTGTGCTACACTCCTGCGCATCCGGCATGACCGGATGTATTTGTTATTTAAGTCTACCCTGACGTTGATTTACGTTGCACTGCGCATCGTGGAATTAGTGACACATACCCCACTTCTGTCGTGAGACAGAAAATAGATAAACCCAAATAAAACTGTTATGAAAAATCTGAAAATTTACACCGATGAGGTGGATGAGCTGGCACAGAAACAGATTGCCAAGCTCCTGGAGCAGCCTGCCTTTGCGCAGGCCAAGGTGCGTATCATGCCCGATGTGCATGCCGGTAAGGGCTGCGTAATCGGATTCACCGCCGACCTGGGCGATAAGGTTATCCCTAATATCGTGGGCGTGGATATCGGCTGCGGTATGCTTACGGTGAACATGGGTAAGCAGAAGCCTGATTTTGCAGCGCTGGATGATATCATGCACCGCAATATTCCCAGCGGGATGTATGTGCACGGTGAGCCGGTGGAGGTGTTTGAAGCCGTGGATGCTCTGCATTGCCTGCCTCAGCTGGAGCGCGTGAAGCGCCTGCTCTGCTCACTGGGTACACTGGGTGGTGGTAACCACTTTGTGGAGGTGGATGCCGATACGCAGGGGAACAACTACCTGATTATCCACTCCGGTTCCCGTAACCTGGGTAAGCAGGTCTGCGATATCTACCAGAAGGAGGCAATCGACCACCATGCCGGCTGCGCCGACCGGGCGGAACGCGAGGCTGCCCTCATTGCCGACTTGAAGGCGCAGGGGCGCCAGAAGGAGATAGCCGCAGCTATCAAGGCTCAGCGCGCTGCGTGGAATGCGGCTCAGCCCGATATCCCCGCCGATCTCTGCTACCTGGAAGGTGAGGCACGCGAGCGTTACCTGCATGATATGCGTATCTGCCAGCAGTTTGCCCTGCGTAATCGAGAGGTGATGGCCGATATTATTGTGCGCCGTCTCGGGCTGGAGGTGCAGGATATGTTCCATACCACGCATAACTACATCGACCACGAGAGCAACATTGTGCGCAAGGGCGCAATCTCTGCGCGTGTGGGAGAGAAGCTGCTCATCCCCATCAACATGCGCGACGGCTGCATCTACGGTACGGGTAAGGGTAATGACGACTGGAACCAGTCTGCACCTCACGGCGCAGGGCGTCTCATGAGCCGTTCGCAGGCTTTCCGCCAGCTTTCGCTTTCCGACTTCGAAGCCCAGATGCAGGGCATCTACACCACCTCTGTGACCGCCCGTACGCTGGATGAATCCCCCATGGCCTATAAAGGTATGGACGCTATCCTGAAGCATATCGGCCCCACCGTCGATGTGGTGGATATCTTCAAGCCCCTGTACAATTTCAAGGCCGAGGAGGCGGAGCCTTCCTTTAAGCGAAAGAAATAGGGTTGATAAAGCATCTTTGCGTAAAAAGCAGGATTCAATCTTGCTTTTTACGCAAAATTATTTAGTTGCTTTACAGTAAAGATTCTGCGGCTTCCAGTTTCTTGGCGGAGGCTCGGCCTTTGGCGGCGAGGGCGGGGGCAAAGAGGGAGAGACGGAACTCGGCTACCATGAAACTGTATGCAAGCCAGGCGGGGGAATCGGCGTGGCGGTTGTATTCGGTGAAGAATCGGGGTGCTACGGCGGCATTGAGGGAAGCGATGCGCTCCAGCTCCTTGGCGGCAGGCTGTTGAGCAATGCGCTTGATTCGCTCCTGCAGGCCGCGGAGGAAGCGGGAGTAATCGGCCAGCTGGGCCGGTTCGGCGGCAGAGAGGAACCAGGGGCGGGTGAGCCACTGCCACTCGCGCTGCACGTCCTCGGCAATCTGGGCGCCGAAGCGGTCACGGCCGGCCACCAGGCAATACTGGCGCACTGCGGCATCGGTAGCGGCGAGTTGTTCCCAGAGTTTTGCCAGTGGCCCGGCAATGCGGTCATACACCGTTTCGCGCATGCGGAGGCAGGCGGCATCGAACTCTGCTGCGGTACGAGGAATGGGTGAGGCCAGCGCCGCATCCATGGCGGCATACACCGTATCGTGCAGGTTATTCTTCGGCTGCTGTCCCAGGGTGGTGATGGCCAGTCGCGCCTCCATGCTCTTGATGGGGAGCTTCTTGCGGATGCTGTTCAGGAAATCGCCATGCTTGATGAGCGCCAGCCTGCGCACGGCGCGGCGGTGGTGCAGGGCGGCTTCCTCTGCAGTGGGGAAGACATGCAGCTTCACCTGGTCGCCATCTTCCCGCAGGGCGGGGTAGCCTGTGCCGTTGCCTACTTCCACGGTGGCGGGCAGGTCGCCGCAGTCCCAGCGGGTCATGGGGGTGGCAGAGAAGGAGCGGGCTGCCTTTTTGGCAAAACGTTTTTCCTGATACTGCGCCAGCTTCTCGCGCAGTACATCAGCATGGGTACCTAGTGCCAGCTCGTTCTCCTTGTCATCGCACACCCATATCTTGGTGATGAACTCCGCGGGCAGTTTGCTCATGTCCACTTGCGACGCATTGCAGAACTTGTTGCTGCGGCGCATGGCAAACTCGACCAGAGTCTGGGGAAGCGGACGGTCGGGCTCGCGGTCGAACCAGTCTTCCGCAAAGTCATCGGCTGCGGAGCTGATGGGCATGAGGAACATGCGGATGTCCTTGGGCAGGGTACGCAGCAGGATTTCCGCGCGGTCGGCCAGGTGTGCCGGTACTCCCCACTGGGGAAGCCAGTCGGGGAAATCGGCCAGCTGGTCGATGTGCACGCCGATGGTCACGCCATCATCTGCTTCGCCGGGGGCATGGTTATAATAAATATCGTATTTCTGCCCTGCGTGCTCGATAGCATCGGGGTAGAGATCGGCCCGCACTTCATCTTCGCCGGGGTATACGCAGTCTTCATACGGCACGAAAAGGATTTTCGGGTTGCGGGGCTCCATCTTGTCGCGCCAGCGGCGTAGGGCTTTTTCGGAGCAGATTTCGGCAGGAATCACCGAATCGAAGAATCGGAAGACACCCTCCTGGCACCAGATGAGGTCGCGGCGGCGCAGCTTGGATTCCACCAGCCGCACCTTTTCCCGCATGTCGTCCAGATGCCGGAGGAAGGGGGCGCGGTCTTTCATGTCCTGCGCCATGATGCCATCGCGAATCATGATTTCGCGGGCGGCGGCGGGATTATAGCGGGCGTAGCTCACGCGGCGGCCATCGATGATGGTGAGGCCGCCGCAGGTCACGCGTTCCTTGGCGAATACCTGGCCGCTGGATTTGTCCCAGGTGGCGTCATAGGCATGGTGGGCACAAAGTTGCGGGGCAATCTGCTCCACCCACACTGGCTCCAGCACGGCGGCTCGGCGCATGTAGAGTCGCGTGGTCTCCACCAGCTCGGCACCCATGAGCCATTCCGCGCGCTTCTTGCGCTTGAAGAGCCCTGAGCCGGGGAAAATGGAAAAATCGCGCCCGCCTGCGCCGCGGTACACCTTATCCTCCGGTCGCCAAAAGCCAATCTGCAGCGGGGCACCCGCGAGCAAGGCGCGGTGAATCATCTCTGAGGTGGCCTGCTTGGACTCTTCGGGCAGAGCGGGGATGCGCCAGCGCATGGTGTCCTGCAGGGCAGAGCCGAGGTCCTGCACCAGGTTGTGCCACTCAACCATGCGCAGGAAATTGAGGTAATTCTTCGTGCACCACTTGCGGAGCTGGTTGCGGCGCAGGTTGTTTCTCTCCTTGAACTCGAGCGATGCGCGCCAGAGCTTGAGCATGGAGAGGAAATCGCTGTCCTCGTTTTTCCACTGGGCGTGAGCCTGGTCGGCCTGGGCGGCAAACTCGGCAGGGCGCTCGCGCGGGTCCATGATACTGAGACCGGCCACGATGACCAGCACCTCGGCCAGCGCCTTTTCGTGTTCGGCCTCCAGCAGCATGCGCCCCAGTCGCGGGTCCAGCGGCAGGCGTGCCAGACTGCGCCCCGTGGGGGTGAGTTTCTTGTGGCGGTCGATGGCGCCGATTTCGCGAAGTGTCTTGTACCCTTCGTTCACCAGACGCGGGCTCGGCGGATCCGGCAGGGGGAACTCACCCAGCGGCGGCAATTTCAAATCGGCCATGCGCAGGATGACACCTGCCAGTGCGCTGCGCTTGATTTCCGGGTCGGTGAAGGCATCGCGGTTCTCGAAATCTGATTCGGAGTACAGGCGGATACACACACCTTCGGTCACGCGGCCGCATCGGCCGGCGCGCTGGCGTGCGCTGGCCTGGGAAATGGGCTCGACCTGCAGACGCTGAATCTGGCGTCCCGGCAGGTAGCGGGAGATACGCGCCTCGCCGCTGTCGATGACATAGATGATGCCGGGGATGGTGAGGGAGGTTTCGGCCACATTGGTGGCCAGCACAATGCGGCGGCGCCCCTTGGACGGGTGGAAGATGCGCTGCTGCTCGGCCAGCCCCAGACGCGCAAAGAGGGGGAGGATATCGGTGTGTGGCAGGTTCATGCGCTCCAGCTCGGCAGCGCAGTCACGGATTTCGCGCTCGCCCGGCAGGAAGACCAGCACGTCGCCCTTGGAATCATACTCCGACAGCCACTCCACCGCGCGGCAGACGTGGTCGGGCTGCTCCTCCTCGCTGTGGCGCGGGGGCATGTAGTGCATGTCCACATGGTAGGTGCGACCTTCCACATTGATGACCGGTGCTCCACCGAAGAACTCGGAGAATGCGCCTGCATCCATGGTGGCAGACGAGATAATGAGCTTGAGCTCGGGGCGTCGCGCCAGCAGCAGCTTCATGTAGCCCAGCAGAAAATCAATGTTCAGGCTGCGCTCGTGGGCTTCGTCGAGAATGATGGTGTGGTACTGCCGCAGGTCGCGGTCATCCTGTGTTTCGGCCAGCAGGATACCATCCGTCATGAGTTTGAGCTTTGTGTCGGCTCCCGTGCGGTCATCGAATCGCACCTGGTAGCCCACGAATCCTCCCAACTCGCAGCCGACTTCCTCGGCGATGCGGCGGGCCACTGCCACAGCGGCCAGTCGGCGGGGCTGGGTGCAACCGAGTTTGCCACGGCGCTTGCCGGCTACCTCCAGTGCAATCTTGGGTAACTGGGTAGTCTTGCCGGAGCCTGTTTCACCCACTACCACGATGACCTGGTGCTTGCGGAGAGCCGCGGCAATCTCCTCGCGGTGGCGGGAGATGGGTAAATCGGGGTAGCGGAATCGTGGGGTGGTTTCGCTCATGCAGGGAAATCAGAAGTATTGCACAGCGCCGCCCGCCAGACGGGATTGCTCAGCCAGGAACACCATGCGGTGGCCCACGATGCTGTCTTCCAGCGTGGGGCAGCCGGGGGATGTGCGTTCACCGCGCAGCAACGCCACAAAATCGAGTACGATGCTGCGGTCACCTCCGCCATGGGCATCGCCCTGCTGGAAGTCGGAGATATCCAGCGTGCGCTCCGTATACCCGCCCGGGGCTTCGGGGGCAATCAGGCGCACATGGAAACGCTCGCGCTCAAAGTCGCCGTGAATCTCGCCACGGGTGCCGGTCACGTGGATGATGCGGCGGGGCATAGTGGCACCGCCATTCATGGAAAAGGTGCCGGTGGCGCCGTCGCGGAAATGGATGAGGACGGATTGGTGGTCCACGATATTGATATCGCAGCGGTACACACAGCGGCTGAAAGGATTGTCCTCCCGGCGCAGGATTTCCTCCTTCTCTTCATCGGTAACGGGGCTGCTCTGGGTGTCGTGCCACACGTTATTGGCCCAGCGCATGGGGTTCTCAATATAAAGACGGCGGGCGGAGTAGAAGCATTCGCGCTCCAGCGGACAGTTGTTCAGACAGTGGGTGCCGGCTCCTTCGGGTGCTTTTTCTTCCTTGAACTGAAGCACGCTGCCTACGCTGGAGATGGTGACAGGGATGTTGTCGCCCATGAGCCAGGACATGATGTCCAGATCGTGGCTGCATTTGGACAGCAACATACCCGAGCCGCAGATTTCCTCGCGGGCATACTTGCCGCGCACAAAGGAAACGGACTCGTGCTGGTAACCGACCTGGTTAACCATGTGGATGTTGATGACATCGCCGATGGTGCCCAGGGCAATGACGCGGCGCAGGGAACGATAGAAAGGTGTGTAGCGCAGCACATGGCACACCATCACCTTGCGGCCGGTTTCGCGGGCGCAGTCGATGATGAGTTTACCTTCCGTATCATTCAGCGCATAGGGTTTTTCGAGCAGCAGGTCGTAGCCATGGCGAAGCAGGGGCAGGGAGGTCTCGACGTGCAGCCTGTCCATGGTGCAGTTGATGGCGGCATCGGCAAAACGGGGAACTGCTACCAGCTCCTCCACGGTGGTGAAGCAGCATTCCTCCGGCAGGTCAAACATGAGCTGCGCCTGCCTGGTGCGCTCCGGGTTCACATCCACCACGCCCACCACCTGCAGTAGCTCGGGGTTGGTGAGAGCCACTGCAGAGTAGATGGAGGCTCGCCCACCCATGCCTACAATGATGACCTTGATGGGGGCTTGTTCTGCTGGCTGTGCGGCGGTGCTCATAGTTTATTTACCCCAGCGGCGGGTGATGCCGCTGTAGGAATCGATGCGGCGGTCGCGGAAGAAGGGCCAGATGCGGCGGTGTGCTTCCAGCGCAGCCAGGTCGAGGTCGGCGTAAAGGATGGTGCGGTTCTCAATAGGGGCTTTGGCTACAATCTGGCCGCAGTAGTCTGCCACAAAGCTCTGTCCCCAGAAGGTGGTTTCGCCCTCCACGCCGCAGCGGTTCACGGAGCACACGTAGCAGCCGTTGGCCACGGCATGGCCACGCTGCACGGTTTCCCAGGCGCAGTGCTGGGCAGTGTAAAGCTCTTCCTCTCCGGGAATCCAGCCGATAGCGGTGGGGTAGAAAAGGATTTCTGCACCTTCCATGGCGGTGAGACGGGCGGCCTCGGGATACCACTGATCCCAGCAGATGAGCACGCCGATGCGTCCGAAACGGGTCTCAAAGCACTTGTAGCCCAGGTCGCCGGGGGTGAAGTAGAACTTTTCCTCGAAGCCGGGGTCCTGCGGAATGTGCATCTTGCGGTACAGACCGAGGAAGGTGCCATCTGCATCGATAACCCAGGCGGTGTTGTGGTACAACCCGGTGGCGCGCTTCTCGAAACCGGCAGCTACGATGACTACGCCCAGCTCGCGGGCAAGGTCGCAGAGCTCATCGGTCCATTCGCCCGGGATGGGGTCGGCTGTGTTGAAAAGCTCGCAGTCCTGCGTGCGGCAGAAATACAGGGTTGTGCACATTTCCTGGGTGCACACAATCTGGGCACCACCGGCAGCAGCTTCGCGAATGGCGAGCATCTGGCGGCGCTTATTCTCGGCGGGGTCAGCTACAGCTTCCTGCTGAATCAGGGCAATCCTCGGCATGCCGGAATCTTACCATGGTTCGTGCCATTTATCAAGTCTTGTGAACGGAGTCTGCGTGTGTAGGTGTGAATTGCAAGGTTAAAAGCGACATAGAAGGAAAAAAGTCGTAGTTAAGCGGAGATTCTGTTAAAATGGTAAGAATAGACCTTTGTAAGTTGCCACGCAGAACTACCATCATGCAACTTTCTGGGGTATTTATTCAT
>JBGVNQ010000047.1:0-58959 GCA_045125705.1 Akkermansia sp. | reverse complement strand
TCTCATTTGATTACTACTCTTGGTGTTCCATGGCATAATGAGATTATGCCACATGTCTATCCAAAAGTGTAACCTATGTCCTGGAACTTGTGTTACCTATGTGGTGGTACTTTTTTGTTACCCCTGTCCTGGACGCGCGCCCCCCCGCTCCGAATAAAACCTTCGCCCCGCTAAACTCCGATTCAACACTCACACCAATTATTATAACTTCGCATAATATTTTTGAACAAGTGGGCAACTGATGACATCAAACTTGCATGATGAACAATAATCTTACCACAAAATTCATGGAAGGCCTGCAGGCCGCGCAGAAAGCAGCGCAATCTGCCGGGCGCGCTCAGATATACCCGGCGGAGCTGCTGCTGGCGCTGGTGCAGCAGGAAGGCGGCGTGCTGAGCGCCGTGCTGACCCGCGCGGGGGTGGATTCCACCCGCCTGCAGCGTGAGCTTGAGCAGCAGCTGGAGCGTCAGCCGCGGCAGCGCGGTGGTGTGGCCCAGAGCCCCGGCATCGGCCCGGAGCTGGACCGCGTGCTGACCGCTGCGGAGCAGCAGCGCAAGGCCATGGGCGATGACTACCTGAGCGTAGAGCACTTTGTGCTGGGCGTATTCGAGGCAGACAGCACCCTCTCCCCCATTCTCGAGAACTGCGGACTGAGCAAGGCGAAGTATCTGGAGGCGCTCAAGGATGTGCGCGGCAACCAGCGCATCACCGACCAGGACCCCGAGCAGAAATACCAGACGCTGGAGAAATACGGCACCGACCTGACCGCCCGCGCGCGCCAGGGGAAGATTGACCCCGTCATCGGCCGCGATGCGGAGATTCGCCGCGTGCTGCAGATTCTTTCCCGCCGCACCAAGAACAACCCCGTGCTCATCGGCGAACCCGGCGTGGGCAAGACCGCCATTGCCGAGGGGCTGGCCCGCCGCATCGTGAACGGCGATGTGCCCGAAAGCATGAAGGGCAAGCGCCTGGTGAGCCTGAACATCGGCTCCATGCTGGCCGGTGCCAAATACCGCGGCGAGTTCGAGGAACGCCTCAAGGCCTTCATCAAGGAAGTGACGGCGAACAACGGCGAAATCATCCTCTTCATCGATGAGCTGCACACCCTGGTGGGAGCAGGCGCGGGTGGCGAAGGCTCCATGGATGCCGCCAACCTGCTCAAGCCGGCCCTGGCGCGCGGCGAGCTGCGCACCATAGGTGCCACCACGCTGGATGAATACCGCAAGTATATCGAGAAGGATGCCGCGCTGGAGCGCCGCTTCCAGCCCGTCTATGTGGCCGAACCCAGCGTGGAGGACACCATCGCCATTCTCCGTGGGCTCAAGGAGCGCTACGAAGTGCACCACGGCGTGCATATCACCGACGGCGCCCTGGTGGCCGCCGCCACGCTGAGCAACCGCTACATCACCGACCGCTTCCTGCCCGACAAGGCCGTGGACCTGGTGGACGAAGCCGCTGCCCGCCTCAAGATTGAGCTGGACTCCATGCCCAGCGAAATCGATGAGCTGAACCGCAGCGCCATGCAGCTGGAAATGGAGCGCCAGGCCCTGGCCAAGGAGAAGGACGATGACTCGAAAGCCCGCCTGGAAAAGATTACCCGCGAACTGGCCGACACCCGCGAGAAGGTGGACGCCATGGTGGCCCAGTGGAAGAGCGAGAAGGATGTGGTGGTGAAAGCCCGCGACGCCCAGAAGAAGATTGATACCCTGCGCACCGAGGCCGAGCAGGCCCAGCGCAAGGGCGACCTGGGCCGCGCCTCCGCCATTCTCTACGGCGAAATCCCCGCTGCCGAGTCCGCCGCCAAGGAAGCCCGCGAGGCTCTGGCCGCCCTGCAGAAAAGCGGCACCGGCCTGCTCAAGGAGGAAGTGACCGAGGCCGACATCGCCAAGGTGGTCTCCACCTGGACCGGCATTCCTGCCGCCCGCATGGCCGAAGGCGAGCGCGAAAAGCTCCTGCACATGGAAGAGCGCCTGGGCCAGCGACTCATCGGCCAGAAGGAGGCCGTGAAAGCCGTGGCCGATGCCGTGCGCCGCTCCCGCGCCGGCCTGCAGGACGAGAACCGCCCGCTGGGTTCCTTCATCTTCCTGGGTCCCACAGGTGTGGGCAAGACCGAGCTGGCCAAGGCGCTGGCCGAATTCCTCTTCGATGACGAAGCCGCCATGGTGCGCATCGACATGAGCGAATACATGGAGAAGCACAGCGTCTCCCGCCTCATCGGTGCGCCTCCAGGCTATGTGGGCTATGATGAAGGCGGCCAGCTCACCGAGGCTGTGCGCCGCAGGCCATACAGCGTGGTGCTTTTCGATGAGATTGAAAAGGCCCACCCGGATGTGTTCAACGTGCTGCTGCAGGTGCTGGATGATGGCCGCATCACCGATGGCCAGGGTCGCACGGTGGATTTCACCAACACCGTGCTTATCATGACCAGCAACATCGGCAGCCAGTTCATCCTGAACGAAACCGATGCCGCCACCCGCAACACCCGCGCGCTGGATGCGCTGCGCGGCCATTTCCGCCCCGAGTTCCTCAACCGAATCGACGAGATTATCATCTTCGACCGCCTGCAGGGCGAGGATCTCAAGCACATCGTGGGCATCCAGCTCCGCCGCGTGCTCAAGCGCCTCGAAAACCGCGGGCTCAAGATGCAGCTCAGCGATGCCGCCGCCGCTCTCGTGGCCGAGCACGGCTATGACCCCGTCTACGGCGCCCGCCCGCTCAAACGAGCGATTCAGCACGATATCCTCGACCCACTCAGCATGGCGATTCTCGAGGGCAGATATCCCGAGGGCAGTACGATTCTCGTTGATGCGGAAGATGGGAAAATTATTTTTAAATAATTTTCCCATCCATCCCCCGGGCCGCCAAGGTCCGGGGGATTTCATACTTTGCGCAGCAAAGTATTTCGTGTGTGGCTGCTTCTATCGGAGCGGAGGGACTTTAGTCCCTCTCCGGTTATGTATACGGGACTAAAGTCCCGTGCTCCGACATTTCAGCCACCCACAAATTTCAATCTTTGCTATGGAATCAGATGTACCCGCACGACAATATTATGCGCATGCTGGTCCGGCAGTACCGCTGCTGATGCAGCGGTAACCAGTCGGGCCTTCGGCCCTCAATGAATTACACCCGGTTCCCGGGTGTATGAAAGCGGGGCTGCGCCCCGCATGAAATACTCGGCGTTGCCGAGTACGAAATACCACTGCTGCGCAGTGGTATGATAATCACCACTCGCTTGTGGGCTCGTGGTGATTATGCTTGCAACGCGTATGCCTATCTGCTAGAATGGCGTCAGCATTATGACACCCAAACACATTGTTGCCGTTATCGACTATGGCTCACAGTACACGCAGCTGATTGTGCGCCGCGTGCGTGAGCTGGGCTTCCTCGCCAAGCTTTATGCGCTGGAGGATCTGCACGAAATCAGCGAGCCGGGCGCCATCATTCTTTCGGGCGGCCCCCGCAGCACGTCGGAACCGGATGCTCCGGATATTGATTTTGAATGGCTCACGTCCTTCGGCGTACCTGTTCTGGGTGTATGCTACGGCATGCAGCTGCTGAACATCAAGACCGGCGGCACGGTGCGCCCCAGCAACAAGCGCGAGTACGGCCCCGCCGCTCTGGTGCCCGAGAAGCTGGAAGGCCTGTATGCCGATATGAGCCCCTCTTCCCAGGTGTGGATGAGCCACTCTGACACGGTGGACCACCTGGCCGACAACTGCCGCGTCATCGCCCGCAACAGCGACGGCGTGCCCGTTTCCCTGCAGTGGGGCGAGCAGATGTTCGGTATCCAGTTCCACCCGGAGGTGACGCATTCCCACGAGGGTCGCACCATCCTCAAGAATTTCCTTTCCTACGCCAAGGACCTGGCCAAGTTCGACATCGGTGACTTCAAGCGCGAGCTCATCGAGGACATCCGCGCCAAGGTGGGCGACAAGCAGGTGGTCTGCGGTGTTTCCGGCGGTGTGGACAGCACCGTGCTGGCTGTGCTGCTGCACGAGGCCGGCGTGAATGTGCGCTGCATCTTCGTGGACAACGGCCTGCTGCGCAAGGACGAAGCCAAGGAAGTGCAGGCCAACTTCGCACGCATGGGTGTGGAGATTGAGACTGTGGACGCCAGCGAGCGTTTCCTGGCTGCTCTGGCCGGCGAGACCGCCCCGGAGAAGAAGCGCCGCATCATCGGCAACCTGTTCATCGACGTGTTCTGGGATGCCGTAGGCGATGCCGAGATGCTGGCCCAGGGTACCCTGTACCCGGACGTGATTGAGAGTGCCTCCAACGCCAAGAGCAAGGCCTCCGTCATCAAGACCCACCACAACCGCGTGGAGCGCGTGCTCAAGATGCAGGAAGAGGGCAAGGTAATTGAGCCGCTGGCCTTCCTGTTCAAGGACGAAGTGCGCGAGCTGGGTGCCTCCATGGGTATTTCCCACGACATTCTGTGGCGCCACCCCTTCCCCGGCCCCGGTCTGGCTGTGCGCTGCCCCGGCGAGGTGACCAAGGACCGCCTCGACATCATCCGCGAGTGCGACGCCATCTTCATCGGCACGCTGCGCAAGTGGGACTGGTACGACAAGTGCTGGCAGGCCTACGCCGGCCTCATCCCCGTGAAGACCGTGGGTGTGAAGGGCGACGAGCGCTCCTACGAGTTCGCCACCAACCTGCGCGCCATCGTTTCCGAGGACGCCATGACGGCCGACTGGGTGCAGCTGCCCTATGACCTGCTGCGCGAGGCCTCCAACCGCATCCTCAACGAGGTTTCCGGCATCAACCGCGTGCTCTTCGACGTGAGCACCAAGCCGCCGGCATCCATCGAGTGGGAGTAAAGCCCCACCCCGCTGCATTTTTCAGCAAGCACGCCAGGCACCGACTCCGGTGCCTGGTGTTTTTTATGCGTCAAAACGCTTTTTTACTGGAATTTAAGTTATTTTCGTGTAGACTTAACAAGTAATCACCCCGCTGTATCATGAAAAAGTCGATTTTTGCCGCTGTTCTGCTTGGAATCGCCGTATTTTTCGGTGGTTATTCAAACTACCGCGACGATGCGGAAGGCGGAGCACCCGTACTGAAAAAGCTGAATGACCTGAACTCCGGCGATATCCGCCTGGGACTCCCGCTTGGTGCCAAGGCCATGCATGTGGGTGAGGCAGAGTTCACCGAAGCGCGCACGTGCTATTTCAACAGCCACCAGTCGGCCTACTCCGCCCTGATGCTCGGCAAGATTGACGGCTACCTGTTCGACAGCCACGCACTTGATTACATTGCCACCCGCCGACCGGAATTCACCGTGCTGCCCGGCTCGGTGGGGTATGTGGATATTGCTGTGGGTGTGGCCCGCAAGAATGATGCCCTGCTCGGCCCCATCAACGAGTTCATCGACCAGTACCGCAAGGATGGCACCTACCAGGACATGTACAAGCGCTGGATAACCCCCAGGGTGGATAAGGAACTGCAGTATGAGATTCCTGCCATGCCCGCCATCGCAGCACCCAGCGCCCCCACACGCACCCTGGTGGTGGGTATCTCCAGCCAGCAGGAGCCCCTCTGCTTCCCCCGCCGCCACGAGAATGACGAATACACCGGTTTCGACATGGAGCTGCTGCGCCGCCTGGCGCTGCACCTGAACGTGCGCTATGTCATCCGCGACCTCGACTACTTCAGCCTGATGGAGGAGCTCTCCAAAGGCAATCTCGATATCGTCATTGCCGGCCTCAACAAGACCCCCGACCGCCAGAAGCGCGGCATTCTTTTCAGCAAGAACTACATCGACTCCCACATCGTGGCCCTGGTCCGCACCTCCCAGCTGCCACAGGCCAAGGCTGAGTAAAGGACGACGACCAGCGGATAATTATTCAAAAAAGCCAGCGGCAATGAGCCCTGGCTTTTTTGCGCGCGACAAAGCTCACACTTCGCCTTTGCCGCCGGGAAAATGGGCTTGACCCGCGGGGGGCGGATATGCTAGGATGGTTGGCTGATAAGGAGGTTTTCGTAGCATGTACATCAACCGTGAGATATCCTGGCTGGAGTTCAACCAGCGCGTGCTTGACCAGGCACTGCGGCCGGAGCTGCCGCTGCTGGAAAGGGTGAAGTTCCTCTCCATCAGCGCGAGTAATCTGGACGAGTTCTTCCAGGTGCGCGTGGGCGGGCTTATGCTGCTGCGCCAGACGGGCAAGTTCAAGCCCGACCTCACGGGGCTTTCGCCCAGCGAGCAGCTGGAGCGCATCCGCGAACGCGCCGGCGCCATGGTGGACACCCAGTACCACCTGCTGCAGGAGGTGCTCATGCCGCTCATGGTGGAAGCCGGGCTCAGCCCGCAGAAGCTGGATGACCTGACCGAAGCCCAGCATGCAGCGCTGGAGGAATACTTCATCAACAATATCTCACCCATCCTCACCCCGCTGGCCATGGAGGTGGAGCAGCCGCCCATGCTGCCGAACCTGAGCCTGATTCTGGGCGTGGAGCTGCAGCCCGCCGGCGGTGGCGAAAGCCGCTTTGTAGCCATCACCCTGCCCGAGGTGCTGCCCCGCCGCGTGCAGTCTGCCGTGCTGGGGCGCAATGGCTATGTGATGCTGGAGGAGATGGTGAGCGCCTTCTGCCCCCTTCTCTTCCCCGGTGAGCAGGTGGTGAGCACCACACCGTTCCGCGTGACCCGCAACGGCGATATTGCCGTGGCCGAGGAAGAAGGCGGCGACTTCGCCCGCGAGATGGAAAGTGTGCTGGTGGCCCGCAAGTTCTCCGACTGCGTGCGCCTGGAGCTACCCACAGGTACGCCTGCCAGACTGGTGCAGCGCATCTCTGCCATCGTGGGAGCCGATGAAGGCTCCACCTACCTGGTGCCGGGGCTGCTGAGGCTGGTGGATTTCGGCCAGATGGCCTTTGAACCGGGCAATGACCAGCACAAGGTGCAGGCCTGGACCCCCTGCTGGCCGGCAGAGGTGGATGCCTCGCTCTCCATGTTCGAGAATATTGCCCAGGGCGATATCCTCATCCACAACCCCTACGAAAGCTACGAGCCCGTGGTGAAGCTCATCGAAGAAGCCGCCGCGGACCCGGATGTGATTGCCATCAAGCAGGTGCTCTACCGCACCGCGAGCCATTCGCGCTTCATTGCAGCCCTGTGCCGCGCCGCCGAGACCGGCAAGCAGGTCACGGTGCTGGTGGAGCTCAAGGCGCGCTTCGATGAGCTGCACAACCTGGCGCAGGCCGAAAAGCTGCAGCGCTCGGGCGTGCAGGTGGTCTATGGAGTGAAGGGCTTCAAGACGCATGCCAAGATTATGCTCATTGTGCGCCGGGAGAACGGCAGCCTGCGCCGCTACTGCCACATCGGCACCGGCAACTACAACGAAAGCACCGCCCGCATCTACAGCGACCTTTCCCTCCTCACCTGCAACGAGAATCTGGGGGCAGATGCCTCGCAGTTCTTCAACTCCGTGACGGGGCTCACACGCCTCATGCGCTTCCGCCGCATGTACCCCGCCCCCGCCACCATGAAGGCCCGCCTGCTCGAGCTCATCGCCGCCGAGACCCGCCGCGCCGAGCAGGGCGAGCGCGCGCTCATCCGCGCCAAGATGAACTCACTCAATGACACGGAGATGATGCAGGCGCTGGAAGAAGCAGCCGAGGCCGGTGTGCAGATTCAGCTGAACATACGCGGCATCTGCTGCTGGGCACCCACCAGCGAGAAGGCCCGCGCCTGCACCCGCATCACCAGCATTGTGGACCGCTACCTGGAGCACGCCCGCCTGTTCCACTTCCACAACGGCGGCAACCCGCTTGTCTACATGGCCAGCGCCGACTGGATGAGCCGCAACCTCGACCGCCGCGTGGAGCTGCTCGTTCCCATCGAAGAGCCCCGGCAGGTGCACCGCATCCTCGATATCCTGGATGCCTGCTTCAAGGACAACACCCAGGCCTGCGATATGGCTCCCGATGGCTCCTACCACCCCGCACGCAATAAGAAAAAGCCTTTCGCCATGCAGGCCCACCTGCAGCGCGAAGCCCGCCGCCGCGCCCGCAACCAGGAAAGCGACAACAAACGCGTGCTCGAGCCCCACAAGCCGAAGAAAGGGCAATGATAATGATTAATGATTAGTGAATAATGATTAATTAAGATTCACTCTACGGGCTTAGGGGGCAGGTTTCCGGGCGACCAGGTATCGGTATAGATGCGGCTGATATTGCGGCCCAGGTGGGTATATATCAGCTCCGCCTTATCGCTGAACACAGAACCATGCACCATAATACAGCAGCCGGAATCATGCAGCTGGCGGACAAAGGGAATGGAAAAAGGATCCATCCACATCATCCATGACCCCAGAACCACCCCGGGTATGTGATATTTCTGCACCTGTTTCAAATCATCCATACTGTACGCCGTCAGTGCCACATTGACAAAACCATTCTGCCTTGCGTTCAGGCAATTCTGCACAGTAGCCCCCTCCACAATCATGCGGTCGGCAAAGGGAATCAGCTGCTTCAACAACTCGAAGTTCTGCACCTTATCGGTCACCAGCACCATCTCGGGGTGTTCCTGAAGGATGCAGCAGATATCATCAGCAAACAGCGGTGTGCGACGCCAATGGGGCTCTAATGCCTCAATCTCCGCACGACTCATGGGTGCATCGCTAAGCTCCTCGGACCCCAGCAAAGCCTTCAGCTCACGCCACGAATGAGCCCCGACGAGGTGACCATCCGTTGTTTCAAGTAAATCGAGTTCAATGAAGGTAAATCCCTTATCAAGGGAATCCTGCACGGCTTCCTTGCAATTCGTATAGACAAACTCCCCTACTCCACCACCATGAGCAATCCAGAATTCAGGAGAACCCAGGCCATCCTTGTCTATTACCGGCGAAAGCAGGTGGGACGAAGGATTCTGATGCCACTCATCATCTTTTCGACAATTTTGCTGTAGTTCCCAGCACACCTTGCCCGGAAAATCAGGCCGGACAAGGCACAGCAAACCACAGCAGAACACAGCAGCCCCTGCAATGACCGCGCACCACGTTCTTTTTCTGAACTTCATCATCACTCCACCACGCGGAGTTTCGGAATAGCCTGCTGCTGGAGCTGGGTATTCACGGTATCCACCGCTGCGCGGTCGAGATAGACCGTGTAGGGAGCTTTGTTGAAATCGAGGCGGATGAGGCCGTTTTCCGTAGGTTCATCGAGCAGGGCTGCCAGTTCGGCAAAGGAATTGACCTGCTTGCCGTTCACCGCCTGCAGCAGGCAGAAACGCAGCTCATCGTAGCCCTGGGTGGCCGCCGTGGGCAGCACAAAGGTGAGGCCGGTAAGCTCGGTGAATCCTTTTTCGCGGAGCTCTGCCTCGCGGCCTTTCAGCTCCTGCAGATTCAGGGGGAGTACTCCATTGGAGCGGTTTGCCAGCTCCTCCAGCAGGGTGCTGGTAAGCGGCTGGAACAGCATGCCGCCCCACATGATATAACGCGGCTGGCGACCGGGAGCCTCGGGGCGGCACAGGGCATTCTCCACCGCAGAGCGGTCGAGTTTCACCGATACCTGCAGAGTCTCACCTGCGCGGGAAAGTGTGAGCGGTATCTCCTGCCCGCAATCCTTGATGCCACGCATGAGCACTGCAGCGCCGGTCAGGCCATAGCGCGGGTGGTTGCAGCGACCCTGGTTATCCACAGGCATGCCGTCCACTGCAGTCAACACATCCCCCACCTGCACCCCGGCCTCGGCAGCAGCGCTGCCGGGAATCACCTTGCTGATGTAAAGGCCTGTGGCGGCAGTATCGAGCTTGAGATAACGGCGGAACACAGGGTCATCCAGCGGGCTGAGCTGCACACCCAGCACCGGCACACCGGCCGTTTCCTGCGTGAGGAAGCGCTGGATAATCTCAGCATTCACCACGCTGAGCAGCATCTCCTGCTTCCTGTAGGAAACGCCCAGACCGCTCAGCTTGCCATCGCTCACCACGGGAGAACCACCTGTCTGGCCATCGGCCAGCGGACGGGCGGAACGCATGAGCATGAGCGGAATCTTATCGCCGGCTGTATCCTCGGCACTCAGCTCCACATGCACGGGTTCCACACCGTTTACGAGGCCGGCATAGGTGGCCTTATCGCCACGGTTCAGGGCATCACCCAGCGGCAAGGCCGTGCAGGAATCGAAAATATCGGCATCAACCTCGTGCTCCACCGTCAGCAGCGCCAGATTCGAATCCTCATCGTAGCGCACCACGCGGGCGGTCACCGAGCGGCTGGCATCGGGCAGCATGAGCTCCACATAAGTGGCGGCGCGCACGGCACGCCCCACGGTGAGCACGCGACCCTCGCCCATGTACACACCCAACGCGCGGGCCTGGCGAGGCTGATCCTTCTCCCAGGGTTGCAGGCAGTTATACTCCTGCAGCGTGGCTCGCACCACCAGGATACTGCGGGCAGGATCCTTTACTTCCTCCACCACAGGAGCAGGTTCCGGCTGAGGCTCGGCGGGAGGCGGGGTCACCACCACGGCAGGCTCCTCAGGCTGGGGCTCAGGCTGCGCAGGTGCTTCCACAGGAGACTGCGCATGTTTCTTCTTGAGAGCGGTACGCTCGGTGGGCTTGCAGGCGCAGAGCCCCAGAGCCACCAGGCTTAAAATGGTAAGATTCCGTATCATAAACGTCGGAGAAAAAAGTCGAATCGATTATTTAAGGCGGGCGGCAGCCGGAATGTTGTAACGCTCGGCAATGCGTCCGTTGGCCGCATCCACAGCGGCATTATCAATCACCAGCGGGCGGGGAGCATCGGCCAGTTCTATAACCGTGTAATCCGGGCGGGGTTCACCTTCCGCAGGGTACAGCAGGCTGTGCAGGTGGGCCAGGCCCTTCACCTCCACGCCGTTCACGCGGGTGACCAGGTTGCGACCGGTATTGGAGAGCCGCACGTTCACCTCATCGGGCAGTGTGCGGGTGAGTAGCACCAGGTCATCCTTCACACAGGATTCACCACCGCGGGTGAAGCGGTCGAGCTCCACCATCACGTCGGCCGAGGAAACCTGATGCGCCTGCACCACGTTGAACTCCAGCGGCTGGAACACCAGACCCGCATACACCACATAGCGGGGCTCCTCATCGTAGCGGCGAGAAAGCACACGAATGGAGGGCAGCGGAGCCAGGCTGGCCTCGGTCTCCATCACCTGACCATCGCGAAGGATGGTGAAATGAATCTTATCGCCCGCAAAAGCACGCTCGGCCAGCTCTTCAAGACGCACACGCACGCCGTCCAGTTCAATCATGGCCGTGCAGTCCACAGGCAGGCCGTTCACGGCCATGACCACATCGCCGGGCTGCAGGGCGCCATCGCAGGCGGAGCCCTTCACCACATCGGCCACGAGGCATCCCAGACCATTGTCCGGCAGGTCATAGTGGCGGCGCATGGCCTTGTTTTCCATGGGCATAAGCTGGGCGCCCATTTCCACATAGCCATCGTAGCGGCCATCCTGCACATCCTGCAGGAAATGGCGGATAACAGGCATGGGAATCACATAGCCCGTGGAATTGGCCTGCAGCAGGCCCTGGAAGGCCACGCCGATGACCTTGTCATCCTTGAGCACGGGACCACCGCTGTTGCCGGGGTTGATGGCGGCATCCACCTGCAGCGCCATGTGGGCAATGTTGCGGGTGTGGGCGTAGGGAATCGTATCGATACGCGAGACAATGCCGCGGGTCACCGAAAGACGGTTGCCACCCACAGGGTAACCGATGGCGCGCACGGTATCCTCGAGCTGCGGCAGTTCCTCGCTGAACTCCAGGCAGGGCACGCCCTCAAACGCGCTCGTGTCGTCAATCTCCAGCAGCGCCAGGTCGGCATCGTGCGCCACATACTTCACCCGGGCGGGAATGCGGCGGGCATCGGCATAGAGCGAAATATCAATCTTTTCTGCATTAGCCACCACGTGGGCATTGGTCATGAACTGCCCGGGAGCCACCAGGAAACCGGTGCCTGTGCCACGCCCGAAATTACCACCCTGCCACGGGGTCTCGTAGTCGGGTGTGCGGCTCACCACCTCCACCTTCACGATGCCGCGGTAGGCAGAAGCGAGGCTCACGGCAGGAGCCTGAGGCTCGGGGGCAGGTTCGGCCACCTCTGCCACAGGAGCAGACTCGGCGACAGGCTCGGCCACCGGTTCCGGAGCGGGAGCGGGTGCCGGCTGCGGCTCGGTGGTGGGCTGCGGCTCGGAAGCAGGAGCAGGCTCAGGCTGGGGTTCGGACTGAGGCGCAGGCTCGGTCACGGGTGCTTCCGGAGCAGGTGCGGGTTCCGCGACTGGCTCAGCCGCCGTTTCGACCGGCGCAGGAGATATTTCTTCGGCCACAGTAGCAGCTTCAGCCACAGGAACTTTGGCAGGGAGAGGAGCCTGCTGCACAGGCTCGGCTGCGGCACCCTCAGCCATAGCAGGCAGTGCCGACATCAGCGCAATCAGAGTGAGTTTCATCTTCACCCCAACATTCTGCCCCTACGGGGCTTCCAAGTCAAGCAGAATGTGCTGCTGCATGAGCGCATGCGTGTCACGCGCTACACATACACGCGCAAATTCGGCTCCACGAAGGAAATAGCGCTTGCACCACGGGGCATTAACTGGTAGAATGGGGCGCCGTGCAATCCGTATCTCCCTACCAGAACCCGCTGTGGCCCGATGCCGTGTGGGATGTTTCAGGCGCGTTCGTAAACGACCGCGAGCTGATTGCATTCTACGACTACTGCAAGCTGCTGCTTGGTTTCGAGGCATTCAACATCGTGCATGGCTCCCCGCTGTGCGAGTGGAACTCCGGCCGCGTGCTCAAGCATCTGATGCGCGAGGCCGAGGAAGTGCGCACTGCCGGGCTGGAATACGAGAAGCGCAACATTGCCGTCTACCTCACCTTCACCAATCTGCTGCTGAATGAGACACACCTGAAGGATGCCTTCGGTAACGCGCTCTGCATCTTCTTCAGCCGCCACAACCCCACGGGGAAAAACGCCATCATCCTGGCCAGCGATATACTGCGCGAGCACATCCGCAAGGAATACCCCACGCTCAAGATTATCTCCTCCATCCTCAAGATTACCAACGGCGGCGGCAAAGGCAAGCTCGACACCTACAAGCGCCTGGCCGATGAATACGATGAGGTGATGGTGCACCCCGACGACGTGCTGAACTACGACCTGCTGGAGCAGATTGAGGACAAGGAACGCCACATCCTGCTCATCAATGAGTACTGCATCCGCAACTGCCCCATCCGCCCCTTCCATTACCACACCCTTTCCGAGTCAGCGCTCAATTTCATGAGCTTCGACAACAGCAAGTTCGAGGCCAAACAGGCCACCAACGGCTGCCGCAGCCTCTACACCCTGCTGGCAGATGAGCACAAGAGCGTGCTGGCGCTGAACACCCCCGAAATCCAGAAGCTCCGCGACATGGGATTCCGCCATTTCAAGGTACAGGGGCGCGGTCATGCCAATGCCTCCTCCATCCTCTTCGACCTGCTGCGCCTCGCCCTGCGCAACGATGCCCCGGGCGAAAACGCCATGCACCGCACCGGCCAGATGTTCTGGGAATCCATTCTCCCCCACTAATGCACCATGAGCACGCCTGAAATCACCCCCGAGCAAGCCGTGGAGAACCTCAAGTTCCTCACCCGGAACTACCTGCCGCAGGCACAGTGGACTGTGGGAGGCGCCCTGCGCTTCGACAACAGCCTGCTTACCCTCAACAATTTCCTGAGCCAGATGCTCGCCGTGCGCCAGTTCAGCAATGTGGCCGGCGCACCGCCCTGCCCCTGGTCGCTGGATTGGTTTGTGCAGCGCCGACCCATCGCGTTCGATGCCTACTGCAACGCCCTGGAAGCCTACGCCAAGCAGAATGTGGGCGTGATTCTGGTGTTCGACAACCCGAACCTGAGCGAGGCAGATTTGAACGATTCCTACTGTCTCGGCCTCGTGCAGGAGCTCTACAACCGCGACCGCGTGCGCAAAAACGCCGTGTGCGTGGCCAGCGATGCGCTGGCCGCCCGCCTGCGTGCCGCCCTGCCCAAGCTGCGCATCCACTGCCACCTGAACCGCCTGGTCATGGAAAAAGGCAAGCGCACCGCCGCCCTTTACAACAAGCTGGCCACCCAGTACGACCGCGTGTGCCTGCACCCGGCAGATGCCGTGAAACCCAGCATCACCAACGCGCTGGAGAACAAGGAAAAGTTCGATATCGTCTTCAACGACAGCTGCCTGCGCACCTGCCCCGTGCGCCGCGAGCACCTGAGTCTGTTGGCTGATATGCGCCGCGAGCCGTATAACACCGAGCTCATGCGCCGCCGCTCTGACCTCATCGCCCGCGTGGCCTGCCAGAAGATGGATCCCGCGGCCCTGGCGCAGAAAGCCAGCTGCAACCTCACCCGCGACGAAGCCACCGCCCTGTACGAGGCAGGCTTCCGCAGCTTCATCATCCAGGCTCAGCAGTTCCGCAATGAGATGACCCTGCTCTGGGATATCTTCCACTGCATGCTCGACTACTCCCCCGAGCTCTGCAACAAGGCCGCCCTCATCGCTTCCTCCGGCATGGCTGAGTTCGGCAAAGCCAGCAGCGACCTGCCCAGCGGCCTGCGCCAGTTCAGTTTTACGAATTACGAATAAACACAAAGACAAGCACATGAAATACACCAATATATTCACGTCCGAATCCGTAGGCGAGGGGCACCCCGACAAAGTGGCCGACCTCATCTCCGATTCCATTCTCGATGCCTGTCTGGCCCAGGACCCCGCCAGCCGCGTAGCCTGCGAAACGCTGGTGAAGGACAGCCACGTGGTGCTCGCCGGCGAGATTACCACCAAGGCTGTAATTGACTACGAAAAGATTGTGCGCGACACCATCGCCGAAATCGGCTACCGCACCGCTGCAGACGATGCTCTTTTCAACGCCGAAAACGTAGACATCACGAACTACCTCTCCACCCAGAGTCCCGACATCGCCCAGGGCGTGGACGCCCGCGAGGCCGATGGCAAGGACGGCGCCGAACAGGGCGCCGGCGACCAGGGTATCATGTTCGGTTATGCTTCCAATGAGACCCCCGAGCTCATGCCCGCCCCCATCATGTTCTCCCACCGCATCATGATGGAGCTGGCCAAGGTGCGCCACAGCGGTGCCGTCACCTGGCTGCGCCCCGACAGCAAGAGCCAGGTAGCCGTGGAATACGGCGAAAATGGCCGTCCCGTCCGCATCCTGAACGTGGTACTCAGCACCCAGCACACCGAGGAAGTCGACATCGCCACCATCCGCGAGTTCTGCACCAACCTCATCCGCCGCTGCCTGCCCACCGAGCTCATCACCCCGGAGACCGAATTCTTCATCAACCCCACGGGCCGTTTCGTGGTGGGTGGCCCCCACGGCGACTCCGGCCTCACCGGCCGCAAGATTATCGTGGACACCTACGGCGGCATGGGTCGCCACGGCGGTGGCGCTTTCTCCGGCAAGGACTGCAGCAAGGTGGACCGCTCCGGCGCCTACATGTGCCGCTGGGTAGCCAAGCACGTGGTGGCCGCCGGCCTGGCAGACCGCTGTGAGCTGCAGGTGGGTTACGCCATCGGCAAGGCCAGTCCCGTGTCCATCATGATTGATGTGGAGACCTTCGGCACCGCCAAGGTGGACAAACAGGTTATCATCGACCGCATCAACGAAGCCTTCTCCTTCAAGCCCGCCGACATGGAGCGCGTGCTGGGTCTGCGCGAACCCATCTTCCGCAAGACCACCAACTACGGCCACTTCACCAAGGCCGATCTCCCCTGGGAACAGCTCGACCCCCGCTGCCTGAGCATCCTCATGGGCTAAGAAATACTTTCATCCCCCGCTCCCGCACAAGGAGCGGGGGATTTTTCTTCTACCGGCATGCTGAAAAACGTCTTCTACAGAAAAACCGGCGATGACTTCGAGTTCTGGTTCGAGTTTACTGAGCAGATTCTCCACCACTCCACGAGCGGTGAGTTCAGCATCGTGGAGCAGATTCCCGGGGATGCGCAGGAAATCCCCCGCACTGATGACCCGCAGGACACGGGGAAACTGAACCGCTCCATCCTGGGCGGACGACTCGTGGGTATCTATCATGACGAGCCCTACACGCTGAAGTTTGATAACGGCAGCGCCATATCGGTGGTCTTCGACTACCCCTACTCAGACCCGACCCTGGGGAGCTACTACACGCTTGATTTCTACTCTGCGGAACACATCGCTACTGACTCCGTACTCAGGGAATACCTTGACGAAACTTGCGTCGAGGCCAACCGCATGAATATCTGCTCCATCGAGGAGAA
The DNA here is from genome assembly GCA_045125705.1 of Akkermansia sp. GTDB lineage: Bacteria > Verrucomicrobiota > Verrucomicrobiia > Verrucomicrobiales > Akkermansiaceae > Akkermansia. The sequence continues at coordinate 42,691 of JBGVNQ010000047.1, read as the reverse complement.
AACAAGCGACTCCGTACTCAGGGAAGATCTGGACGCAATCTGCGTCGAAGCCAACCGCGTGAATATCTGCTCCTTCGAGGAGAAAACAAGCAAGAAAGAAACACCGGTACCGCTTGTTCCTGTCTCGCGCATGCAGCGCATCCGCAGATTTGCCCGGTTAATCCTTGCATTCCTATCCAGCCTGACTCTTCTTCTCCTGACTTACCAGATTGAAAACCAGGCAAAGCCCGGCTGGGTATTCTCCGAACCCATCTGCCGGTTTGCTGCGTATCTCTTCCATCCCGGTCTGCCCCTGATGGGTTCCCTCTGCTGCTTCCTGTTTATCCACGGCGGCAAGGAACGCTACAAAATCTGGCTCTTACCGGTTTTACAGACCTTGTTCATGAGCCACGGCCTCGCGTTTATCCTCTTCCTCTTCAGCGGTCGCATCTGCCTGGCTTCCACCATGGGAGACGATGCCATGGCGCTCATGGTCATCGGCTCTCTGGTAACCTTTCCCCGCATGATTCCCGGCATCCTGATGTACCTGATACTCTGCTGCGCCGGGCAGGGTTCCCGAACCGCCATCCGCAACATCAGCGAGGTGCTCATCTACGCCATTCTGGCCGCAGCCCTGCTCTGGCTCGGCGGCATGCTGATTTACCAGCCCTTTGATTTCACATTTTGCCACTGATGAAATCTGTCGGAGCGGAGGGACTTTAGTCCATCCGCGGTTGTATTTACGGGACTAAAGTCCCGTGCTCCGAAACACCGTCATTAGAACGCAATGCCTTATTGCCGCGCACGGGCAAGTCTGCTATCATGGGCGGCAAGATGACACTCGAACACCCCTTTATCGATGATACGCAGCTGCCGGCATGGTCGCAGCTGAGCCCGGAGAAAGCCCGCGTGGATATCCGCCTGGCCATTGAGCAAGCCAAGGCTGCGGTAGAAGCCATCTGCCAGGTGCAGGAACCGAGCTACGAGAACACCTTTGCCGCGCTGGAGAACAGCAGCTCCGCCCTCATGCGCGGCTGGCAGCGCCTCAACCACCTGCGCTCGGTCATGGACTCCCCCGAGCTGCGCGAGGTCATCAATGAACTCATGCCCGAGGTGGTCATCTACTCCAGCAGCGTGACCCTCAACCCGCAGCTCTACGCCGTACTCAAAAACGCCGCCGCCCAGCCCTGGGTGCAGGAGCTCTCGCCCGTGAAACAGCGCTTCATCTCCGAAACCCTGGCCGATTTCCGCGAGAGCGGCGCCGACCTGCAGGAGGACAAGAAAGCCCGCTATGCCGAGCTTTCCACCGAGCTGGCCCAGCTCTCCCAGACCTTCGGCGAGCACGTGCTCGATTCCACCAATGCGTGGGAATACGTGACCAGCGATGAAAGCGAGCTGGCCGGTCTGCCCGAATCCGCCCGCGAGGCCGCCCGCCAGGATGCTCTCTCCAAGGGCCACGGCAGCGAAGAGGCCCCCGCCTGGCGTTTCAGCCTGCAGTTCACCAGCATCCAGCCCGTGCTCACCTTTGCGGACAATGCCGCCTTGCGCGAGCGCGTGTGGCGCGCCATGCAGACCAAGGGCACAGGCGAGTTCGACAACGCCCCGCTCATCGACAAGATTCTCACCCTGCGTGCGGAAAAAGCTGCTCTGCTGGGCTACGAGCGCTACTCCGACTATGTGACCAGCCGCCGCATGGCCGGCAGCGGTCAGACCGCGCTGGACTTCATCAACCGCCTGCACGAGCAGGTGCGCCCCGCCTTCATCGAGGAGCAGGAAGCCATCCGCCGCTTTGCCGAGGAGCAGACCGGCACCGCCATCCCCACCATGGAGCCCTGGAGCATCGGCTACTGGAGCGAGAAGCGCCGCAAGGCCCTCTACGATTTCGACACCGAGGAGCTGCGCCCCTACTACGCCATGCAGAACGTGCTGGACGGCATGTTCTCCATCTACGCCGGGCTCTACGGCATCCGCTTCACCCGCAAGGAAACAGCCTGCATCCAGCCCGGCGAGGAAGTGCCTGCCGGTGCCGTGGAGGTGTGGCACCCCGAGGTGCACTTCTACGAAGTGCACGATGAAGAGAGCGGCGAGCACCTGGGCTCCTTCTACGCCGACTGGTATCCGCGCGATGTGAAGCGCGCCGGCGCCTGGATGGACCCGCTGAGCACCGGCCTGCCCCCCATGAACGGGCAGCCGCGCGAGCCGCATCTGGCATTCATGTGCGGCAACATGAGCCGCCCCGTGGGCGAAAAGCCCGCCCTGCTCAGCCACTACGAGGTGGAGACCGTGTTCCACGAGTTCGGCCACCTGCTGCACCAGGTGCTCAGCAATGTGGAGGTGCGCTCCCTCTCCGGCTGCAATGTGGCCTGGGACTTCGTGGAGCTGCCCAGCCAGATTAACGAGAACTGGACCTGGGAGCCCGAGGCCATCGCCCGCTACGCCCGCCACTGGCAGACCGGCGAGCTCATGCCCCGCGAGCTCATGGACAAGATGCTGGCCGCCCGCAACTACGGCTCCGCCACCTTCTTCATGCGCCAGCTCTGCTTCGGCAAGATTGACCTGGAGCTGCACACCAACACCGCCAGCTTCCTAGGCCGCGATGTGGAGGAAGTGGACCGCGAAATCCTGGCAGATTACCGCGTGCCCACCACCGAGCCGGGCAACAGCGTGCTGCGTGCCTTCTCCCACATCTTCGACGGCGGCTACGAAAGCGGCTACTATTCCTACAAGTGGGCCGAAGTGCTCGATGCCGATGCCTTCTCCCGCTTCGCGCAGGAGGGCATCTTCAATCCCGCCACAGGCCGCGATTTCCGCCGCTGCATCCTCTCGCAGGGCAACTCCCGCCCCGCCGCCGAGCTCTACCGCGACTTCATGCACCGCGACCCCGACACCGCCGCACTCCTCCGCAGAAGCGGGATAGAGGCTTAATCCTGAAACTTATAGACAACAAAACGCCTGAGAATATCTCAGGCGTTTTGCTATGTCGTTCTACACTTTACTTGATAATACCTTCTCCAGCCAACCAAGACGTCCGCTGTACGCGAGCACAGGCAGCAGGCCCGGCAGCCACTTCCGCATGCCGTTATACATTACCACACTTGCAGCATAAATGCACAAGGGCATTAAACTATAAACAATTCCGGATTCCAGAAATGGTGGGCAAAACCTGGCAAAAATCATACTCCCACCCAATATGACACCGGCATGTATAGCGTAACACAGGAAAGATACCGAAGCTAGTCCCGCTACTACACATGCTCCTTTTTTCCAGCAGCATTGAAACACGCTACCTAAGGACAACAACAGGCAAGCCGCCGCAAATGCATGAACCTCCTCCGATATTCTCAAAAAAACAATTACTGCAATTAGGGGCAAACCATAGAGAAATATCATTTTCAGTTTATCCGGAGAAATATGTGCACAACCACTTCCGGCTATAAATGCCAAAACAAACAACGGAGATGGTACTACAAGATACTTATCCAATGGAACTATCCAGCCCTGACCATACAATATAAGGGCTAACATGCAACAACCTACCAAGAAAAGAAACCGACGAGCCAGCGCATGCAAGAGCAGCAATTCAACCAGTGCAAACAGATACCATAAGGGATAATCAGCACAAGGATGCCCCAGAAAACCTAATATCCGACTTACAGTTACCTCATCATTTAAACCAGCTGCATACAGAATATTCCACACAATATAGGACAGCATCAGCATCGTCATACGGCGCAGCCTCTTCTGCCAACAAAGATCCTTGGGTGTAAAATAACCGGATACGAAGAAGAAAAACACCAAAGGACCACCGGCAGATGCAAAGCAATCACCTAAAACACGCAGAAATGCCGGGCATGCTGCAGGTGAAAATAAAGAGCTCGACATATGGTACAGCACTATGAGCAGCGTGGCTGCAACCCGTGCTACATCCATCCACAAAGCGCGGGCTTTTGTTTCCCGGAACTTTTCCTGAAAATGTACCGATTGTCCAAGCATCGTATTTTATAATAACTACCAGACTGATTATTATATTGTCGTCAAGCATGTATTCTACCCTACTTGTCTGGCATTGTACAGGTTTAATTCATCAGGGCATCCCATGCTGAGGAGCCGGTTTTAGGGTAACTGGCATTTTTTACCCTTGCACTACATCGTATCTTGGAGTACCATGATGGCAGTAAAAATAACGTTCGCCATGTCCGAAGCAGAACAGAAACCGGTTGAGGAGTTCACGAAGGTAGAATCCATCTTTGTGCGTGGGCGCAATTGCCTGCTGCTGCGCGCAGATTTCTCGCCCATCTTTGTGGATTATTACCTGCACCTCATGCAGCACGGCCTGCGCAACGACGAGACGGAGGACACCGTGCTCAAGAAGCTGCTGGCCTACTTCACGCTGCACCTGGTCTCCCGCCCCTGGCAGGAATACCACGCCTGGACCTTCAACGTGTGCACCCCGCGCCTGGCAAACTACTTCATCTCCGGCTCCTCGCTCACCGAGGACGTGGTGGGTCGCGCCTTCCGCGAAGGCGTGCGCGAGACCGACAAGAACATGCTCTTTGCCCAGAACCTGCAGAACAACAAGGAGCCGCAGACCTCCGTCATCACCCTGCCCAACGGCCCGGTGGAAGATTGGGTGCAGGATTTCTACCGCCAGAGCGAGCAGCGCCAGTCCCGCGCCTTTGACCTGGGCGAGGACAAGTTCGCCCTCATCACCGCCCAGCCCGATGCCGACCACGACTGGCTGCAGGAGCTCACGGCGGACGATGTGCGCGCCATCAGCGAGGTAGAGCAAACCAAGCTGCTCGAGACCCGCAAGTTCAAGTTCAGCTGCGGCTGCACCGTGGAAAAGGTTCTGCCGGTGGTGCGCGCCATGCAGCACGACTTTGCCGACCTGCTTTCCGAGCAGGGCTTCCTGGAAATCAACTGCCCGCGCTGCGGCGCCTCCTACAAGGTGACGCCCGATATGCTGCTGGGGCAGGATACCCCCTGATTTTCTCGCCCCATGCTGCGCCGCCCGGCCATCTTTCTCCTGCTCCTCGCGCTGCTTGGCTGCACCGCCTGCACCCCCGTGCGCACGGTGTATGACTCGCAGGGCAACGAGGTGAAGGACGATGAACCCGGTGGCGAGAAGGACCTCATGTCCACCTTCGAAAAACGCTTCGACAACGACTTTTCCGAGAAAAAGAATGCCGATGGCGTGCCCGTGACCACCTCGGGCAAGGTGAGCAGCTTCCAGCGCGAGCTCGACAACGCCCGCAAAATCGACAAGCCCTTTGCCACCGGCTCGTTCGACACAGGCCGCCAGCTCGACCTGCGGGACGACAGCTTCGGCGGCGGCTCCAAACGCTTCGACACCGGCAAGGACGACATTGCCCGCACCGGCAATAACATGTTCTCCACCGACCTGCGGCCCGATTTCATGAACGAGAGCCACGGCATCAGCCATTCCCAGCGCTACCGCGGTGCCTCCACCGCCGACCGCTCAGACCTGGAAGGTATCGCCCGCAACGACCGCGACGAAACATACCACCTCACCGACTACGAGCCCTACACCACCACCCAGAGCAACAACTACGTGGAACACCGCCGCGACAAGTCCGGGCAGCCCACCATCATCCACTACAAGGACTACTACCGCCAGCACATCAACAGTGTGCGCCAGCTCCTCGGCCGCGACAACGAGCCCGCCCAGGGCAGCGAGTGAATAATTCTGAAATCCCCGCGGGCGTATGCCCGCGGAATTTGACACATCCAAAATTCAACATCCAGAATCTCATTACGCCCGAATTTCCCTGTTCGCAGACAATTTGCTTGCAGAGGCATTCTGAATAGGCTACCATATACCTATGATTCGCATAGCTTCTTGTCTGAGCCTTCTTTTCTGCGCCGCCGCACTGGGGGCGGATCTGGCCGAAAGCATCAAATCCGGCGATTTCTGGAAAAAGGATGTCAACACCACCATGGAGGGTGTGCCTGTGCAGCGCCCGGATGCCGAGCACATGCGCGCCCGCGCCGGTTCCGTCAGCTTCGGCTCTCTCACGGCCGGTGAAGTCATCTTCGTCATGGATGGCAACACGCCCAAATCTCTGCAGGCCATGATTTACAACAAGGGCGACGACGGCACCATCAGCGCCGAAGATTTCAACACCCAGCTGGAAGACGCCAAGGCTGCCATCGAGGAACTCACCGGCGTGCGCGGCAAGCTGCGCCGTGCAGCCAAAGGCGACTCTGCCGTGAAGCTCAAGTCCTGGGAATGGAAGTGGGACACCGGCGTCATCCGACTGGAGGCGAATTCCTCCGGCAAGAAGAAGGATTTCGAGGCCGAGTTCATCCGCCTCAATGCCGGCCCCGATGCCAAAGCCCTGGGCGGCGGCGGTGCCCGCGACACCGTGCGCAAGGGCGAGCTGCGCGACAACATCACCACTGAGGACGACGGCACCGTGTGGCTCAAAGGGCTCCCCATGGTGGACCAGGGCGATAAAGGCTACTGCGTGCCCGCCACCCTGGCCCGCGTCTTCGCTTACTACGGCATGGATAAGGTAGACCAGCACGCACTGGCCGCCGTGTGCGACAGCAGCGCCGATGGCGGCACCTCCTCCCGCGGCATGGAGCAGGCCATGCGCGATGTCTGCAAGCAGTTCCGCACCAAGTTTATCGTGCTCGACGACTACGCCACCAACCTCAAATCCGTCATCGAACCCTACAACAAGATAGCCAAGCGCGAGGACAAGGCACCCCTCACCCCCATGGGCGATGTATTCGCCACGGCAGATGCCGGCGTGCTGCGCCAGGCCCGCGCCGGCAAGCCCACCCAGGTGAACAAGTGGATGAAGGACATCAAGAAGAGCATCGACTCCGGCACCCCCGTCATCTGGATGGTCATGCTCGGCATCTACAAGGAGGAAATCGGCCTGCCCCAGTCCCGCGGTGGCCACGCACGCCTCATCATCGGCTACAACCTCAAGAAGAAGACCATCATCTACACCGATTCCTGGGGTGCCGCGCACGCCCGCAAGACCATCAAGGCTGCCGATGCCGCCGCCATGACCACCGGTCGCTACATCATCAAGCTTCGCTGAACCGATGCCACCTGTTCAGAAAGAACAAGATGCCGAAAACACCCTGCGAAGAAGAGCAGGCAGGAGCATCAAGCGCTTTCTGAGCAGCAGCTGGCAGCTGCCGGCGCTCACGGCTGCGGGACAGGTACTAGGTCTGGGCAGCGTGTGGTGCATGGATTATGTTGCGCTGAATCGCGGGCTGGACATTCCGGTCTGGCTCGGGCTCCCGGTGGCCATCATGTTCGTGGGTTTCCTGCTGCTGGGGCTCCTGCTTCCCGTGTGGCTGGTCATCATGAGCATCCGCTGGTGCCGGAGCCATGAATGGCGGCAGATGGCGCAGGGCTGGGGGAGCAGCATCGGGGCTGCAGTCGTGGCCCTGGGTGTGCTTGCCGGCTCACTCATGCACACTCTGGCCGGAGCGCCGGATAACTTTGCCAAGGGGCTGAACATACCCGCAGAGGTAGGTTTCGTCCACCCCCGCAACATGACCTTTTTCAGCAATGAGGAGTATAAGACAGTGACCGCGCCTCTGCGCGCGGCGGCTCCCCAGCTGCCGCAGCTCACAGAGAAAGGAGATGCCACAGCCCCGAACCTGCGTAAACTTTCACGCGAGGCCCCGGAACTGCTGCAGGAATACATGCTGCGCTGCCTGTATGCCGAGGCTGTAAACCCTGATTTCACAGCGCATGTGCTGCAATCGCCCCTGCTGCCAGCTCACGAGAATGACCCGCAGACGCATTTCCGCAGCACAAGGCTGGATGAATGCTGCAGTTTTAATGGCCAGACCGTAACCCGCCGGAATTCCCCGGAAGGGACATGGAGCCTGCCGCTGGGAAACGGCTGGTCTATCATGGTGCGGAAGCCTGATTTCCGCACAGACCGGCGGGAACTAAACGATTATACACAGGATATTGCCACGCTGGATGCCTCACTGGCTGACCTCGCCCGGACTCCCACGCGGGAATATCTGGACAGCATTCTGCCGCCGCTGCCGGATAAACCTTTTGTCTGCCTGTGGGATGCAGGTCCCGGCATCTACGAAATGCTGCTCATCATTCCCGGAAACTATGGTGCAGGCAATTTCGAATTGAGGGCGCATGAGTACACCAGCGGCAGGAAAATCAGATTCAGCCACCGATTCCTGCCCGAAAAGACACTGGGCAATGTATGCAGGGTCATCTGTTCCGATGGCTGGTGTACGGTATTCAGCGGAGACTGGAATGAATACTACGGCTCCACCTGGGAAATCTGGTTCACACCGGCTTCCGGAGGCGAAGCCCGCTGCGTCAATTCGCAGAATTTCCTCATGATGGGTTGGATGCACTGATTCCAGGAACGGAAATTCCCGGGGATTATTCTCTCACCAAGTATGATACGGGACTGAGGTCCCGTGCTTCGACATCCCCTCCGCCAAAATCATACTTTGCATATTGAGCGTATGCTGTTCGTGTTTTTTTGACCAGCGCTCCCGATTCCGCTTGCAATGAATTGAAACTGGGAGTAAAATAGGCAACGTGAACGGAATCGACATGCAGGAAGCAGCGAGACGAGCCTACCACGCCATGGTCATGGCGCGGGCATTCGACACGAAAATCTCTGCCCTCTACAAGGCCGGCAAAATCTTTGGCGGTGTGTTCCTGGGGCGAGGTCACGAGGCCATTGCTGCCTGCGAAGCGGTGTTTCTGATCCGCGGCGAGGACGTCTACAACCCCTTTATCCGCGAGCAGGCAGGCCGCTGCGCCTGGGGCGACAGCGTGCTGGATAGCGCCCGCTCCTACCTGGGCAGCGTGGAGGGCTACATGCGAGGCCGCGACAGCAACGTGCACTGGGGCGACCCCGCCAGCGGCAATCCCGCCCCCATCTCGCACCTGGGTGCCATGGTGTCTGTGGTGGCTGGCATGATGCTGGCGAAGCGCTTCAAGGGCGAAACAGGCCGCGTGGCCGTCACCTGCATAGGCGATGGCACCACCTCCGTGGGCGCCACGCACGAGGGCGTGAACCTCATCGCCGTGGAGAAGCTGCCCGTGGTCATCGTGGTGACCAATAACCAGTTTGCCTACTCCACCCCCAACGGCCAGGAGTTCGCCGCCAGCCTCATGGACCGCGGCCGCGGCTACGGCCTGGCCTGCCACGAATGCGACGGCACCGATTTCATGGCCACACTGGCCACCATGGAGCGCGCCATTTCCGCCGCCCGCGCCGGCGAAGGCCCGCAGTGGGTGGTGGCCAATACCCTGCGCATGTGCGGCCACGGCGAGCACGACGATGCCTCCTACATCCCCGCCGAGCTCAAGGCCGCCTTTGCCGACCGCGACCCGCTGGCCGTGGCCCGCCGCCAGATGCTGGAGGCCAGCTGGCTCACCGAGGAGGAAGCCCGGGCCTGGGATGACGAATGCCGCGACGAAGTGCAGCGACTGGTGGCCCAGGCCCAGCGCGAGAAAACACCGAATCCCGCCGACGAGGACTGGATGGCCACCTCGTGGAACCCCGAATTCTGATTTTGCCGACCATGAGTGTAACCTACATCGATGCCATTCACCAGGCGCTGGACGAGCTGCTGGCCGAAGACCCGGCGGTCTTCCTGATGGGCGAGGATATTGCCGGCAAGTTCGGCGGCGCCTTCAAGGCCACCAAGGGGCTGGATGCCAAGTACCCCGGTCGCGTGATGAACGCCCCCATTGCCGAAGACGCCATTGCGGGCGTGGGCATTGGCGCAGCCATCGGCGGCATGAAACCGATTCTCGAGATGCAGTTTGCCGATTTCGGCACCCTGGCGCTCAACCAGATGGGCAACAATGCCGGCGCCCACTTCTACCGCACCGGCATGCCGCTCAACCTCACCATGCGCATGCCCTGCGGCGGCACCCCCGGCGGCGGCCCCTACCACAGCCAGAGCCTCGAGGCGCTCTTTGCGCACTACCCCGGCCTGCATGTGTTCACCCCCGCCACCGTGGCCGATGCCTACTACATGCTCAAGCAGGCCGTGCAGATTCCCGACCCCGTGGTGTTCCTGGAGCATAAGTTCCTCTACCGCTGGCTCAAGGCAGATTCCTGGGTGGACCCGGACCCCCTGCCCATCGGCCAGGCCCGCATCGCCCGCCCCGGCCAGCATGCCACCGTGGTGGCCTTCTCGGCCATGGTACCCGAGGCCCTGCGCGCCGCCGAGGAGCTCTCCGCCACCAGCGGCTATGAGCTCGAGGTGGTGGATCTCCGCAGTGTGAAACCGCTTGATACCGAGACCATACTCGACTCCGTGGCCCGCACCGCCCGCCTGCTGGTGGTGAGCGAGGACTTCCCCTGGGGCGGCGTGGCTGCCGAGGTAGTGTCGCAGGTCACGGCCCGCGGATTCCACCTGCTCGATGCCCCGCCCCTGCGCCTCAGCTCGCAGGATACCCCCATTCCTGCCCACCCCGATCTGTGGAAGGCGCACCGCCCGAGTGCCGCCACCATAGCAGATGCCGCCCGCTATCTCATTTCCCTCTAACACCTTCCCTTCAACATGCCGAAAGTAGCCATTCTCATGCCCCAGCTGGGCGAATCCATAGCCGAAGCCACCATCATGCAGCTGCTGGTGAAGCCCGGCGACACCGTGCAGGCCGACCAGGAGGTGTTCGAGGTCGAAACCAACAAGGCCGTCATGGGCGTGACCACCGTGTGCGGTGGCACCATCGTGTCGCTCGATGCCAGCCCCGGCGAAACCCTGCCGGTAGGCGCGGTCATGGGCATCATCGAAGCCACCGAGGAGGAAATCGAGCGCTCCGGCGCCACCCCGCTGGATGAAAACGCCCCTGCCCCCGCCGCCGCACCCGCCAAGGAGGCAGGCAGCAGCAACCAGGACGGCGCCCACTTCCGCACCGAGGGCGAGTTCCGCGAGGGCGTGCCCGGTGGTGGCAGCACCAGCCGCCGCCGCCCGCTGGGCGAAGGTGGCCGCGGCCTGCCTGTGCCCATGGGCCAGCGCGGCTCCCGCTTCCTTTCCCCCCGCATCCGCGCCCGCATGGATGAGCTCGGCATCACCGAGGCCGATATGGCCTACGTCATCGGCACCGGGCCGAATGGCCGCATCACCATCGATGACTTCGAGCAGTTCATCAACTACGTGGACGGCTGGCCCTCTCACCAGGCCTCACCCATGCGCCGCAGCGTGGCCAGCAGCATGCAGCGCACCTGGCGCCGCCCCATTGCCAGCTGTGGCCGCCCCATCTTCATGGCGCCCATCGTGCTGCACCGCAAGAACCACCCCCGCAAGCCCGGCATCACCCTCTATTTCCTGCGCGCCCTGGCTCTGGCTCTGGCCGAGCACCCCGAATGCGCCGGCTACATGGTGGGAGGCCGCATCCTCACCCCGCGCCGCATCGACCTGGGCGTGGCTGTGCAGGTGGCAGACGGCGTGATGGTACCCGTGCTGCGCAATGTGAATGAATACACGCTCAACGAGCTGGTCGACGAATACAACAAGGTGGTGGACCAGGCGCGCAACCGCCGCCTCGACGCCGCCTACCAGGGCGGCGGCATCGCCACTGTGTCGAACTTCGGCGGCTTCGGCCTCACCCAGGCCACCCCCATGCCCCTGCCCAGCGAAAGCCTCATTCTCGGCGTAGGCTCGGTGCAGAAGGTGCCCGTGTGGAGCGACGAGGTGGAGTGCTTCCTGCCCGTGGAGCAGGCCAACATCGTGGCCTCTTTCGACCACCGCGTGGTAGACGGCGGCGATGTTGGCCGCCTCATGCAGCGTATCGCCCACTACCTGGAGCACCCTGAGTTCCTGTAATCCTTTCTCCATGAGCGAATACCCCAAAGACATGGTACTGGGCATCATTGCCTGCGCGGGTGAGTTCCCCCGCATGGTCATCCGCGGTGCGCGCCGCGCGGGTGTGCGCGTGGTGGCCGCAGGCATGCGCGGAGCCGTGGGCAAGGAGATTCCTGCCCTGGTGGATGCCTACAAATGCTTCCGCGTGGGTTCGCTCGATGGCCCGGCCGATTTCTTTCAGGAACAGGGTGTCACCCACGTGATGCTCACGGGGCAGATCAAGCCCGCCTGCATCTACACCATGTGGCCCGATGCCACCGCCCGCCGCCTGCTGGCCACGCTCGACCGCCGCAACGCCCACACCATCTTCACCACGGTGTGCAACTTCATCCACTCGCGCAATATGCAGGTGCTGCCCTCCATCACCTTCATGGAGGAGCAACTCCCCGCCCCCGGCCACATCGCCGGCCCTGCACCCACCGCAGAGCAGCTCGAGGAAGCCCGCTTCGGCCTCGCCAAGGCCCGCGAAATCGCTCGCCTCGATATCGGCCAGAGCATCGTGGTGCAAGGCCCCAGGGTCGTCTGCGTAGAGGCCTTCAAGGGCACCAACGAGTGCCTGCACTCCGGCGGCCACCGCGAGCACGGCGTCACCCTCTGCAAAGTGACCAAGCCCGGGCACGACATGCGCTTCGATGTGCCCTGCATCGGCCTCGGCACCATTCACAACGCCATCAAGGCCCATGTGAACCACATCGTCTTCGAGGCACACCGCACCATCCTCTTCCAGCGCGAGGAAGTAGCCCGCCTGTGCGATAAGCACGGCATCACCCTGCATGCCATGGAGGTGCCCCTCCCTGCGCAGGAAGGCGACGACCCCGGCCACATCGCCACCGATGCCGCCCACGCCGCCGCCATGGCCGCCGAAATCGCCCAGCTCGGCATCGGTACCTGCGCCGTCGTGTGCGATGGCGTAGTCATCGCCGTAGACGATGCCGACGGCCCGCTCAAATGCATCCGCCGCGCCTCGGCCTACATGAAGCGCCTGCGCTTCGCCCGCGTGGTGAACTGGCTCTGCCGCGTGCTCCTCGGCCGCACCAGCACCCCGCCCGCCCCCATGGTGCTGGCCACCGCCCCCGGTCACCCCCTCCCCCCCGATGCCGCCGCCGCCGCCCGCAAAGCCGGTATCCAGCTGGTCTGAGGATGATGTTGAATGTAGAATTTTTGATGTAGAATGTATTAAATTCGGCAGGCAAAGCCTGCGGAATTCTGAGCTTCGCAAGTTTCCTCGAAAAATCCCAAATTATCCTGCAGGTTCAGGATTATTTCACCCGTTTATCCCAAGGTTGCAGGATAATTTGAGATAAATCACCCATTTTTGCCCGATTTATCCCAACATCCAAGGATTATTCGGGATAACCTGTCTATGCCGGACTAGGATATTAACGACATCTTCCGGCGCAGAAAATCGCCGAAAAGCGGCACGGTAAACGAAACAACACCCTGGCGGGAAGAATAAATCATTCCCTTTCGCACCAGTCGGTCGCGCGTGCTGGCCAGGCTCGTTGCCTTGCGCTGAAGCACCGCCGCTATGCGGGTGGTGCTGCACTCGTGTTCCTGAAGCTCGGCCATGGCGCGGCAATAGCGTTTTTCAGCATCGGTCAGGCGGTCAAAACGCACACGGAAAAAACCTTCATCCAGACGGGCCTGAATCCTGGAGGCAGAAGCCTCCACATCCTGCGCAGTAATACAGGGACCTGAGGCCTGATTCCACACATGATACCCCCACACCTGCAGAAAATATGGGTATCCATGGGAATAATCATACACTGACTTGAGCGCCTCTTCCGAAAACTCAGCACCTTCGAGCCTGGCAGGGTTCTGCAAAGCGGCACAGGAATCCTCAAAGGACAAACGATCAACAATGGGGTAATCAAAAAGACGTTCTGCGTATGATTTCGCCTCCCCGGCCAGTCTAGGCAAGGTAGGCAGACCGGCACCTATCAGCACCAGCGGCACTTGTTCCTGCTGCAGCTGGTGCATAGCCATAATGAGTGCATTAAACTCGGCTTTTTCCAGCATCTGCATTTCATCCACCAGCAGAAGAATCCCGGTTCCCTTTTCCTGCGCAGCTTGTGCCGCAGCCAGAAACAAATCAGGCATATCGTGCAGGATATCGCCGGTATCAGCAATACCGCGCTGGGGCTCAATATCCATGGAAAACTCACCCACATTGAGCTTGATGGAGCTGATGAAGTTACGCAAAGCCATGAGCCCGCGGCGCACCTTTTCGCTCACCCCTGCCGCTGAATCCAATTCATACAGAATATTGCGCAGCTCCGGCACAAGTGCAGAAGCAAAAGAATACCCATCCCGCACCTCAAAAGCGGCCACATGGTAACCCATTTGTACAGCTTCACGGCCTATTTCCTGAAGAAGCGCGGTCTTACCCACACCGCGCAAGCCCGTCAGCAGCATACTGCAACCAGACCTCCCCCTCAGCTGGCGCCCAAGGAGTATCCTGGCCTGCTCCAGTATATCATCACGACCGGATAATGCAGGCGGCGGACAACCGGCACCTGGGTTAAAAGGGTTTTTGAATGCATCCATCTTACCCGTGAGATTATCCCAAATTATCCTGCAGGTCAAGGATTATTTCACCCGTTTATCCCAAGGTTGCAGGATAATTTGAGATAAATCGCCCATTTTTGCACGATTTATCCCAACACCCAAGGATTATTCGGGATAAATCAGCCGTGAAATTCTGAGGCACGCCGAGCGTACAACGCTCGACAACTTAGAGCCCCGGTTAAGAAACCCTGAATTCCGCAGGCGGAGCATGCCGAATTTAATACATTCAACATCAAACATCCAAAATTAAAAATTCAGAAAGCCCCGTTGGCGGTTTTGCCAACGGGGCTTTCCGGTCTGGTGTTGCCGGTGCGGGGGTGGCCGCACCGGCAGACCATTATCTTTAGAAGTTCACGCGGTAACCCACGGTGCCGTTCACGTCGGTGTAGTCGGCGCGGATTTCGGCGGAGGCATCCATGAAGATGCTGCTGCCTTCATCGCCCAGCGGGATGGTGAGGCCGGCACCGACTTCGATACCGATGGCGCCCATCTCGTTGCTCTTCACCTCGTGGGTAGCGGAGCTGCCCAGAGCCACCTTGGAGGTGCCCTCGGTGTCGCCGGCGTCGGCCTTAGCCAGCAGGCGGCATTCGAAGATGCTGGTGCGGTTGTACATGCTCTCGCCCACCACAGTCTGCAGGCGTGCACCCAGACCGAAGGTGATGGTGTTGAGCGACTGCTCGTCCACGCTCAGGGCCACGTCGCCACCCTTTTCGGTGTAGGCATCCACCGTGGTGTGCTTCCAGGTCACGTTGAACACAGGCTGCAGGCAGGTCGTGCCGTCTTCATCCATGGAGTACACGCGGCCCACCTCGTACATGAGGCCGAAGCTCATGGAATCCGTCTCGCCCTTCACCTGGGTGCCGTTCACCGTGCGGTCGAGGCTGATATCGCCCATACCGATGGTGCCCACGAAGGTGTGGGTCCAGGCGCTGCCGCAGTAGCGGGCAAAGGCGCTCACGTAGTAGCTGTCCAGGTTACCCGTGGCCTGGTCGGTACCCGTGGCATCCAGGTCGCCATACATGGCGGTGAGGGCCATACCGGCGGTGAGGGTCGGCTCGATATCCACATCGAAGCCCACGGTGCCGCCGTAGCTGTTCAGCTTGTAGCCGCCCAGCGTGCCGTCCTCGCCCATCTCGCGGGAGTCACCCTCGGCGTTAATCCAGGCGTTGAAGTACGGCATATCGGCGTTCACCACGCTCTGGTCCACACCCATGGTGGTGGTGCGGTTGCGGATGGCGCGCAGCTGGCGGTCCACATCGCCCATGGCAGCCATGCCGAGCACAGCGGTGCTGGCACCGGCCAGGCTGGCGCCCAGCTCATCGGCAGCAGCCGTGTTGCCCGTGGCCACCATGGCATCCAGCTGGTCGAGCACAGCGGCCAGGTCACCGGTGACGGTATCACCCTGCGGGTTGGCGCTCAGCAGTACCTCATCGGCCATGGCCAGACCGGCCTTGCCGTTGTCGGTGCTGGCGCTGTCGGTCAGCTTGCTGGTGTAGTAGACCGTGTTGCGGTCTGCCACCACCTTGCCGCCTTCCACGCGGGCGGAGCTCATGTCGAAGTACTTGTCATAGCCCACAGAGTCGGTGAAGATACCCTTGCTGGTGGTACCCACAGCCACTTCGCTGCTGCCCGTGGTGGTTACATCGCCCAGCTTGGCAATGACACCGCCCATCTGATCCAGTTCATTCTTCGTCAGCTTGGTGAAGTCCTTGCCGATGACCACCTGAACCTTGGAATCCTTCAGCTCCAGGCCTGCACCCTGAGCCGTGCTGCTCTGCTGCACAGACAGCGTGCCGTTCGTCAGCTTGCCGCTCAGCGTGGTGTCCTTATCGGCACCCACCACAGTAGCCCCCGTCAGGTCGAAGTCGGCGGCCACACCATCCAGCACCAGCGTGCCGTTGTAGCTGCTCTTGCCGATGCTCACGCTGTCGCCGGCCTTGCCGTCACCGGCAATCGTCAGCTTGCTGGTGGAGGTACCAACCAGCTTGTTCAGCACAACATCGTTCACACCGGCTGCCGTCAGGTCGATGCTCTTGGTGCCGCTCACAACCACATTCTGCACATTGTCCAGAACATCGTTGCTCAGCAGCTTGCCATCCTTCAGCACAATCAGGCCGGCCTCAGTCTCGGTTTCACCCACATTCCAGGTGCTTTCCTCCGAGCTCTGCTTCCAGAAGCTGATGTACACATCCGTGGAGGAAGCAGCAGCAAACGTAGCAGCGCTCAGCAGATCGCTGTGGGCATAACCCTTCTGCAGCAGGTACTGATGCACCGCCTCGTCTTCCGCAAGCTTGAACAGGTCAAGGCTCTGCGTGCCGTCGATGCTCAGCAGGTGGTAATCGATACCGCCGTCAGCTGCATCCACAGCCTTGATGATACCATCTACACCGGCGGTGGTACCCATCTGGGTAAGAGTGATGCTCAACTTGTTTACGGTATCAACGTCCTTCAGCGCCACGCCGGTCATGCTCAGCGAGGGAGCATCCGTCGTCATCGTGTTGATGATGATTTCGTTGGTGGTCACCAGACCCACAGAGGAGCCATTGGCGGCTTCGGTCACCAGCACACTGCCACCCGTGATATTCGTGGTGGTATCCTGCTTGGTTTCCAGCAGGAACTGGGCATTGTCGGTGCTCAGCGTACCATTACCAGCCAGGGTACCGGTGAAGCCCTTCAGCGCACCGATATGCAGCGTGCCGTTGTCCACCTGCACCGTGCCGGCGCCGCCGAGAACACCAATCTCCACAGAGCTTGTACCGGAGTCTGCGCCCGTAGCATGAAGCAGAGCATCCTTGGCAACGAAAAGCGAGGAGATATCCACATTGCCGCCCACGGTTACCGTGCCGCCAATGCCGAGTTCCACGTTCTCCATGGCGCTCAAATTGCCCTCCACATTCAGGTAGGAGCCGGCTTCCACCACCAGCTTATCCTTAGCGCCCGTGCCAGTCAGGTCACCCGTCACCTCCAGGCTGCCGTAGGTTGCTGCGGCTGTTTCATCACGCTTTGTGGAGGGATCATCCTCTACCGCAGCAGAGCCGATGATGATGGTACCATTGGTGTTATCCAGGTTGCCATTCACCACCACAGAGCTTTCAGGCATGCTCACCGTAGCCTCACCGAGCGGCACATCCTTCATCTCGGTGCCGCCGATGGTGAGAGTACCATCGTTGTCCAGAGCGCCCATGGTCAGGCTGCCGTTCGTCACGGTAAGTCTGCCGGTGTTAGCCACTGCGCCGGTAATGCTCATAGAAGCATCATCCACCATCACGCTGCCGGAGTTCTCCACAGCGCCGGTGATGCTCATGGAAGCACCATCCACTGTCACGCTGCCGGCATTTGCCAGGCTGGCGGCGCTCAGGCTGCCGCCTTTCACTGTCACTGCGCCTGCATCAATCTTGGTGTCGCCTTCGGCCACCTCCTTGGCACCCTGCAGCACCAGCGCACCAGCGGTCACATCGCCGGTAGCCACATTGAGGCTGCCGCCGGCTACCACCGTGGCATCCGTCATGTTCACAGCACCGCTTGTCACAGGCTTGCCTTTATCGACCTCGCCGTTGATGATGACATTACCACCGATGATACCGGCCACGTCTTCCGTGCCAACCAGGGTAAGGTTCAGGTTGGTGCCCGTGGCGGCGTTCACGCTCATGTTCTTACCGGCAGCGCTCAGGTCAGCCTTCACTGTCACAGCACCACCTTCAGCAGCAGTTGTATTGAGCACACCACCCAGCATCTTCACCGTGGCATCCAGAGCCACACCGTCCACCGTCAGGCTGCCGCCGTTCAGGTTCACGGTCGTGTTGCTCAGGGCAGCGGCATTCTTGGCCACCACGGTACCGCTGTTGATGTTGGTGTTACCCTTCCAGCTGTTGGCCTTCTCGAAGGTTACTGTGCCGGTGTAGGCTGCATCAGCCGTGCCGATGTGCACATTGCCCAGACCCTCGCCACTAGTGATGGCACCGCCTGTGAAGAGGTAATCAGCACCACCAGTCACCTTCATGGAGCCAATGCGGACACCATCTTCATCATCAATGGTAATGGTATGAGCATCGGTGCCCTTCTGAGCGTTGAAGACAACGTTGTCATCGTCCATGAAGTAATCAGCAGTGCTGCCATTCATCCAGCTCTCCGTTCCTTCAGCATCAGGTGTACCAGTGTCCCAGGTACCGGAGGCTTCGTTCCACACCAGATCGGCAGCACCGCCCTCTACCAAGAGACTGAGGTGTGTACCGGTCGGCCATTCTTCCTTCGCGAACTTGTAGCTGGTGCGTCCATTCTCCGAGAAATTGGTCTTGAAGAATTTGGCAAGCTTGGCCGAGGTGCAAATAGTATTATCGGACGTTTCTTTCCAATCATCCACCAGATCCTCAAGATTGCCCACATTTGTAAACAGCTGATAGGTACGGGGTGACAGCTTGCCGGACTCTGCTTCGGGCACAAAGGTCAGTGCCGTTACAGTACCCTCGCCAAGGACGAGGTTATTACCGGCAAGGTCATACTGCGTCATCACCTCCGCATTGAATGCTTCGCCCTCGGCAGCGGTAGAACCATTCAAATGGAACTTAACCTTACCACCACTCAGCGTCAGATCGGCTCCGATATTAGCAGGAGAAGCATTGGAAACCACCGCATCAGCAACCTGAGTTGTCAGCAGCATGTTCTTACCCAGAACCAGGTTCCGGATGCTGCCCTTGTTACCAGCCAGGATAGTTGTTACACCTGCATCCTCAGCAGTGCTGTGGGTATAGCCTGCCAGATCCAGCACAGGATTCGGGACAGGTGCAGATTCCTCACCTTCGCTAAGCAACAGAGCACCACCACCCAGGTCATCATATCCGGGTTCTTCCGAAGCACCGTCAGCGCTGCGCAGGGTAGCCAGCGTCACGTTGCCCGTCCTGTCAGTGCCGGTAATCTTCTGGTAACCATCGCTCACCTGGATGGTCACACCCTCGCCGATGGCGCCGGAGTATTGCACACCCGTGATCTCGCTGTTGGCGATGTTCAGCGTCTTGCCGCTGCCCGTCACGATACCGGCTGTGCCGGTCAGCTTACCCAGGTTCACCGTGGTACCCGTGGTAGTAAGTCGCAGCTCCGACATCTCGGACACGGCAGTCTGGGTACCGGCGTAGCTGAGTTCCACAGTATCACCAGCCAGTGCATCTGCATGCTTGGCCTGCAGCACCACATTGCGACCGGTTACCTTCCAAGTACCCGTGAAATCTGCGTTCTCACCGGTAAGGCCCACTCGGTAGTCGCCGGTTCTGCTGCCGTCATTATCGCGAGTCAGCTCAATCACACCGGAACCGGACACCTTAGCCAGCGTGGCCGTAGAATCCGCATCGTTGGCCTGCCCTGTGATGATAGTGGTGGTCGCAGCGGCGTCTACAGTGACATCGCTGAGCGTAATTGTTTCACCACTGAGCAGCATGGAAGCACCATTCTTCATCGTGATGTTTTCAGCCCAGGTACCTGCTGCGTTTGCATCCAAGGTGCCAGCTTCCACAACTATCTTAGCCGTAACAGGAATACTATCAATCTGCAGCGTACCGTCACCGGTTTTGATCAGTGTATTACCATTGCCGGTGATAGTACCGAGGATGACACCCTTATCAACAACAGACTGGCTGTTTGCACTGTTCGTATGAGTACCGACATAGACTTCCGAATCCGAACCCAGCACAACATTGGAACGAAGCTGTGTCGTATGCTCGTTACCATCTGTCCAGGGATGAGTGGAGAAGCACAATGCAGCAGAGCCATCTACACCCGTGCCATCGCCATTCAGTATCACAGTATTCGTTGCACTCGAGAAATCTGCATTCATAATCAGGCTGGCACCATCCTCGATAGTGACCGTGCTGGCAGCATTAAAGTGGGCGGCCTGATTCGAAGTACCGAACTCTAAAGCCGTAGCATTGCCTCTCAGAACCAGATTAGAAAGCGTCGTACCGTTCGCCAGCAACTTGTTCACTTCATTAGTATGAGTTGCCCCTGTACTCAGCACCAGTGTACCCGTGCCGCTCACAGTGTGGCCCGTGGTCCAGGAATCCAAGCCACCGGTAATGGTGAGCTGGCTGTTATCACCCAGCACAATCTTACTGTTAGCGCCGGTGGTCAGGGAACGAGCCGTGGTCACATAGGCACCGGCAGCAAGCTGCGTCTGGCCGGTGTAGGTCTTATTGGTATCATTCCACACAATCGGGGATTCTGCAGTACCACCATCGATAATAAGCTTGCCACCGCCGGAGACAGCATTTGCAAGTGCACCATGCACCTTCATATTGCCGCGGGTCAGGATAATATCACCACCGACAGCACCTGTGTAATCAAGAGTCTGATCAGCAGTCAGATTCACTGCCAAAGTACCCATCCAGTCGGCGCTATTGCTGGCAAACTCCATGTTATTGCCCCAGAAACGGATAATCGACTGGTTCTGGCCATCACCCGGGGTAACACCACTCAGTGTTGTACTGAAAACATATCCATCATTTTCACTGATAAACTGGAGCGTCTTGCCCAGAGCTTCTTCAGTGAAGCGTATACCAGAAGTATTCGCTGAAAGCGTGTTGTGCCAGATTTTGGCCGTTCCGGCAATAATCGTCTCACCGGAATAGGAGTTACTCGTGCTCTTAAGCTCCGTACCGTTTGCTCCCGTACCCGTATTACCCAGGCAAAGCGAACCAGCACCTGTAATCGCGTTAGCATATGAGACATCGGCAGTATCAATCAGCTTCAGTATCACATTCTCACCCACATTCACGGCTGCACTACCAAGCACCGCCTTACCGTTAATGCTGACAGTATTCTGAGCCTCGGCTGTGGCACCGGTGGAGGCAAAGGAGATGGTCTTATCAGCAGCAGTGCCTGTGATAGCAGAGGCCAGAGTGACATCGTTGCCGTTCACATCGAGTGTCACATTGCCCCCGACAGTCAGCTTACCGGAGTAGTCCTGCGTGTTGCCTTCGCCCCACTTCAGGGTAGTACCATCCACAAGGGAAACCGGCACATCTGTATCCAGCACACCGGCGCCGAGAGTCACAGAACCAATCTGCACCTCGAGCTTGGTGGCAGAATCAATCTTGCCGCCATCCTTGGAAAGGAAAGTGTAATCACCTTCGATAACAATATTATCAACGGCGAGGCTGCCTTCCACGTTCACAGTATCAGAGCTCTCAGCACCTGCACCGAAATGAACATTGGCCTTACCATTGGAAACGAAGGGAATTTCATCTGCTGTGAAAGCACCATCAGCCTTCCAGATTCCTCCGTTTTTATCATCAGCGTCATCCCAGATGAGATTTAACACGCCCTTATCAATAAGCACGAGAGAATGGCCGACCATCTTGACAGCATAATTGTCCAGATCAAGGGCACCGGCTCCGGTTGTAATCGTAGCAAAAATGCTGCTGGCAGCAGTTTCACCCGTAATGGCGCTACAGCTGGTAATACCACTTATCAGAGTTGTCTCTTCACTCAGCTCAGTAGTGGTAAGGTTGATACCGGAGCCCAGGGAAAGCTCGCCATTCAGCGTCAGCACCTGACCGCCTAAGTTCAGGCCTGCACCGTTATTAAGTGAGAGATTTCCGCCAAGAGCAAGTGCAGCACCAAGTTGCAGAGTACCTCCGTTGCCAACAGAAACCTCACCGGCGCCAAGAGCAGAAGTTGACCCGGCCACCAGAGTGCCGCCCGAAATACTGGTCTTGCCAGTGTACGTATTAGCGCCGGAAAGCGTAAGAACACCTGTACCGGATTTCACCAGAGAAAGGATATTGGTGTCAGACCCATTCTCAAGAACACCGGCAAAGGAACCTTCGCTTACAGTAAGTGTGGCAGCAGCATTGGCGACAACCTTGTTTTTCGCACTGGTTGTATTGATAGACTTGACCGTCGCACTGGTATTAAGTGTCACAGTAGACAGTGCCAGCTCGGTATTCAGATTGACTGTAGCAGATGCCGCGGCGTTTGGCGCGTCGAGAATCAGATGTACTGCTTCATCCGTCTTATTCGCAATATCACCACCATCCAGAAGTGTATAGGTACCGGCAAAGGTATTATCATTGTTCGTGAGCTGGTAACGTGCTACCGACTCCACTTGCGAACCCTTCATCTTCACTACGCCTGCGCCACTCATCACACCGTTGAACTTCAGGGTTTTGCCCCAGTATTGGCTCAGGGTAATTTCTCCGTCCGCCTTGTAGGTGGGTGTTTCAGCTGCAGGATCTGCAATATTGAAACAAACATCGCCGAGGAACACGTTGTTACCATCCTTATTAGCCAGCTCCGAACCAGACATCAAATCGATATCCGGTGCAAAGGTACGACCAGTATCTCCAAGATGAACATAGAGCTTGCCCTTTTCACGAACAATGACTTTATCTGCAATACATGCCACAGCAGCACCGGAGTTCGCATTAAAGCCATCGGCAGCACCAAACATAAGCTGACCACTTACGAGGTCAAGTGTACCACTGAAGGCAGAGAAGGAAGAACCGGAAATCACTGACTTTGCATCCTCAGCGGTGTTGAATACCACCGTACCTGCGCCACCCACAGAAGCGACCGCAGCGGCAGCATTCGCTGCACTAAGTGTATCACCGGCTACGATGTTAAGTGTGGTTCCCTCGGCTACATAATAACCGGCAAAGCCCGCCGTTGTACCGATTGTGTCGGAAGCAGCAACTACGCCATTATTTACATAGTATATGCCTGAACCAGCGACATTGATAACAAGATCGTTATCAGCCGTGATTTCGTAGTCGGTAGTTGCCACTCCATCCACTTTGAGCACAAAGCCATCGCCCTTCGAAATGGCGGCATCACCTGTGGTTTCAATAACCGTCAATTTACCGGTCAGGAAGCCATTACCGGTTGCCGCATCAGAATAGGAACCCGTGGCCTTCATACCGCTTGACAGTACATTCAGCTCGGTGTTGTTAAGCGTTACTGCACCGGCACTGGTGATAGTCGTACCCATGTGAAGTCTCGATGCACCTTGGATGAACATACCGCCTTCACCAATGTCGAAGCTGCCGACATTCAGTGTAAGAATCGTCTGGTTACTCAACTCAAACTTCTTGGTAGTCACAGCACCGGAACCGACCAGCTGAGTTGTGGCAGCGATAGCTACCACCATACCTCCATCGGCGGTCACATTCAGAATGCCATCTACATTCATGCTCTTATTCCAGGCCAGACGCAGGTGCCCCACATTCAAGGTATGCCCCTTTTCGACAGAAAGGGAACCGCCTGCACCTGTACTCTTAAGCTGGCCCGAAATGGTACTAGTGCCTTCACCTGCGAAGGTCAAAGAGACATTCCTGCCAAAGTAGGACTGATTAGCATCATTGATTGTCGTATTGGTAACATCTACACCAGCATTGAAAACAACATCACCTTGCAGAATGTGCAGATTCTTTACATTTACTTTGCCATCTGCTATCAGCTTGCCGGCGCCGGCTTTGACCAGCACACCGTTCCCCTGATTTTCCTTGTGTTTGATTGCTCCCGTGGTCAGACTTGCACCGGAATCAACAAAAAGCTTATGATTATTCTTTCGCAGGCACAAAGTAACGTTGTTATCAATCACCGCTTGATTACCACGGCTGACAACGATATTTGCATTAGCGGCATTGTCCGCAGCATCACCGGTATTGCCGTCTCTGAACATATCCCATTCAGCACCGTTATTACCGGAAAGAGTACCATCCAGATTCAGAGTGCCGGCGAATGTTTCGTTTTCTGCGTGGTTCAGATACAGCGTACCGCCCGCATTTACATTGATTACCTGAGTAGAAGTAGCTCCACCATTATAACCCGTCACATCCTTCGCATTGAATTGCAGCCGGCCGCCTGACTCTACTGTAACCTCACCACCACGAAGCACGCCCACGGCGTTTGATTGACCACTAAGGGCAAGGGTGGCACCATTCTCAATGAAGACACCGGAAAGCGTGGTAACAGGCTTATTCTCTACGAGCGTAACCACTGTACCAGCACCGGTTACCGTCATTTTGTCCACAAGCACGCCATCTTCATCCTCGATTGTCACATCTGCAGTGCCGGTGAAACGCACGATATCATTATCCTCAAACTCTGTACCATCAGAGAAATTAGTATCGGCGGAGTTCCATGTAAGATCTCCCCCTTCCCAAGTGAGTTCTTCCGTGGTAACAACATAACTGATAGTACCGTCATTACCAAAAGACCACGCCTTACCAGTCACCTGTAAACCTGTAATGTTGGCAGATGTCAGGCCCAGAGAAGAAAGATCCTTATTACCCTCACCAGTGATTACGGTATAAACCTTGGCACCATTTTCACCATCTGCTGCTACAAGAGAACCCAGATTGAACTTCATGCCACTGCCCAGAGCAAGCGCGTTTGTCGAATTGTTCTGGATAGAGGTATTGGCACCAAGCTTGATAGTGCCATTCAGAGTCAATGCTGCACCTGCCTGTACATTGAACACACCACCCTCGGCTACTGTCACAGCACCTGCTATAACAGAATTTGCACCCTCTACGAACAGAGTACCCCCGTTCTGTACGTTCACTGCAGCTGCTAGAGCGGCTGTCGTATTCAGCGTAAGTACAGCCCCGGATTCAACGGACAGATTAGTGCTACCCAGGTTACCTCCCTCGGTTAACTTAAGCTCGCCCGCACGAACAAAGAAGCTCCCGGTAAATGCTCCGCTATCATGCGTGATTTCCATGACCCCCGAACCTGTCTTCTGAACGCCATGCCCGCCATTCTCAAAAGCAACATCGATACGCAGGTCGGCCGTATTAGTAGAGCTGATGTCAAACGCGCCACGCTCAACATTGAATTGATAACCGCCGTTTTCATCACCGTTGTTACCTGCATGAATTTTTCCTTCACCGGTAATAACAGACATCTGAGTAGCAGTTGTCGTAGTGTTGAATACGTTTGTGCGACGCTCAAATGACACAACAGTACCAGTCCCGGCCAGCACAATAGTACCACCACTCATGTTGATGGTGGAATCGTTCAGATAGAAAGAAATTCCCTCATTGATTGTCCAGCTCGAGCCAGCTGCCATATTGACAGTGCGTTTACCTGCGCCACGAGCATAATTCCACCAACCAAAGAGGTTGTTTGACTTCATTGTGGCATTTTCAGCAAGATTGATTGTTACCGTAGCATCCTGCTTACTGGCAAACGTACAATATGTATTCGTATCGTCACTATTCGACGTTACATCAAGTGTAGCACCACTGGCCACATTAATGACAGATACACCGTTATTTTCACCCTGATCCGTAGCCCAGGTAACCGTGCCTGCGGTTACATTCATCGTGATACTGGAAGTAACATCATCCAGTACAAGCGGAGCCTCTACCTTTGCGCCATTGCTAAGGTTAAGCACATCACCGTTAGCAAACGTTACATCAGTCTTATTCGTATATTCCGCAGCAGCAGCCTGCTGGCTGGCGAGGGTGAAGGCCACTACACCACCGGCAAAGGTGGCAGTGCCGAGGGTGGGGGTAGCAATACCGGCTACAGCTGCAATGCAGGCCAGCACGGAGTTGCGGAGCGGTTTCGGGAGGTGTAATTTCATAAGTTTGAGTATTGAAGTAAATTTTTATCTGATGGGGGTGGCACCGGCAGGAGACACTACCCCCATGATGCACTCTAGCATACTACACCAAACAGGCCCCCGATGGCAAGGAGAAAATTAGGATTTACGATTTTGGATTTACGATTTATCCGTCTTCGTTCTCCGAACTACGCCGAGACAGGCGAATTTTTACGTTTTTTTCATGCTACGCGGCTTTGCCGCCGGGAGCAAAGAAGATGTTGAATCTTGAATGTAGAATTTTCCCGTCTTCGGTAAACCTACGCCGCCTGTCTCGGCGTAGGCGAAAGCCGAAGACGGATGGCCTTCGGGGATGGTGGATGTTATTAAATTCGGCAGGCAGGGTCTGCGGAATTTTTTTGAGGGGCCGCCGGAGTGGCGGGAAATGAGAGCAAAGAAAAAGCCCCCGTTAGCGGTGCGGCAACACCCGGGGGCTGATTCATGACTAATTAGAATAGCGAAGAGGTTTCCCTCTCACGAGCTCATTAGACCACACACTGTGTAAAAAGTCAAGTGTATAGAAAGAAGAAAAATGCCCTGCACCGGTTTCCCGGGCAGGGCATGGACTCTAACACCTCTGGAACGCAATAAACAGAATCCATATCAATTGCTCAGCCAGTACCGGATTAGGGTAGGCTGCCATCAGGCATGCTATTCTTTTTGTCATGATAAAAAGCCGCCTGGCTTTTGCCGAACCAAGCGGCATGGAAATTGTAGCTAACAGTCAGAGTGCAGTCAAGAGGATTTACCCGTCTTCGGAAATGGTGGATGTATTAAATTCGGCAGGCAGGGCCTGCGGATTTTTTTGAGGGGCCGCCGGAGTGGCAGGAAATGAGAGCAAAGAAAAAGCCCCCGTTAGCGGTGCGGCAACACCCGGGGGCATTTTGGGATTTACGATTTTGGATTTACGATTTACGAAAAAAGGCGGCGGGGGTGCTTAATCATTGACCATGCCGGAGGCTTTGAGGACGGGCCAGCCGCCTTCGAGGGTGTAGATGGGGGCATCGATGAGGCCGAGGTCGCGGAGTTCGGCGGAGATTTCATCGGAGGCGGTGCAATCGGCGGAGCAGAAGACGACAATGCATTCGTTTTTCTCGGCTGCTTCGAGCATGCGGCCTATGGCGGCATCGATCTGCTGCTGCATGGCGGGACCTTTGCGAATGGGGAACATGCGGTTCTCGGGCAGCATGAGGTGGTTGAGCTCAAAATCGCTCTGGCTGCGGGCATCGATCCACACCACGCGGTCCTGGTGACGGGAGCGGAGGGTTTCCAGGCAGATGCGCCCCTCGGGCAGCTTGCTCTGCACGCACACCGGCAGACGGCGCGGCGCAAAGAAAACGGCATCTGCCCAGCCGAGAACACAGGCCAGGAGCAGGATGATGATGCCGAGCCGTATGGCCTGGGTGAACGTGTCTTTCATGGATTTACGATTTTGGATTTACGATTTACGAATTTTGAAAATGGTGCACGGCCGGGCAACGGCGGGTATTCTATATCTGCCCCGCGGGATTTGTCAAGAGGCAATATGAAGGACAAAGCATCAAGTCAGGGGGCACATACCTGCGGAGTTTTCTACCCATCCATGAGAAACGGTAAATCTCCTTGACGCTGCTTGGTCTGTTAGCTACAATTTCCGTGCCGCTTGGTTCGGCAAAAGCCAGGCGGCTCTATATTATGATTAAATTAGACCCGCGCCTGATGGCAGCCTGCCTTAATCCGGTATTGGCTGAGCAATTGATATGGATTCTGTTTATTGCGTTCCAGAGGTGTTAGAGTCCATGCCCTGCCCGGGAAACCGGTGCAGGGCATTTTTCTTCTTCTATACGCTTGACTTTTTTCACGGTGTGTGGTCTAATCTGCTCCGGAGAGATATCTCCAGTCTAATCTAATCATAATCAGCCCCCGGGTGTTGCCGCACCGCTAACGGGGGCTTTTTCTTTGCCCCAATTCCCCGCAGACTCTGCCTGCCGAATTCAATACATCCGACACGCGTTGACATAATCAGCCACTCATCGTCAAATCTGCAATTGACGAGCCAACCTGTCACGGCGGCCTGTGAGAGCGCTGACGCGCTCTTACCCCGGCCTACTATCTTTCGCCCACTCCGTGGGCTCAGAATTCCGCAGGCTCTGCCTGCCAAATTTTATACATCCAAAATTCTACATCCAACATCCAAAATTTTCCACCACTTCTACTTGCTGTAGCGCTCGATGAGCGCATCGGGCTGGGGGGGACGGCCGAGGAAGTCGTTCATCTGCTGCATGGCAGGGATACTGCTGCCGCGCTCGAGGATGCAGCGGCGGTAGTGGGCGCCGGTGGCGGGGTTGAGCACGCCTTCGCGCCGGAAGCGCTGCATGGCATCTGCCGCGAGCATTTCGGACCATTTGTAGGTGTAGAGGGCGGCGGCGTAGCCATCGGTCATGCAGTGGGTGAGGGTGCGCACCTCGCTGGGGGGCTGCTCGGTGTAGGGGAAGAGCCAGGGGGCAAGAATCTCGCGGCAGACCTCATCGAGCGGGCGGCCTTTGTATTTATCGTGGTAGTGCATGTGGAGCTCGAGGTCGAGCTTGCTGGTGCAGAGCATGCGCATGTGCATTTCGATGGGGTTGGAGCCGCGGGAGGCGGTGAGCTGCTGCATGAGCTCTGCCGGCAGGGGAGCGCCGGTCTGAAAATGGCTGGTGATGGTGGCCAGAGCGGCAGGTTCCCAGATCCAGCTTTCCTGGAGCTGGCTGGGCATTTCCACGAAATCGCGCTCTACCTCGGCAGTGCAGTGGGCGCGCAGCTCGCCGTGGCCGAGCATCATGTGCATCATGTGCCCGAACTCGTGGAAGAGCATGTAGACATCCCCGTGGTGCATGAGCTGCGGCTGCCCCGGCACAGGCGGGGCAAAATTGGCCATGAGCGCGGCCAGGTGCGGCTCGCCGGGGGTGCCATCGGCCGCAGGTTCGCCATCGCGCAGCGGCAGGCACCAGGCCTGCGGGCGCTTACCGCGGCGGGTGTAGATATCCAGATAGAACGAGCCCAGGTGGTGGCCGGTGGCGGCATCTTTCACCGCGAAGCAGCGCACAGAGGGGTGCCAGGTTTCCACATGGCCGGCAGGGGCGGATTCGCCGGGCTTCAGGCATGCGGTGGGCAGCTCCTCATACTGCACCCCGAGCAGGCCGGACCATATCCGGAAGAGCCCCTCGAGCACCCTGGGGGTCTGCAGGTAGGGGGTGATGAGATTCACGTTGAAATTGCTGCGCTGCGGGGGCAGCACCGTGTTCAGGTACTCCACATCCCAGGGGTTCACGGCGGTGAGTTCCTGCCCTGCGGCGCGGGAGAAGCGCTGCATTTCCGCCGCCACGTAGGCATCCCACGCGGGTTTGCTCTTCTGCAGCATGCCATCCACAAAGGCGAGCGCTTTTTCCCCGCTGCCCATCATGCGGCGGGCGGCCTGCATATCGGCATAGTTCGCATAGCCCAGCAGGGTGGCCAGCTCGTGCCGCAGCTCGAGAATACGCGCCACGAGCGGCTCGGTATCGAGTGTGCGGGTGGTGCCGGCAGAGGTGGTGCCCAGCCAGCATTTGCGGCGGGTTTCGGCCACTTTGCAATAGCGCAGCACGGCAGAGGCCGGGGCGGTGGTCAGGTTCACCAGCCAGGCGGGTTTGCCCTCCCCTGCCCGCCCGCGGGCGGCGGCCTCGGCAGCCTGCATCCAGCGCGGGGGCATGCCCTCCAGCTCGGCGGGGTCGGTGATGAGCAGCTCCCACATGTGCGGTGCCTGCTTCACATACAGCGAAAAGCGGTACCCGAGGCGCGACAATTCGGATTCGATGGCGGCCTTGCGCTCCTGCTGCGCAGGGCTGAGGTAGAGCCCTGTGTCGCGCATGGCATCCACCGTCTGCTGCACAAAGCGCTGCTTCGCGGGGCTGAGCTGCGCCACCCAGGGGGCGCGGGAGGCCTCGCGCAGCACCTCGGCGATGCGCAGGGCATGCACGCCCTCGGCCTTGAACGCCACGATTTCGCCGTGCACATCGGACATCATGCGCTGAATGTCGGGGCTGCCCGTGGCCAGGTGCAGGTGGTTGATGTAGTTGGCCAGCTGCTTCATGTTCTCATCTGCCCTGTACCATGCCAGGAAGGTGTTCTCGAAGGTGGCGGTCTCGGGGGTGACAGCAGCTATGGCTGCCAGACGCCCGCGCGCCTCCTCCAGCGCGGCTTTCACATCCACCAGCGCCTGCTGGTGAGTCATCTGCGACCAGGCGGGGTACAGGGAAGTGCGGAAGAAAGGGTGCGCCTGCGTGGTCTCCGCCACGGCCGGGGCGGCGGGTTCAGCTGCCTGCAGGTGGCAGGGAGCAGCAACAAGAAGCAGGGAAAGAGCGGCGGTGCGGAGCGTATACGGAAGCATAACAGATAGAGCTTAGATGCAGATGGCAGGGAAAATGTTTAAATTCTCCCGCGTTCAATGAAGGTGAGGTGGTCCATGGCGGCGCTGCGGTGCCCCTCGGCATCGCAATAGCTGCAGGTAAAGCCGCCGTGAACGCCGGAGCGCGGTTCGAAGACAAGCACCAGTTCCTCACCGGGGTGCATATCAAAATACCAGGCGCAGGCGGGGTCGCCCCTGCGCCAGATTTCGCGGAAGGTGTATAGCTCGTGCTCGCCGTTCTCCCACACGAGGTCACCGGGGAGCATCTCGCGGCCATCGTTGTAGTACAGCTTCCCCGAGCGGCGGATGAGGCGGAGCTGCGCCGGGTTCAGCCGCTGTGCAGGCTCCTCCACGCTGCCATACCAGGCGGGTGGGTGACCTTCGTTCACCAGATGCAGCAGTGGCAGCTCTGCCAGCGGGGTGTGGCCATCGGCCTCGCGGCTGCCCAGGAACTCCAGCGCGCCGATGCGCACACGCCGCGTGCCGCCGCCGGGCAGGAGGAGTTCGGCCTCATCGCCTATGCAGATGAGCTCGCCGCTGCTGTAGTGTGCAGGATAGGTGCCCATGTTCACTTGCCCGGGTTGAGCTGCCAGCCGTGGTCGCCGTGGTAAATCATCTGGCGGGTCATGCCGCCGTCGATGCAGATATTCTCGCCCGTGATGAAGCCAGCACGCGGGGAGCAGAGGAAGAGCACCATTTCCGCGATATCGGCAGGGCGACCCACGCGGCCTGCGGGGTGCTGGGCGGTATCTGCCCCGCTGTATTCGGCGCTGCCGGTCTCAATCCACCCCGGAGAGATGGAGTTCACCCGCACCCTGCCCGCCAGCGAAACTGCCAGCGCATGGGTGAGCGCCGCTATGCCGCCCTTCGCAGCGGTGTAGGATTCGGAGCCCGGCATGCTCATGCGGTCGCGGCTGGAGGAAATATTCACAATGGCTGCACCGGTGGCAAAATGTTCCTGGAACAGCCGGGCAAGCATATACGGAGCGGCCACACCCACCTGCAGGGCATAGTTGAACTCTGCCCAGCTGCAGTCCGGCAGGCCCTTGAAGAGCGGTGCGGCGTTGTTGATGATGTAGTCCACATGGCCGTAGTCTGCCAGCACTTTGGAGCAGAAGTCCCTCAGGTCAGCCTCGCGGGATAAATCACCCACGAAATACGGATTCTCCTGCAGGTCAAACACGCACACCTCCGCCCCCTCAGCGCTGAATTGCTCTGCGATGCAGCGGCCTATGCCCTGCGCCCCACCTGTAACCACCACCACTTTTCCGGCAAACTCGCTCATGCTCACATTATAAAGCCTGCGCTGAGGATGTCAACCATGTTCGTACCTGTCGGGCGGGTGGTAAGTGGGGATTAATATGCGGCACGTTGTGCCGCTTTCGTACCGCCGCAGGCGGTAATTCATTGCAGCGTCAGCTGCGCTTTCATCTGCCCTGCAGGGCAGATTTCATACGCGGGCTTGCCCGTGTAATTCATTGAGCCGCGCATGCGGCGACTAATTACCGCTGCATCAGCAGCGGTACTGCCGTAAATATGTACGCATAACAGACCTGCAATCATTGGAAAAATATTATCAAAGCTTTACATCTCCCTATGAATGAAGCTTCACGAACATCTGCAGATAGGAAGTTCCGCCGCTGATGCAGCGGAAACCAGTCGGCCCTGTGGGCCTCAATGAATTACACGCTACGCGTGTATGAAATCGCCCTGCGGGCGTATGAAAGTGCGGCCATGGCCGCACACGAAATACCGCCTGGCGGCGGTACAAATGCGGCACGTTGTGCCGCATTGATGGAGAATGACAACGAAGAAATTGCTGGCAAGGGGAGAAGAGATGCTGTATAATGAGCCCATGAACTATAGAAGATGCGGGCGCAGCGGGGTATTGCTGCCGGAGATATCGCTGGGGTTGTGGCACAATTTCGGCGGAGTGGACAAGCGCGAGCAGAATGTGGCCATCATCGGCCGCGCCATGGAGCTGGGAATCTGCCATTTTGACCTGGCAGACAACTACGGCCCGCCTCCCGGCAGCGCCGAGGAGCGTTTCGGCGACCTGCTGAAGCACGAGTTTGCCGGCCACCGCGATGAAATGTTCATCGCCACCAAGGCCGGGCACCTCATGTGGCCGGGGCCGTATGGCGACTGGGGGAGCCGCAAGCACCTCATCTCCGGGCTGGACCAGAGTCTGCGCCGCATGAAGCTGGATTATGTGGATGTGTTCTACCACCACCGCCCGGACCCCGATACCCCCATCGAGGAAACGGTGGAAGCCCTGGTGCAGATAGTGCGCAGCGGCAAGGCGCTCTACATCGGGCTTTCGAAATACCCGCCCGCAGCCTTCAACCGCGCCTGCACACTACTGGCAGAGGAGCATGTGCCCTGCCTGCTGCACCAGTTCCGCTACAACCTGCTCGACCGCAGCTGCGAGGCCGGCATGCTGCCCGCCGCTCGCTCCCAAAGCACAGGCAGCATCGTATTCTCGCCGCTGGCGCAGGGTATGCTCACGGGCAAGTACCTGAACTCCCCCACCCTGCCCGCCGATTCCCGCGCCGAGCGCAGCGATTCCATCTTCCTGGATGCTGACAAGGTGGCAGCCGATGCCGACAAGGTAGCCAGGCTGCAAGGCATTGCCAATGAGGCGGGTATTCCCCTCACCCAGCTGGCGCTGCGCTGGCTGCTGCAGCGCCAGGGCGTGACCAGCGTGCTCATCGGCGCCCGCACGGTGGCCCAGCTGGAGGACTGCGCCGCAGCCGCAGGCCAGCCCGCGCTGAGCGACGAACTCATGGAACTTCTCAACGCTGAATAATGGTCATGAACACGCATTCCTTCAAAACCATGCTCTGCACCTCCCTGCTCCTGCTGGCAGGCGGACTGGTGCAGCCTGCTGCTGCCGCCGATGTGCCCGAGACCCTGCCCGATGGCTGGCGCCTCGACTGGCACGATGAGTTCAACGGCAGCAAGCTCGACACGAAAAAGTGGCAGCACGAGCTCGGCGTCATCCGCAACCAGGATGCCGTGCAGACCTATACCAAGGACTGCGTGAAGGTGCGCGGCGGCAAGCTGATTCTGATTTCCAAGGCAAAGGAGACAAAGAATACCAACTACGCCCCCAAGAAACAAGGCTGGATGCACCAGCTCAAGACCATGCCCTACGCCAGCGGCTCGGTGACCTCGCGCGATGTGAAGCACTTCACCTGCCCCGGCCGCCTGGAAATCAGCGCCAAGGTGCCCAAGGCCAAGGGTGTGTGGCCTGCGCTGTGGACCATGCATGTGAACCAGTACGGCTGGCCGGCCAACGGCGAGATTGATATTCTGGAGCATATTTCGCAGGAGCCGAACACCTGTTACTCCATTTTCCGCTGGGGTGCAAATGGCACCAACCAGGAGCACAAGGTCATCCGCACCACCAATCTCCCCGACTACAGCAAGGATTTCCACAAATATGTGCTCGAATGGGATGAGGAGACCATGCGCATCCTCATCGATGACAAGGAGGTGGGCCGCGTCGCCATGGCCGAAGCCAATTACCCGGATGGCAATAACCCCCTGCGCACGCCCTGCTACCTCATCATGAACACTGCCATCGACGGCTGGGCCGAGACCCCCGATGCCTCGCAGTACCCCGTGCAGTTCGAGATAGACTACGTGCGCTACTACACCAAGGGCACCCCCGCCGCCGAGGACGATTCCGCCGAGGACAAGGAGGATAAGCCGAAGAAGAAAAAGAAGAAGAAATCCGGCAAGAAGAAGTAGAATTCCGGAATGATGAGCCCACGGAAGTGGGCTCTTTTCTTATTCGTTTCGCGCGGAAATTGAGATTTGGCGGGCACGCGCTGGTTCCATTCGGAGCGGGGGGGGGCTTTAGCCCCCCCATCACTTATGCATGCGGGACTAAAGTCCCGTACTCCGAAAAAATGATCAGCGTCATTTGAGTTTCAACTGTTCAATCTCTCCGCCGCGCTTTCTTATGCGCTTCCGGCTTCGCGTCACGGCTGGGGGCTTCTCTTCGATACGCCCACCCGGGGCCGCCGTGCTTGCTACGCCGTGACGGGACGCGCTGCACACGTACTATTTGAGAGCGGGGGTTATTTCTGCTTGAACTGCTCAATCTCCCCGCCGCGTTTTCTGATGCGCTGAGGTTCGGGGCGCTTGAGGCGGAGCTTGAGGCGGTTGCCGTTCACACGCACACGGACAGTGCCGAAGCGGGATTTATCCACCTCGTGACCGGCACCGGCGGGTGAGGGAGTGGGGGCTTCCTTCACCTCGCAGTAGATGGCCTTGAGCTGCTCCAGGAACTCGGGGTCGGAGGCGGCGGCTTCGAGCATGGCGTTGGTGGGCAGCTGCGTGGGCTCCTGCACGCCGGCGGGGTCTGCCACGGGAGCCACATCGGTGGCATCCAGGCGGCTGGCATCGCGCTCCTGAATAATCTTCTCCATTTCGGGGTCGTTCTTCAGCAGCTCGGCGGCTTCGTCCTCGGGATTCACCGTCTGCAACAGGTCTTCGCCGGGTTTCTGAGCGCTGTCGGGGTGGTTGCGCAGGTATTTTTCGAACTCAGGGTCGGGCTCAGCGCCGTGCTCGATGGCGCGGTCGTAGGCGCGGGCGGCCTCGGGAATCTTCTTCATCTCGGCATAGAGGCGGGCCATGTTGTAGTGGGCATCGCCCAGGCCGGGCTTGAGCTTGAGTGCAGCCGCAAAGTGCTTGAGCGCCAGGTCATACTGACCATTCACACCCTCGATATTGGCGAGGTAGAAGAAGGCCTCGGCGTTGCCGGGGTCGAGCTCGATAGTGCGGGAGAACATGCGGGCAGCCTCCTCGAGGCGGTCGAGGCGGTAGAAGCTCACGCCCGAGAGGAAATACGAGATGGCCAGATCCGGCGCCAGACGGGTGGCGCGGGCAAAGTATTCGAGGGATTCCTCGCACTTGTTGCGGTAGAGGAGGATGGTGCCCAGGTTCACCAGGCCTGCCACGTGGTTGGGCTCGGCCTCGTAGAGCGTGCGGTAGAGCTGCTCGGCGGCGGTGTAGCGGCCCTTGGTGAAGGCCTTGGAAGCGAGGTCGGCCAGGGTTTCCATCTGGCGGGTGTCGCGCACCGCCTGGGTGGCTTCCTCGGTGTTGCCCTGCACGGCGGCTTCCATGACGCGGCGCTCGGCATCGGTGAGGTCGAGGGTGCTGGCCTCATCGAGCTTCTGCAGGGCGTGCAGCGTGGCAGGGTCCTGATTCTTAATCTGTTTGTAGGTCTCGATGAGCAGTTTGCGGCCTTCCTCCTGCATGGCCAGGCTGCGGCGCTGTTTGGCAATCACCTCGCGCAGCAGCTCCACTTCCTCGGCCAGGCCGGGGTCTGCGGGCGGCTGGTTGCTGTTCTTGTTCAGGTCGGCCTCGATGTTGTTGAGGCGCTCGGTGAGCTCGCTCACGCGGCGGCGGTAGCCCATGTTCTCCTCGTAGATGCCGCTCATTTCATCGCGCAGGCGCTCGGCCTCGCCGCGGGCGGAATCGAGCTGCTGCTGGAGCACGTTGCGCTCGTCATCCGAGCCGGCCTGGCGGCCCTCCAGCTCAGCGATGCGGGCAAGCGCCTCCTTGAGCTGCTGGTCGAGGGTGAGGTTCTGGTCGAGCAGCGCCTTGGTCTTTTCGGGGCTGTTTAGCTCCACAATGGCGCGAAGCTGCTCATTCTCAGCTTTCAGCATATCGCGCTCGCGAGTCACACGGGCCAGCTCCTCCTGGGTCTGGGCCAGGGTGCCTTCCAGCTCGGTGATGCGGGCTTCGGCCTTCTGGCGGGCTTCCTCGCTGGCGCGGTACTTGGCCTCGAGCTCGGCAAGCTGCTGGGTGAGCGAGTTCACCACCTCGTTGCCGGCGGAGCGCTCGGTAATCACCTGCTGCTGCAGCTGTTCGTAGCGGTCCTTGTACATCTGCTGCTCGAGGCGGGCGGAAATGAGCTGTTTCTGCGAGTCCTCGTACTTGGTGTTGAGCTCGCGGTAGGCCACGGCCATCTTGCGGCACTCTTCCTGGGCGGCAGCCAGAGCATTGTACAGGCGCTTGTCGGTGGTGTCGTAGTCCGGCAGCTCCACGGGGCGGTACTCGCTGTGCACAGGGTCAAACGGGCGCGAGCTGCCGGGCAGCTCAATCTCCGTGGCCAGCGGGCGGCCGGGCTGGCGACCGGTGGGAATGGGAGCCTCTGCCGACTTCTTGCGGTAGTTTGCCATATTCTCGGCCAGCAGGCGGCGGCGGGTGGAAACGAGGTTCTTCTTCCAGTGGGGGAAATCCTTCACAATGCCGGCCAGAACCTTCTCTGCCTGAGCACCTTTTCTGATGGCTGCGTTGTAATTCTGCTGGGCGGCCAGCTGCTCCGACTCGCGGCAGAGACGGTAGGCGGTGAGGTAATACTCGGCCGGGTCCTGCACCTTGCGGGTGGCAGCAGCGGGAGCCTTGGCAGTGCCCTGCGCCTGCAGAGGTGCCACGCCCGCCAGGGCCAGACTACATAAAACAGCCAGAGTATAGGGATACGATGCGCTCATGGTGCAGAATAACTCCAACATATTACCCCATCGCCCACGCGAATCAAGCCGTAAACGTGTATGCCGCGTGACATGGCGAAGGAGCAATTCTGCTTCTGTGCAGAATTGCAGAGATTTTGAATTTTTAATTTTGCATTTTGAATGTATTAAGTTCCGCGGGCTTGCGCCCGCCTATGTTTCACTTGTCAATCGTCAATCCCCCTAAGTCGCTCTAATTTGAACCGTGACGCAAATTATCAGAACGGGTGCGCATTTTTTTCGTTTTGACTTACTAAGTCCTTGCGGGCGCGGAGGAAATCGGGTAGAATAGCGGGCGTGAGTTACCAGGTTTTTGCCAGAAAGTACCGACCCCGCACCTTCAAGGACGTGCTGGGGCAGGAGCATGTTGTGCGCACGCTCTGCAACGCCATTGAACAGAAGCGCCTGGCGCATGCCTACCTCTTCGTGGGCCCGCGCGGCACCGGCAAGACCTCCACTGCCCGCATTTTTGCCAAGGCGCTCAACTGCTCCGGCGGCCCGAAGGTGGATTTTGACCCTGATGAGGATGTGTGCCTGGAGATTGCGGAAGGCCGCAGCCTGGATGTGCTGGAAATCGACGGCGCCTCGAACCGCGGTATCGACAACATCCGCGACCTGCGCGACAACGTGCAGTTCACCCCCACCCGCGGGCAGTACCGCATCATCTACATCGACGAGGTGCACATGCTCACCAAGGAGTCCTTCAACGCCCTGCTCAAGACGCTGGAGGAACCGCCCGCCCACGTGATGTTCATCTTTGCCACCACGGAGCCGCACAAGATTCTGCCCACCATTCTCTCGCGCTGCCAGCGCTTTGACCTGCGCCCGATTCCGGCAGAAATCATTGCACACCATCTGGTGGACATCGCCGCCCGCGAAGGCGTGGAACTCACTCTGCCTGCGGCATTTGCCATTGCCCGCGTGGCAGATGGCGGTATGCGCGATGCACAGTCCATGCTCGACCAGCTCGTGTCCTTCTGCGGCAACCGCATCGATGAGCAGAACGTGAACGATATTTTCGGCGTGACCAGCCGCGAAACCGTGGCACGCGCCCTGGCCTACATACTGGACCGCCAGCTGCCCAGCCTGCTTCACCTGGTGCACGAGCTTTCGGAAGCCGGGCGCGACATGGGCCAGCTGCTCAGCGAGGTGATGGGCGCCGTGCGCGAGCTGCTCATCAGCAAGGTGGCGCCGCAGGAAGCCAGCCTGAGCCTGCCCGACGAGTGGCGCGACACGCTCAACCAGCTGCTTGCCCGCACCCCGGCCGATAAGATTGTGCGCCTCATGGAAGTGCTCTCCTCCACCGAGGAGCACATGCGCTGGAGCACCAACAAGCGCCTGCACCTCGAAATGGGCCTCATCCAGGCCGTGCACTCGCTGGCCGAGGCGAATATCAGCGATATCATCCGTGCGCTTAGCGGCGCCCCGCTGCCGGAAACCCCCATTGCCACCACGCAGCTGCCTGCTGTGCCGATGGCCGCTGCCCCTGCTGCTGCACCCGCACCTGTAGCTGCGCCGGCACCAGCCCCCATTCCCGCAGCAGCACCTGCTCCAGCCCCGGCTCCCATGCCTGAGCCTGTGGTGCCGCAGCCTGTACCTGCTCCCACTCCCGGGCTGGAACCCATTGACGACGAGCCCCCCGTGTTTGACCCTACACCGGTGGATGAGCCCCCGCTTTTCGATGAAGAGCCGGGCGACTACATGCCTGAAGCCGGGGATTTCACCCCTGCCCCCGCCGGCAACCTGACCCCCGAATCGTGGGATGCGCTGCTGGCTGCCATGCGTGAGGCCTCGCCGCTGCAGACCTCTGCCGTGGGTAACACCATGTTCATTTCCGATGACGATGGCCTGGTGACCATCGCCCTGCACCCCAGCGACCTGGACTCCCGCGATGCCCTGCTGGGCGACACGCTGCGCGAGCTCATGGCCAGTCTGGCCCCGCAGTTCTGCAGCCACGGCATCACCCTGCGCATCGTGAGCGATGACAGCGTGCCCCCGCCTGTGGCCGAGGAACCGCCGCCCCCACCCCCCATGCCGGAGCTCGCACCGCGCCCCGCTGCCAAGCCCAAGGCCCCCGAAAAGAAGGATGAAAAGGCAGAGAAGCCGGATAAGCCTGCTCCCGCGGCCTCGCTGCGCCCCACTGACGAGGAATTCTACAAGGACCCCCTCATTGAGCTGGCACTCAACGAGTTCCACGCCACCATCATCAAGTGATCCCTTTCTACAAAATACCATACACCGCATTATGAACCTGCAGAAACTCATGAAACAGGCACAGGCCATGCAGGCCAATATGGCCCAGGCTCAGGCCCGCCTCGCCACCAAGGAATTCACCGCTGAAACCGCAGGCGGCAAGATCAAGGCCACGGCCGATGGCACCGGCATGCTCAAAGCACTGAGCATCGACCCCGCTGTGGTGGACCCCGATGACGCCGAGTTCCTCCAGCAGCTCGTGCTCAAGGCTGTGCAGGACGCCCTGAACGGCGCCAAGAACATGGCCGAATCTGAAATGCGCAAAGTGACGGGCGGCCTGGGCTTCCCCATGTAACCCCCCCCTCCTCCCGCTGCATATGCGCGCTCCGCTGCTGACTGCTGCTCTTGCGACCCTCTGCCCCATGCTGTGGGCAGAGCCTGTGCAGGTAGCCACTCTGCCGGCCAAGATTGTGCCCAACCAGGCCACTACACTAAGCCTGGAAAACGGCGTGGTAAGCCGCCTGGCAGATGCCAGCCAGCGCGTGGAAGCCGGCACGGTCATAGCCATGGTGCACGAGGAGCGCACCGCCCAGGAACGCGAGGAACTGGAGCTGAAACTCGCCCGCGAAAACATGCGCCTGCGCGACGA
Organism: Akkermansia sp.; assembly: GCA_045125705.1. Lineage (GTDB taxonomy): Bacteria > Verrucomicrobiota > Verrucomicrobiia > Verrucomicrobiales > Akkermansiaceae > Akkermansia. The sequence goes on along the minus strand of JBGVNQ010000047.1, from coordinate 2,918 downwards.
GCTCCGCAAGCTCGAGGCGCAGCGTGCGAAAGTGCAGTTCTACCTCAGCCTCAGTCCCCGGGAGCGACAATATGCTAAAAACATGGGGTCAGATGACCTGCCCCCCACGCCGGAATCGCTCCGCGATATCGATGAACGCATTGACCTGCTGAAGCGCGAGCAGGCCTCCTCTCCGAGGCTCATGAAGCAGGAGTTTGAACGCAACCACGCCAAACTCACGCTCAAGATGCCCTTCACCGGGCGGCTTCAGTACCACTTCCCCCTACCCGACGACCCCACGAAACCCTTCGACTACCTCGGATTGCCGGGGCGTCCCTTCGCCTCGGTGTGCGATGATTCTGTGTTCTACATCACCATCAACCTTTCCAAAGCCGAGCTCACCCAGCTTCCGCCGGACAATTTCAGTGTGAGCGTGGCTCTGCCCGAAGGAAAGCGCCTTGCCGGTACCTACTCCCACCGCCAGGTGGAGCAAGGCTCTGCCAGCCAGGGAGATATGCTCGTCTATTTCTTCCGCATAGCCGAAGAAGATAAAGAAACAGCCTACAGCATGCTCGGCAGCCAGGCCAAGGCGCGTCTGGTGTACGATGCCGGGGAAAATGTGCAGTATGTCTCCAAGATAGAACTGGTGGCACACCCCGAAGCCTCCCACTGCGAGAACTGGGAACAGCTTATCGAGCGCCTCTACCCCGGGCACCATATCGTCCTCATCGGCGAACGCAACATCATTCTGCGCCCTGTCGCAAAAAACTGATTTGCAACATCATGGAACTCATCTGCGATAACATCTCCTTCTCCTACAATAAGGATGTGCAGGTGTTCCGGAATTTCTCACACACGTTCAAGCCCGGCATCACCGTGCTCAAGGGCTACTCCGGCTCCGGCAAAACCACGCTGCTCAAGCTGCTTGCAGGCTACCTGAAAGTAACCGCAGGCCGCATCATCACCCCCACAGGCCTGCGGGTCACCAGCCGCCGCTACCACCAGCGGGGCGTGGCCTACATGTTCCAGGGCATCAACCTGCTGCCCCTCATGAGCGTGGAGCGCAACCTGCACCTGGCGGCAGAGATGGCCATGCTCCCCCGGCAGGAGTGGAAACCGCGATGCGAAGCCCTGCTGCGCGATTTGGGGCTCACCGAGCTCCGCCACCGCCGCGCCGATAAACTTTCCGGTGGCCAGGCCCAGCGCGCCGCCCTCGCCCGCACGCTCATGAAGGATGCCCCCGCCATCCTGCTGGATGAACCCACATCCGGTCTGGACGATGGCAACACCGACATCATCAAGAAACTGGTGACTCAGGATGCCGCCAAGCGCATCTGCATCATCAGCACCCACGACAGCCGACTCCTTGAACTAGCCGATGATCTCATTGATTTTGACCATCCTGTATCTCGCTAAGGATACAGTACACCGCTGGTTCACGCGTGCCTCAAGCCCCTTGGCCCGCGTGCTGGTTGTCTTTTTCCTTTCGCTCTGTGCCCTCTGCTTCCTGGGCAGCTACGTTATTTCGGCCAAGGCTATACGCGACAAGATACGCGCCCGCGGCGGTGACCTGGTGGCTGCCTTCTTCATGCTGCCCAAGGATGGCTCCGGGGCGTTCCTACCCACCCGCCAGGAAACACTGCAGCTCCTCGGGGCAGACTCTGTGGTCATCATTCCTGCCGGCAATGCCGAAGTAGACGAGCGACGCCACATTCCCATGATTACCTATGACTTCCGCCGCGCCGGGCAATTCATGCCCATGCTCTCCCCCGGCGGAGGCCCCACCCTGCTCTGCCCGGCAGAAAATCCGCCATATCCCGCAGGCCCGCTCGATGTAAGCGTGCAGAACGACTCCTACACCGTCATGGTACGCCACCTGCCCGGTGACCACATGCTCATGCGCCTGCAGCCCGGTGGCGTGCTGCTCGTGCCGCCTGAGCAGCTCGAATATGTGAACCAGGGGCGCAACATGCGCTACCTGCGTATGCTACTCCAGGTGCAAGAGCTGGAAAACGCGGAATCTCTGAACCGCGTATGCCGCTATCTGGAAACACTCAAGCGACTCGAAGGACTCGAAGGCAGTATTTCCTCTGCCGCCGGGCTGCTGGAGGAAATGGATATCATCCTCAGCAACCAGACCCAGTGCCGCGCTACCTTCTGCCTGGGTATTGTCTTTATCGTGGGCATTCTGCTCACCGCTCTGGCAGGCATGGAATACCGCCAGAATGAGTTCATCTACACCCTCATGAAGAGCTTCGGTATCAACCCTCTGCTGCTGGTGGCCAGCTTCATTGTGGAAAATCTCGTCCTCGTTGCTGTCTCCTTTGGTGCGGCCGTGCTCGTCTTCATGAAGGCTCAGCGGGTCATCGTAGCCCAGTTCAAACTCGGGCAGTACAGCCTGACCATCGAGGAAATCATGCCCGAAATCCAGCTCATTTCGGCTACCCTGCTCCTCTGTGTCCTGGTATCGGCCATTCCCATCACCGTGGCCGCCAACCGCCAGATTGGCCGCGTGCTGAAGTAAATGTGGGGCTCGCAGAGCACCACATTTACCCGAGCATAGCGAGGGTATTTAGACCGGTGATAACCGGATTTAGACCGCCACGTCAGTTGCGGATTTCCTTTCGTGCGTACGCACGAAATTTCGATGCAGAGCGTCCAGCTCTGCAATGCAAGTGATTTAAATTAGTGCGGGCATTCTGCTCGCAGGAACTTATTTCACCTTCATTGCTGCTCTTGTTGAGCAGCATCTAAATCTGCCTGCGGCAGAGTAAATTGCCTCTATCAAGGCATCTAAATGGCTCTTCTGCAATAATTGTGGAATGAGCCCCGCGAGGAAGAAAAGACAAAGGAGAAAAGTATTAAGAAAGTGCAGAAAAACATTGAGCATGGAGGAGATAACTCCTACCATGCCCTGTGTTATGTATTTGAAGTACTTG
>JBGVNQ010000046.1:0-24523 GCA_045125705.1 Akkermansia sp. | reverse complement strand
GATGGTCCCACCCGGTCCCATTCCGAACCCGGAAGTGAAACATCAGCACGTCGATGGTAGTCGGACGACAGGTCCCGCGAGAGTAGATAGCTGCCAGGGTAAACAAAGCCCGCAGAACGAAAGTTCTGCGGGCTTTTCCGTTATCACGGTGGCGGGATCTGCCAAGGTGGTTGTCGTCCTACCTACCATCTTCTCAGGTTGCTTCGGGCCCGCCCCACGGGCCCTCACCCCAGCAGAGCGGGGGCAAACCGCTGCACGGTTTGGCTAGCCGCCCTCCGAGCCCTCGGGCGTCTTGTCGGACGACAGGTCCCGCGACCCGTCTTCGCTGCTGCGCAGCTACGCCGAGGCCTACGCCTGCTATGCAGGCTCCGGGAGTAGATAGCTGCCATCCGTCTCCGCTGCTCCGCAGCTACGCCGAGACAAGGGGTAAATGAAGCCCCGAAACCGAAAAGGTTTCGGGGCTTCATCGTTTGTGTGCGCAGCACACAAATTTCGTCCGAACGAAGTGAGGATTTCGACCGGCCAAGGGCCGGATTTCGTCCAGCCGGAGGCTGGATTTCGTTTTCCTATAGAGCAGGGGCAGCGCAAAGAGCCATTCGTTGGGAAGAAAATGAAAACGCGCCATGCGGCGCGAGTGAAAGGGCAAACTGGAGTTTGCCCGGTGAAGGATGAAAACACGCCTTGTGGCGTGTGAGAATCCGCTCGTGCCGAGCGGATTATAAACGGATAGCGGCGAGGTCGTGCATCCACTCGGCGATGGATTGGTAGCGCTGGGCGGGGGCAGGGGCTGTGGCGCGATCGATGGTGGCCAGAAGGGCGGGGCTGTAGGTGGCGAGCAGGGCGGAGTTGGTGGCCAGGGGCTCGGCGGTGTCGTAGATATCGCGCTGGCGGCAGGTGGGCAGGCAGGTGCCGGTGAGGGTGTAGTAGAGGGTGGCGCCGAGGGCGTAGATATCGGTCCAGGGGCCCATGTGGCCATTGGGGGTGCTTTGCTCGGTGGGGCTGAAGCCGGGGGTTTCGACGATGCTGTTGCCGAGATCGCCGTAGGCTTCGCGGGCGGCGCCGAAATCGATGATGACGGGGAGGCCGGCGCGGGTGATGAGGATGTTGTCGGGTTTGATGTCGCGGTGCAGCAGCTGGCGGCTGTGCAGGTAGTCTAGCGCGTCGAGCAGGCGCACCATGAGGCCGAAGAGGCTGGACTGGGGGATGGGGGTACCCATGGCGGCATGCTGCGCGGCGAGTTTATCGAGCGAGATGCCGTTGATGAACTCGACCACGTAGTAGGCGGTGCGGTGTTCCTCGAAGTAGGAGTAGATTTTGGCGATGCAGGGGTGGTCGAGCGTGGCGAGGAGGCGCACTTCGCGCAGGAAGTTGCTGAGAGCCCAGTTGTAGGCTTCCTGGCCGGTGGCTGGGTCGTGCATGCAGACATCGAGCGTGCCTTCTTCGCGGTAGCAGAGGGAATCGGGGAAGCTTTCCTTGACCACAACGCGGCGGTTGAGCAGGGATTCCTGCGCGAGGTAGGTGACGCCGAAGCCGCCGCTGCCTATGGTGCGCTGCACTCGGTAGCCATGCAGCAGGGTGCCGGCGGGGAGCTCCTTGGGCGCGATGGGGCAGGGGATTTCTTCCACTGACTGGGGTGGGGAGAGGGTGCCATCTACCGAGAGGGTGAGCGGCACGGAGTCGAACTGGGCGCTTTCCTCGCGCGCGGCGGCGAGGATGCCTTCCATGAAATCGCCTGCGGGGCGGCTGACCATGGCGGAATTGGGCGTGGGAATGCTGAAGGTGCTTGCGGGCGGGGCTTCGGCTTCCTGCGTGCGGCGGCGTGTGGGGGCAAAGAAGCCGCTGCAGGGCGGGGGCGGGAAGCTGGGCGCTGCCGGCACTGTGGGCGCAGCCGTGGGCAGCACCATGGGCGCGGGGGCCACTGGTGCATCTGTCGACGGGGTGGTGTGTGGGATTTCAGGCATTCCTTTTTCTTATTGTAACTGTTTGCCGCTACGGTGTCGAGCATAATGATAGGGGGAAACTTGGATTTTGAATGTTGGATGTAGAATGTATTAAATTCCCTCGCGGCCTTTGGCCGCGCGCTTGATATACGGGACTGAAGTCCCGTGCTCCGAAAACAAGCAATCCCGGATTTGGCGCTGCTGCTTAATGATGGCAACGCGCGATGGTGCCTGCTATCAGCCGGAAAGGTGGGCCTGTGGTGGCTGGTGGGTTGTATGTGGGTGGTGGTGTGGTGTATATCTGCTGGTGACGCAGGGCCTGAGAGGTGCTGCAGATTTTTTAACGTGAGATGATATGCAACTATGGCTCAGATACTGAATACGACTTTGTACTGGAGATATGAAGTGAGCTCGCCGGAGGTGTGCTCTGTGACGCTGGCGGATGGCACTCTGCTGTGCAGTGTGGCGCCGGGTGCGCCGGTGGAGTTTGTGGGGGATGGGCGGCCGGTCACTCTGTCCTCCGATGCGGCGCGCATGCTACCTGTGGCCGGGCGGCTGGTGCAGCAGGGCGGTGGCGGCGCCTCGCCCGCGCTTTCTGCCACGGGCGAGCCGGTGCTGCCGCTGGCGGGTGATACGCTGGTGGTGCAGCATGCTACCTGGTTTGAGAATGCTTCGCTGGGCAGTATATCGGTGCAGCTCGGTGTGTGGAGGAATGAGGTGATGACCTGCTACCTGAAGACGTCTGTTCCCGTATCGCTTACTGGAGTGACCTGGTTGTATGGCGAGCCGTTTATGGCTGATAGATATATATATGTGATAGCTTTGCAGCAGTTGGATGCTATCTCTGTTTTTGCTAACCTGGCATATACTATACCTCAATGATTGCTTCCGGTTTATGCATGATGGGTGGGTGCTTTGCTCAGAATGAAAAGTCTGAGACCGTTGACTCGTATTGGGCTGCTTCGCATGTGGATATGCCTCCTGCTCAGGTATCTCTGGAATTTATCAGTTTCTCATTTCCTGGCGGCGATTCTGTTTCCGATGAGATAACTGCAGTAAGCGAGTTCAAGTGGATTAATGATAGGGGCGCAGAGGGTGCTGCTCAACTCGGTATTCGAAATGTTTATGTACCGGAGTATGGGTATATCGGAGGCTGCTTTTTGCGACACTTATACACCGATGGTAAGGGCGGGTACGCGAGGCTTCACTATTCGGGAAAAGATGAGCCGATTGATGAAGGCAAGGATGATAAGCTGGTTTTGCGAGCCAGAAACGAAACTGCTCAGGTGTGTAATAGTAGAGGTGAGATAATAGCTTCATGTACAAGAGCCTATTCTCTCCAGATGGAACAGATTCGCAGGGCTAGTCTGCGTTGTTTTGATGTGCGAAAATTTATATTTTTGTGCTATGCAAATGCCGTGACCGGAATTAGTTGGTATGTTGGCCCCATGAAATCGGCATCTGGTGCTTTTGCCCTCTGGGAAAATTATAATAATGTGCTAATAGAAATTTAAGTTATGTATTTCAGAAAACAGCCAGACCCACAGGGGGGATTTATTGCTGCGGATAACACGAGATTTACTGTTTTCACGGCGCGGCGAGTGCGGTCCGCTGATGGAATCAACGTAGGGTATGAACAATTTGCCTCGCTGGCGGATGCGCTGGAGGCTTGGGGACTACGAGTCTGCTCTAGTGGAGATTAAGATCAGTCCCCCATGAGGCCAAGGCAGCGTCTTCCATTCACTAGTATGTTTTGTCAGGTAATGAGGTCGACCTGTGCCGCTGCTTACGTGTAGTTTTTTTCAATTTGTCCGATATGTTGTTTTACTGTTGGAATATGAGCAATCTGATTCTAAAGTGTTTCAATGTTAGTGCCTTCGTCGTTTAGTAATCAGGCATGTTATTGCGATGAGTGAAAGAGAAACGGTGGTCGGTTCAGGGATGAACTCAACTTTTAGGTTAGCGATTTTTACCCCTTTTTTAAGAATATCATCATCCCAGTTTCCTTTCGCTCTGCATCCTAGTGTATAATAGTATTGGCTTTCTCCACTGCCGCTGCCCCATCTCATATCTTCCCAGGTCAGGTCGTTACCCTGGTAGGTGACGCCTCCTACGGTGATGAACGTTTTATCTCCTGAAAGTGTGAATGATACTGCGTTCCAGCTATTAGCTGTAAGCTGCGAGGCTTCAATTAAACCCTTTTCATAGCTGGGATATCCATTTTTAACATCGTAGTCATAGTTATTCTGTAAACTGGCAAAGAAAAGTTGGCCGGATTGGTTCATTCCTAGCGTGATGCCATTGCCATCTGTCCCGATATGCAGGATTGTCTGCCATGTATTCGATTGGGTTTGTGTGCCTCCGCTCCAGTAAATGTCCATGCTGAATTGTAGAGCTTTCCCCATGGAGGCGCATTCCAGCATATCATACAGCACTTGTGTATTTTGTTCGCAATAGCGGGTTGAACGGTCAAATGCTTTTGATGCAACGCCATTGATTTCGACATCTATTATGGTGATGTTACATTTAGCATAGGTGGATTTCTTTCCGCCAAGGTAAGGTCCGTTAGTGGAAAAATCCCAAGTGTAGGATTCTTCTACGGCACTACAAGCCAATCCTAAGAGAAGAGAGAGAACTAATGCTTTCATGATGCTTAATCTGCGTATTAGGCGATAATCGATGCGTTATATTGCTTATATGGTATATTTACATGCAGACTCTAGCATACATTACTTCGCATGTTATGTACAGATAAAAAGTCCCGTGTTTCCGTTTTTTGCGCTAAATATGCGCTAAATAAAATCGGCTCCAACAAAGAATCCTCGCTTTATCTGTGGGAATGAAGTTTTATGGTTGCCTTAAAATAAAAATCAATACATACATTTAATGATGAAAGGAAAAGAAAGGTTTGTTTTGCGCCTATTGCCATCCCTTAGGGGTATAAAACTACGATTCAGATACGTAGTGCTGTCTTTGTCTATCTGACGTGAGAGAAGAATGTAGACGTTAATGCGGGTTATGGGGCGTTTACTGTGCTGGAGAAAGCGCAAAGGGGGGCTTGATACGCCCTCTCAAGGAGAACCTGAGCCCTTAGAGTTGCTAGTGAATAAATGACTGCAGATGAAGCTGGTTGCTAAGCATGCTCTTTGAAGCGGCGTAAGCTGCAGCTTTTATTGTTTGCTGAAGAGTTTTAAAATTTTGCGTTTCAAGGAACGAATGTTAATGTATATGCGGTGCAGGAGACTATTGGGAGTCAGATAGAATGGACCGCATTTTTCCTGCGTGAAGAAGCGTTTAAATAATTTTAAAAGACGCCGCTGCTGCAGTTGTACTAGTATAGCCTGGCGCTGTGGTGGCAGTGCTACATTCTGCCGCAGGTAAGTGAAAGTTTGCTCTTGGATAAGCTGTCCAAGAGGTACTGAACGCAAGATAATCTGCTCTGCGCTTTGAAGATCTTTGAGTCGCCTGTTGCCTTTCTGCGTGTTGCCAAGGATGGAGCTGATGCCGTCTTTGATTGGCCAGTCCGGGTGCAGTGTGTACAGGTCACCCCAGAAATCGCCTAAAGAGATATCGCCCACTCGGGGAAATCTAGCGTGTGGGCAGTTGTAACATGCTTTGTTCAACGCAAAATCTCCCACAAAGAAGCGCATAAACATGTCTTCCCCATTCATGTGGGAAATGCTGCTTCTATCTGTGAAGTGTTTTCGTATATGATACTGTTGCCAGTTGCCGGACTTATCTCGGAATTGAATGCGGCTGATTTCTTTTTTGTTCTGTTTTTCGTGCTCTCGTATGTATGCTTGCAGCAGCAGACGACTAGGTGCACCGTGGCAAAGGATATCTACCAGAAGCAGGTTTTCGTATTCTCTGTGCAGGTAGCGCTTGAGCGCATATACTTGGCATGAGGTGCCACAGAATAATACCTGCCGCTTTTTTTTCAGCTCATCTTTCACCTGGCGGTATACCGTTCCAGGAATTGCTTGGGTGTATTTGGACCCGCGCATGGCCGCTAGTTCTTCTATGCTTTCCGCTTTGGCATATGATGCTGTGTCCTTGCTGCTCCAGATGACGCCGAATACACATCCGCCGGCATTGAACGTGTGTTGGGCCAGTGCGGAGAGTATTCCTCCGCTGCTGCTCATCAGGTGTGTTTCTTTGTCTGTGCACCAACCGCCATAAGCCATTGGCGATTCAAGCCAGTCGCCTGTTTCCGCCCGGAACTTTTTCAGTTGTTCCGGCTGAGACGGACATGCCTTTACACATGCACCGCAGTTGATACATGCGTTTGCTATCACCTCGGGTACCAGGAATCCATCGTGATTCCATACCATTTGAATAGCATCGTGCACGCACATGTTGGCACACAAGCCGCAGCCTGTGCACTCCTGCGGAGGGGTGATAGCTTGGCTTTTGTTACGCATGGCTCTTTTTCATGAGTTTTTCTTTCGCAAGTGAAATAAACATTCCTGCTGAGGAATCTCGTTTAATCCATAACAACAAACAATAGATTACAAGAGAACAGACAATCCCGAGACTTAGTCTGCATGCTGGGAAGAAAGAGAGGGTATCAATGAAGACGCTGGGTATATTTGCAATAAGTGCCATCCCTAAGTAGGGGATAAACGCCTTGCATAATTGTGCTATCGTGAGTTCGCAAATCTTTGTCACCAGAATGCTTGAGACAAGAATGGCAAATATTGCAGACATGGTAGCAGCCCAGCATAGAGCTTTGACGCTGACGAATGCAGCAAAAAGCATTGCTGTTATGCTGAATATTCGCAGAACTGTTTCAAACTTGAGCGTTATATCTGTGCGCCCCAGTACTGCAAACAGACTGCAATTTATAGAAAGAAGAGGATTGAACATCCATCCCAGACAGAGAATTTGTGCGTATACTGCAGCAGATACCCATTTCTCTCCGTATAGAGTTAACATGAGTGAATTGGCATTTGCCGCCATAGTAATCATTCCCCACTCGATGACAAGTGCTGAAAGGCTGATATACCGCTGGTAAACAGATACTAACCGACTTTTATCGTATTGAAGAGTTGCCAGTATCGGGAATAAAATAGGGCCTAAGACGCTTTCAGTCAGAGATAAAGGTAAGCGACATGTTTGTTCACCCCTGGAAAAATAGGCTAACTGTGCAGGAGAATAAAACTTTCCGATGATGAAAATGCGAACTTCTGAGTATGTTTTATTGATTATCCCGGATAAAGTCAGATTAACTCCATATTTGAAGAAGGTGTTGAATGACTCCTTTGAGAACTTGAATTTTGGTTTCCATGGGGAGATAATCCATACGGTGATGAGGCTGAGTATTCCAGTGATAATCCCCTGGAGCATGGGGGCCCAGTAGCTCCAGCCTGCGTAGGCTGCCCAGATGGTGAAGGGCATGGCCACCAGTGTGGTACACATGGAAACAATGGCCGGGGTCTTGAAATCACGGCGGGCCTGGTAGAGTGTCCAATGCACGCTGCCTGTGGAATTCAGGAACATGAGCAGAACTGAAACCCTCGTGAGATTCAGCAGGGCTGGCTGATCAAAGAACCATGCAAACCAAGGTGCAGCGAGGAACAGAATCAGTGAAAGCAGAAAGCTCATGGCTACATTGAACCAGAAGACGGTGCATATGTCTTCATCCGTACGCTCCTGCTTGCGTATGAGGGCTGCGCCGAACCCGCATTCCTGTAGTTGTGCCGCAAAAGCAAAAAAGATGCCGGTGAGACCGAGAATACCCATTTCACCCGGCGAGATGAGGCGGGCCAGAATGACGCCAAAGACGAATTGCACCGGCTGCATGGTGCATTTCTGAATAAGCCCCCACTTGATGCCGCGGGCAGTTTCTTCGCGTACGCTGGCCATATGGTTATTCGAGGTTTTCTTTCAGGAATTGAATCGCGCGTTGTTTTTCGTTGCTTCGGATATGGTTCACCTGCTCCCAGTCGATGGGGGTATTCATGCATTCTGCCACCTGCTCAGGAGAAGGATTGGTGAGTAAACGATTCATCAGGCCATATGTGCCGAGAAGGGAATCAAAACGTGCAGAGCCACGCTCCTCATTACCTAGGCAGACAAAGGGTTTATTGAAGATGATAGCAAACACGCAGCCGTGGAACGAATCGGTGAGTACGCACTCGGCATCGCGGATGCAGCGCAGCCACTGGGGAATGGAGAGCGGGATGCGGTCCATTGCTCTGGGGGCATCGCCATGAGCGGTGAGTTGCTGGAGATAGAGCCCAGATTGATCTGCTACGGCTTGGGTAAGTAGTTTTTTTTCTTCCGTTTCGTCCAGCAGGTAGACCGCCATGCAGGGGTACTGCAGCCGGACTGTCCACCAGCGGTGGATGAGGCACGTGTAGTCCTCTTGCTCCAGCAACAGGGTGGGGTCGGGCATTTGTACGGCATCCACCCCGAACACCTCGCGACAGATTTTGATGCCGCTGTGTTCGCGCACAGAAATGGTCTTGAATTCCTTGAGCAGCCTGGCGCATTCTGCTGTTTCTTCCGGGGTGCCTTCCCACTTATCGGAGCCGAAGGAGGCAGCATAGGCGAAGCTGCACTTTCGCTGCTCCTGGGTAGCAAAGGAGAGGAAAAAGAAGGGCAAATCATGCATCTCTCGGGCGTAAACACCACGCCAGACCTGGTCGCTGCCCACTATAAATCCAGAGACGTGTGAAAAAGTAGATGAATCAATATTATGACTCCTCAAGGGGGCAAGACGCATCAAGCACCTTTTAAAGGGGACATGGCGCAGTGGCGTGAGATATCGGGGTAACCATTCTTTCCGGGAACCCAAAATCATGCGAAGAAGCGTACACCAATAGAAGAACTTGGCTCTTGGTCCCTGAAGTCGCATCCATTTTGCCAAATCGACAGGTAAATAATCGATGATGTTACATGGCACTCCGAGCTTATGCACTGCTGATTGTAGAGCATAAGCCTGAAGGATTCCACCATAATTGCAGAATGTGGGATGTGTCAGAATATGATGCATGTAACAGAGTGAAGAAAACTCCGCAGCGATTCTACCATACTGAGTCTGTAGAAACCAGCTTTTTTTGAGTGTTGACATGTGAATCCGTGATGATAAACTAATGCGTATGGAGCATCCGCGATTGAGTATTATCGTGCCGGTGTATAATACCGCTGTATTTTTGCCGCGGTGCCTGGAGAGCGTGATAGGACAGACATATCGGAATATTGAGATTATCTGCGTGGACGACGGCTCCACGGATGATTCGTTGGCCGTACTTCAGCAGTATGCTGCCCAGGATTCTCGAATCAAGGTGCTACACCAGGAGAATGTGGGGGTATCTGCAGCGAGGAATGCGGGAATGAAGCTAGCCAATGGTGAGTTCCTGACCTTTGTTGATTCTGACGATTGGCTGGAGTCGGATGCATATGAGAAGATTCTTCCCTGCATGGGGGGTGGGGTGGATCTGGTCTGTTTTGGAGGAATGATTGATGGGGACGTTGCCCCAGAGCTTCTCGAGAATATGTTGGAGTATGCGCGTGTGAAATATAGTGGGCTGGTACCGATTGTTCAGGGAGTTCGCAATACTAATGTGTACGGCTGCATGAAAGTTTTCCGAAAATCTGTTATAGATGCATACCATGTTCAATTTCCGGTAGGTATAGCGTGTGGTGAGGATGCAGCTTTTTATTTCTGCTATGCAGCTGTGTCAGGCATGGCGTATTATTTGCCTGAACCTTTTTATCACTATGTGCAGCAGCCTGGTTCAGCCATGGCTCAGTTCAGAAAAAAATCTGCTCGTGGCTTGGATCACTTACGCGTAGTAGAGATGGTGTATGATTTCTACGTTAAAAATGGAGTGCTCAGTAAAATGCAACCCTTATTTGACTGGATTTTTGCATCATATTATCATGTGTCGTTGGAGACAACTCCGCAGGACATGCACGCGGAGGTGCACCAGCAGGCTCATGCCTTAGCATTAAGGAGTGGGGCCATCCGGAATGTTCGGCATGGAATGATACGTGATTTGCGCCAAAGGACTATGGGGTGGCTGGAACGTATGTTCCATTGGTATGTTGACAACCGGGAATGCTATGGCGTAGGTGGCCACGCTATCTATTCTGTTACATATGAAGATGGCCGCACTGTTCACCGTCTGCTGGGTCGAGTGGTTAAGACGGTTTTAGATGAAGAGCCTTCTTGATTATTGGTGAGATTTTGGTATAATCAGCTCTAGTCTGTTATGCCTGCTATATCTGTTGTTATTCCTGTATACAATGCGGCACCGTTTCTGCGCGAGGCCTTGGATAGCCTGCTGGCGCAGACCTGCGGGGATTTTGAGGCCATTGCGGTGAACGATGGGTCGACGGACAACAGCCTGGAGATTCTGCAGGAGTACGCAGTCCGGGATTCGCGTATCCGGATTCTGGATGGTCCGAATGGCGGTTATGGCAAGGCCATGAACCGGGGCATGGATGCCGCCACGGGAAAATACATGGCCATTCTGGAGCCGGATGATTATCTTCCGCGGGAGGCATATGCAGTGCTGCTGCCGCTGGCCGAGCAACACCGACTGGATGTGGTGAAAGGCACGCATTGTTGTTTTTATGAAGAAGGGAACCAGAGAAAATATGGGTATGTCGTACGTGTGGTAGGTCAATCTGAAGTTATTTGTCCGCGTAAGATGGGGAATAAGTATTTTTCGCACCCGCCGGCAATCTGGAGCAGCTTGTATCGCTTGAGCTTTCTGAGAGACAATGGGATTCGCTTTCATGAATCGCCGGGTGCTTCATACCAGGATACAGGATTTGTCTTTCAAGCTCTGGCATTTGCTGAGCGTTGTCAGGAAATTGATGAACCGGTGTATATGTATCGTACCGATAATCCTCATTCCTCTGTAAATAATCTGGGGAAGAAAAAATGGATGTTGCTTTATGAGTACCAAAGTCTTCGGGAGAAACTTGAAAATTCGCCCATGGTATGGGAGAGCGTGAAAAAACAGTATTATGCCCATATGGTAGTAGGAGTGGTCTGGGTTATCAGTCAGCTGACAGTTTCGGATGGGAATGAGTTGCTGCCCATGTTCCGAGATATGTTGGATGATGCAGATTGTGAGTATGTGTTGCCGATATATGCCCCATATCTCACCATCGCCAGAGATGGGGGGGAGCTATCTGATGAGTTGCTGAAGCTGTTTGCCTCCCCCCCGGAGGTTAACCCAGCGGTAGTACGAACTTGCAGTTTTATGGGGATCCCTGTGTACCGGGTGGAAATGGCTCCGGAATGTACTCGGCGAAAGTTGTTTGGGATAACTATACAGAGTCGCTACCGCCGAGAGGTGTACACTACATTTTCGTCTGAAATCAAGGTTGCGGTGGCTCGGCGAAATGATTATTATATGATGGGGGTGAAATTATGCAGCAGGTGGATAAATGAATCATACGGCCTGCATAGGTCAGATATACTGCCGGCAGTTGTAGAAACTGGAAACAGAGAGTTGCGTGTCTGAGTGGCAAAAATTAAAGATAAATAATAAGCGAGTTATGGATTTTGCGACTGTCTCGGAGTATGAGAGGGGGAGATTGTCAATTATTGTGCCGGTTTATAACACTGCTGCATTTCTACCGCGGTGCTTGGAAAGTCTGATAGGGCAGACCTACCGGAATCTGGAAATTATCTGCGTGGACGATGGCTCGAAAGATGGTTCCGCTGCCATATTGGGTGAATATGCAGCCCGAGATTCCCGTATCAAGGTGATACACCAGGAGAATGCAGGGGTGTCGGCGGCTAGAAACCGAGGTCTTGATGCCGCAATAGGGGAGTTGGTCGCGTTTGTGGATGCAGATGACTGGCTGGAAAGAGAGGCGTATGAGAAGGTGGTCGAGCGGTTTTCTGAAGGGGTGGATCTTGTTGCCATAGGGGGACAGCTTGATGGGGAAACGGAAGGTGCTGAGGAAATTGAGACGTATTTTAACAGATTACCCCACGGTAGACATACAGTAAGCCCGGCTAAATGTGCAGACTGGAATATTTCTTTACCCACCAAGGTGTTCAGACGTGAAATTCTTGTGAAATATGACGTGCGCTTTCCCGTTGGGGTTTCATATGGTGAGGATTCTGCATTTGTGTGTTGCGTGCTTCCTAAAGTCCGGGAGATTTATAACGTAGGAAAAAGGTATTATCATTATGTGCAGCATGGCGGCTCTGCCATGCATGACTCCCAACGCAAGATTCGTTTAGCAAATGATTTGTTGAGCGCTTGGTCGCATGTAGTGGATTTCTATTCAAAACAGGGCGTGCTTGATGAGTTCTGGCCGGTTATGGATAGACTGTTCTCCTGTGTATGTGGCTTTCTTGATGAGGGGATTAAAAGCAGCGGATTGCGAGATGTCATATGGCAGATGGCATGTAAATGTGGATTACCTCAGAGAAGTCATGACCCGCAGATACATAGGATGAAAATGTACTATATGCCTGCGTGGAAGAGGTTATTTCACTGGTATCGAGACGATTGTGAATGTTTCGGTATATGTGGTATGTCCTTATATTCTTTTACATATAAACGAGAAGAACGCTTTTACAGAGTAATGGGTAGGCTTGTGTACAAGAAAACGGTAAATATCTATGAATAGCAGGCCATTGCTCTCAGTTATCGTTCCTGTCTACAACACCTCCCACTGGTTGAGGAAGTGCATGGATAGTATCTGTGGACAGACATACGGGAATCTGGAAATCCTCTGCGTAAATGATGGTTCCACGGATGATTCGGCTGCTATACTGGAGGAGTATGCGGCAAAGGATAGCCGCATCAAGGTTTTTACGCAGGCAAATGGAGGTCTGTCAGCAGCGCGAAATACAGCATTGGAGCATGCCACAGGCGAGTGGGTGCTGGGGGTGGATTCGGACGATTATCTGGCACCGGATGCATTAGCGAAAGCTATGGAGAAGGCACACAGCGAGGTGGATATGGTGTGCATGCAGATGGAGCTGGTGTCGGAATCCGGTGAGCACATGGATGATGCATCCGGCTACTATGACTTACCCCGCGGTAGCGAGTTGCAGATGAATCCGGCCTTGGCGGTTGGAATCAACGTTTGTTTCTGTGGTAAGCTCTGGAGACGGAGCGTTATCGAGACTCATGGGCTGATGTTCCCCGTGGGACTGGTGCACGAGGATGAGGCTTTTCATTATCTGGCAGCTCCGTGGATTCGCCATGTGGCATGCAGTCGGGAATCGGTCTACTATTATCTGCAACGGTCCGGTTCCATCATGCAAATGAAGGCAAGCGCTGTAGAGGCAGCCCGCCGGGCTGCCCGAGCTGTGCAATATGTACAGGAACATGCCTACGAACAGCACCGTGAGTACCATCTGTGTATGCTTTGGCGTGTTTTTGCGCAATGTTTTCGGCATACAGGGCGTGAGCAAAGGGCAGAGGTAATCGAAGTGTTCCGAAAATACGTGCCGGCAAGTGCCGTTGCCGGAGATTACAGAACTGATTGTCTGCTGCGGGAATCGACCCGCTGGTTGCGGTATGAGCCGGCCCGTAAGGTATACTGTTTCCTGAGGGTGCCCCTGCTGGCGAGATTGTTTAATGGCAGCCGATTTTATACGTGGCAGTTTGCCTTGTGGCTGGTGCTGAAGAGCAGGTTATTCCGGTGATTTCCGGGCAATCAGTCTGAGCATTTCTCCAAGAATATGGGGGGATGTTCTGCTCAGGATACACAGATAGAAACCCAGAGAAATCACCAGACCTGCAATCAGTTGCAGGATTGGGGATTCGGTATACTGAACCTGCGCCGGCCCCCAGGTGCAGGCGGCGGCCAGGGCAAAGCCGGGGAGCCAGTCTTGCAGTTGCTGGCGGATGGGAAGGTGCATGTAGTGGCGGGTGGCCCAGGTGTTGATGGCAAGGCAGAGAACTGAGGTGGCCAGTGCGCCCCAGCAGATGGCCTGCACGCTGATGAAGAACATGCCGATGAGGATGGCTATGCCCAGGCATTTCTTGATGAGTTCGAGCCGCAGGAAGAGTTTTTCCGGGCCTCCGGCCTTGAGTAGGTTCAGGTTGATAATCTGCAGGTGCCAGGTGGCGTAGGAGATGCTGAGAATCTGCAGGTAGGGTATGCATTCCTCCCAGCCGGGGCCGTAGCACAGGTGCACGATGGGCTCGGCAAAGGCGGCGGTGAAGCAGCACAACCAGGCAATGGGCAGGGTGAAGAGGCGCATGTAGCGACGGTAGACGCCGATGAGTTTCTGCGGGCTGTGCTGCAGGGTGCTCAGGATGGGGAAGGTGACCTGCTCAATCATGTAGCAGAGTACCGTGGGGCACATGGCGGAGAGCTGGGCTCCGTTCTTGTATCCGGCCAGGGCTGCAGGGGAATACACTTTGCCGATGAAGAAGGCGCGGGCGTGGATGTAGGCGGTATCGAGCAGGCCGGTGGCCGTCAGCCGGCAGCTCAGCGGGGCGAGTTCACGCAGGGAGTTGCGGCTGAAATGCCACGAGGGGCGCCAGGGGCAGACGCACCAGAAAAGTACCACCGTGAGCACTGCGGAGACCATGCCCTGCACCATGTAGGCCCACACGCCCCAGCCCTGCCAGGCCAGTACGAGGCAGAGCGGCATGGCCACCAGTGCCGCACCCAGGCAGATGAGAGCCGGCGCTTTGAACTGTCGGCGTGCCAGATAGTGGGCCATGTGGGTGCTGATGGAGCTGTTCAGCAGCACGATGAGGGCCGATGCCCGCACCAGGTTGCAGAGCGGCGGAGCTTCAAAGAAAGCGGCCAGCAAAGGGGCAGAGAAAAAGAGCCCCAGCGCCAGCAGCAGCCCCATGCCCAGGTTGAACCAGAAGAGGGTGTCGGCATCTTCCTTGCTGTAGTTCTGCTTGCGGATGAGCGCACTGCCGAACCCGCCTGCAGCCAGTGTGCCTGCTGCGGTGAAAAAGATGGCGGTGAGTCCCATGAGCCCCATTTCCTCTTTGCTCAGCAGGCGGGCCAGCACCATGCTGTACACCAGCGTGACCGGCTGCAGGGTGCATTTCTGCAGCAGCATCCACCGCATGCCATCGGCGGTCTCTCGGGTGACGCGGGACAATGAAAGTGAATAGTGAAGGAGTGAAAAGTGAAGAAATTATTTCTTCACCTGCAGGTAGATAATCTGGCGGTGGTAGCGGGGATCGGGGGAATCAGTGGTGAGCACGAGGCGGTTCAGCACTGCTTTGGCGGTACTGCGGGGGGCTATGGTCACGCTGTATTCCTTGCCGCGCTTCACTACTTTTGGGGAGTAGTCGAAGGCGTCGCCGCTCAGGGCGGCGTCAGCAATGTGGGTGATGGGGGAGCCTTTCGGCAGCGTGATGCGCAGCACCTGCGGGGCAGGGGCCGCGCCTCGTTTCCACACCAGGCTGCGGGCAGAAAGCTGCATGGCCTGCGGCACGCGGAACTGCATGCGCAGCGTCACTTCTTCTCCGTCCACCGTTTCGGCTGCGATGGTTTTCTCTACATCTCGGTCAAAAGTGCGGGTATCCACCACGGCGGTGAGTCTGGTGCCTTTCACCTGCACCTTGGTGCAGTCGCAGTGCGGCTCGGCATCATCGATTTCTTCTCCCGTGGTTTCAAACACGATGGTGGCGCTCTCCTGCCCGAACTTCAGCGGCACCACCTGTGTGGTGCTTTTGAATGCTGCCATGGCGGGGAGGGTGCAGAGCAGGGGAAGAAGAACTTTTTTCATGATGATTAGTCCTTTTTCGGCTCTTCAGGCTTCATGAAGAAGCTGGAAATGACAAAGAGCGCGGCGGCGATGCACACGCAGGAATCGGCCACGTTGAAGGATGGCCAGTGGTAGCCGTAGGGGAACATCTCTGTCTTAATCCAGGGGAAGGAGAAATCGAGGAAGTCCACCACATAGCCGCTCATCAGGTTGGTGAAGAATCCCTTATCCGCCGCGCCGGGAATGAAGAATCCCTGCAGGAGGCGGTCGGTCATGTTGCCGATGATGCCGGTGGTGATGAGCGCCCAGGCCACGCGCAGCGCGCGGGTCGCAAAGAAGCCCTTGCGGAACAGGCGGTAGAACCACACCAGTGCCACAATCTGCACGCAGAGGAAGACGAAGGGCGCCCACACGGTGCCATGCCCTGTGCCGAAAGCTACGCCGGTGTTGTGCACGCGCACCAGGCAGAAGTTCATGAACTCACTTCCCCAGATGACGGGGATGATTTTTGTGCCATAGCTGTGCGCCCAGTCGTAGGGGAAGTTGAGCACCACGGCCCACTTGGTGGCCTGGTCGAGGGCGTAGAGTGCGATGATGAGGACGATGAGCCAGATGGAAACGCGGCGGGGCATGGTGGTCGGAATCAGGATAAGGACAGGCGCGCTTCCTGTGTGGAAGTGCGCCTGTCCGTTTGGTTTGAATGGATTTTTATCAGGCCATAACGGCGGCGCAGCGTTCGCAGAGGCCGTCTTCGTTCACGGCGGGCTCGTAGCGGCGGCAGCGGGGGCACATGGCGTGCGGAGTCATGGCTGCGGTGGCGGCCAGCTCGGTGCCGGTGCTTACCTCCAGGTCGGCCACGATGAAGAACTCCTTGGCGAACTGCTTGTCCTGCAGCAGGGCGAGCACGGCGGCATCCTCCGTGGCGGGCACGGTGAGGGAAACAGCAGCTTCGTTGTTCTTCTTGAAGGCCTTGGCCTTAATCTGGGCTTCGATGGCTACCTGAATCACGCTCTTGATCTGCTGCAGACGGTCGAAGGTGGCGGTGAGGCCGGCATCGAAGGCAGCATCGGCGGTGGGGAAGTCCTGCTCGTGTACGGAACCGGCGTTGCCGGCGTGCTCCCAGGCTTCGTCGCAGGTGTAGGCCAGCACAGGAGCCAGCAGCTTCACCAGCACATCAAACACGCGGGCAATGGCAAACTGCTTGCTGATGCGGTGCGGGGAGTCCGCAGCATCGCAGTACAGGCTGTCCTTGGTCATGTCGATGTACAGGGCAGAGAGGTCATTGGTGCAGAACTGGTTGATTGCCATGAACACCTTGCGGAACTCGTAACCTTCGTAGGCGGCGCGCACCTCGCGGATGAGGGTGTTGGTGCGCTCGAGAATCCAGGCATCGGTGGCGTCCAGCTTCTCAGGCTTCTCGCCGTTGTAGCCCTTCAGGTTGGCCAGCAGAATGCGCAGGGTGTTGCGCAGGCGGCGGTAGGGGTCGGTAATCTGCTTGAACAGGTCTTCGCCGAAGGGAACTTCGTTCTGCCAGTCCACGCTGCTCACCCACAGACGTACGATGTCTGCGCCGTACTTCTCGTAGAAGTACTTGGCATTGGTGGGCTTGGTGTAGGTGCCCTGGGCGCTCTTGGAAAGCTTGGAGCGGTCCTGGTTCACCACGAAAGCGTGGGTGAGCACCTTCTTGTAGGGGGCAGCGTTGCGCCAGGCGCAGGAGAGCATGAGGGAGCTCTGGAACCAGCCGCGGTGCTGGTCGGTGGCTTCCAGGTACACATCGCAGGGGGCGCAGAGCTCGGGGTGGCGCTCGAGCACGGCCACGTGGGAGCAGCCGGAGTCAATCCACACGTCGAGGGTGTCCTTGCCCTTCTTCAGGTTGGTGGGCAGACCCAGCTTCTCGCAAAGCTGTTCGCTGGTAAGCTCGAACCAGATGTTGGTGCCGTGCTCGGCTACCAGGTCGGCCACCTTGTTCACGATGGCGGCGTCCAGCACGGGCTGGTCGTTCTCATCGAAGAAGACGGGCAGCGGCACACCCCAGGTGCGCTGGCGGGAGATGCACCAGTCCGGGCGGGCTTCCACGGTGCTGTAAATGCGGTTGCGACCCCAGGCGGGCATCCACTCGGTCTTGTCAATCTGCTCCAGTGCCACGGGGCGGAGCTTCTCCATGCTGATGAAGAATTGCTTCACGGCGCGGAAGATGATGGGGGTCTTGGAGCGCCAGCAGTGCGGGTATTGGTGAGTGAACTCCTCGCGGGCCAGCAGGCGGTTGCCTTCCACCAGCAGGGTGATGATGTCCTCGTTGCTCTGGAATACATGCTTGCCTACCAGGTGGGGCAGGCCGCATTCGGCGGTGTAGTTGCCGTCGTCGTCCACGGGGGAGAGCACAGGCAGACCATAGGCCATGCCGGCGATGTAGTCGTCTGCACCGTGGCCGGGGGCAATGTGCACAGCGCCGGTACCGGCATCGGTGGTCACATAGGCGGCGTTGATGATGAGGGACTCGCGGTTCAGGAAGGGGTGGCGGGCGGTGCGCTTCTCCAGTTCGCTGCCCTTGAAGGTGGCCAGCTCTTCCACGAGTGTCCAGCCGGTCTTGGCGGAAACGGTCTCGATAAGCTCACGCACGATGATGAACTTGCGCTCGGCGCCATCCTTGGCGTAGCGGCCTACCACGTAGGTGAAATCGGGATTCAGGGCGATGGCCAGGTTGCTGGGCAGAGTCCATGGAGTGGTGGTCCAGATGACCATCTCGCAGCCCTCGATGCCGCACACGGGGCCATCCATCTCAAAGCCTACATAAATGGCGGTGGAGGTGTCCTCCATGTATTCCACCTCAGCTTCGGCCAGGGCGGTGTGGTGGGCGTAGCTCCACTGCACGGGCTTCATGGACTGGTACACGGCGCCGCTTTCCACCAGCTTGGCAAACACGCGGAGGATATCGGCCTCGTACTTGGGCTCCATGGTGATGTACGGGTTGAACCAGTCGCCGAACACGCCGAGGCGGCGGAAGGAAAGACGCTGCTGGTCAATGAAGCCCAGGGCGAACTCGGTGCAGCGGCGGCGGATTTCAGCGGGCTCCAGACCCTGGAACTCCTTGACCACCTTGGCTTCGATGGGCAGGCCGTGGCAGTCCCAGCCGGGGATGAAGGGGGCGTAGTAGCCGGCCATGGTCTTGCTCTTCACGATGAGGTCTTTGAGCACCTTGTTCAGGGCGGTGCCCATGTGCACATCGCCATTGGCGAAGGGAGGACCATCGTGCAGCACGAAACGGGGGGCATTCTGCGCCTTACGGCGCGTTATAATTCGCTCATAAAGCTTCTCATTCTCCCATTTTTCCAGACGAGCCGGCTCCTTGGTCGTGAGATCACCACGCATGGGGAACGTGGTATCCGGCAGGAAGATGGTGTCTTTGTAGCTCTTGGCGTTTGTGGTCATACGCGCGCCATTCTACGCGCTTTTCCACCAAAAGTCAACACGTAAAAGAGGGCAGCGGCCAAAGTGGGAACCTTGGCCGCCTGAAAAGTGATTTTCCTTATTCTTCGTCTTCGTCGAGGAAGTCATCATCCTCGTCAAATACGTCCTCGTCTTCCTCCTCCTCTTCTTCGTCATCGGAGGTGTCTTCCTCATCCTCGTCCACGAAGTCATCCTCATCAAGTCTGACCGGCTTCTTGCGTTTCGGCTGAGCTTTCTTCTTAGACTCGCGAGCCGCTTTCTTTTTGCGGTCAGCCTCTTCCTTGGCTCGTTGCTCAGATTTAGCTCGTGCCTTGGCTGCCAACTCCCTACGTTGCATGCGCGATACCAGTTCCTCGTAGCTGGCTACGATGGCAGCTGCTTCCCATCCGTCGCTTTCAAAGCCTCCGCTCTTGAGTACCTTGCGGGTGTTGAACTCCTCATCGTACATGATGATGGAGTCATTCATGCGGCTGAAATAGGCCAGCACGTTGCCGTTCGAATCCAAGGCGCGGAAACGTTCGCAGGAATATTCGCTCGTCGTATCCTGGAAAAACGCCTGGCGCACCTTGCGCTTGTAACTGTTGACAATGGGGCATTTCAGACTGCACTGCTTGGCCAGCCTGGGGATATCTACCACGTCATAATAGCGGCTCTTCTTGTAGCGTTCAAAGCGAGCTGCGTCTTCATCGCTGTAGCTCAGATGCATGACCAGCTCAGCGCCCTTGTGGTAGATTTTCTTGTAGGCGTTGCTCAGGAATTCTGTGTTATCCTTGAAGCTTTCTTTGTTAAATGCGCTGCTGCCATAGGATAAGTCGATGTGGTATACGTAGTAGACCAAGGCATTCTTATCATATTTACCGACATTGAGCAGGTGGTTCTTCTGCTTACGGAATGATTCGATGAAAGTTGGAATCTTGCGGCGGGGCTGGTCTTTGGTGGGTGCGGCATCCGCTGCCGGAACCATCATCAGTAGCCCCAGCAGCAGGAAGAGTATGCGGAAAATGTGCTTCATCGGTAGAAGGTGGCGCAGAAATGAGAAAAGTTAAACTAACTTTGACTATTATATGTTATTAGCCGCATGGGTCAAGAAAGAAGTTGCTCATCTGCTGCGCTAGGACAAACAAATACGGCGCACTCTTTCCAAGTGCGCCGTATATCAAGTGAAATGGGGAAGATAAATCTTCAGTTGTCTTCCGGGTTCGGACCTTCCGTATCGCGGACACGTCTTACCTTGGCGCCCAGAGTCATGAGCTTTTCATCCAGCATTTCATAACCGCGGTCGATGTGGTAGAGGCGGTGAATCTCCGTGGTGCCTTCGGCTGCCAGGGCTGCCAGTACCAGAGCGGCGCTGGCGCGGAGGTCGCTGGCCATGACCGGTGCGCCGGAGAGACCGCTCACGCCGGTGATGATGGCGGTGCCGCTGTCCACCTTGATGTTGGCGCCCATGCGCTTCAGCTCAGAGCAGTGCATGAAACGCTGCGGGAAAATCGTGTCCTTCACCACGCTGATGCCGGGGGTGAGGGCGAAAAGCGCCGTCATCTGGGCCTGCATGTCCGTGGGATACTCGGGGTAGGGGTTGGTGAGAATCTTGCCGCTGCGGGGATTTTCACCGGGAGCCACGAACACGGAGGTGCCGTCCTCGTTGTATTCCACGCGGTGGCCGCATTCGATGAGCAGGTCGGAAATGGCCTTCATGTGCGGGCGGTACACGCGGTTAATCATGAGACCATCGCTCACCATGGCGGCAGCCACCATGAAGGTACCGGCTTCGATGCGGTCCGGGATGACGGTGTGGTCGCAGCCGTGCAGCTTCTCCACGCCGTGAATGGTGATGGTGCGGGAACCGGCGCCTTCGATGCGGGCGCCCATCTTGTTCAGGAAGTTTGCAAGATCCACCACCTCGGGTTCACGGGCGGCGGATTCGATGATGGTGGTGCCCTTGGCCAGCACAGCGGCCATCATCACATTGTCTGTGCCCAGCACGGTGGGGCCGCTGTCACCACGCATATCGATGGTGGTGCCGATGAGGCCGTTCGGGGCATCGATGACCAGGTTGCCACCCTTTACCTGCACACGGGCACCGAGTGCCTGAATGCCTCGCACATGCAGGTCGACCGGGCGGTCGCCGATCACGCAGCCACCGGGCAGGGGAAGCACGCACTTCTTCATGCGGGCCATGAGCGGACCCAGCAGGCAGATAGAGGCGCGCATCTTGCGTACCTGTTCGTAAGAGGCCTTGTGCGACACGCCCTCGGGGGATTCGATGCGCACGGTGCCGCTGGAGCGCTCTACCGAGCAGCCCAGCTGGCTCAGAATCTGCAGCATGTAGTTCGTGTCCGATACGTCCGGTACGCGGGAGATGCGCACAGGCTCATCGGTGAGCAGGGCTGCGGCGAGAATGGGGAGAGAGGCGTTTTTGGAACCACTGATATTTACGGAACCACTAAGTTTGGTGCCGCCTTCGACGATAAGCTTATCCATGGTGTGTGTGGCGCGGTGTTTGTAGTATGCTGTCAGTTTACCATAGCGCTGTCGCTCTGGCAAGGAGAATCAGCCATTCTTCATGAATAAGTACGCTGCATGGGTGCCTGATTTATCAAAAAGAGCCACCGGAAACCGGTGGCTCATGAATTTTCAGCTGGCGAGGCGCTGCTGGCTTGCCAGAAAGTCGGTTAATTCGTCCAGTACACGCTGCTGGGTGGGGCATATGCGCTGGCGGGCGCCGAGTAATTTACTGCAGGTTTCCAGTCCGTCGAACTTGTAACTGGTAAGCCCCATCCGGCGCAGCTGCTCGAGCTGCTGGCTTAATTCGTTGTAGAAGAAGAGCGGCAGCGGACTTTCCTGTGCCAGTGCTTTCAGGTCGATGCGAACAGGCGGTGTCTGCGTGCGCAGATGGTCGGCTATGAGGGGAAGCCCCGCCTGCCTCAACATGCGCGCAATACGCCCGAAGAGGTAATCCAGCGGCACGGCGTGCAGCGGGCAGGCTTCCTCCAGATACATCAGCACGGCCTGCGCGATTTCCCTGCGGCAGGGAAGGGGTACCCCGGCTTCATCTGCGGCCTGCTGCAGCACGTCCTCCAGCCAGTCCGGACCGTAATCGGAAATGATGCAATGCCCGGTCTGCAGCACGGGACGGTTGTTCTTGAATGCTATCATTACTCCAAGGGAAGTTTGCGTTGCAGCGGATCCTGCACAGTCTTGATTTCCATGCGGCGCACCAGCTCGATGAACTCATCCACCGTGCGGAACTGGCGATACACCGATACATAGCGGATATAGGCCACAGGGTCAATCGTCTGCAGTTTCTCGATAACCTTCATGCCGATAACGGAAGAGGGGACTTCGCGCTGGTGGTCGCGGTGCAGGTCGGCCACGATTTCATCTACGGCGATGTCGAGCTGGTCCATGCTCACGGGGCGCTTCTCGCAGGCCTTCACCATGCCGCGCAGGATTTTCTCGCGGTTCAGGGCTTCGTGCAGATTGTCGCGCTTCACCACGCGCAGCTCCGTGCGCTCAATCTGCTCGTAGGTGGTGTAGCGGTAGCCGCAGCGCAGACACTCTCTGCGCCGGCGTATGCACGTGCCGTCTTTCGACATGCGCGAGTCAATCACCTTGTCATCCATGTATCCGCACTGTATGCATCGCATGCCGCTAGATTACCACAATTTGTAGTACCGTCAAGATAGAAATGGTGCCATATATCGCTTATCAATGCCTTATGCATCGAGGCTATATTTCGGCTTTCCTTAGCAATTGTCTGAATGAATAAAATTAGAATTTTTCTAAAAATATACTTGACAGGTAGGAAAACAGGTGTTAGACTGCGTGCGTTCCCCTCGACAGGGGTAACCAATACACGACAACAACACACACGACAAAACACGACTATGAAATACCAGTGCACCATTTGCGGCGAAGTAATTGAGAGCGACACCATGCCCGAGGTATGCCCCGTCTGTGGGGTGGATACCTTCATCGAGCTTGATGAAGCCGCCGAGAAGGTATATGCCGACGAACACCGCGTAGGTGTGGCTCAGGGCCTCGATGAGGAAGTAGTGAAGGGGCTGCGCGACCACTTCCAGGGCGAGTGCTGCGAAGTGGGTATGTACCTGGCCATGAGCCGTCAGGCCGAGCGCGAGGGCTACCCCGAAGTGGCCGAGGCTTTCCGCCGCTACGCATGGGAGGAGGCCGAGCACGCCGCCAAGTTTGCTGAGCTGCTGGGCGAAGTGCTGACCGACAGCACCGAGAAGAACGTTGCCATGCGAGCCGATGCTGAGTTCGGCGCCTGCAACAGCAAGCTCGCCATCGCCAAGCGTGCCAAGCAGCTCGGTTACGATGCTGTTCACGACACCGTGCACGAGATGTGCAAGGACGAGGCTCGCCACGGCAAGGGCTTCGATGGCCTGCTGAAGCGCTACTTCAACAAGTAAGTTTTTCCATAAAGCAAGTGCAATACTCATGCCGGCGGAGCAGCGATGCCCCGCCGGCTTCAATTTGATGGGGGGGCATATCTGTCGGAGCACGGGACTTTAGTCACGAAAATATAAGCATTTGGGGGGACTAAAGTCCCCCGCTCCGAATAAAACCTGCTGCTCGACAAACTCGGATTTGTCGCTGCTGCTTAATTATGGCAACGCGTAATCTTTGTTCTTTAATCATGTTAGTTGGCTCTGGCTTGACTTGAGAGTGGCGCTTTGTTATGATGCGCGCGCGTGAATTACTTCCAGCTCATCGTTATTGCCCTTATCCTCGCGGTGGATGCCACCGTGTATGCGTTTTCGTATGGGCTGGTGCTCCGGCAGCAGCGTGCGCGGGCTGCTTTCTGGCTGGCACTCACGGTGGGTGTGTTTCAGGCAGGAATGCCGCTGCTGGGATACTGGGGTGGCGATGCCATGCGCTCGGTGGTAGATTCCTGGGCTCCGTGGATTGTGCTGCTTGTCTTCGGTGTGCTGGGTGGCAATATTATTTTTCAGGCCTGGAAGGGGGAAGAGGAGGAAACGGCTCCGCCGACCCCGCTTGGTCTCATGGGTCTCACGCTGGTGGGTATTGCGACCAGTATCGATGCGCTGGCAGTGGGGGCGTGCATGGCATTGGGAGATATAGGTGGAGCTCAGCATCACCTCGGCCTCGCGGTCACGATTATTGGTGTAGTGACCTTTGTCTGCGCTCTGCTGGCCTTTCATTCTGCCCGTTTTCTTCTCCAGCTGCCCACCCGCTGGCTTGAAACTGCTGCCGGGCTGTTGCTTATTGCGCTTGGTTTGCAGGGCGTGGTCTGATGACTGCAGATCTGCCGGAGTGCGGGACTAAAGTCCCGCGCCTTGAAGGCGCGCGTCCAGGACAGGGGTAACAAAAAAGTACCACCACATAGGTAACACAAGTTCCAGGACATAGGTTACACTTTTGGATAGACATGTGGCATAATCTCATTATGCCATGGAACACCAAGAGTAGTAATCAAATGAGA
>JBGVNQ010000045.1:0-75549 GCA_045125705.1 Akkermansia sp. | reverse complement strand
GATGGTCCCACCCGGTCCCATTCCGAACCCGGAAGTGAAACATCAGCACGTCGATGGTAGTCGGACGACAGGTCCCGCGAGAGTAGATAGCTGCCAGGGTAAACAAAGCCCGCAGAACGAAAGTTCTGCGGGCTTTTCCGTCTGCGGGCGGCGCCCGCAGATTTCGACCGAACGAAGTGAGGATTTCGACCGGCCAACGGCCGGATTTCGTCCAGCCGGAGGCTGGATTTCGTTTCCTATGGACGGTATACGTAATAAAGAACCATTCGTTGGGAGACAAGCCGCCCTTTACACATCCCAAGGTGAACCACATTGCGACCCTTTATGCCGCCCGTTCCACGGGCTCCCGTATTATTTTGTGTAATCGAGTGGTTTCGCAGCTGACGCTGCTCCACCACTCGCTACGATCCACCACTCGCTACGATCCACCACTCGCTACGATCCACCACTCGCTACGATCCACCACTCGCTACGATTATGCCGCCCTTCCGGGCTCGAAAGTAGCGCGCGGCTGTGCCGCGGGAGGGCTGCGCTACAAATGAAAACGCGCCTGAGGGCGCGAGTGAAAGGGCAAACAGTTTGCCCGATGAAGGATGAAAACACGCCTGGCAGCGTGTGAGAAGGGCTGGAAAACGAAATCCTGCCCGTGCCGGACAGGACGAAATCCAGAGCCTGCGGCTCTGGACGAAATCGCTACGCGACGATATCCGCTCGTGCCGAGCGGACTAGGGAATAATGACTACGGGTGTACCCAGGGGCACCAGATCAAAGAGCTTTGCTGCATCGGCGGGGGAGAGGCGGATGCAGCCGTGGGAGACGGGAGTGCCGAGGCGGGCGGTGTCGGCGGTGCCGTGGATGTAGATGTAGCGGGAGCGAGTGTTGGCGTTATGAGCCTCCAGGCCCTCCAGAACGAGGATTCGGGAGAGAATGGCATCTTCCCCTTGCGAGGCGGCGGGATGCAGTCCTACGGGTATTCTGGCGCGAAATGCGGTAGATTGCGGAGCATTCTCGCCATGTTTGCTGTAGATGGAGAATTTTCCGAGGGGCGTGCGGCCGCTGCCGGGCTCGCTGCCGGTGCCTGCGGCACCGGTGCTGCAGGTGGCGGAGAAGCGCACTTCACCTGCGGCGGAGCGGAGCTCAAGCCTCTGGGCGGAGATGGTGATGTGGATGGTGTCCACGGGAGGTTGAGACAACTTATTCGCCGAGGATGGTTCTGGCGATATCTGCCGCGGCATCGGGGCGGGAGAGACCACGCATAGCGGTTTCCATGGCGGTGCGAGCCTCGGTGTTCATGACGGTGCCGTGTACAAAGTCGTGCACCTTCTGCACGGTGAGGTCGGCCTGCTGGATGAGCACGGCAGCGCCGTGGTCGGAGAAGGCGCGGGCGTTGTGCGTCTGGTGGTCATCTGCAGCAAAGGGATAGGGGACGAGGAGGCAGGCCTTGCCGATGATGGAAAGCTCGGTGAGGGTACTGGCACCGCTGCGGGCAATGACGCCATCTGCCGCGGCGTAGGCGGCGGGCATATCGGCGCAGAAGCCGAGCACGGTGATATTCGGAGCGCCGCCGGCGAGGCCGTTGACGCGCTCATAGTCGATGCGGCCGGCGATGACGAGGTAGTGTACCCCGGGGTCGGCCTTAGCGGATTCAATGAGCAGGGAATTGAGATTCCTGGCACCCTGGGAACCGCCGGTGACCAGCACCACGGGCTTATCCTGCGGGAGACCGAGACGCTCGCGGGCTTCGGCCTGGGTGGGCAGGTTGCGTATTTCGTCGCGCACGGGGGTGCCGACTACGGCGCAGTGGCTGCCGGGAAAATGGGGCACAGCCTCGGGCATGCCGACGAGCACGCCGGTGCACCAGCGGGCGGTGAGGCGGTTTGACTTGCCGGGCATGGCATTAGAATCATGCACATAGGAGCGCAGACCCAGTGCGCGGGCTGCCTTGCAGGGGGGCAGGCTGGTGAAGCCACCCATGCCCAGCACCACATCGGCCTTTTCGCGGCGCAGCAGCTTCTTGCAGCTGAAATAGGTGGCAGCCAGCTTCCAGAGGAAGGCCGGCATGCGGAGCGAGAGGGTGGGGGGCTTGGCAATGGCGGGGATGGAGTGGAACTCCAGGTCGCCGTATTTGCTGGAGGCTTCGGCATCCACCTCCTTGCGGGAGATGAGGAGCACCGGGCGGTGGCCCATCTTGCGGAGCTGCTGGGCTACGGCGATGCCGGGGAAAAGGTGACCACCTGTGCCACCACAGGCAATGATGACGTTGAGAGATTTCTTGTTCATGTGTCCTGGAGTTCCTTGAGACGGCGTATGGGCCAGTAGTTCTGCTGAATGGTGGGTGTGTGACGCTGCACACTCGTGATTAAACCGATGGAGGCGATGGTGAATACGAGGTTCGTGCCACCGCTGCTGATGAAGGGAAGGGGAAGCCCCGTGTTCGGAAGAATGGCGGTGACCACCATCATGTTGAGCATGGCGGGCCAGAAGATGGTGCAGGTGAGCCCCATCACCAGAATGCGGCCGAAGGTATCGTGGGTCTGCACGGCCAGCGCAAAGCCTGAGATGGTGAGCAGGGTGAAGAGTACCACGACGCCTGCTGCGCCGAAGAAGCCCCATTCCTCACCGATTTCCGCGTAGATGAAGTCGGTGTGGGCGTATGGAAGACTGCCGTATTTCTCGATGCCATCGCCCAGGCCTACGCCGGCGAGGCCGCCGCGTGCAAAGGAGAGAATGGCAATCCACTGCTGACGGCCTGGGCCCTGGCTGAATGCCTGCGGGTCACGCCAGGCCTCGATACGCTGCATACGGTTGGCGCTGCCGGTCATCATGAGGTAGAGCACCAGAGAGGCCAGCAGAATAGCCAGCAGAAGCAGCCACCAGCGCGTGCCGGAAACAAACATCACGCAGAAGCCCGACATGGCCAGAGCGGCGGCGGTGCCCATGTCCTTTTCCACCAGGATGAGCATGAGCGGGAGCCCGAAGAGGAATGCGCCGGGAATCACAAAGCCTTTCCAGAAGGTGCCGGCCATTTCGCGGTAGGTGGTGTACCAGTTGGCCAGGGTGAGCATGAGCGCAATCTTGGCCAGCTCACTGGGCTGGAAGGTGAGCCCCAGGTTAATCCAGCGAGATTCGCCGTTAATCGTCTTGCCGATACCGGGCAGGAAACAGCATACCAGCAGGATCACGCAGATTACCCAGATGGCGAATACCAGCTTTCGCCAGACGTGGTAATCAATCAGGCTGAGCCCCAGCGCCCCCGCGAGCCCGAGCAGGGCAAACATGCACTGCTTGCCCAGGAATGTATCGTACCACGGGAGATTTTCCTGCCCCGGTACGCAGGAACCTGTGCTGGCCACCATCACCACCCCCAGCACAAGCAGGAGGATGAAGCATACCCAGATGCAGATGATGCTGACGCGGCTGGTCATGGAGGGGAAGTCAGAGC
This sequence comes from Akkermansia sp., assembly GCA_045125705.1. Taxonomy (GTDB): domain Bacteria; phylum Verrucomicrobiota; class Verrucomicrobiia; order Verrucomicrobiales; family Akkermansiaceae; genus Akkermansia. The sequence goes on along the minus strand of JBGVNQ010000045.1, from coordinate 72,107 downwards.
TGAGATTATTCGCTGACCTTGAGCTTGTGGCCTACCTTCAGGCGGCGGGCGTCGGCTTCGGTCATGTTGTTCATCTTGAGCAGCTTGGCAAGGGAAATCTTGTACTTGCGGGCAATGCGGCCCAGGTTTTCACCGCGCTTCACCACGTGGTACTTGGCGGTGTCCGGGGTAACAGGGTGGGCAGCTTGTGCAGCCTGAGCGGCGGCAGAGTTCTGAGCCACGGGCACGTTCAGGTAGGTGCCGGTGGGCAGGTTGGTGCGGCTGGCCAGTGTGCCATTGGCGCCCTTGAGCACGTCCTCTGTGATGGAGTACTGGGCAGCAATGCGGCCCCAGGTATCGCCGGACTGCACCAGGTGCTTCACGGTCACCGTGGGAACAGCGGGGGCTGCGGGGGCGGGAGTGGGCTGCACTGCCACGGGCTCCTGCACGGGAGCGGGCGTGGCTTCAACGGGGGCAACAATGGTCGGATCCACGGGAGCCTGGGTGATGTGCACCTCGGCGCCGGGAGTGGCGGGAGTTGCCACGGGGGCAGGCTGTTCGGCGGGGGCGGTCACCACGGGCTGCACAGGAGCCGGCTGGGCGGGAGCAGCGGTCACTACTTCAGCAGGAGCCACGGGCGGAGGGGTGATGGTGGGTGCCACCACACCGCTGGAGCTCTTGGCGATGCTGCCGCGCATCATCACGCCGCCGATAACGAGGAAATGCACCACGATAAGGCCGAGAATCACGCGCAGCACCGTGGCGGGGCTGGTGCGGTCCACCACCATGCCGGTATCGGAGTGGTGGCGCTTCTGCTGCTTGAGGTGCTCGTTGACGATGGTCTTGAGGAAATGTCGTTTAGGCTTGGCGCGTCCGAGGTCAGAATTGCGGAATGTGTCTTTTCTCATAAAATTATCGTGGGGTGTGAATTACAGGTTAAGGGTTTTGTGCACGGCATCGCGGAAGCACTGGCCGCGCTGCACATAGCCGGTAAACTGGTCGAAGGAGGAGGTGCCGGGGGAGAACAGCACCACATCGCCACGCTGGGCGAGCTTGTGGGCAGCGGCCACGGCCTCCTGCACGGTTTCCACCTTCACCACCTGGCATACGGGGGTAAAAGTCTGCTCCAGCTGGTCGGCAATCTGCCCGAATACCACGCAGGCGCGGGCTTTCTGCTGAAGCATGGGGTTGATGGCGGTGTAGTCCAGCCCCTTGTCCTTGCCGCCTGCCAGCAGGATGATGGGGCGGGTCTGGGAGCGCACGGCTGCTTCGGTGGAGTGCAGGTTGGTGCTCTTGGAGTCATTCAACCAGAGCACGCCGTCCATTTCGGCTACGGTTTCGCAGCGGTGGCCGGGCGGGTTGAACGAGCGGATGGCGGCGGAGATGGTGGCATCATCCAGCCCCACGGCGCGGCAGGCCAGGGTGGTGGCCATGGCGTTTTCGGCGTTGTGGGCCTGTTCCAGAGCAGTGCCACGCAGCGGGGTGAGCACCTGGCCACCTTCGCAGATGGCACCGTTCTCGAAATAGAGCTGACCCGTGCTGACCACGGAGGAGAAGCCCACGCAGCGGGGTGCCAGTGCCGGCAGGTTCTCGCCTTCGCGCACGATGGCAAGCTGGTCGGCACTCATGTTCTCGAAGATGCGCAGCTTGGCGTTGTAGTAGTCCTCCACCTTGGTGTAGCGGTCCATGTGGTCGGGGGCAAAGTTCAGCCAGATGGCCACCTCAGGCTTGAAATCAACGATGGTTTCCATCTGGAACGAGGAAACTTCCAGCACAGCGAACTCCGGCTGGGGTTCCATGAGCGCCACTTCGCTGAGCGGGTAGCCGTAGTTGCCGCAGGCCTTGGCGGTCTTGCCGGCAGCCAGCAGCACATGCTCGAGCAGGGCGGTGGTGGTGGTTTTGCCGTTCGTGCCGGTGATGGCGATGATGCGGCCGTTGTAGTAGTGCCAGGCGAGTTCTGTTTCGCCGATGAGCGGGGCACCATGGGCAGTGAAGGCGAGTGTCCAGGGGATGTCGCCCTCGATACCGGGGGAAAGGATAACGAGGTCTGCCGCGTAGGCGCGTGCATGCTCCTCTGTGGCGCCGGGGGTGAAGCCCACGCCGGGTTCGCTGCAGGTGGCAGCGGGGTTGGCATCGAAAATGCACACCTCTGCGGCGCCCTTGGCCAGAGCCAGGCGGGCAGCTGCCACACCGCTGCGGCCGCAACCGAGCACTGCTAACTTTTTACCGGTAAGTTCCATGATGCAGGGAAAAGTTTAAATGAATCAGACGAAGCAGCAGACGCCCAGGATGAGACCGAACACTGCCAGGAAGAAGGAGATAACCCAGAAACGGACGCAGACCTGAGTCTCGCTCCAGCCGCACTTCTCGAAGTGGTGGTGGATGGGGGCCATGCGGAAGAAACGGCGGGGCTCGCCGTACAGCTTGCGGCTTACCTTGAACCAGCCCACCTGAATCATCACGGAGCAGGCTTCAGCCACAAACACGCCGCCGATGATGACGAGCAGCAGCTCGGTGTGCGTGCATACCGCCACGGTGCCCAGTGCACCACCCAGAGAAAGGGAGCCGGTGTCGCCCATGAATACCTTGGCGGGGTGGGCGTTGAACCACAGGAAACCGAGGCAGGCAGCTGCGATGCAGAGCAGGTAGTTAGCCAGCGCAACTTCCTTGAATGCAAGGCAGAGGGTGATGTAAGCAAGCGAGGCAATGACCATGCAGCCGCTGGCCAGACCATCGAGGCCATCGGTCAGGTTCACGGCATTCGAGGAGCCGATGATGACCAGCATGGCGAAGGGAATGAAAATCATGCCCATATCCACCACACCGTAGAAGGGGATGAGCACGCGGGCAATGGTGGGGTCGAGGTAGTACAGGTAGCCGGCGCAGCCCAGGGAAGCCACAGCCTGCAGGGCAATCTTGAACCAACCGCTCACGCCGTCGGTGCTCTTCTTGGTAATCTTTGCCCAGTCATCCATGAAGCCGAGAATGGCGGTCACGCCCATGACCAGCACGCAGCACTGGAGCTTGGGGTCGGCCATGTCGAGGAAGAGGACGCTGGTGAGCAGGATGAGGCCGATAATCATGATGCCGCCCATGGTGGGGGTGCCCACCTTGGCCTGGTGCTCGGGAGCCAGTGTGCCGCCGCAGGCCTGGCGGATAGGCTGGCCGGCCTTCATGGCGCGCAGAATGGCGATGAGACGCGGACCGATGAGCATGGAACCGACAAACGGTACCAGCAGAGCCAGCAGAAGCTGCAGGCCGACGGGGATTTCACAGATAAAATTAATCATGGCTTATGCTTTGGGGTTAAGGGAGGGAAAGAGTTCGTAGATGCAGCGCTCCATACCGGCGGAGCGGGAGCCTTTGAAGAGCAGGGCATCGCCCGGCTGCATGAGTGCACGCAGGGCGGCAGCGGCCTCGGCTGGTGTGTTCACCAGCATGGCCGGGATACTTTCGGAGGCAGCCTGGCACAGCGCCAGCGTCTCCGGGCACTCCGGGCCCACCACCACCACGGCGGCATAGCCCAGGGAGGCTGCGCACCAGCCCATGTCGGCATGGGCGGCGATACCGCCCTCGCCCAGCTCGCCCATCTTGCCCAGCACGGCAATGTGGCGCTGCGGGCCGCGCAGAGCGGCTACGGTCTCGAGAGCTGCCTTCATGCTCTCGGGGTTGGCATTGTAGGTGTCATCCACCACGGTGTAGCCCTCGATTTCCTTGCAGGCGAGGCGGCCATGCGTGAGGGCAGAGGCGGAGAGGCCAGCGGCAATCTGTGCGAGGCTGCAGCCCAGCTTCCAGCCGGCAGCCGCAGCCAGCAGGCTGTTGCTCACCATGTGGGTGCCGGGCACGGGGAGGTTGACCTCCACTTCGCCCTCACCTTCAATGTGCAGGGTGTAGGTGGTGCCGGTGGCGGTGCTGCGCGGGTTGAGGGCGCGCACGGGGCTGTTGCACCCGCCCACGGGGATGCAGGTGGCGCTGGTCTGCGTGGCAATATAGTCCGCAAAGTCATCCAGCGCGGGGTAAATCATATAGCCATCGGCAGGCAGGGAGCGGGCAATGGTGCACTTTTCGGAGGCAATGGCCTGGCGGCTGCCCATGAACTCGAGGTGAGCCGAACCGATGGTGGTGATGATACCGACCTGCGGGCGGGTCATGCCGCAGAGCGGGGCAATCTCGCCGGCGTGGTTCATACCCATCTCCCAGATGGCGGCCTCAGTGCCCTTTTCCGTGCCCAGAATGCTGAGCGGCACACCGATGTGGTTATTCAGGTTACCTTTGGTAGCCAGTGCGTTGAACTTCTGTGAGAGCACCGAGAGGCACATGTCCTTGGTGCTGGTCTTGCCGCTGCTGCCCGTGAGTCCCACCACATGCAGGGGCTCCAGCTGGCTGCGCCACCAGGCTGCAAGACTCTGCAGCGCCAGCAGGGTGTCTGCCACCTGCACCACAGTGCTGCCGGGGGCGTATTCACCCACCAGACGCGATACCACCACGGCGGCGGCACCCTTCTGCGTGGCTTCGGCGGCGAAGTTGTTGCCATCGAAGCGCTCGCCGCAGAGCGCCAGGAACACGCAGCCGGGCACAATGGCGCGGCTGTCGGTGGTGAGACCGGCGGTGATGGCGCGGTCACCCAGCACCACGGCCTGTCCGGCAGTGGCGGTGATGAGTTCTGTGGTGCTGAGGTGGGTCATGGTCTTGAAAAATCAGCGGTTGCGGCGGCCTTCGGGCTTGCGGGAGGGCACGGAGATGCCTTCCGGGTTCTTCTCGGCGTAGAACTTGCGCACCACGGCGGAATCGGAGAAATCAATCGTCTCGTTGGCGAAAATCTGGTAATTTTCGTGTCCCTTGCCGGCGATGAGCACGGCGTCGCCGGGGCGTGCCTGCTCGAGCGCAGCGCGGATTGCTTCCTCGCGGTCGGTGATGCGGTGCTGCTTGGCGGTGGGGATGCCGGGCATGATTTCATCGATAATCTGCTCGGGATCTTCGCTGCGGGGGTTATCGCTGGTCACGATGCAGAGGTCGCTGTAGCGGGCAGCGGCTTCGCCCATGAGCGGGCGCTTGGTGCGGTCGCGGTCGCCGCCGCAGCCGAAGATGGTGATGAGGCGGCCATTGCGGCAGAGTGCCTTCATGGTCTTGCAGACATTCTCCACGGCGTCGGGGGTGTGGGCGTAGTCCACGAAGCACTGCACGTTGTTCACGCTGCTCACCAGCTCGATGCGGCCGGGCACCTGCGGGCTCTGGGCCAGGGCGTTGATGGCCTCGTTGATGTTGATACCGCAGCACACGGCACCGGCCAGAGCGGCCAGGCTGTTGGAAAGGTTGAACTCGCCGATGAGCGGGGTGCGCACCAGATAGCTGCGGCCCTGGTAAATCAGCTCGTACTGGCTGCCCTTCAGCGTAATGAGCTTGGGAACAGCGCGGAAATCGGCCTTCTCGTTCTCACCGAAGGTGCGTACCTTCATGATGGGAGCCAGCTCGTCGGCCAGGCGGCGGCCGTAGGCGTCGTCCAGGTTGATGACGGCCACATTTTTGCGGCTGGCGGCAGCCATGCGGGTGAAGAGAAGCTTCTTGGCCTGGTAGTATTCCTCCATGGTGCCATGGTAGTCCAGGTGATCCTGAGTGAGGTTTGTGAAGATACCCACGCGGAAGTCAGTACCGGTGGTGCGGTGCTGGGTGAGGGCGTGGGAGGAAACCTCCATGGAGACGGCGCGGCAGCCGTTCTTCACCATGTCGGCCAGCATGCTCTGGAGCAGGGCACTGCCGGGGGTAGTGTTGGAGCTGGTCACGCGGCGGTCGCCGTTGTCGTAGATGATGGTGCCGATGAGACCCGCGCGCTGCCAGGCGGAGCGCTGGATGTGGTTCACCAGGTAGCTGATGGTGGTTTTGCCATTGGTGCCGGTCACGCCGAGCACGGCCATTTCGCCACTGGGGTTGCCATACCAGGCGCTCATGAGCAGACCATTGGCCTCGCGGGTATCGCTTACCTGCACCCAGAGCACGCCGGCCTCGATAGCCTGCTGGCTGATGGGTGTTTCAGCCACGATGGCAACTGCCCCGGATTCGATAGCGGCGGGGATGACGCTGTGGCCATCGAACTGAGTGCCCCTGATGGCGACATAGCAGCAGCCGGGGATGACCTTGCGGCTGTCATCGGTGAGCAGGGTCAGTGCTTTACGCAGGTTGCCGGTGATGGTGGCACCGGGCAGGATGGCGGATATTTTCTTAGTGTCCATGGCGGGAAAATTACAGCGTATTTCTTATTTCTTTAGATTAGCAGATTCTTCTTTAGTAGCAAGATATTTTTCGTATGCTTCGGGGTCGCTGGGGCTGAGATTGAGCACATTGATGAAGCGCTCAGCGGCCGCGCGGAAAATGGGGGCTGCCACCGTGCCGCCACCGGGGTTGCAATCGGTGGGGTGAGGCTCGTCAATCACGGTCATGACAATCAGTTTCGGGTCGTCGATGGGCAGTACCCCGGCGAAGGATACGGTATAGAGGTTTTCGGTGTAGCCGCCGCCGGCCTTCACCTTCTTGGCGGTGCCGGTCTTACCGCCGATGCGGAAGCCCGGAATGGCGGCGGCCGTGGCCGTGCCGCGGCCGCATTCGCCGCCGCGTTCGGTCACGCTTTCCAGCGCAAAGCGCAGGTCGCGTGCGGTGCTGGACTTCATGACGCGGCAGATTTCCTGGGGCTTGCACTCATCGTACACCGAGCCGTCGGCTGCGATAATCTTATCGATGAGTCTGGGCTTCATGCGCACGCCATCATTGGCAATGGCGGCATACACCATGGCCATGTGCAGAGGGGAAACAGCTACTGAGTAACCGTAGGCGATACGGGAGTAGTTCACGATGTTGGATCCATCCGCCAGCAGGCAGGCGCCGCCGGAAGGCAGGTCGATGCCCGCAGGCTTATCGAGACCGAATTTCTCCAGATATTCCTTGAAATTCTGCCACTTGCCCACGATGGCGATACGGGCGGCACCGGGGTTGCTGGATTTCTTGAGCACGCCCCACACAGGCAGGCTGTGGTAGTTGAACGGACGGTCGCTGATGTGCTTGCTGCCGAAGCCTACGGAGAAGGGCTCGCAGTTCACATAGCCGCGGATGCCCATGAGCCCCTTGTCCACCACAGTGGTCACAGCCAGCACCTTGAAGGTGGAACCCGGCTCGTAGCGGGTCTGGCAGGCAAAGTTGAAATCGCCCGTGAGAGCCTTGCCATTGTCGTCCTTCACCTCGCCGCGCTTGAACTTGCCCTTGTGGGTGATGAGTTCCTTGGTGTTGAGGTCGAAGGCCGGGCGGCTCACCATGGCCAGAATGTCGCCCGTTTTGGGATCCACCACAATCATGCAGCCGCGTTTGGCACGGAAGTGGCGCATGCCCTTGTCGAGCTCCTGCTCCACGATGGTCTGCAGGCGCATATCGATGGTGAGCTTCAGGTTAAGCCCGTGCTTGGGAGCCATGTAACGGTCATCCTCATTGGGCAGCACCTGGCCGCGGGCGTTGTGGCGGTATTCGCGGATGCCGTCCACGCCGGCCAGATAGCTCTGGAAATAGGCTTCCACACCGCTCATGCCCTTGTTTTCGTGGTCCACATAGCCCAGCACATGGCAGAGCATTTCGGGCATCACATAGGAACGACGCAGGTCGGACTGTACGGTAAGACCACGAATATGGGCTTCCTTCAGCGCTTTGCGGATTTTTGCGCCCGTATCAAAGCTCATGCCCTTGGCCAGCACAATCTGGTTGCGGATGGATTTGGTGGGCAGCCCCTTGGCCTTGGCCTCTTCGTTATATTTCAGGGTGGTAGTCTGAGCGATGCGCTCCACGATATCCTCGCGGGTCATGTAGCGCTTGATGGTGCGGCCATTCACCTCTTCCACAATCTCCTGGTGGGAGAGGAAGGGGTAGAGTACCTCGGCCACCAGCTTGTCGTGCAGCTGGCAGTAGTATTCCATCTGCTTCTCGTCATACTCCATGAGGCGGTTGGCACGTGCATCGCGAGGGTTGATGCGGGCGAGGCGCTCAGCCTTTTCCTCGGGAGTCATTTCGGCCTTGGCGTTGTTCAGCAGCTTGGCGCGGTAGTTATAGAGTAACTTGCGGCGGTCCTTCTCGTCGGTAAGCGTTTCCCAGCGGGGATCGTGTACAGCCTGGTTGTAGGCCAACCCTTCGACCACAGCGGTGATTTCGCGCAGGTGGTAGCGGTCGGCCACCAGCTCGGTGCTCTGGATGTTATTGGTGAGCAGCTCCTCGTTGCGGTCCATGATGATACCGCGCTGCGCGGGGATGCGCTCCTTGTCGATAAGCTCATCGGCAGCAATGCTGCTGTGGTTGCCGGCATCCACAATCTGCAAGTCCACCAGGCGCGCCGCCACGATGCACGAAATGCCCACCACCACACAGGCGAGGAACAGGGTGCGGCCGGCAAATGGAATCTTGGTTTTCACGTGGCGCGGGGTGGATAATAGAGACGATTAGCGAGTGATGACGGCGAAGCCGCTGTTCTGCAGACGGCGTGCGATTTCAATCTGGCTGCGGTCGATATCACGCAGCTGGGAGCGATCCTGGCTCAGGCGGTCGCGCATAGCCCAGCGGTTGGTCAGCGCGTTGGTCTTGGCGCGGTGCTGGTTGGTGTTGAGGTTGCTCACGGCAATCTCGCGGTGGAGATTGTTGATTTCCGTGCGCACCGCTACCTGGCTGTTCTTGAGCAAGGCGTAGGTGATGCCCCCGGTCGAGACCAGGATGGCAAACAATACCATCCACAGCAGGAAGCCGAAGCTTACCTGGTCTGCGAAGCGGGAGCTATGGGTTGAAGGTGGCATGTGGTGAGGTGATACAGCGAGAGGTGATTTTTTTCAGGTGAGAGGAGGTGATGAAAGGTTACAGCTTTTCGATGACGCGGAGTTTGGCGCTGCGGGCGCGTGGATTGGCCGCCAGCTCGGCATCGCTTGCCACGATGGGCTTGCGGGTCACCAGGCGGGCGGCATATTCCGGGTTGGGGCGCGGGGCCGGCCACTCCGGGCGGTCGATTTCCGGACGGGTCACGCGGTCAAAGAAGCGTTTGACTGCGCGGTCCTCCAGACTGTGGAAGGTGATGATGGCGAAGCGACCGCCGCTCTTGAGCAGGCTCAGGCCGCTTTCCAGCAGGGCATCCAGCGCGCCGAGCTCATCGTTCACCGCGATGCGGAGAGCCTGGAACGAGCGGGTGGCGGGATGCTGCTTGCCCTTGCGGGGCAGCACGGCGGCAATGATGGAGGCCAGCTGAGTGGTGGTGGTGATGGGGGCTTTGGCACGTTCCTGCACGATGCGGCGGGCTATGGCGCGGCTGGCGCGTTCCTCGCCGTACTGCCACAGAATATCGGCCAGCTCGCTCTCGGCGGCGGTGTTCACGATGTCTGCTGCGCTGCGGGGAGCGGCGGGGTTCATGCGCATATCCAGCGGGCCTTCAGCCAGGAAGGAGAAGCCTCGCTCGGCCTGGTCGACCTGCGGGGAAGAGATGCCGATATCGGCCAACAGACCATCCACCTGCTGTACGCCCTGGGCCTTCAGCAGCTCGGCGGCGTTGCGGAAATTGCCGGCCACGATGTGCAGGCGGTCAGCATAGGCGGCCAGTCGCTTGCGGGCTGCCTGGCGGGCGGCGGGGTCCTGGTCGATGCCCCACACGGTGGCTCCTCCCTGCAGCATCAGCTCGGTGTGGCCGCCACCGCCCAGCGTGGCATCCACCAGTACACGGCCCTCGGCGGGCTGCAGGGCTGCCACGGCTTCGTCCCGCAGCACCGTCACATGGTGGAACTCGGGGGTGGCTTCTGCGTCAGCATTTGTGTCAGCCTCGGGAGCCACGGCGGCTTCGGCCTGGCGGCAGCTTTCCTGCCACTCGGCAGCCTCGGCAGCGCTGATGGCCTCCACCAGCGGGGCGGGGTGCCAGGTGATTTCCGGGGTGGCGGTGGTCCAGCGGGCAGCTAGAGCATCAATGCCTTCCTCGCCGCTCAGCTCCACCAGCACCGTGGCGGTGCAGGGGGTGAGGCGGTAGGCCAGCACCTGCTCCTCGCGCAGCAGCAAAGCTGCCAATGCGCCCACGCGCGTAAAAGGCTGCTGGCTCAGGGTACAGGTATCCAGGGGTGCCACCACGGCACGGGTAGACAGCTCACGCAGCTCCTCACCAAGGCGGGTCAGGGTGCCGCGGGCGCCTTTGATGCCCGCATCACGCATACGCGCGAGCAACTCGCGCCTGGCTTCCTGCCAGGCGTCCAGCTCAGCTGTGCTCAGCGCACCGCTTTCCCACATGGTCACCTTGTAACAGGTCCCGGATGGTCTGGCGGCGGCAGCGTGGTGTTCTGTGGCTACCTGGGTCATGTGAGAATGCCGAATACCTTATCCATTTCCAGTTTCGCCAGGGCCTCTGCGGTCTTCGTGGCCTCGAAGTCAGCCGGTGCCCAGATTTCGAAATACGACCCGCGACCTACAATCGTCGCGTTGTCCGCCAGTTTCAGGCGTTCACGCTGTGCCTTGGGAATGAGAAGTTTACCCTGGCTGCTCACCTCGGCTTCGAAGCTCAGGCCGATGATGGTGCCAATGTAGCGGTTCACGGCGGCGGGGTCGAACCCACGTGCTTCTGCGTGGCTGCGAATCCCGTTCACCATTTCCTCAAAACTCTCCTTCGTGTAGCACTTCAGGATCGGATACCCTTCATTCTGAGCGTCTATCATCCACAGCGTAGCTCCCTGCGCGTCACGCCAGCCGGCCGGAACAGCCATGCGGCTCTTCGGGTCGAGCTTGTGCGTCACGTTGCCCGTGAACATCACTGTGGAGACACTATTCATGCTTTTGGGTACACTTACCTGTACCCACAGTACACTCCAATACACCATAAAAGTCAACTCAAATTTATGGCTTGAGGGCAAATTTGTGTCGAATTCGGCAAATTTATTTCTCTTTCAGCCAGAATTCACAAGGCAGGGTGTACCGGAGTGCACTGAATTTGATTTTGACGCAGAAAATCTTGACTGATTTCGCGTGTCTGTGTAGAATTTCAGCGATACAGGGCATGAAAACTAAGTATTTTACATGGAAAATGGTAAATTTCAGCATCTGCGCGCTGGCGTGGGTGGAGATGCTGCTCATGCTGTGGCTGCGCTACCCCTGCAACCATGGGGATGACTTCAGAAAGAACCTCTGCCTCTTCCTTGCGTGCGGTGTGCTGACCATTGTGCCGCGGCAGAGATGCCGGGTGGCTGTGCTGGTGCTTTCCCTGCTGGGTGTGCTGGCGGTCCTGGGGCTGGACTACTGCAATATGGCGCTGGATTATGATACCTGGATTCTGCGCGGCATGCCGGCCTGGGGCGAGTTGCGGGCAAAATAAAACCCGCTCCTGTGGCAGGAGCGGGTAGGGGGTATGAAAGTGTACCGGCGTGGGAAATCAGGCCTTTTTGAGCTTTTTCTTCTTCTTGCCGCTGGCTTTTGACGGCTGCTGAGTCTGTTGTTCAATGGCTTTTTCCAGCATGGCTATGATGTTTTTCAGTTTGGGGATGTTGTCTTCGTAGGTGTTGGTTTCCTGGCATTTCCGGGCTAGTTCGAGCGGTTTTTCGCCGGCGTCGTTAGCCATGGTGGGGTCGGCGCCATAGCGAAGCAGCACTTCCACCATGTCGTCCTGGCAGTTGCGGACAGCATGCAGCAGGGGTGTTTCTCCGTCCAGAATGTTGAAAATCTGGTTGTAGTAGCTTTTGGGGTCTACCTTGCGGGCAATTTCGTATTTGCTGGCCCTGACGTTCGGGTCTGCGCCTGCCTTGCAGAGTTCCTCGAGCCAGAAGGTGCGGGAACTTCGCATGGCGCTCATCAGCACGGGGCGACCATAACCATCAATCAGATGGACATCAAGCCCATGTTTCTGGACAAACTTGAACACCTCCTCAGCGGGCTCCCGGTAGTTGAAGTGAGTCTTGGGATACTTCATCACGTTCTTTGTCTTTCTGGTGAGCGCGGAGCTGTATTCCGCGGACTCCAGACAGGCATTGCCGTTGGCGTGCAGGTCGCCACCAGCTTCCAGGAGCATGCGGCAGACCTTGAGCATGGCGTGATTACCGTCGATGGCGCGCGACAACGGTGTGTGTGCTCCGGCTGTGTAGTTCGGGTAAGCCCCCCGGTTCAGGCATTCCCTGACAGCCGTTTCCACCTGTTTATCAAATTGCTTGCGGTCCTGGGTTATGGTGAAGTGGTCGCTCGTGGAGTGAAGCATATCGCAGATTTTCTGCGAACTGGCGTGTTTTTCCTCTTCCGTGTATTTGGGACGGGGCTTGATACCGAGAGGAAGTTTTGCCTTTTTTCGCCAAGGCTGCCGGGCCACTTCGTCATCCACCGGTTTGCCCAGAGCCAAGGCGCCGAGCAGCCATTTGCGTGCCTTGGTGGCATCTTTTTCCACGCCGTCGCCATCGCGGTAGGCCTCGTAAAGTCGGTAGCAGGCATCGGCATCCTTATCCAGTCGTTTGTAGAGCGTGTCGAATTCTGCTTCGGTCATGCCGGATACCGGGAAGAGCAGCAGGGGCAGTAGGCTGAGAATAGGGAATTTCATGAGTGGTGTTCAATGGTGGAATCATATTCATAGACGCTCTCCGAATCGTCACTTATTTACCGTTTTGCTGGAAAATATACGATTTTTTCAATAAACTACTCCGGCAGTTGCGTCTATATGGTGTAAACAGATGGATTCGGATAGACCCATAGAAGGCAGCCATGTGGAAACAGGTGGCGGTCCTGACTGGAAAAGCTGGCTGGCCGAGCACGGTGACCGCCTGCTGCTGTATGCTCGCCAGCGCACTTCGTGCGAGGCTGATGCGGAGGATGTATTGCAAAGCGCATTGCTGAAGCTGGTGCATGTGGTGAGAGGGGGAGAATTCCGCAAGGGTAAATCCGAGTGGAAGGCTTTTGTCATCAGCTGTATACGAAATGCATCCATCGATCTTTCACGAGCTCAGTTCCGCCGCCAGGCCACTGCCTATGCCGCCGCGGCAGAACTGCCCCCGGTTTATGAAAGTGCCCCTTGGTTGAGCAGTCCGTCCGATGCCGAACATCGCCGGCGCAGCATTGAACGCGTGTTGCGCCGCATGCGGGAAGACTACGCCGAGGTGGTTATGCTGCATGTGTGGCAGGGCATGAGTTTCCGGGCGATTAGCGAAATTCTGGGTGAGAATCCCGCTACTGTCGCGTCCCGGTATCGCGCAGCGCTGCGTATTTTCCGCCAGCAACTTCAGGAGGAAGGAAATCCACCATCATGAATGAGAAGCGGACAGACTTTGAAGAATGGGCCGCAGCCATTGAGCCCGCTGCCATGCCTGCCGACATGAGCCGCCGCCTGCTTGCAGCCATGGAGCAGGAGGATGCAGAGATGCTGGCGGATCTGGAGCTGGAGGCTGAGCTGGCATCGCTCTACACCGCAGCACCCATGCCGCCTGACCTGCAGCAGCGGCTTGGGGAAAGAATGTGTTCTGCCCTGGTGTATCGCCGGCTCCGGTGGTGGCGCGCCGTGGCTGCACTGCTGGTGGCATTTCTGGGGCTGCCCATGTTGTGGTGGGGGCTGATGCCGGAGCGCGGAGCGGATGCTCCCGTGGTGGAGGTAAGGCGCGAGCATCTGCCTGCAGATGGTGCGGCTCCCTCCATGCGCCGTGATATTTTTGTGATGCAGGAGACTGACCAATCCCGTTTGGTCATTAAGGTACAAGCACCCGTCGAACCTGAATTGCCGGAAGATGTGATATGATGAAACGCGCCACAGCCCTCTTCAGCCTGTTGCTGCTCTGCCTGCTTATCCTGCCGGCGGCCAGTGGTGCTGTGGTGTTTGGCGTGGTGCCTGCGAAGGACTCTGCCGGGAGCGGAGTGGTGGTTCAGCGGGTGGCCGAGCGCACCCCTGCACAGAATGCGGGCTTGCAGGCGGGGGATGTGATTGTGAGTGTGCAGGGGGTGCCGACTCCCCGGGCTGCAGAGCTGAAGGAGGCGCTGCGGGCATATGCTCCCGGTGATGTATTGCGGGTCCGGTACCGCCGTGATGACCGGTTGCGTACAGCCCTGGTCGAGCTGGCGGCGCGGGCTGGAGGCAAGGCTGAGCCCACAGCGGCGGTGACGTCCGGCATGACGCCGGAGGTACAGCTGCAATTTGCCCAGGCCCGTAGTCGCCTGCGGATGCAGTTGGCCCGCCTGCCGCACCGTGCGGATATGAAGCAGGTGCAGGCAGACATGCTGGAGCTTCTTTCCCTGGCTCGCCGTTTGCCGACCGGTTGTGATACATGGTTACAGGGCGATGATGTGCAGATGAATCTGCGCTTCGATTATCCGACCGGCTTTGTGGAGCTGGAGTTCCGGAACGGTGCAATCCTTCTGGTGGTGCAGGAGCCGGTGACCGGCAGGAGTCTGCGGTATCCCATCAACACCTGTGCAGAACGATCGGCTCTTCCACAGCAGCTGCTTCGCCGCCTGCAGCAATTCTGATTCCCGATATCAAGTCAGCAACATGCCCGAATACCAATGATGATGCCTGTCCGGACGGTGTCCGGACAGGCATTGTATCTGTTGTGCATCCCATGAGGGATACTGGTCAGATGGTGTCGGGTAGTATGGGGGGCGCCTGCTTCTGCTGCGGGCGTATGGCACGAATACGATAGAGTAAAGGCAGTTCGTAGCCCTGACCCCGGAGTGAGGGGGGCAGGATGAGTTCCCATGCCGACCCCGCCGGAATTTCGGGCAGGACCTGGAGAATGGCCTCCGGCAGGTCGTTGGGGGCGTGAATGAGACGGTCGCGTATGCGCAGGTACATTTCCGGCCCGAGTTCTTCTTCTTCGATATAGCGGGCCTGCGGCAGGGGAATATCGTCCGGACTGCCGGCGATGACGCGGCAGAGCAGACCGTTGCTCAGCACGAGGGTGCCGGGAATCTGCTTCTGCAGCTGCATGATATCGGCTGCAATCTGCCTGTGCTGCATGGTTCTGAGTTCCTCGCGAGCCTTCCAGTACCGTTCGGATGTTGCTGTCAGTTCCTCCTCCAGTTCCTCCTGCGGGGTATCCAGCCTGGGCAGGAGTTCCTCCACCCGGGCAAGGAGCAATTCCGAGGGCTCATCAATGACGTGAGCTGCCAGCATGCCCATGAGCTGCGAGCGTTCGGCATGCAGTTCAGGCGTTTCAAGGGTGATGGCGGGCAGGGCGGGGGAGCGCGCGGCAAATGCGGCACGCGCCTGTTCCAGCAGTTCCTGGCTCAGGCTTTCGCGCACCGCGATGAGTTCGACGGTGCGAAGACCGGTTTTGCGCAGCGGCTCGGCATCCACATCATCCAGCAGTTCCACTGGCAGCAGGAATTGCCATGCAATGCCGCGCGGGGCATCATACAGTGCATCATCCACTGCTGTCGGGGTGCCGCTGATACCCAGCTGCAGGCTGGTTCCCGGCACGGTTGCCAGCAGGCGGTGCGCTCTTCGCGCCCGGTAATTGAGCTCCGGGGAATCCGAGACGAAGGTTGCATACTGCACCCCATTCGGGAGGATGGTGACCCCCTGCTGTGCTGCATGCGGGGTAAGGAAATCTGCCTTTCTTATCTGCGCTTCGATATGCCGGGCGCGTTTTGTGCTGTGCTCTGCAAGGCGTTTGAAGGGAAACTCACCGCCGGTGGATAGCTGGCTGCGGAAGCCGTTCAGGAACAATTCCCTGCTGACCGGTGGCAGCAGGTCATCCTGATTACCGGCCAGAGCATCCTTGATGCGCAGCAGCGTGCGCAGCGCATCATATTCCAGGCGAGCCTGCTCGAATTTCTCTACAGTGCCGGTTTCCTGCCCGGGTGCAGCCGGACACACCGCGGCGATGAGCGGAAAAAGAAGATGTGGGTATTTCATGGACGGTAGTATTCTGAATCGGTGAGCAATTGCTCCAGGGGTTCGGGAAGCCGGCGGGTGTCGCGCCGGTAAAAATCGGCTCGCAGACAGGCATCCGGCACCTTGGGATGGTTGTGGGTGATGCTCAGGCTGCGTTCGGATGAAACGATGGTGATGAGGTGCTGTTCGTGGCGCAGATGCAGGGTGCAGGTGCTGTATTCATCCTTGCTGGCGAGTCCGCATTCGCTGAGCTGCAGCATCTGGCGGCGTACAGTCGGAATATCTACTACGGATTCGCCTGGTGGCACGAGCAGCAGGAGCAGCCGATTGAGTTCCAGCTGCTGCTTACGGCTCAGAGCCGGTTGCGTGGGGCGGGCCGCAAGCTGCACTCGGAGGTCCAGTCGGGCTCCATTTCGCAGCAGTACCAGGTGCAGTGAGTCTCCCGCTTGCCTCTGCCGCACCAGTTCAGCCAGTTGTTCCGGGCTGTGCAGCGGGGTGCCGTCTGCCTGCAGCAGTATGTCTCCCCGGCGCAGATGCTCCGCAGCCGGAGTGCCGGGGGTGAGCTGGTACACCGTCAGCCCGGTGCCGTTTGCAATGTGGTCGGCAAAGGCCTGTTGCACTTCCTTTGCTGTGGCAGAGGCGCGCAGTCCCAGCAGGGCCGGGGCTGCAGCGGCTGCCTGCAGCAGCATGAGGGCTGTGGTGGTGAGGATGATGGTTCTCATGGTTGTCCTGTCTGTTTTTCAGCTGGGATGGCCGGGCCGTTGCGCAGCAGCTCCGCCGGGCTTACTGTGGTATCCAGCGCCAGCGTACGGCTGAGCACCTTTCCGGGGGAGAGCATGCAGAGAGTTATCTTGCCGTTGCTGCGCAGGGTTGCATCGAGCATGCGGCCTGTGTGTGAATCTTCGGGGCTGACGCCGGGGGTGAACAGGCGCTCCAGCTCCAGCAATTCGCGGCGTTGCTGCTCGGGGTAGCAGATCGGGCGCTCCTTGCCCATGGGTGGCGTGACCGGTAGAATGATGCATTGTTCTGACCAGGTTCGTGCGGCTTGGGGGTGGAGCTGCAGGTATTGGAAAAGGCAGGGTAATTCCCCAAATGCTCCGCTGACTGATATACTGCTGATGAGCAGAATGGGCAGTTTGTGTTCCTGCGCCATAGCGATGGCCTGCTGTGGTGTTTCGGCTATGCGTAGTTCTGTTGCAAAGCGGTTCCGGGCATCGCGGCAGAAGGCGGCGGCCTTTTCTGCAGCCTGGCCGGTGAGCCCCCAGGTGCGTATCCAGTGAATGCATCCGGTTTCATCCACTACGGCCATGTACCAGGCGGCGGGGTGGCCAAGGTCAGGCATAGCAAAGATGGGGCGCCCCGAGGTTTTGACCCGGTAGACGGGGTTTGTTTCGTTCGGCTTATGCTCCCAGGTCTGAATACCGTTGGCCCTGCTCCAGTTATTGAAATAGGCCAGTTCATTCCCGGCAACCTCGCCCATGGGGATGATGCGGGCGCTTCCATCTGCCAGGCGCAGGCTGATGAACTTGCCGCGCCCCAGGGCAATGAGCTGCCCCTCCAGGGTGGTGCCGTTCTTGAGTTTCCAGCTGCGCGAAGGCAGTGCCGCCAGCAGATCCTGCGCCGGGAGAACGGCGGTAGGCGACTCTGTGGTCCGGGGGCTATTCTCCGGTGCGGATGCGGGCAGGGCAGCAAGTGCTGCTGCAGTGGGTTCCGCCGGGGTGCCAGCCAGGGCGTTCAGCGCCTTTTGGGCCAGTTCCGGTGCATTTTCAGCCTTACCTCGGCAGATATCGGCAAAGGCCCGGTAGTAGTACATGTGCGCATGGTCGGGTACGGTGCCGTAAGGGGTGATGGTGGTGAGCCCCTGTGTGAGCATGTATTCAAACACAAAACAGGCAGACTGCCAGCGCCCGTTGTGTGCATACCGGAAGCCTAGTTCCGGGCTGAGCCCGGCAGTGCGGCCATTGCTGAACATGAGCTCGGCGCGCATGATGTTGTTCTGTGGGTCGCCGTCCACGGCAAGCTCGGCCAGGTAGTCGGCATAGGTGGTGTAGTCAATGTAGCGGTGCAGCATGGCCAGCAGCAGGGCATCTTTGCGTAAGCGGCTCGCCGTGGCCTTATCCTTCGCCATCAGGGCGGCTGCCAGGCGGTAGGCAGGTGTGGTGTTCGTGTCGGCATCGGCCTTCATGGAGCTGAGCATCTGATCTGCCTTCTGCCTGTCTCCCGCTTGCAGACAGGCGCGGATATATCTCAGACCGTTGGTGGCGTAGCGTCCCTGAAAATAGCGGGCGGGGCAATCCCGCCACTGCATGAGTGGTTCACTGATGCCCCAGCGCAGCAGGTGCAGCAGCACACCGCCGGTCAGGCGTGGGTCGGCGCTGTAGGCATGCTCCTGAGCCAGCTCCATGAATGCGGCAATAGCGGACTGCCGTTCCTCGCTGCTGGCGGGCAGGGCACCGCTGATAGCGGCCGCGCGCAGCAGGTTCTCGCCCAGTTCGTCTTCATGCCCCAGGCGGGCAATGCTCATCTCATGGCGCAGCCCCATGGCTTCGCCGTAGTCGAAAAGCGCATCGTCCTCACCCTCATAGTGGGAAAAGAGGGTGAGCAGAGCGCGGGTGCTGAAGCCACGCAGCTCGCGCTGGCAGATAACCAGCGGCCAGAGGTTGCTTCGGTTGAGCACTCGGGCGAGCCTGCCGCAGGCCTGTTCCAGCTCCTTAATCTGCCCATTCTTCTCGAGCAGTGCCAGTTGCAGGGTGAGGCGGTGCAGATGCTGCGGAATGAGGTGCAGGGCTGTGCCGAGTATGGGGTCGGAGGTGTCACCCATGTCATCGCTGCCGATACTGAAACTATCATCCTCCGGCAGGTAGCTCAGGGTCACGCCGTCGTTCTCGAATCGCATGGCGATGCGCACATAGACGGGTGTGATGAGGTCATGGCGGTCGGGGCGTACGCGTTCGCATTCATGCAGGGCTTCGGCCAGCAGGTAGCCGGTGCCGCGGTGCTTTTTCGCGGTATCGATGTAACTGGTGAGTGCGTCCAGCTCCTTGGCGAAGGCCGCCTGCAGGTCTGCATTTTCCGGCAGACCGAGCAGGCTGTTCTGCCACTGTGGCAGCTGCACCGCAGAGGCATCGGGCCAGGCTGGCGAAATGTCGTTATGCGGGGTGAGGGTGGCCGGCTGCCATATACTCAGATTGCGTTGACCCAGTGCCAGCAGACAACGAGGTGCCAGCGGTGCCAGCATGAGCGGTAACTGCTCAGTCTGTTTGCGTACAAGCAGGGCTGCTTCTTTCCCGCTGCTCTGCCGGGAGGTATTCATGGCAAGTTCGCAGCATTCGGGAACTTCCAGTGCCAGGTGGCGGTATTGTGCAATGCCGCAGAAACGCATGTATCTCAGCAGTGCCGTGGGGTTGTGCTCCAGCAGGTCATAGCCGGGCTTCTGCATGTGGCGGGCCAGGATGACGGCTTTTGCCGGGTCGCGCCACAGCAGGCGGTTGAGGGCGCGGGTGTTCCAGTTCATCTCGTGCGAGAGCCCCTTGGCCACCGTTCCGTTGATGGCGCACTCGGAGGAAACAAAGCGCCGCAGATGCGGGTAGTGGGTGGAGATGTCGTGCTCCATGGGCGAGGAGAGCTGCACCTCCTTGTCATCGCGGAATTCGCGCAGGTAGAGCCGCGCCACGGCGCCGGCAGGGCGGTGGCTGTTGCTGACGTTGCACCAGGCTTGTAACCCGCGGTAGATGATGTCGATTTCCGCATGGTTCAGTGCGGTATCGTGCTCAAGCATGCTGTAGAGCATGCGGATACGCTGCTCGCGCGGTACCTTATTCTGGAGCATGTCGCGCAGGCGGATGATGAAGTCCTGCCGGGGGGTATCATTCAGCGCCAGCAGGCGTTCATCGGACAGTCCTGAAACGCGGTATATCTGGCGGAATTGCAGCAGGTTAGTCAGTTTCTTTTTTGCCTCGCGCGATTCCCGGGAAATCTCGCTTACCAGGTCATTGATGTGCTTGGTGTGCGGGGTGAGTGCCGCAAAAGCCTCCTCATCCTGTGGGTCGGCAAGCAGGCGTTCGGCCATGGTGCGGGCATCAGTATAATGCTGGCGGGAGTTCTGGCGCATCCGCTCTCGCTCCTGTCTCGTGGCTGCTGGGAACCAGTCGCGCGGGTCTACTTCGGCAGGGGTGAGTTTACGGCAATCGGGGTAGAGACTTCGCTCAAAATAATCATCGGCAGCTGCTAGTGTGCCGGGTAGACAGAGCAGAATACAGGTAAGAGTGTTCTTCATGAGTGGGGCAGTTTTGAGATTTAGTGGCCAAAGAGGCGGAATGCATCGTCGCTCAGTTTGAGCATGCTGTCAACCAAGGCCATGCCGGAGCGGATTCCTGTGGTGAATTTCTGCTGGTATGGGTTGCCGGAGCGTTTGTTGTGCGTGTAGAGCACATAGCTGAGATGGCTGGTATTGTTGAGCCATGCGAGGCGGAGCTGTGTGAGCATGGAGCTGGTGTTACAGAGGTTGACCGCATGCGATCCATGAAAACTATGGGTGAGCTTCAGAGTGAACTCTCCATCGTGGCACTCCGCAGGGTACATGCCGTGTTCATCGCTGTAGGCCATCAGGAACACGAAATGCTGTGCCCACCGGGCTACCTGTTCCGGTTTGTTGGACAGATAGTGGCGGAAGGCCAGGTCGGTGGCACTGCCCCGGTGGTTGAGGTAGAATACCGCAATGTCCACATCGTGTGTTGCGGCATAGAGCGTGGCTTCATCGATGGAAGAGGCAATGGGCAGCTCCGGCTTGTTTTCCGGTTTCCGTGTGCTGTGGCGGCGTAATATTTCCAGAGTGGCATCTGTTACCTGAAAGGCATTGACCGGCTGCTTGATGGCATATTCGCGGTTGGCGGGCTGTGCATTGGTGCGCAGTGCAATGCGCGAGCCATCGGTCAGGATGATGCTGACATGGTATTCCTTTCCTACAGGAATGACTGAGTGTACGCGTACCAGAGTGGTGCCTTCGCGGTAGGTTTCGAATTCCTCGAAATTATTCTTCTTCAGCCAGTCATGGACAGTATTCAGATCTTTATCACTGAGAGCATAGGCGGGGACGGAACGGTCGCGTCCGGAGGGGGTGCGCAGGATGATGACGGCATTGTTACCCCATTTGCCCTTGATTCCCTGGAGGGTGGCCCGCAAGGGGGGCTGCCCGGGGATGTTCCACTCGCGTTCGAGAGCGGGGATGAGGTACCGGGGCGGCTCCTGGGAAAGCGCAGGGTAGCCGAACTCTGCCGGAGTGGCATATCCTTCCCCGGCAGCGTGCACAGCCGGTATCAGGCACAGGATGAGGGCAAGTATCTGTTTCATGAGCGGCTTCACTTTTGTTCGATGTTGAAATAACAGGGCATGATGGTGTGACTGTCATTGTCGCGGTTCCGGTTGCCGGGGCGTCCCACGAGGATGATACCGTGCACTACCCTGCGCCCGTTCTTGCCCAACGAGCTCCACCGAAGATTGCTGTGCAGGGCGCGCTCGCCAAAAAGTTCCTGTGTGACTTCGTTCACGAATCTTTTGAACTCCCCGGGCTTTATTTCTGCGGGTATGTCGAAGGCTGTTTCGCGGGTGCGTCCGTCGCCGGTGCCCAGGTTGTATTTCTTTCGCAGCTCTGCCAGACGCGGTGCGGCTGCTTCCCAGATGGCTTTGCCACGCGGGGTTGCGCTGTTGAGGTCCAGCGCATCGGCGCAGCGGTAGAAGTAATCATCGAACGAGCGGCGCTCGTACCACCTGCCTATGTAGTTCTGGGGCCGGAGCAGGAAACGCTCTTCCAGGTCGCCGTTGTGGTGGAATTCCTGATTGGCGAGTTCGAATATCCATTTGGAGTGCTTTTCGAGCAGGCTGTGCAGCAGCATGGCTGTCAATGGCCGCTGCTGCAGCCTTTCGGCTGCGGGGACTGAAGCATCAAAACGCTTCACGAACTCATCCTCCAGTGGTCGCCAGTGCGAGACCGGACAGATGGGTTCTATGGCGCTCAGCGCGTGTTCGACCGCTGCCAGGTCCGCCTTATCCTGCTCGTTGAGCGTGGTTTGTAATTGCTCGTCGGTGGCAGATGTGCCGGTAATGGCCAGGTAGAGCTTCACGCTGCCATGGCATCCATTTGCCAGAGTAGCCTGGATATCGGCATTGTAGGCGGCAATGGGCAGGCTGCTGATAGCTTTTGCCAGCTGCCCCTTCTTGTACAGGCCGCTTACGTTCATTCCGGCTTCTGTCAGTCGGGCTGCGGCTTCACTCACCTCCCTTTCTGCCTGGATAACGGCAGAAACGGCCGGGGCTGCGGCATCTGCTCCGGAGACGTCGGAAATCCCTTTCAGGGTTGCCCGGGCAGTATTCATTGCATCACCCAAGGTACGAACAGGGCGGTGGAAATGTTCGACAAGAGCCTGTTGCTCCGGGGTGAGCTCTTCCTCTGCCCTGGTGGTGAGGCAGAGAAGTGATGCTCCGAGCAGGAGACTGGCGCAGATGTTGCGTGCGGCATTCATATACAGGGTAGACGCTTCAGCGGTGTGTTTTTATTGAGTCAAGGGCAGGAAATCTTTATTCCGGGGGCATATTTCTGTCACTGATGCGGTATTCTGCCCTTGCTATACAACAATCATACCGCCCTGAAGTGGGCGGTATGATGGGAAAAAGTGCGTTGTAAAGCATCCGATTAACCCTTGAGCGCATCCACGCAGATGGCGGACCAGGTTTCGAGGCGCTCATAGAGCGGGCCGGCGAGCTCATCGAGGGAGCGGAAGGCGAGGTCGGCCAGAGCTTTTTCGTTGGGCGCTACCTGGTCGTCCTGCAGCTCGAATCGGTGCACAAAGCCGAGGTGCACGGAGCCTACTTCGTTGGTGTCATCGTTGATGATGGCGAAGAGCTCCTGGGTGGCGGAGCCGGTGAAGGTGATTTCCTCGCGAATCTCTCGTTCCATGCCGGCGAGGTAGGTGGAGATGGAGTCGGTGAGACCGTCGATGGGGTTGATGTGGCCGCCGATACCGAGTGACATCTTGTTGTGCAGGCGGGACTCGCCGCCCTTGGAGGTGCGGGCGTAGGCGAGGATGCGGCCCTGGTGGCAGAAGATGGCGTAGGTGATGAGCTGCTTGAACTCAGGGCTCTGCTCAGCCAGCTCGCGGTCCATGTAGCGGGCCACGCCGGGCTGCAGGAAGGCTGTCAGGTAGTCCTGCGGGTTGAGCTTGACACCATTGAAAGCGCCTACAGCCTCAAAGGCTTCGCGCGGAACGACCAGCACCTGTTCTCCATTGTAGCGTGACATGCCGGTATCCTAACACACTTGATTCAGCTTGGAAAGAGCAGAGTGGGCATGCTGTCGCAGAATCAGCATGCCCACTAAGGTGTTCGGAATCGTTATTTCTTCTTCTTTTTCTTCTTTTTCGCCGTGGTATCAATTACGAAACCCGGGCCGGTGCATTTATCTGCTTTGTTGTCGATGGTTTCGCCCCTGGTGCTGTACATGGTGTAGCGCTTGCCATTCCAGGAAACGGCCATGACCGTGGCGGCTCCCGCCGGCAGGATAACGTCTGTGGAGGCATTGTCCTTCTGGTTCAGACCACGCAGGCAGATGCGGATGAGCTCGTCATCCTCATCATATACTTCAAAGGCAACTGCGTTCTTCCACTGGTCGGCAGGCACAGTGAAATGTGGAACCGGCTTCTCCACCAGCTGCGGCTTGAAATCCGGGCTGGGCTGGATGGGGAGCTTGTCTTTGTAGATACCCACGCTGTTGGTGGTAATGTAGAAGATGACGGGGGAGTCCGGCTTGGGATACTGTGTTGCGTGAGCAATGGCGCTGCGGCACATGTCCTCGGTGATGGTGACCCAGCGGGAGGAATAGTCATTCACATAACGATTCATGACGGCCAGCATACCGGTGTGCAGGAAAAAGTCGGAGAAATCGAGTTCTGCGGCATCGCAGCAGCGGTCCAGATAGGCCATGCGGATTTTTCCTGTGCCCCACTGGCTTTCATCGGTGTCGCGCACATTCTTGAAAATGCGCGGGTAGAAGAGTTCGTTGCCGCGGGCCACGGTGTTGTACAGGTACATCTGCCACATGGGGCAGAGAATGACGAAGCAGTCGCCGCAGCGTTCGCCGGGTTCGCGGCTGCCGTCATCCGGTCCTTTCTGGAACTGCCACAGCTCTTTATTTACCACAGCGCTGTTCACATACCAGTCGAAGCGGGCGCCGCGCACCTGCATGCCTTCCATGGTGCGGCCTCCTTCGTGCTCCAGACGTACCTCGTCAGGGTTGAAGTCGTAGTTCACGCACATAGAGAACAGGTTTACCGTGGTTTCCTGAGTGCCAGCCCACATCATACCCGGGCGTGTCTGGTTCACATGGCCGAACTCATGCGCGGTGCCCCAGGCTCCGCTGCGGCGCACTTCATCCACATCCACAAGGCCGGGGGTGGCGGTGATGACATAGGCACCACCCAGGCCATCGGCGTGCATGTAGCGGTTGGTGTCCCACATGGAGCGGCCCATGATATGGTTGCCGGGGTGAATTCCCTCCCATTCCCAGCCGAGTAGCTGCTGTTCAATCATGATTTCACGGTCATACAGCGCCACGAGTTCCGGGCCTTTCTCCGGACAGCGTTCGCGCAAGGCCTTCAGGTCGAGCACCCATTGACAGCGCTCGCCCATGATATCCAGAAATTCGCTCTTGGCGTTCGCCAGCATATCTTTCCATACCTTGGTGTTGTTATGGTTGGTGAATACGCCGTTGATGCGGCCGCCCTTAATCTGTACCTTGATAGCAGGCGCTGTGGCGGGGTCGTTATCGCGATAATTGATATAGGCGTGGCCGAAATGCCCGGCGGTGAACGTGTTTTCTCCCTCGTGGAGCTCGAATCGGGTCTCGGCGCCGGGGTGTCGGAAATCGCGCAGAATAAGCTCTACCTTGCTGCGGGGAGTACCCGCGAGGCGGATGCCGATACTATCACCCTTTTCGTAGGCGATGCCGGTTGGGTTCTCGAAGGTGGAGTAATTGGCAATCTTGAGTCGCTTTGACATTTCACCCACGGGGAGGTAGGCCCTGAACTCGCGCACGCGGTAATTTGTTTCCTGTTTGCGGGGATTGCTGTTCAGCTTCGAGAAATCGGTATACTTGGGGAAGGGATGCTTAGCCAGTTCGGAGCCGCTTGCCGGTGTGTCGGCCTCCTGCGTTTTTGCCTGGCAGAGAGGCAGAAGACCAAGCGCGATGGTAAGGAAGGAAAGTGCTGTTCGTATTTTCATAACGAAGTATGAGTCAGGGGTTACAGGAGGTGGCGCACAGATTCTGCTGCGGCCTCTTTAGCGGTTTTGCCATTCTTGTCTCTGGCGTTCTTATCTGCTCCGGCTTTGAGCAGCACTTCAATGCATTCTGCCTTGCCGGCAATGGCGGCATGAACCAGCGGCAGGTCGCCGTTCTTATTGTCGTTCAGGTTAATGCCTGCATCGATGAAAAGCTGGACCACATCGGCAAAGTTGCGGTCGATGGCCAGATTGATGGGGGTGCCGTTGAAGCCGCCGGCCGGGCTGTAGTTGATATCCTTGTAGGCAGGGAGCAGGGCTTTGATGCTTTCGTGTTTCCGTTCCCACACGGCATCGTGCAGAGCCACGGCCTGGTTGCCTGCGCGAAGCATCGGGTCTGCGCCGCCATCCAGCAGGGCTTTGATGATGTCTGCGTTATTCCGGAGGATTGCCTTGTGCAGCACAGGTCGGGAATCCGTCGATACGAAGTTGGGGTTTGCCCCGGCCTTGATGAGTCTGGTCACGGTGTCGGCATCTCCATGGGCGCATACCAGCATGAGCAGGGAGAGCTTGTTCTCTCCATCCAGCATGTTGGGGTTGAAACCATTTGACTTCATCTTCTTGTGAAGGGGGGCGAGGTTCCCGGCAATAATCTGCTCACATATTTTCAGTTCGGCCTGGCGGGCACTGATGGCTTTTGTAATGAGCTTGCGGGCTTTATCGGATTTGGTCAGCTGGTCGGCTGTTTTGCCTTCCGCATCGGTAACAGTGGCGTCTGCTCCGGCTTTCAGCAGAAGTTTCACGCATTTGGCAGAGCCTCGTCTGGCAGCCTGGTGCAAGGCGGTGTTGCCATTTTCATCTTTTTGGTTAACATCCCTTCCCTCATTGATTCTGGCGGCAAGTACTTCGTCGTTACCTGTTTCAGCGGCTTCCAGTACGGAATAGACGGCGTTGCTGCGGTAGACGAGTTCCGGTAGATCCGTTTCTGCATAACCAAGCCCGCTTGCCATCAGCAGCAGGGCAGGGGTCAACATGTAGCTTTTGTATTTCATGGTTGTGCAAGCTTTACGCTTATCTCATATTCTACTACCGTGGTGGAGGAAAGAAAAGCAAAAAATAACATTTGTTGTGGACTTACATCCAAAAAAGAAACATCCCCGCAATCTGTGGGATTGCGGGGATGCTGAAATGTATAACAGGGAAGTTTACTTCAAGCGCGGGCCGCGCTTCTTGCCCTGCATGCTGGCGCGGAGACTGTCGGTCACATTAGCGGAGTTGCTGCGCAGGCGGTCGGCGCGGCGCTCAAGCTTGCGGCGCTCGTTGCCACGGCCTACCACACCGATGAGGGAGATGAGCACAACCAGACCTACGCCACCGAGAATCCAGTGGATGGGCTTGAGCTTGTCCAGCCCGAGCTTGGCCATGAGACCATCCACATCCTTGTCGCGGTTGCCCTTCTTCTTCACGGTCTTGACCGGCTTGACCTCCACCGGGCCCTTCACGACCACCTTTTCAGGCACAGATTCCACTTCCACCACTTCCTGGGGTTCTTCCTCGGGAGTTTCCTCGATAATCTCCTCAGGCTCCTCTTCTACGATGATCTCGGCCTTCTTGGGAGTGGTCTTGGGCTTATCGGTCTTATTGGGGGTGAACAGGCGCTTCTCTTCCTCAGCCAGCAGGGTCTTCACGGCAGAGCCGCCACCGCTGCTGCCCATGGCAGAAGACGCAGTGGAAGTGCTGCCTTCGGAAAGATGACGGCGGTTTTCCTTGGGCTGCTTGGTGTAGAAAGTAAGGCGCATGCACTTGTTGGCGCCGTTGAGCTCCTGGAACATGTAGCCCTGCTTGAACTTCATGGCGCGGGAGCGGCCCATGTAATACTTGGCGGCCTTGTTGGAATCGAACTTGCGCCAGGCGGCTTCCTCGAACTTACCGATGTCGGCTGCGTCCTTATCGGCTTCTTCGAGCGTGACGGCTTTGCGGTAATCCACCACGATGCAGATGAGCTCATCCTTGCGGGGATCGAAATCGATGGTGAGCTTCCGGTTGTCGTCCAGGTTCCAGATACGGCGCACGCTCAAGTCGCTGAGTACGCGGTAGGCGTAGTCCTTGGACAGGTTTTCGTCTGCCGAGGTACGGGTGAGATCCGGCGAAAGGTCGCTAAGCTGCACTGCCCAGGCTGCCGGAGAAAGAGCCAGCAGACCAGTCAGCACAAATTGCAAAAGTTTTTTCATACGCGGGTGATACTAGCATGTTGCTCCGCTTGTTACAAGCCAATAGTTATGCCGTAAGATTAAAAAATGCTTTCGGGCGCGTGTGCGTACAGCAGACCGGGAATTTTTCTTTCATGATTTTTTACAGAAAAATGCAAAAAAGTGAAAAATTCTGATTTTGGGGTTGACAAGGCGGGGAAAAAGAGTAGAATGCCGCAGCCGGAAATCACCCCGGCTGGGAAACAGAAAGGAAAGAAGAGAAAATGATGAAGACTATCGCTATCGTACTTGGCCTCACCGCCCTGACTGCCGCCGGTAACACTCTGCCTCCCACCCCGGAGAACACGCTGCCGCCGACCCCCGAGTTCGGCGTGTAAACCGGATTGAGGAATCCCCTCTCCCACTGGAGGAGAGGGTAGAGAGGAGCCTGGAGTCAAATTCAGGGTATTCTATCAGAAGCTTCCGCTTGTCATCAGGCGGGGGGCTTTTTGTTTTTATGGGCTTTGGTTTTCTTTGGTACACGGTGAATTGACGATTGAAAAAATCGCGGGCGTTCGCCCGCCTGGAATGTAATCTGGTGTTTTTGCCGCCAATGAGCCGTATTCTGTAGGCGTTGACACGCTGCAAGGTGCATAATGCTTGACATTCGCGCCTACGCGCGTATAGTTTCCCGCGAACTTATGAAAAATCAGATTGCTAGCGTACAAGCAGAAGCCCTGGCCCGCATTGCCGGCATTGCCGACATGAAGGCTCTGGAGGATGCCCGTGTGGGTATCCTGGGCAAGAAGGGTACCCTTACCCAGGTGCAGCAGGGCATGCGCGATGTGCCCAAGGAAGATAAGCCCGCCGTGGGCGCTCTTCTGAATGAGGCCCGCGCCATCATCACCGCCGCTCTGGAGGACCGCAAGGCTGCCCTGCAGCAGGAACTCGATGCAGCCGCTGTGGCTGGTGTGGACTTTACCATGCCGGGTGCCACACTGCCTGCCGGTGGTCTGCACCCCATCTCCATTGTGCGCGATGAAGCTGTGCGCGTGCTGCGCCGCATGGGCTTCACCCTGGCCGATGGTCCTGAGATTGAGGACGAGTGGCACTGCTTCGACGCACTGAACACGCCGGAGGACCACCCCGCCCGCAATGAGAAGGACACCTTCTACTTCGACAGCGGCAAGCTGCTGCGCACGCAGACCAGCACCGTGCAGGCCCGCGTGATGGAGAAGGACTGCCCGCCCATCCGCATCATCTGCCCCGGCTCCGCTTTCCGTCGCGATGCCATCGATGCCACCCACCTTTCCGCCTTCAACCAGATTGAAGGTCTGTATGTGGCCAAGGAAGTGAGCGTGGGCGACCTGAAGGGCACGCTGGAATACTTCCTGAAGGCTCTCTTCGGTGAGGAGACCGCTGTGCGATTCCGCCCTCACTTCTTCCCGTTCACCGAGCCCAGCTTTGAGATTGACGTGCTGCTGCAGGCTGCGGGTCAGGCTCCGCGCTGGATTGAGATTGCCGGTTGCGGCATGGTGAACCCCGCCGTGTTCGAGAATATCGACAAGGCCACCGGCAAGAACCTGTATGCCGGCTGCACGGGCTTTGCCTTCGGTATCGGCCTGGAGCGTCTGGCCATGATTCGCTGGGGTATCCGCGATATCCGTCTCCTCATCGAGAACGATGCCCGCTTCCTCGCCCAGTTCCAATAAAATCTAACCCCTTTCTATCATATCATGAATGTTTCACTGAATTGGCTTTCCAGCTACATTGACCTCGAGGGCCTCGGCACTCAGGAGATGGCCGATATGCTCACCTTCGCCGGTATCGAGGTGGAGGGTATCCAGGAGCGCGGCGTGACCACCGAACTCGTGGTGGTGGCCCAGGTCATGGAGAAGACCCCCGTGGAGGGCAGCGACCACCTCAATGTGTGCATGGTCGATGCCGGCGAGGGTTCCCTGCGCCAGATTGTGTGCGGCGCCCAGAACTACAAGGTGGGCGACAAGGTTCCCTGCGCTCTGCCCGGTGCTGTGCTGCCCGGCGGCTGGGAGATTAAGGATGGCAAGCTGCGCGGCGTGGAGAGCCGCGGCATGCTTTGCTCTGCTTCTGAGCTGGGTCTGCCGGATAAGGAACACGGTCTGTGGATTCTGCCGCAGGACTATGTGGTGGGCACCCCCGTGTGCACCTTTGTGGAGACGGATACCATCTTCGAGCTGGAGATTACCCCGAACCGTCCCGACCTGCTGAGCCACTGGGGCATGGCCCGCGAGCTGGCCGGCATCACCGGCCGCAGCCTGAAGGAAGACCCCGCCGCTGCTCCCACGGCAGCTGCCGAGACCAAGGCTGCCGGTGATTTCATCACCCTTTCCGCCCCTGAGCTCTGCCCGCTCTACACCGCCACACGCATTTCCGGCGTGAAAATCGGCCCCTCTCCCGAGTGGCTGGCCAATCGTCTGGTGTCTATCGGTCTGCGTCCCATCAACAACGTGGTGGACATCACCAACTACTGCCTCTTCGAGCTGGGACACCCGCTGCACGCTTTCGACGCCAGCAAGATTACCGGTGGCCTGAATATCCGCCGCGCTGCCGAGGGCGAGCAGTTCACCAGCCTTATGGATGAGCAGTACACGCTCAAGAGCGATGACGTGGTCATCTCCGATGCCAGCGGCGCTGCCTTGGCTCTGGGTGGTGTGATGGGTGGCCTGGACTCCGGCGTGACGGAGGCTACCACCGATATCATCCTCGAATCTGCCTGGTTCCTGCGCAGCAGCATCCGCTTCACCAGCCGCCGCCTGGCTCTGGGTTCCGATTCCTCCTACCGCTTTGAGCGCGGCACCTCCCCCTGGAATGTGCTCCGCGCTGCAGCCCGCGCCACCCAGCTGATTCTGGAGTGCTGCGGCGGCACCGCCGAGCCGGTGATGGTGGGTGGCCAGGCTCCCTGCCTGGTGGCCGAGGAACTTGCCACCAGCGCCACTGTGCTGGAGCAGGGCACCGATGCCAAGATTTACTACGCCCTCGACCAGGTGAAGCTGGACTGGAAGGAGCTCGACGTGATGACCAACGGCACGCTGCCCCACATGGAGGGTGCCCGCATTCTCCGCAACCTGGGGCTCAAGGACGTGGACGTGAAGGGTACCTGGGATTGCCCGCCCTGGCGTCTGGACCTGAAGCGCAGCTGCGACCTGCTGGAGGAAGTGGTGCGTGTGTACGGTATCGACAATATTCCCGCCACCAGCACGTCTATCTACGTGCCGGAGAGCGCCCAGGACCGCGCCCACGATTACCGCATGGCCCTTTCCCGCAAGCTGGCCGGTGCTGGTTTCTGGGAGGTGCAGACCTTCAAGCTCATCGCTGCCGAAAGCATCGACCCGACCATCGCCAGCGTGGAGAATGCGCTGCCCATCAAGCCGCTCATGGAGGGCGATGTCATCCGCGTTTCCCTGCCGATTTCCGAGGACCACTCCACCCTGCGTCCCTCGCTGGCCCCCGGCCTTGTCTCCGTGGCTGCCCGCAATATCAACCAGGGCATGGAGGTACTGCGCTTCTTCGAGTGCGGCCGCGTGTTCCGCAACACCGGCGGCGGTAAGGGCAAGGACATCGAGAACGAGGTGCTGGGTATCTTCATGGCCGGCAAACTGACCCCCGCCAGCTGGGCCTGCACCAAGCCGGGCGAGGCTCACTTCGAGCATCTCCGCGCCGTGCTGGATATCCTGGTGCCCAAGGCTACCATCAGCATCGTGCCCGCCAAGCAGCAGCGCGAGAATGCCGCCGTGGGTGGTGATATCACCATCAACAACCAGGCCTGTGGCTATGTGGCCCGCCTTTCCCTGGCCAAGTGCCGCGCCCTGGGGCTGCCCATGGAAAGCTACTACGCCGAGCTCGACCTCCGCAAGCTGCAGCAGGTGGCTACAGCTCCCTTCAAGGCTGCGGACCTGCCCCAGTTCCCCGGCTCCAGCCGCGATGCCTCCCTCGACGTGCCCGCCGCTACCCGTCATGCCGATATCATGAAGGTGGTGGAAGGAGCCAAGCAGAAGCTGCTGGTTTCCTGCGCTCTCAAGGATGTGTTCTGCGACCCGACCGGTGAGAAGCTCGCCGCCGACCGCAAGGCTATGACCTACACCTTCCTGTACCGCGACGCGAAGAAGACCCTCACCGCCGCCGAGGTGGACGCCGCCCACAAGACGGTGCTCGATGCCCTCGCTGCCAAGGTGAAGGAGCTCAAGTTCCGCTAAAGCTCGCCAGATATTCCTTTCAGAGGCCGGAGATTCATCTCTCCGGCCTCTTTTTGATGTGTCTGCAGCGGCATTTTGGGCTTTGGTGCGCAGGTGCTGATTCTATTCGATGCACGGGGCTTTAGTCCCGTTTATATTTTTGGGGCTAATGTCCCATGCCCCGACAGATTTGAGTCTCGCCCAATCCCAAGTTGTCAGCCGAAAAGTTTAACATAGCTTGAAAATAATGCGGGTGGGGAGCTGTGACTCCCCACCCGCTGTTTGATTCTGATTCTATTGGAAAGGTATCATCAGAAGTGGTACACGGCACCGGCATTCACATTGTGCTCCGTGCTGTGCTTGGCTCCTTCGAAGCTGTAGCTGCCGCGCAGCGTCCAGTTCTCATCCAGCTGGTAGGCTGCACCTGCGGTGATGCTGCCACCCAGACGCCCCGGGCTGGCTACCTGTTCGCGGAAGCCGTCGACTTCGGCTACCGGGTTGTGACGCATAGCATCGTTGTATGCGCTGGCTTCAGCAAAGAGGGTGGTCTTGGCGGTGGCTGCGTAAGTGATGCCGGCACCCATCATGGTGCGCAGGTTCTGCATGGAGGAGACTGCCACGTTGGCCTTGGAGGCATCTTCCTGGGCATAGTACTGTACGCCGGCAAAGATGGAGGCG
Source organism: Akkermansia sp. (assembly GCA_045125705.1). Lineage (GTDB taxonomy): Bacteria > Verrucomicrobiota > Verrucomicrobiia > Verrucomicrobiales > Akkermansiaceae > Akkermansia. Next base: position 39,948 of record JBGVNQ010000045.1, on the reverse strand, counting down.
GTCAGCTTGTCAGTGATGCTGCGGATGTAGCTCACACGGGCATCGAGCTGCAGGTTGTCCTGGTCGATGCTGCCCACGGGAAGCTTGCTTTCAGTGCTGCCCACGGCTGCGGAGAGGTCAAGCGCTACAGCAGCGTTCTGGTCCAGTTTCCACTGGCCTGCGCGGCCGTACACGGCGGCGTGTATGCTTTCCTGGTCAACCTTGGCTGCATTGAAGGGTGAAACCTTGCCCCAGTCGTAGCCGATGGCTCCGCCGATGCTGCTGCCGCTTACGAACTGGTGCTCCACACCCATGGCTCCGCCATAGAGGTTGAAATCAGCACCAGCCAGGCTGCCATTGCTACTCAGGCGGTCGAAGGAACCATAGGCTGTGCCCCAGGCGATAGTCTGGCCCGCGGGCTCGGTGAAGTTCACCACGTTGCCCTTGTTATCGGTGGAAGTGGTGATGCAGTTGTTGACTACCACGGCATTGGTGCGGCCACCCCACAGGGTATCGGTGAATGCCTGGCTGCTCTTCTGCACGCCCCAGGCTGCAGCGCCCAGCACGTCTGCCTGAGGATCGCGACCTACGTAAAGGTCTTCTTCCAGGGTGATAATGGTCTCACCGTTCTCAACGGTCAGGTCGATATCCACACCTTCGATGGTTGCATTGCTCAGGTCCACTTCCTGATTAAAGATAACGAACTTGGCGCCGGCCTTGACATTCTGTGCGCCAACGAGGCGGATGAGCATATCGTTCGAGGCGGAGCGAGTGCTGAATGTGGCGGCCTGCTTGCCGATGGTGACGCTGGCTCCATCGGCAAGGGTGATGGCTTCCTTGCTCTGGTTTGCTTCCGTCAGGATAATTTCCAGAACACCGGAGTTCAGGACAAGGCTGTCGGTTACCGTCAAGCTGCCGCTGTGGCTCAGTGTACCACCATCCAGTTCCAATACAGAAACGTTGATTGTGCCCTTGTTCTCTACAGTGCCGTAGGCACCGATAGATAAAGCACCATTTGTATCTGCTCCCGTGTTCTTGAAGGTGGATGTGCTGTCAATGGTGAGTTTGGCATCAGCATCCAGACCTACGTAGACTATGCAGTTTGTATTGACGATTGCGTTGTTTTTAAGATTCAGCTCTGAGTAGCTGCCGTTGTTCTCATAATCGTAAAACGAACCCAGAAGCGCATAGTGGTCGGACTTCAGGTTCATTGTGGCGTCATCGATATTGATTATTGCCTTGGAATTGGCGTAAGTGCCTGTCCAGAGAATGCCATTGATATTCATCACGGAACCGCTTTCAATATCAACTTTGGAGGTGGCACCTATGCCATAGCCGATTAGTGCAGCAATGGAGTAATGTTCGCTGGTATTAAAGGTGGAGTTTTTGGATACTTTAAGCTCACCTTCACCCATACAGAACTCATTTATACCAGATGCAATGAACTCGGAGTTCTCCGTCACGATAAGAACAGCCTTACCGTATTCTGTACCGCCGATGCCATTTGTGTATGTGCCTTCGTAGCGGTTGCTGAAATCAGCATTGCCGTTTTCATCAGCTCTGCTGTCTCCAACGTTGTTAGTTGTGGCGTGAAGAACCTGTTGCTTAATGGGTTTTCCGTTATTGGTTCCTCCTGTATAGTTCGGGTTCTCTCCTTCTAATCTATAGGACTTATAACCCATAAAGAAATAGATTTGATTGGAACCATCAAACTTTGCTCCATTCTGAAGGATGAGAGTACCGTTGCCATCCGGGCCGCCAACCGCTGTGACTGCCTTGTTGTTAGTGGTAACCGTAGCGTTATCAATTACTACAACGGCATCTTTACCGGCGACGTTGAGAATTGTACCGGTGGCGTTAAGTCCAAAGTCGTCCAGCTGACCACCACCGTTGGGATTAATGGTCAGGGTGATGTGTTCCTCCGTGCCGCCGATGGTCAATTTGCCGTCGCGCACAAACAGACCGGAAGTCGTTTCGGTGTTTTTCGAGATGGTAGCCTCTGTGTCACCATCTTTCACATCGAGGGTGTATCCGGGGATGCCGTCAGGGTTGTTGCCTAACTGCATTTCGCTAGCTTCCGTCCAGATGGTGGTCGGGGTAACATAACCGGCCTGAGCCGTATCTATGGCAGCATATGCGAAGGCGCACATGATTGCAGAGAGCAGAGCTTTGGGTAATCTAACTTTCATGTTTTTATGTTTGGTTCGAATAGATAGAGGAGGGTGATGCTCCTTACGCGCGGTGATTTTATCACATTTTATGTGCGACGTACAGCAAAAAGTTAATAATTTATAATTGTAAACAATTGATATCATGTTGTCATCTGCCTGGATTGAAAAATAACCTGCTAAAATGAAACTAACAATTCACTTGTCAATGGATAAGTGCTACATCTCACATAAAATACGAACGGAATGAGTATACGGGAACCGGTACAGTGGGGATGGGGGGAGCGTTCCGGCCTCTTTTTTTTGTGCTTGAATTTTGAAAAGTCATCACGCGTATGCAAATTGGTATTGATAATGGATAACATTATGATTATGCTGGGCGCGTGCTAAAGGGGAAATTCGGATGTTTTGCAGCATTGCTGGTGCTGGGGTGGATAGGGTGTGTCCTCTGGACGGAATCGGAACTGCCGCTGCGCACGGATGTGGAGCCGCTGCAGCGTAGGCTGGTGCTGGATGGCGGCATTGGCAGTGCGCAGTGGCGGGCACGGCAGATGTATGATAACGGGTGGGGACCTCCTGTGCAGGATAACTATATTATCATCACTGGGTTGATTGGGGTGCCGGCGGTGGCTGATATGTTTGCTGCGGTAGGGGATGCCCGGCCGGTGGAGGTGAGTTTCGAGGGTGAGACATTTGCGGCACAGGAGAGTGCGGTCCTGCTGGAGCAGTTGAATGCGCAGATGCAGGAGCGGCGGGATAAGGAACTGAAACCATGCAAACTGAATCGTTTTGCGTGGGATAGACAGCAGAACCGGGTCTATATAGAGCTGGAATGCCGCTAAAATCAACATTCTTTGTTTTTTACCTTTCCATTTGGGGCGCGTTGTGATAAGCTCCACGCGCATGCCCGGTATATTATATAAGAAATGGCTGGCAGTGATGCTGGCGTTCATGGCTCTGTTTCTGACTGCCTGTGGCGAGAAACAGGAGGAACGCAGCAAGCTGATAATGGTGACCAATGCGACTTTCCCCCCGTATGAATTCTACCAGGGAGACCGCATTGTGGGTATCGATGCCGATATGGTGCGCGAGATTGCCCGCCGCAATAACTATGAGCTGGTGATTGAGGACATGTCCTTCGATTCCGTGATTGCCGCTGTGCAGACGGGTAAGGGCGATGTGGCCGCCTCCGGTATCACGGTGACGGAGGATCGCAAGAAGCAGATTGATTTCACAACCAGCTATGTGAAGGCTGACCAGGTGATTATCGTGCGCGATGGCTCGGATATCACCGGCCCGGAATCTCTGAAGGGCAAGCGTATCGGTGTGCAGCATGGTACCACGGGTGACATGTATGTGACCGAGAATATCCAGGAGCCTGAGCGTTTCCAGGACGGCGCACTGGCGGTGGCTTCTCTGGTGACGGGCAAGATAGATGCCGTGGTGCTGGATAGTGCCCCCTCTGAGGAACACGTGGCCCGCAATAAGGGTATCAGCATTCTGCCCACGGCGCTGGTGTCGGAGGAATACGCCATGGCCATCAGCAAGAGCCGCCCGGAGCTGCTCGCCATGTTCAACAAGACCATGGCTGAAATGAAGGCCGATGGCACCATGGATGAAATCTGGGCCCGCTATCTGGACAAGGATGGCAAGCCGCTCGCCGTGCCTGCTGTGCAGACAGAAGAGAAGGGGCTCTGGCAACGCATGCAGGATTCCTTCCAGACCAATTTTGTGAAGGATAGCCGCTGGCGCTACCTGGTAAATGGTTTCCTGATTACCATTGAGATTTCCTTCTGCGCGGTGCTCATGGGCCTGTGCATCGGTTTCCTGGTGGCCGTGGTGCGCAGCGCTCACGACCAGACCGGCCGCTACAAGGTGCTGAACTTCCTGTGCCATATCTACCTGACCGTGGTGCGCGGCACGCCTGTGGTGGTGCAGCTGCTTATCATCTATTTCGTGATTTTCGGCTCGGTGGATGTGAGCAAGGTGCTGGTGGCCATTGTGGCTTTCGGTGTGAACTCCGGTGCCTATGTGGCGGAGATTATCCGCTCCGGTATCATGGCGGTGGACGGCGGCCAGATGGAGGCCGGCCGCAGCCTGGGCATGAGCTATGGCACCACCATGCGCTCGGTGATTCTGCCGCAGGCATTCAAGAATGTGCTGCCTGCGCTGGGCAATGAGTTCATCGTGCTGCTCAAGGAGACTTCCGTGTGTGGTTACATCGCCCTGCAGGATTTGACCAAGGGTGGCGACATCATCCGAAGCCAGACCTACGATGCCTTCCTGCCGCTGATTGCTGTGGCTCTCATCTACCTGATTGTGGTGGTGTGCCTGAGCCAGCTCCTCAAGAAACTTGAAAACAGTCTGAAGAAGAATGAACGCTGATAACATTTTGGAAGTGCGCGACCTGGTCAAGGAATTCGGTGACCACCGCGTGATTGATGAAGTTTCCGTAGGGGTGAAGAAGGGCGAGGTGGTGTTCCTGCTCGGCCCCTCCGGCGCCGGCAAGAGCACGGTGATGCGCTGCATGAACTTCCTGGAGACGCCCACGGGCGGCGAGGTGCTGTTCCACGGCAAGCCGGTGGACCGCAGCGAGGATGGCCTGAACCACTACCGCGCCAAGGTAGGCATGGTGTTCCAGCATTTCAACCTCTTTGCCAACCTCACCATTCTCGATAATATCACCCTGGCTCCTGTGAAGTGCGGCCTCATGAGCCGCATGGAGGCCGAAAATCAGGCGCTGCACCTGCTGCACCGCATCGGCCTGCATGATAAGGCAAAGGCCTATCCCTCCCAGCTTTCCGGTGGTCAAAAGCAGCGCGTAGCTATCGTGCGCGCCCTGGCCATGAATCCCGAGGTGCTGCTCTTTGACGAGCCGACCTCTGCTCTCGACCCCGAAATGGTGGGCGAGGTAGAGAACCTGATGCGCGAGCTCGCCAAGGATGGCATGACCATGCTCGTTGTTTCCCACGATACCGATTTCGCCATGGAACTGGCCGACCGCATCGTGTTCCTGGCCGATGGTAAGCTCGTGGTGGATGCTCCGCCCAGCGTCATCGCCGCCAGCGATAATCCCCGTATCCGTGATTTCTTCTCGCTGAGATAAGAAAATATTCAATATAAACGTGTAACGATAAAACGGCGTCCAATCGGACGCCGTTTTGCCGTGAAAAATGTGCGAACGGAGCACAAATCTCCCGTGAAAAATGTGCACGTGAAGCACAAATCTCCCGTGAAAAATGTGCACGAGGCTTGACATGAAACGGCGGATGGTTCATAATTCAGTCAGGAGGGAAAGGCATGAAGCGTGATTTAATAAACGAATTAGCTGCTTGGAAAAGTAATGCTCGCCGCAAGCCTATGCTGTTGCTGGGAGCTCGTCAGGTGGGCAAGACCTGGCTGTTGCAGGAGTTTGCTCATGAGCATTACCGTAATGTAGTCTACGTGCGCTTTGATCGCGATGAACGCATGAAGGAATCCTTTGAAAAGGATTTTGACATGAAGCGGATATTGACCAGTCTGCAGTTGCATGCAGATACACCTGTGATACCGGGAGAGACTCTGATTATTCTGGATGAGATACAGGAATGCCAGGCAGCGCTGACTTCACTGAAATACTTCTGCGAAGATTTGCCGGAACAGCATGTTGTGGCTGCGGGCTCCTTGCTGGGACTATATGAACACCGCGGGACCGGTTTTCCTGTAGGTAAGGTTAACATGCTTCATCTGTATCCGATGAGTTATACGGAATTCCTTGAAGCATGTGGGCAGGGAATGATGGCCGATCTGTTGCGTTCCCGTGATTGGAAGATGATTACTCTGTTTGCGGGCCGATTTGCAGAGTACCTTCGTTATTACTATTTTGTGGGAGGCATGCCGGAAGCAGTCAAGGAGTTTGCTGAGAATAGGAATTTCGGGCAGGTAAGAGCTGTGCAGGGTGATTTGCTGGATGGATACCGCCGTGATTTCAGTAAGCATATACCCGCCGAACATTGGCTTCGCACGGGCATGATATGGGATTCTCTGCCCAATCAGCTGGCGCGTGAGAATAAGAAGTTCATGTGCTCAGATGTGCAACAGGGGTTGCGCATGCGCCAGCTCGAAATGAGTTTGCAGTGGTTGTATGATGCTGGCCTGGCATACGCTGTACGCCGGGTGGCGAAGCCTGCGTTGCCTGTAAATGCATATAGTGAAAAGGCCTTTAAGTTGTTCCATGTAGATGTAGGCCTTCTGGGTGCACAAGCGGGCTTGCAGGCGGGAGTGATTCTGGAAGGGAATCGCATTTTCCAGGAGTTCAAGGGGGCCTTGGCTGAGCAGTATGTGCAGCAGGAACTCCGTGCTGTCTGTCGTATGGAGCCCTATTATTGGGCAAGCAGTAATGGACAGTCGGAAATCGATTTCCTGGTCCAGCATGGTATGGAACTGGTACCCGTTGAGGTGAAGGCTGAGCTGAATCTGACCGCCAAGAGCCTCAAGTTCTATTGCCAGAAGTTCACGCCTGCTATAGCCATTCGTACCTCAATGGCTAATTATCATGTGCAGCAGCTGGCACTTTCATCAGGTGGAGGGTATACGCAACTGGATATTCCTCTGTATGCAATATCCCAGCTGATTCCGGAATGTGCAGCTCTTCCGCTTCGGGGGGCTTAATCTTCGTTGCGGCGCTGGTTGGGGCCGTCGCCTACGGAGATGGTTTCGACCTTCACCTAGTGTACTCCCCAGCCGCAACCGATGGCGCGGGCCACGGCGGGGCTGATATCGATGATGCGGCGGCGGTGGAAGGGGCCGCGGTCGCACACGCGCACGTCGCAACTCTTGCCGGTCTTGAGACTGGTGACGCGCACCACACTGGGCAGGGGCAGGGTGCGGTGTGCCGCGTATTTGCCGCCCTTGGGCAGGCGCTCGCCCATGGCACCGATGGAGCCGCCATCGTTGTACACAGAGGCCTCACCCGTTTCGCTGTATTGCAGGGCAGTGGCAATATCCATCGGACGGTAGCGTTTGCCGTTTACGGTGTACGGAGTTCTTTTGAGTTTCGGCTCGGGGCGGGGATCATTTTCAGGCGAATAATGCGCACCTTTACGCCACGAACATCCCGTGCCGCCCAGCAGAATGCAGGCAGTCAGTATGGCAAGCGATATATGGGAAATTATCCTCACGGCGGCATTCTATCATAACAGTTGTGGAAAAGCAACTATGTATGTGCCGTGGAGCATGGGAGAAGTGAGTTTTGTACTTGACTTCCATGCCTCTGTGTAGCATTCTAACACCATGCAAACACGTACATGTGCTTTGATGCTCGGGCTGCTTGCCCTCGGGCTTTCACCGGTTTCTCCGGTGATGGCTGCGGAAGATGGCAGCAGTAAGTTGGCACTGGCGCCGGTGAAGGGCAAGAAACTGCCCGCCGCTGTGCAGGATGCCATGGAAAAAGGCGATTATGCCGACGTTCAGGCCGCATTGGTTGAGGCGCTGAAGACAATGGAAATTTCCCCGAAGGATGCAACGGCTCTGCATTGCTCGATGATGCACGAGCTCATCCGCGTGACGGGAGCAGAGTTCCTCACCAAAATGGCTGCAGAGAGCAAGGAGAAGGCTACGTTCCTGCAGAAGTTCATGAAGGATACCGAGTGGTTGGAGCTGTATCTGACCTGTGGTCTGGTTCCTTTCCAAAAGGATACCGGCATGCAGGTGCTCTACCGCATCTGGGATGAAGAGAAGGGCAAGGTGCAGAACAAGGCTCTGGCTGTGGCTCTGGCTTCCTGCTGGGGTGGTGGCGAGACGTGGAAGGAACCGCCTCTGGCTACAATGCTTCCTAACAAGTTCAACCCTGTGCGCCGTTACAAGTTCTTCCAGAAGCAGGAAAAGAAAGGCCTCCTTCACCCCAATTACAAGAACCTGAAGGCCTGGGAGCTCCGCTTTGTGGTGGCCAATCCCGGTCAGGACTGGGATGATGCTTCATACGAGTACGCCGCCAAGGCTATCAACATGCCGTGGGATAAGTACGGGCTGGCCTGCTGGGCTGCTACCTATACGGGTACTTCCAAGTTCGGCGACACGGTGCAGGGCGGTGCCTACAACCTGCCATACAACGATGAAAGCCAGGCCGAGTCTACGCACCGCAATGGTGGCGTGTGCGGCGCTATGTCGCACCTGGGTGCTGTGGCTGCCATGGCTCATGGCATACCTTCCTACTCGGTGGGCCAGCCCGGCCACTGCGCTTATGCTGTGCGCACCGAGCGTGGCAAATGGGTCGGTGGTTTCGGCGGTCCGGATGGCGGCATGCACAACATGATTTTCGGCTTCCGCGCGCCGACTTCCTATAACCTGATGGAAGCTGTGTTTGCTGATGATGAGAAGGTGGCCAAGGCCTACCGCAAGAGCCTGTGCGCCCGCGGCCTTGAAGCAGCCGGCAAGGATGCCGAGGCCGAGAAGATGTGGAACTCAGCCCTGAAGGATACGCCCATGCATCCCTTCTTCCGCGCTGCCCTGCATGCTCAGATGAAGAAGCGCGGCATTTCTGCCGATGAGTGCTATGATTATCTGGTGAAGAAGATGCTGCCCAAGTATGATGGCCACGGCGTAGCCGCCATCGATGCCACGGCTGACCTGGCCGAGGTGATTGCCGGTATGAGCGAAAAACAGCAGCTCGACATCTACAAGATGGAACACGAGGCTCTGGCCACCACTCCCTCCAGCTGGGCAGTCAAGCTCGATGAGCTGGTGGAGACTCAGCAGAAGGCGCTGCCTTCCGACCAGGCTCGTCAGAAGTTCCTCGAGAACATGTTCGTGGCTCATATCAAGAATGGCGATGGCACTACCTTCGGCCAGCTGCTGGAGTGGGCTGTGAAGACCTATGTGGCCACCGAAGAGGGTAGCAAGATCTTCAACAAGGCCTTTGCCAAGGCTGCTGAGGCTGCAGGTGGTGCTGAGGCCGCTGGTGGAGAATCTGCTGAGGAGCGCAACAAGAAGATGGCCGATGCCTACAAGAAGGCTATTGTGGCCGCTGAGCAGGCTCGTTCCGGCCCTGCCTTCATGGCGCTTACCAAGGGCGCGCTGGCTCTCTCTACTCCCGATTACAAGGCCGACCCGCTGCAGAAGATGGGTGAGCTCCAGGGTAAACCCGCCAAGGGTTCTCTGTTCCGCATTTCCACTACCAGCAGCTACGATACCCCCGTTCTTCACGCCGGTATCATGACTCCCGAAGGTGGTAAGTGCCACACGGGTAAGGAAAAGACTCCCAACTTCATTGTGGAGCTTGAGAAGCCCGGTCACACCACTGGCTGCATTATTCGCAAGACGAATGGCAACGAGTGGCGCATGAAGAAGGCTATCGTCTCTACCAGTGAGGACGGCGCCACCTGGTTCAAGCGCGCGGAAATCGCCGATATGCCCAAGGAGTGGGTAGCTAAGTTCCCGGACGGCACCAAGGCCAAATGGGTCAAGGTTGAGTTCGATAACGCCAACCCGGACTTCGCTCACATTTCTCACTTCGTCATTTTCACCCGCTAAACTCAATTTAATCCCATGAAGAAATTTCTCATACTTCTCATTCTGCTGGGTGTGGTAGGCGGCGGTGTCTACTATTACGATCCCGGTTTGCTTGGGCTCGATGCCCCGGCCAAGGTAACCAAGAAGAAGGGTAAGAATAAAAAGTCTGCCAAGTCTCCAAAGAGAGCCGAGAAGCCGGCTGAGGAAGCTGTCGCTGCAGCTGAGTCGGAGGCTGCCCCCGCTGCCGCTCTGGCCGAGGAAGAGGAGGAAATGGTGGTGGAACCTGCTGCCAGCCCGCTTCCTTTCCCCGAGAATCTGGAAGCCCGTGCAAAGGCCAAGGCCGAAGGCCGCCCCTGCCTCATTGTATGGTATGGGTCCGACTGGCTGCCCAATGCCGGCAAAGTGGTGAAGGAGTGGACCAAGCTGCAGCAGAAGAACCTGCCTGTGGTGCTTGGACAGATTGATGAACGAGTGGGCACCATTCCTACACTGGATGAACGCAAGAAACTTATCCCTTACGGTGAGTTCATGAACTTCCCCGTGGCTATCCTCATGGCTCCCGATGAATCCTTGCTGGGTATCTACACGGGTAAGACGGTGCTGAGTGCTGCCGCCATGGAAAAGGCTGTGAAGAGCTCGCTCAAGACCATGCCTAAGTACATGGCTCTGGTGGAGAAAGCTCGCAATACCGATGGTGTCGAGGGCGCCAAGGCTGCCGGTGAGGCTCTTGCCATGCAGCCGTACCTCGATGCCTCGCGCAACTATCCGCTCAAGGATATCCTGAACCGCAAGGACCCGAACCATGAGACCATGTACCGCTATCTCTACGGCATGGACCATATGGGCATGTACGATGAGATTAACGCCGTGCTCAATGGTGGCAAGGGTGCCGATGCCAAGTACAAGGATAAGGAACGCAAGTTCGATGACGGCGTCAAGTTTGTGCAGAAGGTCCTGAAGGCCCACAAGATGAACACCGAGCTCCAGCAGCAGTGGACATCTGGTCTGGCCTATGTCTACCGCGAGAAATACAAGGCGACCAATGATCCGGCTCTCCGCAAGAAACTCGTGGAAACCTATCGTAAGGTGGTGGAAATCGACCCCGCCAGTGAGTATGGCAAAGGCGCTCTGCGTTGGGCCAATTACTGGGATGATTCTGTTCCCTACATCTTCGATACTCCCTATTACGATAATGGAGAGATGACCTTCGGCATCGATAAGGAGTGGCGTGTGAACGTGAGCAAGGAGGTGAAAGGACCCGGTTCCTATACTTTCAGCATTGTGCCCACTACCAGCAAAAACGGCCGTATGACCACCATGGGCTTCCAGCTCTTTGCCAACGGTAAGCATGTGTGCGATGGCGATGTTCCTGCTGATAAGGATACCAAGACAGTGAACTTCAACGTCCCCCGCGCTCTGAAGGGTAAGATAGAGGTGCGTTTCCGCGCCCAGTGCCACGATGGCTGGTACAACTGCGCCGGCGAGATGGTGATGAAGAAGAACTGATTCCCCCGCCCCTGAGAAATCTGACTTCACCGGCTGCCCGGATTATCCCCGGGTAGCCGGTTTTTCTATTCCTCGACCTTTTTCGGAGCACTCGACTTCAGTCCCGAAAAAAACAATCAGGCCGCACCCTGTGTGGGGCGCGGCCTGGAAAATTGCCAGAGTTAATGATGTGCGAAAGTTATGCCTTCAGCTCGGGGCCCAGCTCAATGATGGAGTATTCGCCCGGGCTCAGGCGGTAGACAATCTGCAGCACATTGCGGCGGGCGTTGCGATACAACACAAAGGGCTTGCCGGAGATTTCCAGCTCCATGATAGCGTCTTCCTTGTACATGGTGCGCAGGTCGTAGCCTTCGCGGGATACGCGCACAGGCTTCGGATCCTCCGGTGCATCGGCGTCCACATCGTAGTCCAGCACTTCTTCCTCGTACACCTTCTCATCCAGCTTGCGGATACTCTTGGAGCGGTGCGGGCGGAAATGCTTCATGAGGCGGGTCTTGTGCTTGCGCATGCGGCGCATGATCTTGGTCACCGTCTCGTCGATGGCGGCATACAGATCGTCGCAAGAGGTAGATGCCTGGATGGTAATGTGATCAGCACAGAACAGCACGATTTCGGCCATCTGACGCTCCTTCTGTACATCCACCACTACGCGGGCTTCCACAATCTTCGGATAATCGATATGGATGGCCTCAATCTTCTTCGTAGCGAAATCGCGGATGGCATCAGTCACTTCAATATGACGGCCCGTAACAGTAATATTAGTATCACTCGGCATAGTTATTACCTCTTTCTATTGGTTTGGTTGGTTTTTCTGTGCAGAGCAGGCAACGCAACGATGCCTTTCTGCAATACTCATCATAACCTGCTTTGTGATTTTTGCAAGATAATTCTGCTGCGAATTTCAAAAATTCTGCATAACTGCGCGGGATGCAGCTTGCGCCGATTGGTCGGGTTTATGGCGTAATGGCCTTATTGTGTAGCAAACAATGGGGCTTCGCTCGACTCAGGAAGAGCTCCGGGGAATAATTGTTCACGCAGTGCCCGAATGGCTTCCTGGTCAGTATAAGTTCCCGGAGCTGGCTGCATGTCTGCCGGTACTTCCCCCTGCACCCAGCGGGGGTGCTTCTGCGTCAGAAATTCATATAGCGATGTGCGGTACGTGGGCGAAATGATGTAGGGCTTGTCAGGATGCCGCAAATCACTCTGACAAACGTATTTCAGAACCTCGCGAAAATTGAGGAAGTACCAGGTATCCGGTCTGCCGACATGGCAGGGCGAAGTGGAGCAGAATACTCCGTTCGGGGTACAAAGCATTTCATGCTGTTGCGGAGTCGGATTTTCATCCGGCTCGTTTACTGTGCCAGAGCAAGTCCACAGGACCTGGCGCGCATATTGTTCCCGTTGCTCATTCTGGTACCATGTGAATGTTGACTCTCTACTGTAGTTGTCAAAATTTTCAGAATTGAGCTCACTCCTTGTCACGTCTCCATGTTTATACCTGGGCCAGCCGAAGAATCGACTGTGCCTGTTCCTGCCTGGCATATACCGGTATTGCCCCTGGCTATCGAAAATAAGGCACAAGGGAGGTTCCGGGCGTTCTCCGTAATATTCCGGTTCCAGGTATGATAACAGCATCTCCGGCTTCTCGTCACCGAAAATATCAATGAGCTGCACATGTAGTTCTCCACCAGGATAAGACCCTTTGGGGAAATCCTCCCTATCGCCCTCAAAGGCAAACAAGCTGCTCGCATGGTACAAATGCTGCAGAAGCGCAGGCGGAGCAGTCTGCAGCGTGGGCAAGGTCGGCATTTCTGTCGGTTCGTCCACTTGTTGATAGACCGCTGGCGGGTTGAATGGTAAGTTTTTAACAGGAGTCAGCAGTGTGGGGAATAAGGGACATGGCAGTGCGCCCTGTGTGGGGGTGACTTTTTCAATGCCCAGGTATTCGTTCAGCTTCTGTAGAGCTTGTTTCGGAGTCAGGTAGTCTTTTGTACTCTCGTTTTCCAGATTGAGCGCATCCCGGTATTCAAAATGGGCTGAGTTCGGATAGAATGAACGCACCTGAACCCATGCTGGTTTGGAGGAGGTGAGCAATTCATGCAGTGTGGTTGCATACACTTCTGCGTATGCTTTATTAATGTTTCTGCGAAATTGGGTGCGGAAGGTTGGGTTCTTCCGGTGTTCTTCCATGCGTTTTGCAATGCGCTCATGCAGAGGCACACCGCTATTCGGGTGGAATACGGAATTATTTCCTTCGAACTCTCCGTTTCTGGTGTGTAAAACGATTGAGCATGCGGTGGAGCGGTACCTTCCTTCTATTGCGGTATCGACCCAGATACCGGCCCGAGCGCTGCGGGGACCGAGTTCCCACTGCATCCATCGCGCTCCTGCGGCTGCGGGTTTTGCAGGCAGGTTCATAATCGCTTCTCCTCGCCATACGTCGCCCTCCTTACCTCCTCCGCACAGGTAGATGGTAGGTATGGAATACAGGTATTCCCGCTCACTTGAACAGAGGAAGAGACGACGCTCGCTATTTTCTGTCTCCAACATGGTGCAGAAGGCGAATTCCGGCTTCTCGTCGCCGATAAAATCACCTTTCAACATCAGCACAAGGCTTCCCGGCGGTGTGCTGGCACCACATTTGTCGGGATGCCAATTGACGGAAATGGGGGAGCGCAGGGTTCCTTCTCCTTCTATTCGCTGCACCACGCTGCGCAAGTGCCAGAGGAAGGCTTCTGGCATATCATTCAGGTTGCACTCAAGCACATTTCCCCAAGCTGCGCTGGCAAATACGGAGAGCAGAGAAAATAGAGCAGGCAGTCTCATCGTCTGAATTCTGGGATATGGACAATCAGGCAATCTGGCTCAGGTCGCAATCGTCCGGAATTTCGACCAGTTTGATGCGACCGCTTGTACCATGAACGACTTCAATGGATGATTTAGTCACCTTGAGAAGTTTGGCGAGGAAGAGGACGATTTCCTTGTTGGCCTTGCCTTCGACGGGAGGGGCGGCAATTTTGACCTTGAGCACGCGCCCCACCTGGGGGTAATCGTCTTCCCAGCCGAGGACTTCGTTTTTTTTGGCACCGGGGGTGACTTTGAGGGCGAGTTTCATGACTGGTGGTCGAGGAGGGATGCGAGCGCGGGAAGGCGCTTCAGGGTTTTGCCGCAGGCTGCGGCATCTTCTGCTGTGGGCAGGTCACGGTGGGTGTGCACTCCTTCGGTGAGCAGGAAGGGCAGCACCAGAATGTGCCCGGCGCTCATGTTGCGGAGCACGTCGCGGGCTTCGGGGGCCTGGTTGAAGTAGCTCAAGGCGATTTCTGTGCCGGGCAGCAGCTCGCGCAGGCGACGGCAGAAAAGAGCAGGCTCGGGCGGCGGCTCGGGCAGGGTGGAATCATGCGCTACCACGAGTACGCCGACATCGCTGCGTGTCTGTGGGGCAATTTCACGCGCTGCGGCCTCGGCCAGCCAGGGAGAGGCGCCCAGTACAGGCTGGAAATAGAGCTGCGGCTGCCTGGCCGTGTGGCGGTATGCCTGCTGCAGGCCTTCCACCAGCTTTCTGCCGCTGCTGGTGCCACTGAGCATGAACATGGGGTACACCAGCACGGGTGCCCCGGCGGGGGGCAGCGAAGCTGTCTGAAGGTTACCCAGATGGCAGCGGTAGACACGGGCCTGAGCCATGCGGATACCGGGTGGATTCAGTCCTGTGCCTTTCTCATTGTAGCTGACAATGAGGTAGTAGCGCTTCCATTTCCAGTGGTAACAGTACACCAGGGAAATGGCGCCGAGGACGGCCAGCTGGGCAAGGGCGAAATGGAAATAAATAAGCCTGCGGAGGTGGAGTTCCACCTCCGCAGGCAGGGAAGGATTATCGAGGCGCGCACCGCAATCCACGGAGCCCCACACGGCCGCTGCAAAGAGAGCAGCGCAGATAAGGAGCAGAGCGTGGAAGATGCTGCGGTTCACGCCGGTGATGGGTTGTTATTACACCCCGACCGCCTCATCGGCTTCCTGCAGCTCCTTGCGGAGGTCGCCGCGGCTGTCGAAGTAGAGCACCACGGGGGAAGCGATGTAGATGGAGGAGTAGGTACCGATGAAGATACCGAGAAGCATGGTGATGGAGAAGTCCCACATGGCGGGGCCACCCAGAGCCAGCAGGGCGATGAGTGCCGCGATGGTGGAACCGGAAGTGAGCAGCGTACGGGACAGCGTGGTGTTGATGGCATCGTTCATGATGTCCACCAGCTTCTCGCCGGGCTCGGCCAGGCGCAGGTGCTCGCGGATACGGTCGTAAATAACGATGGTATCGTTAATCGAGTAGCCAGCCACCGTGAGGAATGCACCGATGTGGATGATGCTCAGCTCCGTACCCATGACCACCACCAGGATGATGATAGCCAGCACGTCGTGCAGGGTGGAGAAGAAGGCACCCATGGCGAAGGACCATTCGAAGCGGATGGCCAGGTAGATGGTGATGCCGAGCATACCTGCTGCCAGAGCGATGAGGGCCGTCTTGAAGAAGGCGGAGCCAAGGGCGGCGCTCACTTCTTCAATGGAGGGAGCCTGCAGCTCCTTCACGCCCGGCACGTTGGCGCGCAGTTCGGCGTCGATGCGCTCGGCTTCTTCCTTGCTGGCGCAGCGGATCTTGATGCTGGTGTCCGTAGCAGAGGTGAACTGCTGCGTGGTAGCCTTCTTGGAAAGTTTCATGTTCTCCACGTAGTTTTCCAGCTGCTTGTATTCCAGCTTGGAATCAGCGGGCACCACGTAGGTGGAGGTGGAACCACCCATGAAGTCCACGCCCAGGGCGCTTTCACCACGCACGAATACAGAGTAAGCCAGACCGGCAAGCAGGATGACGGAGGAGCCGATCATGGCGTGCTTGCGGTACTTCATGAAGTCGAAGCGCTTGCCCTGGAACGGAGCGCGGGCGAAGGTGAACTCCTTGAGCAGACCCAGGTGCTCAGCCCAGAAGAAGAGCACGCGAGTTACCACCACAGCGCCGATAAGCGATGTAATGATACCTACGCTCGTGGTCACGGCAAAGCCCTTGATAGAACCACTTGCAATCCAGAAAAGGATAACGGCGGTGATAAGGGAGGTGATGTTGGAGTCCCAGATGGCGGAGAAGGCCTTCTCGTAGGCCTGGCGCAGGCACACCAGGAAGGGGCGTCCTGCATTGCGCTCTTCGCGCATGCGTTCGTAGATGAGCACGTTGGCGTCCACGGCCACACCCATGGTCAGCACGATACCGGCGATACCAGGCAGGGTGAGCACGAAGCCGAAGAGGCTCATGAGACCCAGCAGGGCAATGGCGTTGAAGGTAAGACCCACCATGGCCACCATGCCGGCGCTGCGGTAGTACCAGTAGCAGAAGAGGAACACACCCAGCAGACCCACGGCACCGGCGATGCCGCTCTGCTCCAGAGCACTCTGACCCAGCTGGGCCGATACGTCCTTGCGGCCTTCCACCTTCAGGTCGCTGGAAAGCGGGTTGGCCAGTGCCTTGGAAATGTCCTCGGGTTCACCCTTGCCGTTAAGGCCGCTGATGTTGAACTCCTTGTGGAGCACAGCCTGCACCACAGGGGCGCACTTGATCTGGTTGTTGAGCACCACGGCCAGGCGGTCGCGGCCAATCTGCATGGCACCCGTCAGGCGGCCCATGCGGTCAGCACCGGTGCGGTTGAGCACCACGTCCACATAGCCCTTGCGCACATAGTCGGGGTGAGCCTGGGCCACTTCCTTACCGGTGATGTACATGTCCTTCTGCATGGCGGCGTAGGGCTTCTGCAGTACCATGTATTCCACCACGGGACGGCCGTGCTTGTTCACCACGGGCAGGCCGGTTTCCTCGTCGATGTGCGGATAGGAAAGAATCATGTAGTCATTCAGACCAAACTTGCCGGGAATGCGGGGCAGGGCGGGCTTGCGGGCCTTTGTGTTGCCGGCGGCCACTTCTGCCTCGTAGGCCTGCAGCTTGGTTTCATAGGCTGCAATGGCTTCCTGGGTGTCTAAATCGCCGATAACCCGGTCAGATTCGGGGTAGACGGCCAGAAGTTCGAGCTTGGCCATCTTGGTCAGGGTTTTGACCATGGCGTCCAGCTTCTCCTTGTTCTTCTCGGGGTCGCTGTCCTGCTGGGGAATCTGGATGAGAATCTTGTTGCCGGAGTGCAGAATCTGCACTTCGCTGGTGCCGGTGGCATTCAGACGCTCGTTGAGGATATCGCAGGCCTGCTGCATGTCCTCCTGAGTGGGCTGCTGCATTTCGCCGTGGTCATTGAGCTTGGGCTGCACCTCGAGCGTGAGCTCCACGCCGCCGCGGATATCGATACCGTAGTGCATGCCGTTGAGGAACAGCGAAAGCAGCGAGAAGGAGCACAGACCGATGATGAAGAAAGTGCCCGCATTGCGCTTCACCTTGTCCTCTTCTGCTGCAAGGTACCAGAAGAACAGCACGATGAGCAGAATGCCTGTGATGAAGTAGAATGCCGGAGTATGAATGATGCTCTGTAAGAACTGGAACATGATACGAATAGGTGAACCGCACCATTCTGCCAGTTTTTTGTTCCACGTCAAGCCTGCATGGCGTCATTTTCACGCGCGCGTAGTGGTCCCGACGGGGATAGAATGCGTTGGCATAAGTAGGGTGCGCTGTTATTCTCATCGTCAAATCCGAGTTTGTCGAGCCACAGATTTTATTCGGAGCGGGGGACTTTCCTGTCACGGCGTAGGCGAAGCCGAAGACGGAAGTCCCCTCCAATGCTTATATTTTCGGGATTGAAGTCCCGTGCTCCGACAGATATGCACCCCGCCAATTGCCGATTTGACGAGCAGATATAATGCTAACGCGTAGGAATAAAGTCTTGCCAATACCTGCGGGGGTGCTAGAATATCGGCATGTCGCTGCTTATTCTGATTTATACGCTCATGAGTTCACTGGCTCCCATGGCCGGCATCTCCCAGGGAATGGGGATGGAGGAGCAGGCGCCCGCGCCGCAGGTGCTCGTGTTGGAAGCTCAGGCTGGTGAAGCGCTGGATGCCGCGACTACCGCACGCATGGAACAGGCCCTGCGCCAGCGTTTCAGCCTGGTGGGCATGAATCAGATTAAGCTGGTCACTTCCGGTAATCAATTTTCGGTGGAGCTTCCCGGTACGCTTGCCCAGCAGCTGGCAGAGCTGCCTGCCATGCAGAGCGAGCTGGAGCAGCTCCTCAACGCGCAGATGAGCCTGCAGATTCTCCGCGTGCACCCGCACAGCGACCGTGTGCTGCGCCATGGCCGCGTGCGCGATGCCATCGATGCCTATGAGCGTGCCATGTCGATTTATGAATCCGGGCTCGACAGCAAGGCCGAGGAACCAGAGCTGCCCGCCCTGCCGGAGCGTCTGAATCTGCCGGATTATATGCTGGCTGAGCAGCCTGTCATTTCGTCTGCCGATGCTGCGGGGCACTACGAATACCTTGTGCTGCAGCGCCCCGAGGCTGCTGCGGAGGATGAGGTGCTCATTGATGAAAAGCTGGTGGAGAAGGTGGAGGTGCAGCCGAATGGCGTGAGCATTACCTTTACTGCCGATGGTGCCGCGCGCCTGTATGCCCTCACCAGCAGCATGAAACTGGGGCAGGACCGCCTGGCTCTGGTGCTTGATGGCTGCGTGGTCAGCGCTCCCATTGTGCATGCCCCGCTGAGGAAGACGGTTTTGATTTCCGGTCTCAGCGAAAGCGAGCGCGAGCTGCTTTCCTCCGGCTTCGGCATCCCGCTGCCTGTCCCCGTGCGTATCGTCGAGCTGCGCCCTGCGCCATAAGGCGAACGTGACTGAAGTCCCGTACTCCGACTGATTTGAGCCCCGCAAATCCTGAATAGTCACCAAAAATCAGCCCTTCGCGTGGGGCGAAGGGCTGATTGGTATCGGGGAATGTTGTAAGCGTGCTTATTGCGGGGTTACGGTAATATCGCCCCAGGTGCTGCGCTTGTTGGGCTCATTACCATAGGTAATCTCCAGCGCGGGGTTCTTCAGCGCCTGTTTCACCGTGAAGGTGTAGGTCTGCTGCGTGTTGGACCAGGTGACATCGCGAGGCGTGTCATCGGAGACGATGCACTTGTTGCCATCCATGAGGCGCAGGCGGTTGACGCGGATAGCATCGCGCCCGGTCTTGAGCTTGAAGGTCACATTGTACGTGCCGGGCTTCTTCATCGGGACATCGTGCATCAGCATCGGAATCGGGCCCGAGGGGATGATGCCATCGCTCCAGCCCATACCATAGCGGTAGGTGCGCACCCAGTCGCGCATGACCACGGGAGCTGAGACACCCAGAGTGGACTCGGGGTCGAGCTTACGCATGGCCTTGGCATACTTGGTGATGAGCTCGCCGCCTGCCATGGTGCCATAGGAACGGCGGATGTGGCCGATGGCGGTAGCGCAGGCGCGCTGCTTCTGCCAGTTGGAGAGCATCTTGTTGTCGAGCACCTGGTCGAGGCGCTTGAGGAAGTCCTCCATGCTTTCATCCTTCTTCACGCCGAAACCGAAATCCAGCGCTGCCAGGTATCCGTGGGTGTCAGAGGAGTCATTGTTTCTCATGGCCTGTTTGAGGCCGCCCGGCCATTCCAGATCCGGCACTCGGGAGGATTCAAGCAGAAGGCGGTTCTTCTCCTTGGCATCCGTGGCAGCGCCGGACTGGTCGAGCAGTGACTGCTGGTGTTTCTTGGCATCCAGACGCTTCTTAATCAGCTCAGCTGCTTCTGATACAGAGGCATTCATGAGCTCCTCGCCGCACAGGGTCGAGTAACAGCGGCCGCCTTTTTCATAGAAGACAACGGCGGGGTAGGAGATGTTGGACATGCTCCCGGGGTATCCGAGATTGCCCATAATCTTCTTGGCTTTGGCTGCGGTCTCATCATTGCCCCTCTGGTATACCGGGGCCATGAGCATCACGGCATCACCGGCGGCGTTGCATACGGCCTCGGATGAAATCAGCTTCTTGCAGAACTTTTCGCTGTACTTATCCCACCCGGCAGGGTAGAAGAAGAGAATGTAGCCGGTATCCGTCACCTTTTGCTTGGCGGCTTCGAAGCTGCTGTATTGCTTGGCTGCCTGTACAGGGGCAACCATACCTGCCAGCAGTGTGCCGACCAGCAACAGGGAAAGAGATTTTTTCATCATAATCTTGATTCTAGTAAAGGGTTATTATGCTGCGGGTTCGCCATACACATAGATGCCGTTGGCGTGGAAGAACTCCGGCCCGCCGCCGCGAAGCACGCGCACATAGAGTGCCTTCGGGCGTTCGCTCTGCAGGTCGAAGCGGTTGATGTAGTTGCCCGTGTTCTCAATAACGGGACCCACATCATGCCAGTCGTCATCGCGCCCGGTATCGGACACCTGCACACGCAGGGGGCGGAAACGGTGAATCAGCTTCCACTCGCTCGTGCCGGCAAACACCACACCGGTGATGTAGGCATGCTTGGGCAGCTTGACTGCCAGCCAGGCATTCTTGTCCTTCCCTGTGTGGAAGGTGCCACCCTTCTGGGTGAGAAGCCCGGAGTGCGTGTGGGGGGCATCCCATTCACTCGTGGAGCTGCCGAAGGGCAGACCACCGGCAGACACCAGCTTGCCGGGGAAGGGAACGGGCTCCGGAATGGCGGAAACACCATGAATCTCCTTCGGGTCAATCATCTTGCTGATGGCGTAGAAGGTGGTGGTGTCACGCGACTTCTCCGCTGCCAGGATAAGGCCGCCGAACAGCTTGGCCTTCTGCGCGGAATTAAGCTTCTTGGCAGAGCTCAGGGCTTTGATGGTGGCGTCAGAAAGTTTTTTCCGGCCGCCCTCGCTGAGGCTTGCGGAAATCCTGTTACCCCACGCCAGCATCACACCGGTGTAGGCATCGTGAGCGCCGGACTGGCTCATTGCCTGCACATACAGATTGATGGCTACATCTTCGGAGTCGCCGCCCAGCTTCTTGCATGCCTGCAGCTGAGCATCGGCAAACTTCTCCACATGCCAGCGGTCCGGGCCCATCGTGGCAGCGCTCTTCCAGAACAGGGCGCAGGCCTTGGTGAGGTCATCAATGCTCATGCCGGAGTCGGCGAGGCTGTTGAGAATGCCCTGCTTGAGCAGCTCGGAAGCCTGCTCGGGGAAATCCTTGGCCATGCCCTTGCAGAGGCGGGAATTGAGCTTCTGCCAGGCTTCGACGTTCTTGGGCATCTTTTCACCCAGGAATGCGGAGTAATCCTTCCACAGCAGGTAATTGTAGGGAGCGGCTTTCGCGCCGTTTTCGTAGCAGTCCAGAGCCTTCTCGTCATTCTGCTTCTCGCGGAATACACTGGCAAGCGTGCGGAATGCATTGGAAAGGCGGGTCTTGTCCTCTGACTTTTTATCATACAGCGCATCCATCAGGTGCAGCGAGCTGTAGGACCAGTTGTTGTTGAACGGATTCCAGTGCAGACCACGCTCCCAGGTCAGCGAATAGGCGGGCGTCCATCTGCCGTTAATCAGCACGGCATAGGCGCAGTGGCCGGGTTCGCCCATGGTCAGGGCGGGCACGCCGTTGGCGCAGGCGCAGGCGGCGCCGAAGTGAGACAGACCACCGCACACACCGCCTACGTTTTTGGTGAGAATCATGTGGTTATCTGTCCACACGCCCTCCCAGGGGGCAAAATAGTGGGCTCCGTGAATGCTGTCGCCATACACGTTGTCGAGAATATACCCGCAGCGCCAGCAGCTGTCGGGGTACTGCCAATCCGGGATATGAACGTTGTTCAGCGCCCATTCGAAGGCCTTGACTGTGCCGCTGCGGTGGCCGGGCTTCCAGCCGCAGACAACGCGGCGGTGGTGGATAGCCAGTGAATCGAAGCTGGTGTTCAGGCGGCCCTTGCGCCAGTATTTCAGGAAATATTGCGCACGCTCGATGGCATCCACCACCGGCATGTTGTTACGGACATATTCGAGCGCCACCGCGGTGGTGGTGTCGCGGGCTACACCCTTCTTCAGCGCGCCCTTGTCGGCCTCGGCAATGGCGTTGATAATCTGCACCACGCGGGCAAAGGAGTGAATCTCACCAGAGAAGGCAATCTGCTCCATCCAGTCGGCATCGGCCAGAATAGCCTTGAGCACATCATCGTACTTGTTGTAGTTGATGGGGTACTTCGTCTCGGCCTGCAGTTTCTTCAAGGCTGCCTTGGCGCAGGAGAGGCGATACTCGGCATTCTTCTTCTCCGGACCTTTCTTCTCCTTTACTTCATTCTCCAGACGACCGATTTCGTCCTTCTTGTTCTGCACATTCTGGCTGAGGTTGTTGTTGTGCCTCTTGTAATCTTCCTGCCGTGCGCAATCCAGGGAAACAAGGTGATACATGAGCAGGAGACGGCGGTTTTCATCGTCCTTCACAAACTGCTGTATCGACTTGGTGTCGACATTCTTCGCCCGCTTGGCAATCTCAGTTGCAAGCTTCTGGCGTAATTTCTCCGGCGACTGCCAGGCTGATGCACCCGGCGTTGCCACTGCAGCCGGCTGAGACTGCTGAGCCTCTACCGGAAGCATGCCCCCGAACAACACGGCGGCCAGTGCTATGGAAAATAAGCTGATTTTCATAATAAGGTAAAGTTGTTAGAGATTACCATTTTAATAGAGCGGACTCAAGCAAAAAAACTTGGGCGTAAGTCCTCTGATTCCGCGTGGAAAGGCGAACCTCCCCGGAATCCCACCTTGGCACGGGGTTCACGCCGGTGTACAACACAGGCATGGGATTTACAACTGCCGCCACGATACTGACCACTGCCGCCAGCGTTGCGGGCAAGGCCATGGAGGCCTCTGCCGAGCGCAAACAGGCCCGCGAATACAACGCTGCCGCCGAAGAACGCCGCCGCTTGGCCGAAAATCAGGCAGACTCCATTACCCGCACCGCCATGGAAAACCAGAGGCGTGAGCAGCGGAATGCCCGCAGCCAGGTGGCCACGGCGCGGGCAGATGCAGCGGCTTCCAACCTTATGAGCGGAGGCACCGCCAGCGTACGCGAGACCGACCTCGCCACCCGGCTGGAGGATGATATCAACAATCGTACCAATGCCGCCCTGCAGGAGGCCAACACCCTTCGCAGCCAGGGCGCCTACGATGCGCATGACCTGCAGATGCATGCCCGCCAGGCACGCCTGCGCAGCCAGGGTGCCTGGATGGGGGCTGCGGGCGGTATCTTCCGCGGCCTCAGTTCCGTGGCGACGAACTCAGGTGGTTCAGGTAATAGTGCAGGGCCAGCTTGAGCACCGAGGTGCGGTCGATGCCGCGGGAACGTGCAAATTGCTCCAGCCGGAGGAAAAGTGATTCTCCGCAGCGGAAGGTAATCATGTGAAGTGAGGGCATATCTGCAATATGCCCTCACTTCTGTCTGTTTGCAAGTTATGTTGGATGTGCGGCTGCTAATTCTTACTCCGGCCGCACAGAAATCCAGGTGCGGGTGGCCTGGGACGAGAGCACTGCGGCGAGGAAGCGGTTCATGCTTTCGGGGGTGACGGCGCGGAGAAGGTCGGGCACGCGGTCGTCGTAATCAGCTCCGAGGCCGAGGAGGGTGTTCACCGCCATGCCGGAGCAGCGCTTGCCGCAGCTCTGCAGGGCGAGCACGCGGCTGGTGAGGGCGGTGGAGCGGGCGCGTTCCAGCGCGTCGGCAGGCATGCCTTCGGTGGCCAGGCGATTGAGTGTTTCCTCGAGCACCGCGCGTGCTTCATCCAATTGCTCGGGGGCAGTGCCCAGGTAGAAGTAGAGGCAGCCGGCATCCACCCCCAGCAGAGAGGAAGCGGCGGCATAGTAGGCCAGCCCGCGTTTCTCGCGGATTTCATCGAAGAGCGGGCCTGCCATGTCGCGGCACCATTCCTCGAAAAGCAGCTGGGTGGGTGTGGATTCGGAAAGCGCATTGGAGGCAGGCACGGCCACGGCGAGCACGGCCTGTTCCTTGTCCAGAATCTCCACAGCATCCGCAGGCATCTGGGCAGGGGTGGCGGTGCGCACAGCGGGTACGCCGGCGGGCATGCTGCCGAAGAGTTTTTCTGCCTGCTCCAGCACAGCGGCGGGGTCGATATCTCCCGCGACGGCCAGCACGGCATTCTGCGCGCAGACCAGGCGGGCATGCTGGGCCAGCAGGGCTTTGCGGGTGAGGCTCTGCACGCTTTCCACATAGCCATCGCGGTGGTTGCCGTAGGAAACCGGGCCGAAGCACAGGCGGCGCAGTCGGCGGAAGGCGAGGGCGGCGGGGTCCTCTTCGGCGTCCATGATATCGGCAATCATGGCGTGCTTCTCATTTTCCACCGTTTCAGCGGGTAGGGTGGGGTGCAGCGTGGCATCGGCCAGCAGCCCGAGCAGGGCAGGCAGGTCTGCTGCCAGGCCGCGGATGGAGAGGTTGAAGGTGTTGTTGCCGGCGGCGCTGGAAATCGAGCCACCCAGGTTTTCCACCTCGCTGGCCAGTTGTTCAGCGCTGCGGGTGGTGGTGCCTTTGAGCATGCACTCGGTGAGCAGGGAATTGATGCCGGCGGTCTCGGCGGTTTCGGTCTGGCTGCCTGCGCCGAACACGATTTCGGCATAGGCCATGGGCACGCGCTTATCCACTCGGGTGACCACGCGCAGACCGTTGGGCAGGGTATGCACCACGGGGGCATTGGTATCGGCAGCACTGCTGGCGGCATCGGCATCGGCATTGCTGCCGGTGGGGTCCACGCTCACCTCCACCAGTCGGTCGGGTGTGAAGTAGGTGGCAGCGGCGGTTGCGATATCCTCGTTGCGCACATGGGAGAGGGCAGCATCCCATTCCTCCATGCTGTTCGGGTTGCGGCTCAGGTGCCAGGACATGCCCAGCACATTGGCCACGCCCTGCACGGTGGAAAGCCCGCGCAGACGCCCCGTGAGCATCTGCCGACGGGTGCGGCGGCGCGCTTCATCGAAATCGGCCTGCGGCAGGGTGGCCATGAATTCCAGCACGGCATCGCGCAGGGTATCGCGCTTGTCGCGATCCACATCGAACTCCAACACCAGGGCGCCCTCGCCCGTGCGGTCGGGCACGGGCATGACGGAGACATCGTGTGCGAGTCCCAGTTCATCATGGAACTTCTTGTACAGCCAGGCCGAGCGACCATCGCCCAGAATGGAGCCGAACATGGAAATAGCGGCGGCATCCGGGTGGTTGGAGGACGGGGTGCGCCAGGCCAGCATGAGGGTGCTGGTGGGCTGGGCAAACTCGCAGCGGTGGGTGCGCGGCCCCCACTGCCGGGGCTCGGCGGCGGGTGTTGCCTGCTTGGCCGGGCGGGCAGGCACGCTGCCGAACTCTGCTTCCACGGCGGCGAAAAGCTCCTGCGGGTTCACATCGCCCGCCACGCACAGGAACATGTTGCCCGGCACGTAGCGGTCGCGGTGGTAGGCCACCATGTCCTCGTAGCTCAGGGCATCGAAGCCGCTGCGGGTGCCGATGACCGGCTGGCGGCGCGGGGCCACCTTGAACAGCGTGCGGATGAGCGCGTGGTAGGCGGTGTCCTGTGGGTCGTCATTGTACATACCCATTTCGCGGCGGATGACATCGCGCTCGCGTTCCCATTCATCGCGGGGGAAAGCGGGGTGCAGGGTGAGCTGGCTGAGCAGGTGCAGGAACTCGCGCCAGTGGGCGGCGGGGCCGTCGATGTAGAACACGGTGCGGTCGGTGCTGGTGTAGGCGTTCCACATGCCGCCCAGCTCGGGCACGCGCTCGTTGAGCTGGCGGGCGTTCAGTTCTTCGGTCCCCTTGAATACCATGTGCTCCAGCAGGTGTGAAAGCCCTGCGCCCAGGTGCTCGCCCTCGTGAATGGAGCCGGTTTCAATCCAGACCTGGAGAGAAACCAGCGGAAAGGCGCTCTGCGGAGCCACCACTGTGGTAAAACCATTGGAACAAACGTGAACCTCGTGCTGCATGCGGGGAGTATCGCACACCGCACCGCTTCGCGCAAGCCATTTCGGGCTTGCCTCTGCCTGAATCGGGGATATAATAAAGTCATGTGGCGGAGATTATTCTGTGTGCTGGCTTTTGTGGCTTCGCTATGCTGCCTGAGCGGCGCGGCTCAGTGCGGCTGGCTTACTGCTGCTGACCCTGCTCAGGTGGAGCTGCACCGCCTGTGGTTCTATGTGTGGCTGGTGGCTGCGCTGCTGTGCTATGCGACGTTCGGGGTATTGCTCCGCCCGCGGAGTGTGCTGCACTTTGTGCTGTGCAGCCTGGCGGTGCCGGCTGCGATGATATCTGCCATGGCCGTGCAGTACCAGGGATGGTACACCGCATGGCCGGCGCTGCTGGCGGTGGCTGTTATCTACCTGCTCTGGCGGGTGATAGTGGTGGTGAATAGAAGGTGAGGATAATGCAGATTTTTGCCACTATTCACTATTAATTATTCACTATTCACTCCAACTATGTTAGAATCCCCCTGTTCCCACCATGTTTGACCTCGTTCTCAATTCATTTTTTGCCTCCATTCCGGTATTCATCTTCTTCGGAATCGGTTTCTGGCTGCGGTATAAGAAAGCCATTGCCCCGGAGCATGACAGCGTGATTCTGCAGCTGGCCATGGATGTGGGTTATCCCTGCCTGATTTTCCACAGCATCATGAAATACATGGTGGTGGAGGCAAACCCCGTGATGAGCACCTTCGGCTTTTCGCTGCAGGGGATTCTCTGCGGCTTCCTGGAACTGCTGGTCGGTGTGCTGGCTGCCTATGCTGTGGCCTGGGTGCTGCGCCTGAAGATTGGCACGGGGCTGCGCACCTTCACGCTCACCGCGGGTGTGCAGAACTATGTGTTCTTCGTGGTGCCCATCATCCAGATGCTCTTTTCTGCCCCTGGCGACCCCACGCTGGGTGTGCTCTTCATTCATAACATGGGCTGCGAGATTTTTATCTGGAGCCTGGGGGTCATCCTCATGTGCGGCGGGGTGAAGGACCTGCGTATCGGCATGCTGCTGCGCGGGCCGCTGCTGGCCGTGGTGGTCTCGCTCATCATTGCCTGGGTGGGGCTGGGCGAGTATGTGGCGCTGCCGCCCATCATGAAAGCGGCAGAGATGATTGGTGCGGTGTCCACGCCCATCTGCCTCATTATCTTCGGCTGCTCGCTCTATGACCTGACCCGCAATTTCGTGTGGCAGCCGCGCATGCTGGCCGCGGGCGTCATCACGCGCCTCCTGATTGCTCCGGCGCTCATCCTGCTGCTGGCGTGGGTGCTGCCGGTGGACCCTCTGCTCAAGCGCATCATGGTGATTCAGAGCGCCATTCCCAGTGCGGTGATTCCCGTGATACTGGCAAAGCGCTTCGGCGGCCGACCGGATGTGGGTGCTCAGGTGCTGCTGGCTACCACGCTCTGTTCCTTTGTGACCCTGCCGTTCTGGCTGGCCATGGGTAGCAAGTACGTGGTGCCGCTGCTCAGCACGGCTCCGTGAATGCAAAAGGAAACGCCGCATCTGCGGCGTTTTTCGTTATCGGAGCATCAAGCGGTCCCTGTCCAGCCCGGTGAGCATTTCCAGTCGGGAAATGAGGTGGCGGATGACGCCTATGAGGGTGAGCAGCAGGGGAACGCCGATGACCAGGTAGCCCCACCAGGTCATGCGCCCTACGGCGTAATTATACTCGAGCGCCTGCTGGGCTGCGGGCTGGTCAAGCACAGGCAGCAGGAAGCAGAGGGAAAGAATGAAATTGCCCACGGCTGAGACCACGAGCGAGAGCCCGAGGAAGAGGCTGGAGCGCCAGAGCAGGGCATCGTAGGCCGTCTGCTGGTTCTTTTCGGCCACCTGCTTTTCGATGGTGGGGATGTCGAAGAGGGAATCGGAATAAAGCAGCACGCGCAGCAGGGAATCCTGACGCTTGGCAGTGACCATGACAGCCCCGCAGAGCAACAGAGGGATGGCGGCTTCCTTGGCCGCGTACCACCACGGGGTGTCGGGGCGGATGGCATCGCCGCTGCCCGTGTTGGCATAGATGGTGACCACGCCTGTGAGGATGGTGCCCAGCAGGCCGAAGAGGGTGAGCGGCTCCACCTTGCGGCACTGGGCAAAGGTCCACACGCCGAAGCCCAGCGGCAGCGAGAGCGCCACGCACATGGCTGCCGTGGTGCCCAGTTGCCACAGCTCAGGGCCGGAAACTGAACAGTGGTCCAGCACCATGACGGGTGCCAGCACGCTCAGCAGGACATTCAGCAGGCTTTGCGTCCCCTTGTCCATTTACTTCATGGAAGCGATGGCTGCTGCCATATCAGGAGCCTTGAAGGTGGAGGAACCGGCCACGAGGCAATCGGCGCCGGCCTCAGCGCAGAGCGGAGCCTGGGTGGCACCGATGCCGCCATCCATCTGGATGATGAAGTTGAGGCCCTGTTCCTTGCGGGCGGCATCCAGCACGCGCACCTTGTCGAGCACTTCGCCCATGAAGCTCTGGCCGCCGAAGCCCGGCACCACGCTCATGACCAGCACCATATCCAGCTCGCCGATGTAGGGCAGCACCTTTTCCACGGGGGTGGCGGGGTTCACCGCCAGACCGGCATGAATGCCGGCAGCACGGATGGCGGCCAGGGTGGCATGCAGATCTACAGCGCCTTCGCGCTCCACATGGATGGTAATCATGTTCATGCCTGCTTTCACGAAGCGGGGCAGGTAGTGGTCCGGAGCGTCAATCATGAGGTGCGCATCCAGATAGGCCTCTGCCGGTACGGCAGAGCGGATGGCGGCGCAGATATCCGGGCCGAAGGAAATGTTGTCCACAAAGGAACCGTCCATCACATCCAGGTGCAGCCAGTCGGCGCCGGCTTCAAGGGCGCGGTTGGCTTCTTCACCGATGCGGCGGAAATCACAGGCAAGCATGGAGGGGGCAATCAGCATAGCCATATATTAGAGCCTTGCTGCTGATAAGGCAAGGAAAAACCGCCTGAGATTGCTCTCAGGCGGTTCCGGTATCTGAAAATATCAGCTGACTTCAGCTGGCGGGGTATTCCTTAAGCTCCAGCGTACCGCGCTGAATGAGCTGCATGACGTCTGCGCCAGGCTGCTCCACATTCTTCGGCTCCACGGGCAGGGCCTTGGAGCTGAACACGGGGAAGTCTGCCTCGGGGGCGATATCACCACCGGAAGCCATGGAGAAGTAGCCACGCTCGGGGTTGAAGCGGCAGTTGATTTCCATGTTCGGGTTGCCGTCCTTGGTGAAGCGATATTCCTTGGCCATGCTCCATTCCTTGCCGTCCCAGCGGAAAGCGGGGCCGAAGGTGGCGCGGCGCTCATACTTCTTGGATTCCACGTCGCGCTTGAAGTCTTCCACAAACCCGCAGCCGCCGCCCAGACCACGGCTCAGGGCCTGGATGCGCCAGCAGCTCATGAGAGTCCACTTGTTTTCGGCGGGGTCAAAAATATAACCGGCAATCTGGCGGAAATCGGGGCCGTCCTCGTGCTCCACCACCAGAGTCTTGATGACCTGGCCTTCCTTCCAGGGGAAGGGGCGCATGGAGTTGCCGCCCGTGCCCTCGCCACCGAAACGGCGGTGGGTCACCTTATCGCCCTTCTGGATGAGTTTGGCGCGTTCCTCCTCGGGAGCAGCGTGGGGGTTGTCGCCGCTGTCCTTGGCGTCCCAGATGGAGAAGATAGCCACACGCACGGGGTTGCCGTTCTCGTCCTTGTGGCCGAGTTCCTGCACGCCGATGTAGCCGCAGCCGAAGTTATTGCAGGCAAAATAGGTGCCGGGGGCGCTCTTTTCAATCACCGTTTCCTGGTAGGCAGCGGTGTGCTTGGGAATGGTGGGGCCGTAGTGAAGATGCACAGAGGTGCACTGGCGCTTGGCCATGTTCTCAGGCGCCCAGTAATCCGAATAGCGGTCGGCCCGGGCTTCCTGCGTGCAGCATGCGGCAAGTGCCATCAGGCCCGTCATCAGGGTGTAGATGCGTTTCATCGCCTGTCATTATAACTGTTTTTGTGGAATTTACAAGTCTAAAGAATCACGGATTAGCATTGACTCCCCGGGCGTTTCGCGGTAAACTCGCCGCCGACATGACATCTACAGCAGATTACAAGGTGGCCGATATTGCCCTGAAGGATTGGGGACGCAAGGAAATTACCGTATCGGAATACGAGATGCCGGGCCTCATGGCCTGCCGCGAGAAGTATGGCGAGCAGAAGCCGCTCGCCGGGGTGCGTATCACCGGTTCTCTGCACATGACGATTCAGACCGCAGTGCTCATTGAGACGCTGGTGGCCCTGGGTGCCGAGGTGCGCTGGGCCAGCTGCAACATTTTCTCCACTCAGGACCACGCTGCCGCAGCCATTGCGGCCACGGGTGTGCCTGTTTTTGCCTGGAAGGGCGAAACGCTCACGGAATACTGGGATTGCACCTGGGCAGCCCTGAGCCACCGCGATGGCCTGGGCCCGCAGCTGGTGGTGGACGATGGCGGCGACGTGACACTGCTGCTGCACCGCGGCTACGAGATGGAAGAGGGCTCCGACTGGGTGAACACCCCCTCCGACAGCGAAGAGGAGGGCGTTATCAAGGCTCTGCTCAAGCGCATTGCTGCTGAGCAGCCCGGCGTGTTCCACCGCTGGATGCCCGAGTGGAAGGGTGTTTCCGAGGAAACAACCACGGGTGTGCACCGCCTCTACCAGATGGAACGCGAGGGGCGCCTGCTGGTTCCCGCCATCAATGTGAACGACTCGGTGACCAAGAGCAAGTTCGATAACCTCTACGGTTGCCGCGAAAGCCTGACCGATGGCATCAAGCGCGCCACGGACGTGATGATTGCAGGCAAGGTAGCCGTCATCTGCGGCTACGGCGACGTGGGCAAGGGCTGCGCCCAGGCTCTGCGCGGGCTGGGTGCCCAGGTGATTGTGACCGAGGTGGACCCCATCTGCGCCTTGCAGGCTGCCATGGAAGGCTACCGCGTGCTGACGGTGGAGGATACCCTCGGCATGGCCGATATCTATGTGACCACCACGGGTAACTGTGACATTATCACGCTGGAGCATATGGAGAAAATCAAGGACCAGGCTATCGTGTGCAACATCGGTCACTTCGACAACGAGATTCAGGTGGCCCGCCTGCAGGCATATCCGGGCATCGTGTGCACGAATATCAAGCCGCAGGTGGACAAGTACACCTTCCCCGATGGTCACAGCCTTTACCTGCTGGCCGAAGGTCGCCTGGTGAACCTGGGTTGCGCCACGGGTCACGCTTCCTTCGTGATGAGCAACAGCTTCACCAACCAGGTGCTGGCCCAGATTGCCCTCTGGCAGGATCGCGAGACCGCCAAGCCCTCTGTCACCGTGCTGCCCAAGAAGCTGGACGAAGAGGTGGCCCGCCTGCACCTGGCCAAGCTCGGTGTGCGCCTCACCACCCTCACCCAGAAGCAGGCCGATTACATCGGCGTGCCGGTGGAAGGCCCCTACAAGGCGGAAGCATACAGATATTGACGATTGACAATTGGTATGGATGCGCGGGAATTGCGAGAACGGATAC
Source organism: Akkermansia sp. (assembly GCA_045125705.1). Classification (GTDB taxonomy): domain Bacteria; phylum Verrucomicrobiota; class Verrucomicrobiia; order Verrucomicrobiales; family Akkermansiaceae; genus Akkermansia. The sequence continues at coordinate 8,351 of JBGVNQ010000045.1, read as the reverse complement.
TTGAGTTCGGACTGCGTATGGTCCGCTTGTGTCAATACTTGCAACGCTGCCCGGTGGCGAAGGTTTTAGGCAAGCAGTTACTGCGATGTGGTACTTCTGTAGGTGCTAATTACAGGGCTGCAAGCCTTGCAAAGAGTCCGGCAGATTTTGTGTCAAAAATCAAGATTTGTGAGGAAGAAGCAGATGAATCAATTTACTGGCTGGAGCTTTTAATACGCTCCGGCGAGATTGATGCTGAACGTGTAAAGCCGTTGCAGACGGAGGCAACAGAGCTCCGCAATATCATGTCTGCCAGTGCAAAAACTGCGCGCAACAATTTAAAGTAAAACAATGGTCAATAGTCAATTGTCATTAGTCAATGCCCTTGATTGGTTATACTCGACGCAGGCTTTCGGCATCAAGCTGGGGCTGGAGGGGGTAACCCGTCTGCTCTCTGCCTGCGGTGTGCTGTATCCCCGTGCCCAGGTCATTCATGTGGCCGGCACGAATGGCAAGGGCAGTACCTGCGCCTTCTGCGAGAGTGTGGCCCGCGCTGCCGGGTATAAGACCGGGCTGTTCACTTCGCCGCATCTGGTGGAGTTCAGTGAGCGCATCCGCGTGAACGGGGTGAATATCCCGGATGCGGATGCCGCCCGCCTTATCGCCAAGGTGCGTGCAGTGGTGCAGAGCTGGGACCCGTGCCCCACTTTCTTTGAGCTGGTGCTGGCCGTGGCCATGCTCTGGTTTGCCGAGCAGGAAGTGGAGCTCATTGTGCTTGAAACGGGCATGGGCGGCCGACTGGATGCCACCAACGCCGTGCCCAAGGACGTGGCAGTGCTTGCCCCCATAGGGCTTGACCATACCCAGTATCTGGGCGAAACCCTTTACGAAGTGGCGGGTGAGAAAGCCGCCATCATTTCCTGGCACCGCCCCGCAGTGTGTGCCCCGCAGGAGCCGGAAGCCATGCGGGCTATTCATGAGGCTTCGCAGCGCATGGATACCTATTGCCGCGTGATTACAACCGAATGCGACCAGCCGCTGGGGCTGAAGGGCGAACACCAGCGCCGCAATGCCGCACTGGCTCTGGCTGCTTTGCGTGCGCTGCCGCATTTCCTCTGCAGCGCCGAGGAAGAAGCCCGCGGCCTGGCTCAGGTAAGCTGGCCGGGGCGTTTTGAGGAAGTGCAGCCGGGAGTCATCATGGACGGCGCGCACAACCCGCATGCCATGCAGGTGCTCACCCGCACCTGGCGCGAGGCCTTCGGCGAGCAGAAAGCCCGCTGCATCTACGCAGGCTCGGCGGACAAGGCGCTGGATGAAGTGCTGGAACTGCTCGCTCCCATCGTGGGTGAGTGGGTGCTGCCCCCGGTGCAGTCCCCTCGTATTCTTTCCCCTGCCGAAATGGCAGCCAAGGTGCAGGCGGTGTCTGCAGCTCCCGTTTCCACCCCTGCCACGCTGGCCGAATGCCTGGCCGATATGCCCGCCGGCACCCTCATCTGCGGTTCTTTCTTCCTCCTCGGCGAGGCGAAGGCCATTCTTCGGAGCGCTGATTACCGCAGTACGGTGCAGTGATTTCTTCTCACATGCGCGCAGCGCATGTTTTCATTTTTCATCTTTCATACGAACGCGCAGCGTGAGTTTTCATGAAAAAAAGCTGCGAGCATGAAATGAAAACGCCCGCATTCGCAGGCGTGTGAAAAATGAAGGGTGAAAACGCGCCTTGTGGCGCGTGAGGAAATTTTTGACGAGCATCTCACATGCGCGCAGCGCATGTTTTTATCTTTCATCATTCATACGAACGCGCAGCGTGAGTTTTCATGAAAACAAGCTGCGAACATGAAATGAAAACGCCCGCATTCGCAGGCGTGTGAAAAATGAAGGATGAAAACGCGCCTAGAGGCACGTGAGGAAATTTTTGACGAGCATCTCACATGCGCGCAGCGCATGTTTTTATCTTTCATCATTCATACGAACGCGCAGCGTGAGTTTTCATGAAAAAAACAGCGAGCATGAAATGAAACCGCCCGCTTTCGCGGGCGTGTGAAAAATGAAGGGTGAAAACGCGCCTTGTGGCGCGTGAGAAAACATCAAGCATTATCTTTTGCTGTTTTGATGGAGCGAATCAACATGAATCTGATTCGTCGGCAAGTATTCAGTAGTGTTTCGGCTTTATCCGGCTCCAATGTCTGAGTATTTGCCATCAGTTCAAGCCAGTATTCGCTTTCGTTGCTTTCTTTGAGAGCAATTTGTAATTTGGCGATGAAATCGGCTCGGCTGCTGGCGTATTGTGCTTCGCGGATGTTCGCTCCGATACTTGTAGATGACCGGAGTAACTGGTTTTTGAGTACTCCTCGTTTTTCTACCGTATCAAGAGTAAGAACAGTCGCTATCGCGAAGTTCATGGATTCCGTCATTAACTGATTCTCAGACACAATCTTGATTGTAACGGATTGAGATGATGATGTCGATGTAAAAATGAGAATAAAAGAAAATGAAAACGCCCGCTTTCGCGGGCGTGTGAAAAATGAAGGGTGAAAACGCGCCGTGCGGCGCGTGAGACCTTAGATCTCGATGTACTTAGCCTTGGGGAAGTTGCAGAGCGGGCAGCGCTCCGGCTCGGTGCCTTCGGCAAAGGTGTCGCCGCAGAGCGGGCACACGTAGTACTTGGAGGGCAGGTCGAGCTTCTCGCCGGCTTCGAGCTGGGCAAGAGCCTTGCTGTACAGGTCGGCGTGTTCCTTCTCGGCCTCGTTGGCCCAGGTGAAGCTGCGCACGGCGTCGGAGATTTCCTCCTCCTGAGCCTTGGCAATCATGGGGGGATACATGTCGGTGAACTCGTAGGTCTCGCCCGCGATGGCGGCCTTCAGGTTCTCAACGGTGTTGCCCACCTCGATGTGCATCTCGATATCGATGGGAGCCTCGCCCAGCTTCACGAGCACCTTGTTGTGGTTGGTGGCGTGAATGCGCTCTGCGCGGCTGGCGGCAGCGAAGAGCTTTTCGATGAGCGGATAGCCCTCCTGGGCTGCGCGGGTGGCATAGGCAGCGTACTTGGCGCTGGCGGTGCTTTCGCCGATGATGGCGGTCTTGAGGTTGTCGATTGTTGTCATGGCCGTAGTTTATCTTATTTTAGAATAATTACAAGAAAAATCTGCGAGAAATTGAAAAAATAATTATTTTTATTACAGGGCAGAGATGATTGCATCGCCCATGCCGCGAGTTCCTACACGGATTTCGCCCTCTGCGCCGGTGGCGAGGTCGCCGGTGCGGTAACCTGCGGCGATGACCTTGCGCACAGCTGTGTCCACAGCATCGGCAGCGGCGGTTTCCTTGCAGGTGTAGCGCAGGAGCATGCCCATAGAAAGAATCTGGGCGATGGGGTTGGCAATGCCCTTGCCGGCGATATCGGGTGCGGAGCCGCCGGAGGGTTCGTAGAGGCCGAAGAAGGTATTGGAGCCGTGGCTGAGGGAGGCGCTGGGGAGCATGCCAAGGGAGCCGCAGACAATGGCCATTTCATCGGTCAGGATATCGCCGAAGGTGTTTTCGGTGACCATCACGTCGAACTGCTTCGGGTTGCGCACCAGCTGCATGGCGGCGTTGTCCACATACATGTGGGTGAGTTCCACATCGGGGTATTCGGGGGCAATGGCGTTCATTACGTCGCGCCACATGACCGAGGAAGCCAGTACATTGGCCTTATCCACACTGCAGAGCTTCTTGTTGCGACCGCGGGCGGCCTCGAAAGCCACGCGGGCGATGCGCTCCACCTCGCTCTTCTTGTAGATGAGCGTATCCAGGCCGATAACCTCGCCATCGCGTTCGCCGTAGAACTTGGGTTCACCGAAGTACATGCCACCGGTAAGCTCACGCACGCAGAGGATATCGAAACCGCCGGGGATGAGGGAGTTCTTCACGGGAGAGGCGTCCACCAGCTCGGGCAGGCAGATGCCGGGGCGCAGGTTGGCGAAGAGGGAGAAATGCTTGCGGAGCGGGAGCAGGGCACCGCGCTCGGGGCGTTCATCGGGGGGCAGGGAATCCCACTTGGGACCACCCACGGAGCCGAAGAGAATGGCATCTGCTGCCTCGCAGGCAGCCAGAGTCTCTGCGGGCAGGGCCTTGCCGCAGTTGTCGATGCCGGCGCCGCCCACGAAGCATTCGGTGCGCTCGGTCTTGAAGCCGAACTTCTCTTCCACGGCATCGAGCACGCGCAGTGCTTCAGCCATAACCTCCGGGCCGATACCATCGCCCGCCAGGACTGCAATCTTGTAGGTGTTCATGTTCGCGGGCGATGATACACCGCAAGTGTAGCGGTGTCAATTTAGAATCATGTACACCCCGGGATTATTGCTGGAAGCAGCTGCGGGGGAAGTGCAGCGGTGCGGAGATGAAGGGCGTGCCGTACTCATCGGTGCCGAAAAGTCGCAGCTCCATGGCCACGGGCGGGGTGTCAAACTCCTGGGTGCCGCTGGTGGAGAATACGGCGCCGGAGGTGAGCAGGGGGGTAGTACCGAAGACTGTGGAGGCCTCGATGATGCGGGTGTTGCCGTTGCGTTCGCGCAGAGTCCATTTGCGACCGAGCAGGCGTAACGGGCGCTGGCTCCGGTTGCAGATGGCCACGCGGAAGATGGCTCGGTACAGAGGGCGGGGATAACGCTGCGCCTGCACCCCGGCCATGGCGAGCCGGAGCTCCAATCCGGGGTTGACCGGCAGGCTGCGGTTATCAGTGCTCATAGCCTGCCCCCACGGTGATTGTGGAGATGCTGCCGGAAATCTCGCGGATGGTGCGTACCTTTTCCGGGCTGGGCTGTTCGCCCGGTGCCAGGCTCATGGTTTCGGCCAGCTTGTTGAGCATGGCGCTCAGCAGCTCCACCTTGAGGCGCTTGGCCGTGCGGGGATGCAGACCTGCCAGGATTTCGTTGAAATAGGTGGGGGCATCGGGGTAGAAAATGACAGCGGCCTGGCTGGCGTCGAAACGCTGCTCAATGGCTGCGGCAGAGGCTTCCAGCGCGCGCAGCCAGCCGCCCAGCGCCAGCAGATGGGCCAGATCGGGGTCGCGCAGGGCAGTCAGCTCTTCATTCACGGCGCCCTGGGTGGAGGCGAGGATGCGTTTGAACTCCTCCAGCTGGCCTTTTTCGGCGTGCTCGAGCAGGCTGGCGGAGTAGGTGTTCATCTTATCGCCCACGCCGATGGCTTTGCCATAGCGGGAGAGGTCGAGAGCAATGGGCTTGACGTCGTTCATGTGGCCGCTGCGCACCGCAATGAAACCATCGGCCATGAGATATCCCATGGAAAGAGCCAGCTTGCCGGCATCGAGCGGGAGATTCTCGCGGCGCTTGCGGAGTACATAATCCTCGGGAATAGCGGGCAGGTGGTCAAGCTGGGCAAAAATCTTGCTGATGGAAGGAGCCGTGTACACGTTGATACCCAGCTCCTGGTTGGAGTGGGAGTCATCGAGCATGGAGTCATCGCGGAACATGGCCGGTACTTCGCCGGGTTGACGCTCGGGAGCTTCTTCCATAGCATAGTCAGGCGTGCCGTCGATAGCTGTGTCTACGGCTTCCTCGTATATTTCGACTTCATCCTGAGCGCAGAGCAGGGGTGCGCTCAGAAGGGATGCGGCTAAAAGAAGGTGGCAGGCGCGGGGTGTCTTCATATACTCGCTGTGTTTAATTTAGGCTTGACTCAATACCCAGTTTACATTACTATCGCGGCACGTCAAGCGTGCGCTGGAATGCTGACGCAAAAATGGCCTGAGCCGCAGCTGCCCGGGTATCTCTGTATCACTCGTATATTTCAAGGACTTATGGAGTCGTCTCACTACTGGTTCAATTTCCTCTGGCTTGTTGCTTATTTTCTTGTGCTTGTGGGTATGTCGGGCTATGGTTTCCACCGTCTGCTCATGGTTTGCCTGTACCTGAAGCACCGCAAGGATGTGCCCAAGCCTGCAGGTCAGTGGGAGGAGTGGCCTATGGTCACGATTCAGCTGCCCATGTTCAACGAGAAGTTTGTGGTGGAAGGTCTGCTCAAGAAGGTGACCGCCATTGACTATCCCAAGGATAAGCTTGAAATTCAGATTCTGGATGACTCCACCGATGATACGTATGACCTCTGCATGCAGCAGGTGGAGTTCTACCGTGCTCAGGGTTTTGATATCGTGTGCCTGCACCGCACGGACCGCACCGGTTTCAAGGCCGGTGCTCTGGAAGCCGCTGATGCTGTGGCCAAGGGTGAGTTTCTGCTGATTCTGGATGCCGACTTCCGCCCTGAGCCGGACATTCTGAAGGTTTGCGTGCCCTATTTCACCGACCCGAAGATTGGTGTGGTGCAGACCCGCTGGGCTCATATCAACCGCCGTTACAACCTGCTGACCCGCCTGCAGAGTATCTTCCTGGATGGTCACTTTGCCCTGGAGCAGACCTGCCGCAACCGTTCCGGCCGATTCTTCACCTTCAATGGTACCGCCGGTATGTGGCGCAAGAGCACCATCGTGGATGCCGGTGGCTGGGAGCATGATACCATCACCGAGGATATGGACCTCTCCTACCGTGCCCAGATGAAGGGCTGGCGCTTCGTGTACCTGAACGACTACGAGACCCCCGCCGAGCTTCCCGTGGATATGGATGGTTTCAAGGCTCAGCAGCACCGCTGGACCAAGGGTTGCATTCAGGTGTGCCGCAAGATGCTTTTCGATATCTGGCGTTCCAATGCCCCCTTCAAGGCCAAGATGGAGGCTACTACTCATCTGACCTGCAATTATTCCTATCTGGCTCTCATTCTGCTCTGCTTCCTGGTGATGCCGGTGTGCACGGGTATGGTGGCTCCCACGGGCGACTGGGCCTGGGACCAGTGGCAGATGATGCTGCTTACTTTCACTCTCTTCTTCTTTGCGACTATTTCGGTCTGCCTGTTCTATATAGCGGCTGAAGTGATTGTGCGCCCCCGCCGCTGGTACATGGTGTTCCCGCTCATGATTCCTCTGCTGGCTCTGGGCGTGGGTATGGCCGTGAATAACGCCAAGGCTGTGCTGGAGGCTATGGCCGGGCAGCAGAGTGAGTTTGTGCGCACGCCTAAGTTCGGTGAGTCGAATCAGGGTGCCCTTTCCATTGAGAAGCGAGCCAAGGGCTACAAGGCAATCAAATCTGTGCTGGTGCCGGCTATTGAGCTTATCTTTGCCCTGTTCTTCGGCTGGGTGGAGTACGTGAACTTCAACAATGGTGATTACCTTACCTTTGTGCTCATGACTCCGTTCCTGGGCTTCTTCTATACCAGTTTCTCTTCCATTGCTCGTCTGGTGGATGGCGCTGTGCAGAAGCGCCGCGCTGCCGGCAACGCATGATGACTTTGCCAACTGTTTTCTCTCTTCACGATGATTAAGAAACAATTTTCCGGGGTGTTTTCCCTGTTGCTTGCCGGTGCGGCGGTGCTGCTCAGTGCCTGCCATTATCACGGTGGCAAGAAGATGTACGCCGAGGATATACCACCGAAAGCTGTAGTTCGCGATGGCGTGGCGGTGACTCTGTGTGACCAGAAACTCACGCTGTTTAAGGATGGACGCAAGGTGAAGGATTACAGCATCAGCTCTTCCAAGTTTGGTATAGGTAACACCAATGGCAGCAATCGTACTCCGTTGGGAATCCACGCTGTTTCCCAGAAGAATGGTGAAGGTCAACCCGAGGGTATGGTGTTCAAGGGCTGCAAGCCTACAGGTGAAGTGGTGGATGTTGATGCCGCCGGCCGTGACCCTGTGGTTACCCGTGTGATTCAGCTGGCCGGTATGGAGAAGGATAACCGTTCGACGCACCGTCGCCGTATCTATATCCACGGCACCCCGGAGGAGCGTTACATCGGTCAGCCTGCGTCTTATGGCTGCATCCGCATGAAGAGTAATGATATTGTGGACTTGTTCGGTCGTATACACCGTGGTATGCCGGTGGCAATCGAGAGCTGCACGCAGGAGACATACATGAAGGCTGAGCAGGATAATCGTCTGGGAAGTATTCAGATTCCCAAGGAGGCTGTTGCTAAGCTTCCTGTGGATGGCCTGCGTCCCACGCACCGCTACCGCAGCCGCAGCACCCGCAGCTGGTCCCGACGCAGCATGGCTAATACCCGTTTCAAGAAACGTACAGTGAAGGGTAAGACTACGACAACCCGCCGTCTTGCTCTGCGTAAGCGCTCCAGTTGATAGTTTTTTTCATTATCGTATTTCAGGGTAGATGCGCAGTATGCGTATCTGCCCTCGTATTGCCTCAAAATAAAATCGAACCCAAGGGGGTGATTGCCTCAAAATTAATCGAACCTTAGGGTACTCGTTTTTTTCGCACCAATCAAGCCAAAAGTTACCTTGGTGCCCAACACCCTAGCAGGGTGGGTTTGGGAGG
>JBGVNQ010000044.1:0-7027 GCA_045125705.1 Akkermansia sp. | reverse complement strand
TCAGCGAGCATCTGCTCCTGCTGGCTGAATGAAAATCACCCCCTTGATAGAAAACCACCTGAATTTATGATTCCGGTGGGAGGGGAACTGTAATATTCAAAATCTCGCGTTTTAGTATGACAAAACACACGATTGCTTGCTTCTGGTAGTTGAGGTGCTCCATGATATCGATTTCGCCACCATTGGGCCAGCCACCGCTCGTAGCCAGCAACCAGATAGCAGGCCACACTCCATCTGCACAATCAAAGCGGGCGCGCACCTCTACATAGCCGTACCGGAAAGCAAAGGTTTTATCGGTAAAGATACCGCCGCAAGCAAAGGTCTCCTGGTTACCGGCCTGGCAGCTCTGGCTCTTGTATTTTCCGTACACGCCTTTCAAACGCACAAAGCTTGTTTTGCCCTCCTTGCCTGGCACGATGAGGGCATCCTCTCGCGATTGGTGTTTGCGCCAATCCGGAGCGTGGCGGGGCATGTATTCAATCTTATTCCATTTCTTTCCCCATTTCAATTTTTTGCCGGCAAACGAAGAGGTGGAGAACTCATCCTGGAACACAAGTACCCAATCCGGGTTAGGATTATCAGCCTTTGCCCCCGCGCCAAGGGATGCCATAATGACTACAGTGCAAAAAAACAATTGTCCGAGAACCACGACCAATCTCAAGCCCGCGCAACAACAACGCTTACGCCCTTGTCCAACACAACGCATGCTACCATTATATACATAATCGCTGCGGTATCAAGCAAAAATGAATATTCTTAGTGATTAAAGACCTCAATCAACACCGCAATTTTTTCATCAGCGACGCTCTAATGTTGTTCTTCACGCTGATGGTCGCATGTTCAAACGAATGGGTAGAATTCTAATAATTTGACGTCTTTCCTAGTTTTCGTATAGGTTTTGCAGTATTTAATATTGACTCCTGGGGAGGAAAATGATATTTACGCGGTATATGAAGAGGCATATCTCATCTGCAGCCCGCATGATAACCCTGTTGGGAGTCTTCTTAGGGGCTCCCATATCCGCCATGGAGGTGAACGACGCGGACAACACGGTATTCGACCTGTATTTCTTCGGCAACGGGGAAACAGGCATGTTCGGTACAGCCACGGGCAACCAGTGGATAGATGCCGCAAAACAGACCAGCGGCACAGTGGCAGACAGCACCACCTGCTACTGGACCGATGAGCTGAAACAGGCCATGCTGAATGCCGTGAACACGTGGACCTCGGCCATTGCCACGGAATACGACACCAGCAAGCACTCACGCAAGCTGCGCATCGGCTTCTTTCTGGATGACGCCTCCACCCCTGGTGGCGTGATGACAACCTCCATGGCAGGCTATGCAGCCACACAGACCGTGACCTCGCAGTTTGAAGCAGAATATGGAGAAAAGGCAAATATCTTCAGCGTGGCGGAGTGGGCATGGCGGGAAAACAATGTGACTTCCTACTACAAACCGGATGGGGTGATGGACGGCGCCTATTGGGAGACCAATATTCTGCCCGATGGCGAGAATTGCATCGATATCGCCATTGTGCTGAATCCCACAGTCACCAGCTCAGGGTATGATGCTTCCGGACAATATTATTTCAACAAGACGGCGCGCTCTGTGCAGGAATTGCAGAACGTGGCCACCCATGAACTGGGACACGGCATGGGGGTGGATTCACGCATGTACACCCAGCGATACGATGAGCACGGCAACAGCGTAGCCTCGCTTTCCGGCTACATCTCCACCTGGGACAGCCTCATCACCCTGAACGGTGAATATGTTATCTTTGCAGAAAACGGGGAAATCGTAGCCACTTACGCCACGCTGGCTGAGCTGCAGGACGCAGGCTGGGAATGCGCACCAGGTCTGAATCCCACAGACCCGAATAGCTATACGGGCAACGAAATCCAATACGACCCCACCAGAAAGCTGTCTCTGGATGGTGAGCTGGGCATCCACATAGCCGCCACCATGCTCGAAGGCGACACGCTGGAGCATCTGGCCTACGGCGATGGCACCAATGTATTCGGCCCCGGCGGCACGGCCAACAGCACATTCTCCGAAAATGACCTCCGGGCGCTGGAAATGCTGGGGTGGAGCGTGAATCGCGCCGGTGCCGTTTCTCCCGCTGCGCATATGATACCTGAACCAGGCACGGGTATCTGCTCGCTTATAGGACTAATCGCACTCTCCTTCCGCCGCCGTAGGCCCAGATAAGAAACCTCATATCATAAAACGCCCACGGAATGAGTTCATTCCGTGGGCGTTTTCTTTATTTCTGCGATATCTTACTTATTCAGCAGCTTCTCAAGCAGAGCCTGGGAATTATCGGCCAGCTTGGCGGGGTCATCGAGCATGCCGGCGCGGAGCAGTGCAGTGTTGATGAGCTGGTCGGCCAGCAGAGTAGCCAGGTCTTCATCCTTGCTGCGGAGCTCGGCAAGCTTCATCACGATGGGGTTGTGCGGGTTGAAGGCAATCTCGGGATGAGTCTCGGGAATCTCCTGCCCCATGGCGCGGAGATATGCCTTGATTTCGGGGGAGATATCGCCCTCGCCCTGCAGTGCAATAGCCGGAGCGCTGGTCACGCGGTCGCTGGTAGTCACCTTGCTGAAGCGGTCCTTGAAGGTATCGCTCACCCAGGTGGTGAGGCCTTCGGCCTCCTGCTCATCCAGGCCGGGCTGGTCGGGCTGGGCTTCCAGCGGAGGCAGCTCAAGACCGGCGCGGTCGATGGACTTGATTTCCTTCTCGCCGAACTTCATGAGGCTTTCCACCACAAACTGGTCACCGCCTTCGGTGAAGAAGCCCACTTCGAAACCGCGTGCCTTGAGGGCATCGAGATACGGGGAGTTTTCCAGCTGGCTGCGGCTGGCACCGTAAAGCACATAGATATCCTTCTGGTTCTCCTTCATGCGGGATACATAGTCCTCGAAGCTGGTCAGCTTGCCGGGCTCGGTGAAGGTAGATTCGAAGCGCAGCAGCTTGCCGAGGGCATCCTTGTGCTCCCAGCTGGTCACCACGCCTTCCTTGATATAGCGGGAGAAGGTGCGCCAGAACTTCTCGTAGGTCTCGGTCTCATTCTTGGCCACACCCTCCAGGTGCTTGATGAAGCGCTTGGTGATGATACCGGAAACCTTGCGCAGCAGGGAGTTGTCCTGCAGCATTTCGCGGGAGATGTTGAGCGGCAGGTCTTCGCTGTCTACCACACCGGCCAGGAAGCGCAGCCACTCAGGCAGGAGCTTCTCAGGCTTACTGTCGATAAGCACCTTGTGGCAGTAGAGCGACACCATGGGTTCGCAGCGGCCGAAGCCCATAGCCTCGGGGTTTTCCTCGGGCACAAAGAGCACAGAGTTGAGCACGATGGGAGCATCGGCGCTGAAGTGCATGTAGCTCAGGGGCTTGCTCTCGGTGTGGGCGATGAACTGGTAGAAGCCTTCGTACTCCTCGGCGGTCACGTCCTTCTTGCTCTTCATCCAGATAGCCTGCACGGTGTTCAGGTGCTCTCCGTTGAAATCAATGGGGAAGCCCACGAAGTTGCTGTACTTGGAGAGGATGTAGCGGGTGTGGTCGCCCTTGGCGAAGTTTTTGGCGTCTTCCTTCAGGAAAATCTTGATGCTCGTGCCACGGGGAGTATCAGCGGCAGCATCGGTCAGGGTGTAGCCCTCCTGGCCATCGCTTTCCCACTGCACAGGGGCGGCATCGGGCTGCCAGGAGCGGGTGGTCACCTCCACCTTGTCGGCAGCCATGAACACGCTGTAGAAGCCCACGCCGAACTGGCCGATGAGATCCTGCGTGCCGCCCTGGCTCTCCTTCATAGCCTCCAGGAACTTTTTGGTGCCGGAGTGAGCAATCGTGCCCAGGAACTCCACGACTTCATCCTGGGTCATGCCGATACCGCTATCGGCGATGGTGAGGGTGCCGGCTTCCTCATCGGTGGCGATAGTGATGCGCAGCTCGCGCTCGGGCTCGTAGATATCAGTCTGCGTCAGCTGCTTGAGGCGCAGCTTTTCCAGCGCGTCGGAAGCGTTGGAAACCAGCTCGCGCACAAACACCTCGCGGTCGCTGTAAAAGGCGTGAATCACAATGTCCAGCAGCTGCCGGACCTCCGTCTGGAACTGATGCGTATTTGCCATAGTTTGGGGTGGTCTGAAAGTTTGCACCCTATTCTACTTCCCGCAGGAAAAAGGTCAAGCGGGTATTGTGGCAGCATCGGCGGTGTACAAAACAGCCGCGGATATTCCGAGAGACATGCTTGATTTATCCTGAAAAATCAGTTAGAATGCAGTCATGCTAATGAAGCTGATGATGCTGTGCGGGGGAGCGCTCATGGGAATCGCCATGGCTGCGCAGGTGGAGTGGATGCAGGATCTGGAGAAAGCCTCCGCCCTGGCAAAGGCTCAGAACAAACTGCTGCTGGTCGAGTTCACCGGCTCAGATTGGTGCCGCGCCTGCCTCATTCAGAAGAAACGAGTGCTCTCACAGCTTGAGTTCGAGGAATGGGTGCAGAAACACTGTATCGCCGTGGAAGTGGATGTGCCCCACGACGACAAACGCGTGGGCGGACATGCTCAGAAGCAAAAGAATGAAAAGCTCTGCGAGGCATACGACATCAAGAATTTTCCCAGCCTGATGCTGATGACTCCCGACAAGATTATGGTGGGCGGCTACCGCGGAGCACACCGCTCACCGAAAGCAGCCATCGCAGCGCTGGAAGAATACTTCTCCGCAGCCGATAAATTAAAGCAGGCCCAGGCAAAAACAGGCAGCCAGAAAGCAGAGGCGCTGAAAGCCATCTATGATACCCTGCCCCGAAACGACCAGGAGAGCCGCTTCCTGCTGCTGGAACAGATTGTCGCGGCTGATTCCGCAAACACCCTGGGCTTACAAGCTGCCTACCGCGCCAGATTACAGATGCGCCAGCTGAAGCACTCCATGCTTCAAGCCGCATCGCCGGCAGCGCAATTAGTACTTGTAGACCAGGCAATGGCCGTAGCCCTGCCCGAAAATGAGGACGCTATCCGTAGCCTCAAAGGAAACGTGCTACGGGAAATGGCCGTTCATCTCACAGCAGAGCCGAAAAACGTACAGGATATTGAGAAAGCCAGAGATTTACTCCTGGAATCCATACAATATATCCCCACCACCCGCGAGCAGGACACCATACGCAAGTATGTGAACCTCCGCTATGCCGACCCAGCCGCCCTCTACGAGCGAATCAAACGCAGTAACGGGAACTGAGAAATTCTTACCTTGTACTTATTTTGTCTTGCGAGGCTTTGCATAATTTGTTACCATTCGATAATGAAATATCACACTCGATATCTGCTCTCACTGGGAGCATTAATGCTTTACCTCATTCCTACAGCAGCAGGGGAACCGGACTGCACATTCTCTCTATTAAATTTCTCACGAGCTTTTTCACTGCCTGAAGAACAGCAGGGATTGTCCAGGATGATCTCCAGCAGTTCATCATTTGCCCTGACTCTGCGGATTACTCCAGAAAAGGGCTACACCGTGAGCACACTGGATATCCAGGAATTATCGATGAAAGACAGGCTGGGTAATGACCTGCAGCCAGATTTTCTGACTCATGCGCCTGGAGAAAATAATACGGGGAACGCATATGTCGACATCTATGCAAAAGATACCATGTATGGCGACTGGGTGCATGTCACAGGAACCGTATATGTGCAGCTGTCTCAAAGCATCAAAGAACACCCGGCGCAAACGATTGAAATCAACAAACCTTCAGCAAGCAATGTTCGAGGGGTGGATGTAAACTACGAGTTGGATAACGCAGGTACTCTGCATATCTATATCACAGGCGAAGACTCTGTGCGCAAAGTTCAAGGGATAATATGCGACTCACCCGACGGTAAAGAACTCCGCACCCAAAGTTCCGGCTCTTTCACTTCTGGCGATGGCGCATTCAAAAGCGTTACAATTAATTTTGAGGACAACGTAACCGCCCTGAATGTCATACTCAAAACATACGAAGGATTAAAAGAGGTCAAACTCCCAATGAACTTCCGTGTGGGCATGACAGGAATGCTGCCAGCACCGAAAGATGCAGAGAAAAACAGGAGAATTGCGCCACCAAAGTTCAAACTCTGAGAAAAAGCCAGGCAGCGGCGGCCATAATCATCGGAGCTCGCAGATTTTCTCACACGCCGCAAGGCGTGTTTTCATCCTTCACCGGGCAAACTCCCGTTTGCACTTTCACTCGCGCATCACGGCGCGTTTTCATTTGTAGCGCTACCCTCCCGCAGCACAGCTGCGCTCTACTTTTGAGCCCGGCAGGGCGGCATAATCGTAGCGAGTGGTGGAGCAGCGTCAGCTGCGAAACCACTCGATTACACAAAATAATACGGGAGCCCGTGGAACGGGCGGCATAAAGGGTTGCCACATGTAAAAGCCTCGCCATCTTTTTCGGGGCACGGGTCTCGCGGGCCTTCTCACACGCCGCAAGGCGTGTTTTCATCCTTCACCGGGCAAACTCCTGTTTGCACTTTCACTCGCGCCATCAGGCGCGTTTTCATTTACTTCCCAACTTATGGCTCATTCCTCAACGCACTGCCCATAGGAAACGAAATCCAGCCTGCGGCTGGACGAAATCCTGCTCCGCAGGTCGAAATCCTCGCTTCGTTCGGTCGAAATCTGCGGGCTTCGCCTGCAGACGGAAAAGCCCGCAGAACTTTCGTTCTGCGGGCTTTATTAACCCTGGCAGCTATCTACTCTCGCGGGACCTGTCGTCCGACTACCATCGACGTGCTGATGTTTCACTTCCGGGTTCGGAATGGGACCGGGTGGGACCATCAGGCTATGACCACCAGGTTTCAGGGAGCTCTTCGTTGCTTTGCTCGCTGCTTACCTCGGTAATCATCTGCGCTTGCGGGTTTCTGTGGTGTTTCTGCTGGCTGCCTTGTGGCAGCAGGCTGACATCCGCGTGGCTTATGGTCTTTTGCGTTTTCCTTTGTTTCTCACTCTCACTCCGTTACACTTGATTCAAGCAGAATTGCTTGTCACCGGGGTGGTTG
>JBGVNQ010000043.1:0-33851 GCA_045125705.1 Akkermansia sp. | reverse complement strand
GAGAAACGGTAGTCTTGTCTTTGGTGTTTTCCATGGCGAGATTGTGAGTTTGGTTTTGGCGAATTAACTATACCATCTCTTCTTCTGGAGAGCACCTTTTTTATGCTCTCATCGTGTCGCATTTAATTTTGCCATTCTCACTCGCTACATAATCATACAAAAATGAATTGACAGCCGCTGATACAAAGTGATATAAAAACTCATACACTTGGCAAATACGAGAATAAGGTGTTTGAATAGCGTCCTAAGTCTCGGAAGGGAATTGTCAGGTTAAGACAATGCAGGTAAATGAATACTTTTTCCTGATATGTTGCAATTAATTTTTTCAAAAATGACGGCGTTTCTGTTTTTGTTACTGCTTTGCATCCTCAGCCTTCCAGGAAGAGCAGAAGAGAAAATCTCAAATCCCGAACTTCTTGTGGATAAGATACTGTTTGTTTCCATAAAATATAAAGATAACGAAAACTATACTGATCCTGTCTTTTCTGTTTTGCCGTCACAATGGGGAAAACCGATGAACTGGGTTAAGGGTAAACGTTTCAGTTTTGATCAATTTATTACCTATTTTAATAAAAGAAATGATAATCTTCTTATATTTAATGGTGGGTATATAAGCGATGATACTGAGACTCTATTGTATGAAAGATTGACCAACTGTAAGGCTCGATGTATCATACCTGCTTTTGGGGGCACAAGGCCGCCTACCTTCATGATTGAACCTAGGGCCATAAACTTGGTTATTGTTAACAATAAGGAAAGAACCTATTCCATTAATGGTTCAGCACCAACTACCATTTCATCAAAACAACATCTTGTAACCGAATTAAAAAAATTGCGCGGTATTATCTATGTTTTTCAACCGGGTGTCAAATTACGAATTGCCCCAGAATTCTATAAGGCACGATTTGAATATCGTACATATATGGGATGTATACACGACTTTGAATTCAGAGGAACTCAGAATTTTCTATATCTTGAAGAACTTGATGCGTTAAACAACAGCAAACGAGCCATCAGAATATTATATTCTGATGGCCGTGATTATTTCTTTTATGAGTACCACTAATGGCGGCTAACCACGAACAGCTAAGCCTTCATGAGGAAATCTTATAACAGTATTCTCCGATGAGGCCATACCGTTCCATGATCTCACTTCCTCAAGCCAGCCCTGATAACTGCGGATTACAGGTGTCCCCATAACGCCCCAATATCGATTATTTCCCATATAAATTAGATTTTCTCCTTCGTGATACGCTTTTGGTCTGTTGGCTGTATTTTTTATGTACAGCCAGTCGCCAGGTATGTGAACCGATTCATACTTTCTCGCTCTCAAGTCCCTTTTTGGAGAACTAGCAGTAGACATTACCATGAATGTAGCGCCATAACAGCCAAAGCATATTTCCTCCTTATTGTTATAGCTATTGAATACCTCTAATCTTTCTTCATATTTTCTTTGTTTCTTTAATTGCTTTTTAATCTTGATTATATTACTTTCATTTTCATTTTCAGACGGAAACGGAATACTATACTCCATAGCAATCGTAATAGCTCTCCTTCTAGTTTCGACATGATGCAGCAAATTCGATTTTATTTTTTCGTAATTACTTCCATCAATAGTAAAGGTATGCGACGACAAAATCATATTTTTTATTATTTCATCTCCGTTCCCCACTACAGATTTATAAACATATAAAGCAGAGGATTTGTCGCGTCTAGTTTTTATACCATATTCCTTTGATAAAAAATTACTAATACTGCATCTGCTTTTAATTATTAATCCAAGTATATCATTTGACACAATAGTATCATATATTCCATACAAATTATAATTAAGAATCCGATCTCTTCCAATCCACCTACCATCCGCCGGGTTGTAGTGGCGATAGTTGTAATAGACAAGGGCGAGCTCCGTGTCGTGGTATTCGCTGCTCCACTGGATGGGCTGGGTTACATCACCTTCTGCCGTTACCTGGCCGTAGGGGGTGTAGGTGTAGGCGGTGCGGAGGTAGCCGTGCTGGCCGTAGAGTTCGCAGATGTTCTTGGTGAGGTCCCAGCCGTAGGTGTACCAGGTGCCGTTGAGCTGGATAGCCAGCGGTCGGGTGGCTACGGGCTGCGTCGGGTCCCAGGTGATATACCACAAGGCCGGGTGAGCGGCGCGGGTGAGGTCGATGCAGGCAATCTGCAGGTAACCTCGGTAGATATAACGCTGGTGGAGGGTTACATTGCCATTCACCGTGACGTGCCTGGTGGCGCGGCGGCCCATGTGGTCGTAGGTGCACTTCACCGTGGTGCTGCCCGACTCATCGATTTTGTAGAAATCAGTGGGTCGATTCTCAGCGTTGTAGATGACGGCCCAGATACCGGTACTTGTCTTCACACGTGTCTGGTTGCCGTCCGCATCGTACTCCGGCTGGAAGTCGGCCAGGCCATCCACGGAAAGCAGGGTATACTGGTTGAGTTCGTTAGCTGCGTAGCCGGTCACTTCCTCCGTTACTTCCTGCGACGTTTTTCTATTGCCGATATTATCGTAGTCGTAGGCATAGCTGCCGTTATTGACAGTGGCGGTGGTGAGTTCGCTGCGGTTATTATAACCGAAGCTGTCGGTCACGGTCTGTCCATTGCGGGCGGTGGTGCGGGTAAGCGGACGGCCCAGGGCATCGTAGGTGTAGGTGCGCTCGGCCACGGTGGTATTGCTGCGCTTGTAACACATGCCCGTGAGCAGGTCGCGGTGCGGTTCGTAGCTCTGGGTGAGCGTCATGTTGCTGGGCAACGTGAGTTTCTGCAGCAGGTGGGTGCCGCTGAGGTACTCGTAGCTGAACTGCTTCTCGCTGCCGCCGTGCAGGAAGCCGGCGCTATTGATGCGGCCATCGGCACCGTAGCCCGTGCTGACGGTCTGCTGAGTGGCGCCGTTCCTGCTGTACACATAGCCCGTGAAGCGGCCCAGGGTATCGCGTGTTTCAGTGATGAGGTGGGTATCATCATCCACCACCAGCGAATCCGTCTCCTGCTCGCCGTAGTGATTATAGCCGATGGTGCGGATTCCGGCGGCGTCTGTCACCTGCGTGAGCTGGCCGAGGTGGTTGTAGGCGAAGCTCTGGGCTGGACTTGAGTTATCCACCACAGCTTCCTCGCCCTCCTGTGCAGGATGGTACCAGGTGGTACCCAGCAGCAGGCCACGGGCAGGTTCGTAGGTGTGGCGCTTCACCGTCCCCCGGGCGTTCGTCTCGGTCTCCAGGCGGTTGAAGGCATCATAGGTCTTCACCACGGAGCTGTTGTCTGCATAGGTCTTGCTGAGCTCCACACCGGTGGCGGAATCGTAGGCCCAGACCGTTTCATCACCAGCCGCCGCGCCTTCGCCGCTCCGGCTTGGCGAGCCATCAGAGTTCGTTCCGGGAGCGCCACGGAAAGTCGTGAGGCTCACGAGGTGGTCGGCGTCGTCATAACCATAGGTTACCGGCTGCACAGCCGTACCCCACTCGGCGACCTTGCGGCCACGGAGGTCGTAGCGGTAGTGGGTGGAGTTGCCCATGGCGTCCGTCACCAGGGTGGGTTGGTCGCAGCAGTCGCAATAGACCGTGGTGGTAGAATGCCCGTTGGCATCGGTCACCACAAGCGCGCGGCCTGCGGTATCGGTGATGGTGGTGGTGGTATTGCCGCGGCCATCGGTCTGCGTGAGCAGCATGCCGCTTGCGGTGTAGTTGCGCGTAGCGGTGGTCACCACACCTGCCGTATCCTTTTGCGAGAGCACAAAGCCATCCACCGTCACCGCTTCGGCGGTGATGTCGGATGTGGGAACAGAGCTGTACTGAATACGTTTCGTATTCTCACTATACTCCGACCACTGCGTGGAAGTCAAGCCGCGTTCGCTAATAAAAACGGATTTACTCTCCAGCTCTCAATTGAGGGTGAAAGCTATCTTTTTGCGGGTTGAAACATGGGTTTGCTATGATATCCCTAATCCATAACTAGACTGCAGTAGCACTAAGTTCATACCGCTGAATATGGTGAATCATTGAACCTTTAAATGACGCCCTGGTTTTGGTAAGATGATATAATATAATTTATAGCAATATAAGTTCTGATTCCTATAGTGGGAACCAGAACTTATATTTAGTTATGTATCGGGATTTCTATATGATTTTATCTTTTTTATCAATATGCATATGAAATATGGAAATGAATAATAGTCTATAAAAAAAGGTGTTACAACGAACCAACCTAATTCACAGAAAGGGTTTATATATAATGCAACGCATCCTAATATCCCACCTATGAAAGGGATGTAGGTAAATTGTTCATTGTATATTATTGCCTTATACCATGCAGTGATTATTCCTGTTGATAAATAGGTCAATATAATAAATATTGCAACTTTTAAAATAAACATATTACGGCTTGTATATTCGCTGGTTGAATAAACCTTTCCACCATCCATCTATTGAAAAAGTATCTCCATTTGGCCAAGAAACAGATTGTATTGGAACTTCTTTTGTTTTATAGCTTTCGTATGGGGAATATTGATTAAACCTATGTTTTTCCCACTTTCCTGAGAGTCTATAGTTGAGTCTACTGGGATTTCCTTGCATTACCCATCCTGGTGCACTTTTTCTTCCCCACCAAGAAATCCTTACAGGTTTACCAAAATGTAAAATATATCGTACTTTATTCATGCACGTTGCTACACTTCTTCCTACAGGAATCTTAGGGGGAATAGACATGGTCACTATCGCATTACCTATCTCTACTTGTTCTTTAATTTTGTAATCTTCGTATTTAACTTTAAGGGCGCGAGAAAATAAAGTGTGGGCATCTCGTTCTACAATTTGCTTACCATCACGTTCAGAAACATATATATACATTTCCTCAGTAGTGATATTTCGCCATTGTTCTTCGCCTGTATTTATTGCATCTTTTGTTATTTCCCACCATGACGGAATAATCCATTTCTCAACAAGAACCTGAGGAGTTAAATCAGGGTTATTTAACTCTTTTATGCATATGGTAGAACAAAAGCCACCAGTAGAAACTCTGACTGTCCTAAATTCAACATACGCTAACCCTAAACTATCTAATTCGACTATATTATTTCCGACATATTTATATAGATTCAGAGACTCCAATAAATCCCGTCCAATCCACCGGCCATCCACCGGGTTATAGTGGCGGTAGTTGTAGTAGACTAGGCCGAGTTCGGAGTCGTTGAACTCGCTGGACCACTGGATGGGTTGCTCGGTGTCGCCGGTCGCCGTTACCTGGCCGTAGGGGGTGTAGGTATAGGCGGTGCGGATGTAGCCGTGCTGGCCGTAGAGCTCGCAAATGTTCTTCGTCAGGTCCCAGCCGTAAGTGTACCAGGTGCCGTCCTTCTGGATAGCCAGCGGTCGGGTGGCTACGGGCTGCGTCGGGTCCCAGGTGATATACCACAAGGCCGGGTGGGCGGCGCGGGTGAGGTCGATGCAGGCAATCTGCAGGTAACCTCGGTAGATATAACGCTGGTGGAGGGTTACATTGCCATTCACCGTGACGTGCCTGGTGGCGCGACGACCCATGTGGTCGTAGGTGCACTTCACCGTGGTGCTGCCCGACTCATCAATTTTGTAGAAATCAGTGGGGCGGTTCTCCGCGTTGTAGATGACAGCCCAGATACCGGTACTTGTCTTCACACGTGTCTGGTTGCCGTCCGCATCGTACTCCGGCTGGAAGTCGGCCAGGCCATCCACGGAAAGCAGGGTATACTGGTTGAGCTCATTAGCCGTGTAGCCGGTCACTACTTCCGTCACTTCCTGCGCCGTCTTCCTATTGCCGATGTTGTCGTAGTCATAGGCATAGGCGCCGCCGCTCACCGTGGCGGTGGTGAGTTCGCTGCGGTTGTTATAGCCGAAGCTGTCGGTCACGGTCTGTCCATTGCGGGCGGTGGTGCGGGTGAGCGGGCGGCCGAGGGCATCGTAGGTGTAGGTACGCTCGGCCACGGTGGTATTGCTGCGCTTGTAGCACATGCCCGTGAGCAGGTCGCGGTGCGGTTCGTAGCTCTGGGTGAGCGTCATGTTGCTGGGCAGCGTGAGCTTCTGCAGCATGTGAGTGCCGGGCAGATACTCGTAGCTGAACTGTTTTTCTGCGCCGCCGTGCAGGAAGCCGGCGCTATTGATGCGGCCATCGGTGCCGTAGCCTGTGCTGACGGTCTGCTGAGTGGCGCCGTTCCTGCTGTACACATAGCCCGTGGAGCGTCCCAGGGTATCGCGCGTTTCAGTGATGAGGTGGGTATCATCATCCACCACCAGCGAATCCGTCTCCTGCTCGCCGTAGTGATTATAGCCGATGGTGCGAACACCTGCGGCGTCTGTCACCTGCGTGAGCTGGCCGAGGTGGTTGTAGGCGAAGCTCTGGGCTGGACTTGAGCTATCCACCACAGCTTCCTCGCCCTCCTGTGCAGGGTGGTACCAGGTGGTACCCAGCAGCAGGCTTCGGGCCGGTTCGTAGGTGTAGCGCTTCACTGTGCCGCGGGCGTTCGTCTCGGTCTCCAGGCGGTTGAAGGCATCATAGGTCTTCACCACGGAGGAATTGTCTGCATAGGTCTTACGAAGCTCCTGACCGGTAGCGGGATCGTAGGCCCAGGTGGTTTCATCGCCCGCAAGCTCGCCCGGGTCGGTGTTGAGTACTGCACCCGGGTTGCGGAAAGTGGTGAGTGTGAGCAGTCGGTCAGCATCATCGTAGCCGAAGCTGGCGGGCTGAATCCCCGTACCCCACTCGGCGACCTTGCGACCACGTTCATCGTAGCGGTAGCAGGTAGTGTTCCCCTGGGCATCTGTGATGGTGGCGGGCTGGTCACAGCAATCGCAGTAGACCGTGGTGGTCGTGTTACCGGTTGCGTCCGTTACCATGAGAGCGCGGCCTGCCTTATCGGCCACCGTGGTGGTGGTATTGCCGCGGCCATCTGTCTGCGTGAGCACCATCCCATTCATCGTGTAGCTGCGCGTAGCGGTGGTCACCACACCTGCCGTATCCTTCTGAGAGAGCGCAAAGCCATCCACCGTCACCGCTTCGGCGGTGATGTCGGATGTGGGAACAGCGCTGTACTGAATACGTTTCGTGTTCTCACTATACTCCGTCCACTGCGTGGAAGTCAAGCCTCGTTCGCTGACAAAAACGGATTTGTTCTCCAACGTGGGCGAGAGCTGCGAGATGAGCTGCTTCTGCACGCCGGTGAGGGGCTGGCCCTCTGCATTGTAGCGCGTGGTGGTGGTAAGGCTGTACACACCATCCTCCAGAGATTCGGTGCTGTAGGCCGTCTCCGTGATGGGCGAGTGAGTTTTCCGGCGTGGGATTCTCAGCCAGAGCGAGGGTCTGCTTCACCAAGTTGTTCATGGCGTCGTATTCATACAGCGTGGCGGCGGTGGGGGTGGAATCTGCCCCGGTATCGCTCCAGGTCTTCACCAGCTGGCCGCGGGAATTGAACGCGGAGTAGGTGCAGATGAAGCCCCCGAGGGTATTCGGCTGCGCCTGCACGGCGGTTTCTCCGAAGCCGTTGGTCAGCGTGCGGGAAAGCACGGTGCCATCTGCCAGCTGCTGCTCGGTGCAGAGGTGATTGCCGCTGATGCTCTGCATGTGCACCTGTTCGCGCTGGGCGGTGCCGGAGATGCGCGCGGTGGAACCATCGGTATTGTGCTGCGTGATGCGGGTGGCGCCGGCGGGGGTGGTTTCCGTGGTGGTGAGGCCATCCCCGCCGTAGGTGGTGGTGGTCACGCGGCCGAGAATATCCGTCCGGCTGATTACGCGACCGAGCGCATCGTAGGCGGTGGATTCAGTGGTGGTCATGGCGCCGGTGTCGCGGCGGGTGCTCAGGATGCGGCCTGCGGCATCGCGGGTGTAGGTGGTGATGGTTTCGGGCGTGATGACCACGCCGTCATGCTTCACCTCGGCGCGGATGATTTCCACGAGCTGGTGGGCGGAATCGTAGCCGTAGGAGGTGGTGATGCCGTCCTCATCCGTCTCGCTGAGCTTGCCGCAGCACATCCAAGCGGTGGTCGATACACGGCCATTGCCGCGGGTGGTCTTCACCACACGCTGCTGCTCATCGTATTCATAGGCAGCGGAGCTGAGCAGCAGCCACTGTGTGCCGTCCCAGATGCTTTCCTGCTCGAAGGAGACGGTGTCATCTGCTGCGATGAACTCCTCCGTGCGGCGGCTCTGCCCGGCCACGGGGGAACCGGCAGCCTGCGTGGTGGTGGTGTGCAGGTGCACAGCGCCGTGGGCGGTGGTGGCGGTGTATTCATGCAGCGTCTGCACACCGGCGGCATCCTGGCTGAACTTAGGCTTGCCCGCGGCGTAGGCATAGGCGGGGGCTTCGCCGAACATTTCCTCAATGGTGACCTGCTGGTGGCTTACGCCAGCCGCGTAGGTGCGGGCGGTGGTGCGCTCCGCCTCGGCGGATTTCTCATAGCTGTAGTCCACCACCTTGATATTGAGCCAGGAGGAAGAGCCTGCGGCCTGATAATCGGAGTAGACCTTCACGGGGCGGGTATCGTAGAAGCGGGCCGAGGCAGCGGCGTAGACATAGCGCGTGCGCTGGCGCCCACCCTGTGACCAGGGCGAGATTTCGGAGGTGACGCGGCCTTCATCATCGTACGCGTATTCGGTGTAGCCGCCATCGGGGCGGTTGATGCGGGAGACGCGGAAGTTTTCGCTGTAGTCGTAGGTGGTGGTGCGGGCCAGCGGGGTGCCGTAGGCCTCGGTTTCGCTGATAGTGAGCCAGCCGCCGGCGGTGAGCTTGCGCTGCTCGCAGGTGCAGGTGGCGGGCAAGGCATCGGCGCTGCCCTTTCGCAGCGTCTCGACAATCTGCATGAGGCCCACCTCGGGGTAAGTGGTTTCCCAGGTGTGGATGATGGCATCCTCGCCCGTGCCCTTGGTGACGGTCACGGTGTTGCCGCTGACCACGCGGGAGCTGCTGTGGGCAGGCAAGCCTGCCTGCTGACGCGTGACAGTGGTGGTTTCCACGCCATCGGTGACGGTGGTCACGTAGGTGGAGGTCTTGTAGGGCTCGCCTGTGGTGGTGATATTGCCGGCATCATCCACCGTGACCTGAGCGGGTGCAAACCAGGAAAGCACTGTGGCGCCCACGGCATTCACCTCGGAGAGCATGAGGCCTTCGGTGGGCGAATAGCAGGAAATGAGATTGCCTGCGGCATCGAACTTCTCCTGCACCTGCGAGGCGTGGTCAGCGGCGGTGCTTACCTTGCCCGAGGCCGCTACCACGGCTGCCACGGTACCGGACTGCGCATCGAAACGCACGCGGCGACCTGTGGCCTCGGTGAGCGTCCAGAAAGCGGGGGTGCCGGAGGTACAGGGCGAGAGGTCGGCATTCTGCAGCTCCACGCGCACATCGCAATGGCGGGTAAGCTCGGTGGGTGCAGCGGCGGATTCGCCCGGCACCACGGTGAAGCAGAGGCGGCGCCCCGAGCTGGGCAGGATGGTGAGGGTGTTTTCCTGCAGATTGGCGGTCCAGGCCCAGACAGAGTCGTACATCATGCCAGCGGCAGAGCTGCCCGAGCGCGTGCGGGCGGCGGTGGTGGTGCCGGGGCTCACAGAACCACCACATTCCTCCGCAGAAGAGCCGGGGGTGGAGTCGGCAGGCCTGCTGACGTTGTTACCTTCCTCGCTGCAGCAGCCGCAGGGGTTGCAGACGGGAGGTTCCTGTTCTTTATCCTCGTCCTGGTTTTCATCCGGTGTGGTATACTGTGCGACTACCTCATATCGCAGGTAGGCAAGATTGTGCGTTTCGTGCTCCATGTGGATATTGGAAACCTTGGCGTTGATAGTGTAGGAGCCGGCCTCCAGGAACTGGGTTTTCGAGCCCTGCCAGTAGGTCGGGTCGGTGGTTTTCTGCCAGATGGTGACACCGCCATTCACTGTGAGTACAGGCGTATCAGAACCGGCACGGCAGATATTCAGAGTGCCGGAGTCATCGATAGTAACGCGGGCGGTGACTTTGGCACCACCCGGCTTGATGCTGAAACTGCCGCAGTCGATTTCGTATTCCTCCTTTTCCGACGGCTGCTCGCAGAGCGGCGTATCGGCAGCCAGGAGTACGGTGTAGGTGGAAGAGGGGCTTTCATTGCCATCGCGGGCAATGCCAGTGAGCTGAGTATAACTATTTTTCATAGTGCGAAATGTCTGCAGGTTATAGCAGGCATTCCGCAATATACAGGTGTATGAGAGAATTGCTAGAACATACCATGCGCAGATTACTCGTTCCGTGCGGAAAGGGGTGCCGATGTCAGGAAAAGTGAATGTTGAGACTGGCTTGATATTGCCTGTTTATTGCAGCTCTTGTTGAGCTGCAGCAAAAGAGACGCAACAGGAATCCCCAGCGCCGCGTGGAGCTGGGGATTCCTTGTTATTCGGGTAGGGCGCTGCCGGGGCACAGTGGGGCCGGTGAATCGGCACAGTGCTTGTGTGATTCAGGTGCTTACCTGGTACCGGCAGTCAGTGGGCTCGGTAAGAAAACGCGGTCTGAGGACAGGCGTCGGTTACCGTGACTGGTGAGGAAAGGGGAATTCGCAGCGCGAGGATGCGCTTTCAAGGTCTAAATGGGGTAAGTCTGCTGCGAATGGGAATGCGCGTGGCCCGGGGCAAAAATAATGGGCTGTTCAATGGAAGGCGCGACGCCGGTGGCAATAGGAGCAGGTGTGGGTGCAGTGAGCAAATGCTGGAGGTCTGCAGTAGAAGGAGAGAGAAAAGCCGGGTCGAGTGGTGCGTGTGGAGAAGCCGGTGGAGGCTGGGTCACATGCGGATTCATGTGGAGTGTGTGCATGGTGGATGGTGGTGAGGTGTTGTGCATGTCTGCTTCCTCCGGCAGGGGAACAAAGCGGCGCTTCCCTGTGGAGAATTCTTCAAAACTGGGCAGTCCGGCATGCCGGGCGAGACTCTCCAGGTGGTTGATGAGATGCTGCAGGTTGACTTCCGGCATGCATACTTCATCTTCGGGGGGATTGGCCGTGGTCTGCATGTAAACCCGTGTGCCGGGTTGTGGCTGGTTCTGGGCCAGTGTTTCGCCGCACTGGGTGGCGAACACATATAATGAGAGCTTGAGCACGCTGGCGGTATCCAGCTGCAGGCGGTTGCACACGTTCTTCAGGATATTGTGCATGACCTGATTGCTGCGGATACTGCAGGCGGGTACTTTCTGCTCTGTGCAGGTAGGCTGAAGCTCGGCCTGCGGAGTGCAGGGCTTCAAGCCGGCGGGGTACAGCTTCTTGGGCTGCGGTACGCGGTAGCGATCCAGTATTTCTCTGGTCCGCTCCGGGTGACGGTTCAACTCCTCCAGCACTTCATCGCGGAATCGGATGGCCTCTTCTCTGGCCTCCTCTTCGCTTCCGTACTGCTTGTCGGAGAAATAGCGCGCCATGGTGGTGCCTTGGCGGCTGATGGCAACTCTCCAACCCTGGAAGTTGGTGAACGTATAGGTGAATCGTGTTATGTGACGCAGATTCATAGCGCTTGGATTCTATTTGTTCGTGGTGCCGGTTGCAATTCATATTAGCTGCGTTACAGCTAACTTCATGCCCGCGGGCCGGGCCCGCGCCGTCTGTGTCCCTGTTGGAACGTCTCCATTTTACTAAGTGCTTTTCAACTGTCAAGCCTATATGTATGGTGGTATATTAACTGTTTGGTGAAATATGCTCTAACAGGTGAAGATTTTTGCTGTTTGCGGAAGGAAAAGTGAAAAAAACAGGAAAAATTGTCCAAAAACGGGTAAAAAATGCCCGAAAGCGGGGTTTTGAAAAACTTGACATGCCGCCGTGTTTGCTGTAAGGTAACGCGCGTTATGGCAGGACTCATCATAGCGCCCAAGGCGCGCATATTCCACGGTCACGATTGGGTGTACGGCACAGAGGTTCGCACGGTATTCGGAAATCCGCAGCCCGGCGATGTGGTGCTGCTGAAGGACCAGCGCGACCATTATCTGGGTTCTGCCATGTACAACCCGCATTCGCAGATTGTGGCCCGCCGCTTCTCCCGCCGCAAGCAGGATCTGGACCGCGATTTCTTTGCCCGACGCATTTCCCAGGCTGCCACGCTGCGCGAGCGCTGGCTGCCCGGTGAGGAGATGATGCGCCTGGTGTGGAGCGAGAGCGATGGTCTGCCCGGCCTCATCATCGACCGCTATGCCGATGTGCTGGTGGTGCAGACGCTCACCATGGCCATGTATCAGCGTCTGGGGCTTATCAAGGATATTCTGGGAGATTTGTTCCAGCCCCGCAGCATCATTGTGCGCAATGATTCCCCGATGCTGGTGGCCGAGGGAATTGAGCAGGAGACCTATGTGGCACTGGGTGAGCAGCCCGAGCCTTTCGTGGCCTCGGGCCGCGGCATCAAGTTTATGGTGGACCTGGCCACCGGCCAGAAGACGGGCCTGTATCTCGACCAGCTGCAGAATTACCAGGAGGTGGCCCGCCTGGCCCGCGGACGCCGCGTGCTCGACTGCTTCTGCAACCAGGGCGGTTTTGCGCTGGCCTGCGCCAAGGCTGGTGCCGCCAGCGTGACGGCAGTGGATATTTCCGAGGATGCGATTGCCTCTGTGCGCAAGAACGCCGAGCTGAACGGCGTGGAGATTGAAGCCGTGGCGGAGAATGCCTTTGACTTCCTGAAGCGCGAGAGCGACAAGGTGCGCAATGGCGCCGACCCGAAGTGGGATATGATTATTCTCGACCCGCCCAGCTTCACCCGCAACAAGAAGAGTCTTAACGGTGCCCTGCGCGGCTACAAGGAGATTCACCTGCGCGCCATGCAGATGCTGCCCGTGGGTGGTGTGCTTTCCACCTTCAGCTGCTCGCACCACATCAGCTCCAATCTTTTCAAGCAGACTATCTGCGATGCCGCAGTGGACGGCCACTGCACGCTGCGCCAGACGCATGTGCACGGCCAGAGCCCTGACCACCCGATTCTGCTCAACATTCCCGAGACGGAGTATCTCAAAGGCTTCACCTTTGAGATGGTGCCCGGCCGCTAAAGAATTCAAGCATACGGCGCATGAATCGGTTCCGCTTCTGGTATCTGCCTCTGGGTGCAGCGCTGCTGACAACGGCGCTGCCGGCGCAGCAGCCTGAGCCGCAGCCGGTGGCAGAAGCGCCGACTCCTGCGCCTGCGTCTCCTGTGCAGGTGGCGGTGCTGGGCTATGGCAGTTTTGCCGTGTCGGAGGGTATGCGTGGTATCACCGCCACGACATTCCGCGCCCAGATGGAATATCTGAAGGAGCAGGGGGTTAAGCCCGTATCCCTGCAGGAGTTCATCGACTGGCACCAGGGGCAGGGGACTTTGCCTGAGCGCTGCGTGCTGATAACGCTGGATGAGGCCGATGTGGCCGCGTATTCCGTGGCTCTTCCTGTTCTGCGGGAGTATGGATTCCCCTTTGTGGTGTTTGCCGATGGTCGGAACTTCAAGTCGGGCAGCGCGAGTCTGAGCTCCGCACAGCTCACTGAAATGCAGCAGGCCGGTGGAGCCATAGGAAGCCGCACCATGACCCGCCCGCAGACCTGCGACTGGCAGTATGCCCTGCAGGCCGGCCCGGATGCTGCCCAGAAGATGGCCGAGCGTGAGCTGGGGCTCTCTGCACAGCGTATCACGGCGAATTTCGGTAGTTGCGATGCCTTTTCCTACCCTCGTGGCTATGCCAATGAGTTGATGGTGGAGAACCTCGCCATCTATGGCTACAAGGTTGCGTTCGGAAGTGTGGAGGGTAAGGTGCAGCGCGACACTCCGGCCTATCTGCTCCCCCGCTACATGGTGAATGACATGCCGGGTTTTGCCCACGCGGTGAACTTCGGCAGCGATGTGGACGATTCCCGTGTGCTGCACCTGGTGCGTTCTGCAGCAGCGAAACATCTACCCGTTTCCCAGCCGGTGGAAGTCGTAGCACCGGACAATGCCCCGCTTGTATCTTCAAACGCTAAGAATGCTGCAGCCGATGCAGCAGAGCTGCCGCCGCTGCCTCCTGCGCTGAATCCTGTGGCCGACCATGAGGTGGTGAATGATGCGCCGGCAGCAGATGCCGTGCCCATTCCCATGCCCGTGCTGAATGAAGAGTCCTGGAACACCATCAAGGTGCCCGAGCTGACTCCGCGTCCCGTCAGCACCCTGCCTGCGGCGGGTGTACTGGTGAAGCGCTCGGCTAACGGTGACTGGGTCACCCGCGAGTTTCCGCAGCCCGAGGTGCCGCGTGAGCAGACCCGTGTGGCGGTGCTGGGGTATCATAATTTCAGCAACACCAAGCCGGTGAGCGATATGCGCATGCGTACATCGGAGTTCTGCCAGCAGATGCAGTATATCAAGGATGCCGGGCTCACGGTCATCACCATGCAGGATTTTCTGGAGTGGCTGCTGGGCAACCGCTGCCTGCCAGAGCGCTGCGTGCTCATCACCATAGATGACGGCTGGCGCAGCGTGTATACCGATGCGTTCCCCGTGCTCAAGGCATACGGCTATCCGTTCACCCTTTTCCTTTATACTACCTACATCAGCGGCAGGGGGCAGTCGATGTCGCCCGAGATGATTCAGGAGATGATGGCCTCCGGCGCCACCATCGGCAGCCATTCCACCACCCACCTTTACCCCAGCCAGTGGAAGCGCTTTGCTGAGGATTCTCCTGAATACGCTGCCCAGTTGCAGAAGGAATTGCCGGATTCTGTGGAGAAACTCAAGGCGCTGTTCGGAAACTGTAGCACCTACTGTTACCCCGGCGGTTATAATACAGCACCCATGCTGGAGTCACTGCGCGCCAGTGGCGTGCGTGCGGCATTCACCGTGCTGGAGCAGAAGGTCACCACGCTGGAAGACCCCTTGCTTGTGCACCGCTACATGGTGTTCGGTACGGATTCGCGTATTTTCCGCCGTGCGGTCAACTTCGATGGCGAGGCGGGTGTGAAGCCTACCGCCCAGGGGATAACCGAGGCTCGCAAGCGCGCTGAAGCATTTTTCCCGAAGGCATTTGAAACGGTCAAACAGGAGAAATCTGCGGCTCCCGTAAAGCCCGCAGCGCTTCCTGTTGCCCCCAAACCCGCCCCGACTCCTGCGGTGCCCGTGCTGGAGGATATACCTGAGCCGAATTACACCACATCGTTGTGATGTCAGAATCCTCGTGCATATGACGGGGCTGTTTCAGATTGGCTGGTAGATATATGTACCACTACCTGCAGACGTGATTAACGAACAAAGATTACGCGTTGTTATCATTAAGCCGTAGCGATAAATCCAAGATTGGCGAAGAATTGGCGAAGCGTCAGCGGAGCGGAATTTTGAGCCCACAAAGTGGGCGAAAGATAGTAGGCCGGGGTAAGAGCGCGTCAGCGCTCGCAGCCCCGGCTGGCACATAAAAAATAATCAGAGCCCACGGAGTGGGTGACAGAGCGGTGGCCTGACTCATTGCCTTTGTTCTGTCACCCGTTTCACGGGCTCCGTTCAACTTTTTGTTATTGCAGGGGCTGCGCCCGCTGTCGCGGGCTTACCCCTGCCTTTCATCTTTCACCCACTCCGTGGGCTCAAATTCCGCTCGCCGTTGGATCGCCAATTCCCGATTTGTCGAGCAGAATATCAGTTTTCCAATTATGTCAAATGGAACAGCAAATCTGAAACAGTCGCATATGCCGCGAGTATTTCTGTTTTTGAGTGGACAAGCGATGCTCATGTGGTTATAATGTGGCTGCCTTATGATAAAGCGCAGTTTCAGTACACAGGAGAGTCTTGCACGCTATTGGGCGATGCAGGCGGTGGAACTGTGCGATAGTATTGACGGCGCTGACTTTGAGGAGCAGAAACAAGCTGTTCTTGAATCTGTTAAGGAACTGGAAAAGGCTCGCCGTGTAGTGCTGATTGGTGCTGCAGATTGTGGCAAGGATGCTTTGCTGGCCGGTATGGTCGGCTGCCCGGTGATGGCTCGCGTGGCGATGCCCCACCATTACCTGCGCTGGCGTTATCTGAATACCGATGGCGATGCGGAGCACAGCCGCTTTATCGATGCAGATAATCTTTGCGGGCTGGAAGTGGTGAACACCCGTGATTGCTCCCTGCCTGAAGTGGCTGAGGCTGTGGCGCCGCTGCTGCCGGGGGCGGATGCTGTGGTGGCCGTGGTAAATGCTACTTCTCCTGAAAACTCCCCCGTATGGGATATGTTGGCCAATTTGCCGGAGGAAGGCGGACCTGCCTGTGTACTGGCACTTACCCAGGTGGAGAAGCTGGATGCCGCCCACGCTGTCACTCTCAGCGATGCTGTGCGGGAAATCTGTGCGCAGCGTGTCGGCCGGGTGTTGCCCCTTTATCAGGTGGAGGTGAACAACGCGACGCTTACGGCGGATTTCGGGAGCAAGGTGGTAGCTGCCATGGAAAAATCGAGCGGCGGTCTGCGTGCGTTGATTCGCGAGGTGATGCGCCGCGGTTCGGATTTGCTCTACAAGCAGGGTAGTGTGCTGAAGGCTCGCGATGCGGTGGCTCGCACGAACAGCGGTTTCCTGCAGGGCGTAGACCAGGAGATTGATAATTTTCAGACCCGCCAGATTGAAGGTGGCCGTAACTGCATGCTCAACTATGCTGCCGCAGCCCAGCGCAGCATGTCGAAGCTCACGCAGCATCTGCGCCGGCATCTCGGCTGGTTCCTTTCTCCCGTCGTGCTTATCCGTCTGGAGAGCTATGGTGCCGCCTGCGAAAACCTTTACTACCGCCTTGTGCTGGATGATATCGACCACCAGCAGGAAGAACTGGACAAACAGTTTGTGGTGTCCTGCACGGGGCATTGGCGCAGTGTGCGCCCCCGTGTGATGCAGGCGCTGCACTTCGAAATCGGCGATTTCCCCGCCGCCGCGCTTGAACAGGATCTGGAGCAGTTGCGGCAGCGTCTGCAGTCGTCGCTGTATGAGCCCTTCCGCGAGATGAAGCTGCGCAGCCTCTATGGTTCGCTCTTCAAGCGTCAGGTGGATTGGATGCGCTTCCTGATATACAGTATCTGCACGGTCATCGTGCTGGCCGGTGTGCTGGGCTTCCTGGCGCAGGATGGTGTTGCCCTGATTCTGCTGGGGGTGGCTGCTGCCTTGTGGCTGCTTGGCTCGGTGCTGCACATACTGGTCATGCGCAAGCTCTGCTTCATTGTCCGTACTTCGGCTGAGGATATGCGCGAGTGTCTGCTGAAGTATATGGAGCGCATCGTGCACGATATCATTGTTTCCCGCGTGGCTGCCTACCGCAGACTCTACACGGGACCGCGCACGGAAGTGGAGGAAAATGAAAAGAAACTCGCGCCCCTGCAGCAGCGCCAGAGTGAGATTTTCCGCCAGCTCCGTTCCTCTGTACCCCGCGTGTAATCCGCCATGCAGTACGATTTGTTCACTCCCCACGGCGAAAGCCCCCGCACGCCCGAGACTGAGCAGCAGCTGATGCCGCTGGCAGCCCGTATGCGTCCCGAGTCGCTGGAGGAGGTGGCGGGGCAGAAGCACCTGCTGGCCGAAGGAAAACTGCTGCGCCGTGCGATTGAGACTGATAGGTTCTCAGCCCTCATTTTCTACGGGCCTCCCGGTGTGGGCAAGACCACGCTGGCATACGTCATTGCCCGCAGCACCAGTGCCTTTTTTGTGATGCTCAACGGCGTGGAGTCGAATGTAAGCGAAATTCGCGCCAAAATTGAGGAGGCCCGCACGCGCATGGCCATTCACGGCCAGAAGACTATTCTGTTTGTGGATGAGCTGCACCGATTCAATAAGGCCCAGCAGGATGTGCTGCTCCCGCATCTGGAGAAAGGAACAGTCCGCTTCATCGGCGCTACTACGGAGAATCCCTATTTTGCCATCAATTCGGCCATGCTCAGCCGCTCGCAGGTGTTCCCCCTGGAACCGGTGCCCGATGATGAGATTGTGGCTCTGCTGCGCCGGGCTTCTGCGGATGAAGAGCGCGGGCTGGGTAAGATGCCGCTGGTGATGGATGACGATGCCTTGGCTCATCTGGCGCTGAAGGCAGATGGCGACGCCCGCAAGGCGCTGACAGCCCTTGAAGTGGCGGTGCTTTCCACCGCACCCGGAGAAGATGGCCGTGTTCACGTCACCTTGGAGGTGGCGGAAGAATCCATCCAGAAAAAGGCGGTGAAGTACGACCGCGCCGGCGATGCCCACTACGATACCATCTCTGCCTTCATCAAGTCGATGCGCGGCAGCGACCCCGATGCCGCTCTTTACTGGCTTGCCTTCATGCTGAATGCGGGCGAGGATATCCGCTTCATTGCCCGCCGCTTGGTCATCTGCGCGAGCGAGGATGTGGGACTGGCGGATTCGAATGCCCTTCGTGTGGCGCTGGATGCTGCTCGTGCCGCAGAAATGGTAGGCATGCCCGAGGCCCGTATCCCCCTGGCTCACGCCACGGTCTATATTGCCACAGCGCCCAAGAGCAACTCGGCTTACATGGGCATCAATGCTGCCCTGAAGGACGTGAAGGAAGGCCGCACCCTGGCTGTGCCCGACCACCTTGCCACACCCACCCGCAAGAAACTTGCGAAACTTCGTGGCGTGGCAGAGGAAGATACCCAGTACAAGTACGCCCACGATTATGACGATAACTTTGTACCTCAGGCCTATCTACCCGAAGGCCGTGTCTACTACCACCCGACCACTAATGGCCTCGAGCTGCGCATCTCTGAGCGCATGCAATACCTCCGCCAGCGCCGCGAGCAGGGGAATTGATTTTCATCAAAAAGCCCGCGTTCCATTGGGAACGCGGGCTTTTTTATTAAATGAGATGGGCTCTTTAATAGTGGCCGCCACGGGGGCCGTTGTGCCACTTCCAGGCGGTCTCCACAATCTGGGTCACGTCCTGGTACTTGGGAATCCAGCCGAGGATTTCGGCGGCCTTGCGGGAGTCGGCAATCAGACGGGCCGGGTCGCCCTCACGGCGCGGGCCGTAGGTCACGGGGGCCTTCATGCCGGTCACCTTCTCGGCGGCTTCGATAATCTGCTTCACGGAAAAACCGTTGCCGGTGCCGAGGTTGAACCAGTTGGTCTCGCCACCTTCCATGAGGTAGTTCAGGGCGCGCAGGTGGGCATCGGCCAGGTCATCCACGTGGATGTAGTCGCGGATGCAGGTGCCATCGGGGGTGTCATAGTCGGTGCCGAACACGGTGATGCCGGGACGCTCGCCCTTGATGGCCTGGAGAATCACGGGGATGAGGTGAGACTCGGGCTCGTGGTCTTCGCCGATGACGCCGTCCACAGAGGAACCGGAAGCGTTGAAGTAGCGCAGGAACACGCTCTTGAGACCATAGGCGCGGTCGCAGTCCTTGCAAACCTTCTCGAGCATGTACTTGGAGCCACCATAGGGATTGATGGGATCCTGCTTCTCGGTCTCAGGAATCGGTACCTGAGTGGGCACGCCATAGGTGGCGCAGGTGGAGGAGAATACAAAACGCTTGCAGCCTGCCAGAATCATGGCGCGGAGCAGCACCAGGGGCTTGGCGATGTTGTTCTCATAGTACTTCAGCGGGTCGGTCACAGACTCACCCACCTGAATGAAGGCTGCGAAGTGCACCACGGCATCGAACTTGCCGTTCACCAGCAGCGGGTACACCACGGAGGGATCGCCGAGGTCGCCCTTCACAAGGGTAACTTCCTTGTCAACGATGGCGGCGGGGTGGCCGTAAATCATGCTGTCGAGCACGGTAACATCTGCACCGCTCTTTACAAGCTGGCGCACTGTGTGGGAACCGATATAACCGGCACCGCCGGTAACGAGTACTTTCATATCTGTTTAATGTTGATTGGTTAAATCTTACAGCATGGAGGCGAGCAGGGACTCCAGCTTGCGGATGTCGGCAGAGAACTTGCGGATGCCTTCGGCTGTCTTCTCGGTGGCCATGGCGTCCTCGTTGAAGAGGAAGCGGAAGTTCTTCTCGTCGGCGGGGATGCGCTCGATGTCGCTGGCGGCTGCTGCTTCGGGGGAGAGCAGGGGCTTCACTTCCTCCTCGCTGGCGGCGAGCTCGGCAAGCAGGTTCGGGGAGATGGTCAGCAGGTCACAGCCGGCCAGAGCCAGGATTTCACCTGTGTTGCGGAAGCTGGCGCCCATAATCTGCACGGGGTAGCCGAACTTCTTGTAATAGTTATAGATGGTGCGCACGGAGATGACGCCGGGGTCGGTCTCGGAGGTGTAAGTCTCACCGGTGGCGGACTTGTACCAGTCGAGGATACGGCCCACGAAGGGGGAGATGAGGCGCACGCCGGCTTCGGCGCAGGCCACAGCCTGCACAAGGCTGAAGAGGAGGGTCAGGTTGCAGTGAATGCCTTCCTGCTCGAGCTGGCGGGCAGCCTGAATGCCTTCCCAGGTGGCGGCAATCTTGATGAGCACACGCTCGCGGGGGATGCCGGCAGCTTCGTAAAGAGCCATGATTTCGCGGGCCTTCTGCACGGTGGCTTCAGTATCAAAGGAGAGGCGGGCGTCCACCTCGCTGGATACGCGACCCGGTACGCGCTTGAGAATTTCCAGACCGAAAGCGACAATCACGCGATCCATCAGTTCGCCAATCTTGGTGGCGGGCTCGCTGACGCTGGCCTTGAAATCGGCCACAACGGCATCGAGAATCGGGCGATATTCCGGCTTGGCGGCTGCGGCCAGAATAAGGGAGGGATTGGTGGTGGCATCCTGCGGAGCGAATTCTTCCATCTGACGGAAATCGCCGGTGTCGGCTACCACGGTGGTGTACTTCTTGAGTTGTTCGAGCTGTGTTGCCATAATCGTGTAAAGTGATAATATCATATTTCCGGCCGCATATCAAGCCGCCAGTTCTGAAAAAAATCCCCGTCTGGCGGTGCCGGACGGGGAGGTGAATGAGAATCAGATGAGTTCCTTGAGGCGATTTACCGTGATGCCCGGCACCACATAGGTGCTGCCATCTGCCTTGCGCAGGATGGGGGAACCATCATAATCCACTCCGACAAAATAGCCCGTGTGGCGCTCTGTATCGGTGATGGCAACCACGGGACGTGGTTCGCCCCAGGCGGATTCGAGCATGGTCTGCACGCCTTCGAGGCCGCTTTCCACGAAGTAGTCGAACATTTCCGCCAGTACATCGCCGAGCATTGTGCGGAACTTCTTGACCGAGGGGCATGCGGGAATCAAATCGCTCATGCGGGTCACGGGATCGGAAGTGGCACCGGGAAGTTTTTCTATATTGTTGAACATGTTGATGCCGATACCGATGGAGGCCATGGTGGAAGACGGTCTCTCCACCAGAATGCCGGCCAGTTTGGAGCGGCCTACAAGCACATCGTTCGGCCAGCGAAGACGCAGCCCATCGATATGATATGCCTTGAGCGCTTCGATGACTGCCGCACCGGCCACCAGAGGCAGTACACCCCAGTGCCTGTTCACGCCCGGGTCGAGCGGCAGGTTATAGGTGGCCCACAGCCCGCCTTCGGTGCCGTACCAGGTGCGGTTGAAGCGGCCTCGGCCACGGGTCTGGCTCTGGCAGCTGACCACGGTCCACGCCGGCAGCTTGCGGGCTACGTTGAATGTAGACTCACATTCGTCTACTTCCTTGACATTCCATTTTACGCTCACGTTCGATATACTACACCCAATGAGCCGTGCCGTCTACCCCCAATCTTGAATTTATGGCAGGAAAATTGTGTTTTTTTGAGAGAAAGGCGGACATTTTGCTTTTTTGCATCCATGCCTTACTTTGCAATTGCGGGGGAGGGGGTGGTCTGGTATACTCTGCGCGCAGACGATGAGAAGACGCAGCTCCAGAAAATATCTGACATGCACCGTGCTGATTGCCGCGGTGTGGGGAGCTGTTGCTTGCTGGTTCTATATCAATGATTTGGTGCAGCCGGTGCTGCAGCCCGTGAACCAGTCATATGTGGGCTATGCGAATGTGCCGCGAAAGGCTCCCGGCCTGCGTATGGAGCCTTTTTCCTTCAAGGGCTGGGATGGCGGAGAGCTCCAGGCTGTCATCGCCGTGAAGGAGGGGGAGGAATCCTCCCGTCAGCTCAGCGTCATCGGCGATTTGATGAATAATCCCGCTGACCGCCTGCACCAGATTGACTATGTGCTGGTCTGCGTGGACTGGGACCACGGCATCCGCTCGGCTTTGCCGCTGGCGGAATCGCTCACGGCGGCCGGTCTCACCTGCGTGCTCTGGAATCCCCGTGGGGTGGATGACCGCCGGGCCTACTGCACGCATGGGCTCAAGGAATGCCGCGATGTACCCCTTCTTCTGGATGCAGTGACGCAGCGCTCCGGCAAATCTGCACCTGTTTTTGCTGCCGTGGGGCAGGGCTATGGTGCTGGGCTTCTGCTGCAGGCTGCTGCGAGCGAGCCTCGCATTCGCGGGCTTGTTTCCATCGATGCCTACGCTTCGCTGCGCCAGTCGGTGGAACGCACGATGCCCGGCGGTGTGCTGAGACCGGTACTGCTCTGGCTCATGGACCAGCGTATCAACCGCACTGCCGGTATGGAAAGTTTTGATGTGGCGCCTGTGGAGCAGGCTGCTTATATGGATCGCAACGTACCGGTGCTGGTGGTGAACCTGGCGCAGGACAGCCCCGTGAGCACCCTGTCCGATGCTGTGACCATTTACCGCCGCCTGCCCAGCGACCAGCGCGATGTATGGACGCTGCGCTCGGAGAGCGACCCTGCGGGGGCGACTCACCGCGAGATGAAGTTCGGCCGCCGCCGTGAGGTGGTGCAGGTGGGGCTGATGAATGATGAAGAGAGTATCATGAGTTCCATGGTGCTCTGGCTGAATGATTGTGTGGTAGATGCCGTGGAGGCTCCCCGAGTGATGGACCCCGCCAGACCGAATCTTACCTCTTCAGATATACGACGCTGAACCAATTTTACGACATGGATTCCTACATGAACCAGCACGAGGAGACAAACATACCCCAGCGAGTCGGTAATCGCCGCCGCAACGGGTATGAACTGACACGCCAGCGCGATATGGTGCCCATTGCCATGGGGGCAGCCTGTGCTGCGGTGGTCATGCATGCCATGCTCTGGGTTTATTTTCCTTCGCTTTCTGTGCTGGGTCTGGGCAACCTGACCGATGTGCCCCCCGTGGTCAAGCCTCATGAGGATATCCGCGTAGTGGTGAAGGAACCTCCCAAGGAAGAGGAAATACAGGAAGCCCCGCCGCAGGAAATCGTGGAACCGAAGCAGGAGATTGAAGAAATTGCCCACGAGCCTGAGGAAATCGATATTCTCGATGTCGATGTGCCTGAGCTGGTGATGGCTCCCGGCCCTACGGAACTGACCGTGGCGGAACCTGTGGTGGCTGCCGAGGAAGTGAGCCCCGTGAGCGATATTCCGCCCGCGCAGCTGGATATGGCTGCTCTGGAGTCGCATGACCTTACCGAGGAAGCACTAGCTATTCCCGAGCCTACTCCCGTGAACAGCAACGATGTCATCGCCAACGCCACGGCCCAGAACGAGGTGCTGGAGGATGCTTCCTCGCTCATGGAGCAGGACCTGCGCAAGGCTGCCAGCGAGGCCGGCAATACGAATCTGCCCAGCGATACGCGCAGCCTGGCCCAGCTGATGGGTGAGGAGAATCTGGGTTCCAAGTCGGGTGTGGCCCGACTCGGCGCTGACGTGCTCTTCGGGTTCAATGAATCCCAGCTTAAGAACTCTGCTCGCATCACCATGCTGCAGCTGGCGGCGCTCATCCAGAAAAACCCTGAGACATACTTCGTGATTGAAGGTCACACCGATAGCATCGGCGGCGCTGCCTATAATGCACTGCTGGGTCTGCAGCGTGCTGCAGCCGTACGAGCCTGGCTGGTGGGCAACGGCGTGCCCGTAGAGTTTGTCTACATCCGCTCCTGCGGCAGCTCGATGCCGCTGGCTCCTACTAATGGAACACGCGAAGCTCAGGCGCTGAACCGCCGTGTGGAGATTCACATGCGCGCGGGCGGCGAGGAATTGCCCGCCGGTGCCTGCGATTATAAGTACCAGGTGAATCTGAAAACTCCTGTCAGTCAGCAGCTGGCTGCTGGTGTGAAGGTGCCGCAGACTCCTTCGTTCCGTCTGCCCGTGGGCGCCAGTCAGGCTGAGCGCAAGGCTGCGGAGGCGAATAAGGCTGCTGCTAAGTCCGCCAACAAGAAAGGCCGCAATGGTCGTTGAGGAGGGGCAGGAGCTGCCGGGCAGGGCGCTGCCCTTTGCGGGGGAATGCCGCTGGCTCATCTCGCTGGATTATGATGAGACGCTGCGCCAGGCGCCGCCTGCGGAGCCTGTGCCTGCTGCCTTTTTTGAGCTGATGCGTTCCTGGCGTTCACTTGGTATCCGCTGGGGTATCAACACAGGGCGTACATTGCCGTATCTCTGTCAGGAGTTGTTGCCTGCATCTCCCTTCCTGCCGGATTTTATCTGCACCTGCGAGAGGTTTGTCTATCTAGCCGGAGAGGATGGTGTGCTGCGCCCCTTGAGCGAACACAATGCCCGCTGCCATGAACACAATATGGAAGTGCGTGAGCGCGTTCGCCCCGGCTTGCATGCTCAGCTGAAGCTCCTGCGTGCAGAGCTTCCGGAATTGCGCTGGATAATTGCCGCTGAAGACCCCCTTTCGGTGGAAGCTGAGGATTCAGCCACGATGGATTGCATCATGGCTTTCCTTTCGCCTTTCATTGCGACGTTGCCGGGCGTGGCGGCGCAGCGGGCAGGGCGTTATATGCGACTGGCTGATAACCGTTATTGCAAGGGAACTGCCCTGCGTACGGTGGCGGAAAGCTGGCAGGTGCCGGAGTGCCGCTGGGCTATGCTGGGAGATGGTCATAATGACCTGCATGCCTTCCGCCTGTTTCCTGCGGCTTTCTGTGGTGCGCCTGCTACGGCTCACGCCGATGTGCGCGACTGGCTCAGCCGCCATGGTGGATATGTCTCCCCGGAACCCGGAGTCATGGACATCCTGCGCACCTGGCATGCGACTGTCGCGTCAGTATCCGGACAAAATCCGTCTTAAAATTCGCTTTCGGCTTGACTTTTCGGTCAAAAGATAGTTACATATTTCCCCGTTAGCCCACAGGGCTGTCGACAATTCTCCCAAACGGGAAAACCACAAACGACACATAAACCATTATGGGATCGCTTAAGAAGAGACGTAAGGCCAAGATCAACAAGCACAAGCGCAGCAAGCGCATGCGCCAGAACCGCCACAAGAAGCGTTTGCGTTACAAGTCCTAAGCTGCGCGCTTAGGCCACGTCCGCAAGCGACGCTGTTCTTTTCACGGCACTGTGAATCCCCCACGCGGGCACAGTGCCGTTTTTTTTGTTCTACGTGTAGTGAATTTCAAAATTGCCTTTCCGCGAGATGTGGTGTAGAATACGGGTATGAGACGCTCCCCTATACCCGGACTCGTGCTGGCAGATGGCTGGTTGGCACCCTTTGAGAATGATATCAAGGGGAGGCTTCGCTTATTCGATGCGCAGCTGGAGCGAATCTGCCGCCGTCATGGTTCGCTTATGGATTTTGCCCATGCCTACACACGCATGGGCTTCAACCGCGATGCGGCCACGGGCGAATGGGTATACCGCGAGTGGGCGCCGGGCGCGCGCCAGCTTTATCTTATCGGCGATTTCAACTACTGGAACCGCGAGGCAAACCCCATGCAGCGAGGGGCAGACGGCGTGTGGGAGCTGCGCCTGCCTGCTGATGCGCTGAAGCACGGCCAGCGCGTGAAGGTACATGTGGTGGGGGCTGACAATGTACACAAGGACCGCGTGCCAGCCTGGATTCGCTACACGGCGCAGGATGCTGCTACATTCGATTACAGCGGCGTCATCTGGGACCCGGCGGAGCCGTACCGGTGGAAGAATACGCGCTGGAATCCTGCCACTGTGAAGACTCCCTTCATCTACGAGACCCATGTGGGTATGGCGGGTGAAGAAGAACGCATCCACAGCTACCGTGAGTTTGCGGACAACGTGCTGCCGCGTGTGGCAAAGCTGGGTTACAACGTGGTGCAGATTATGGCCATCCAGGAGCATCCGTATTACGGCTCGTTCGGCTACCATGTTTCCTCGTTCTTTGCCCCCTGCAACCGCTTCGGTACACCCGAGGATTTGAAATATCTTATCGATACTGCCCATGGACTCGGTATTGCGGTGCTGCTGGATGTGGTGCATTCCCATGCGGTGAAGAATGTGGCCGAGGGCCTGAACAATTTCGACGGTTCGGGTGGCCAGTATTTCTGCGCCGGCGAGCGTGACAGC
The DNA here is from genome assembly GCA_045125705.1 of Akkermansia sp. Lineage (GTDB taxonomy): Bacteria > Verrucomicrobiota > Verrucomicrobiia > Verrucomicrobiales > Akkermansiaceae > Akkermansia. Next base: position 7,631 of record JBGVNQ010000043.1, on the reverse strand, counting down.
ACCCACCCCGATTGGGATAGTTGCCTTTTCGACTATGGCCGCGAGGAGGTGCTGCAGTTCCTGCTGAGCAATCTGCGCTGGTGGCTCGACGAGTTCCATTTCGACGGCTTCCGCTTCGATGGCGTGACCAGCATGCTCTACCTGCACCACGGGCACGAACCTTTCACCGATCTGGGCTGCTATTTCAACACGCAGGTGAATCTGAATGCCGTGACCTATCTGCAGCTGGCCGCCACGCTGGTGCAGCAGGCCTGCCCCGGGGCTCTGGCCATTGCCGAGGATATGAGCGGCATGCCCGGCCTCTGCCGCCCTGTGGATGAAGGCGGCTTCGGCTTCACTCACCGCCTCGCCATGGGGTTGCCGGATTACTGGATTAAGCTGCTCAAGGAGAAGAAGGATGAGGACTGGAGCGTGGGTGATATCTGGTATACGCTCATCAACCGCCGCTATGGCGAGGCGAATATCGCCTACGCCGAAAGTCACGACCAGGCGCTTGTGGGGGATAAGACCATCGCCTTCCGCCTCATGGACTCGGAGATGTATACCCACATGAGTTGCGAACTGCCCAGTGTCATCATTGACCGCGGTATGGCGCTGCACAAGATGATTCGACTCGCAACGCTGGCTGCGGGTGGCGAAGGCTGGCTCAACTTCATGGGCAATGAGTTCGGCCACCCGGAGTGGATTGATTTTCCCCGCGAAGGCAACGGCAACTCCTACCAGTATTGCCGCCGCCAGTGGAGCCTGGTGGACAACAAGCTGCTGCGCTACCGCTTCCTGAATGAGTTCGACCGCGCCATGGTGGAACTGGCAAAGCGTCGCGACCTGCTGGCCGCTGCTCCCGCCCGCCCGCTGAATATGGACGAGGTAAATCAGGTGATGGCCTTTGAGCGCGGCGGCTTGCTGTTCGTGTTTAACTGGAGCGGCACGCGAGCCATTCCGGATTACAAGTTGCCCGCCCCCAAGGCAGGGGAGTGGAAGGTGGTGCTCGATTCGGACGAGGCGCGCTTCGGTGGTCTTGCCCGCCAGGATCACAGCGTGCATCATTTCACCGATAAGGCGCAGAATCTCTCCCTGTATCTCCTGCCGCGTAGCGTCATGGTGCTTGCGCCGGCTTTCATGGGGGGCCGACCTTACTGACTTTCTTGACTATGCTGGTAGAAATCATAGAATCTCTTTTTGAACACCTGGTGGGAAAAATCCTGGGCAACAGGGTCTGGGCGTGGGTGTTGTTTATTCTTCTTATTATCACTGTCGGTATAATCGTAATCTTCGTGTAGTATGTATCAGCAATATATTGTAGGCGTAGTTTCCGGAGTGCTGGCTCTTGCCTGTCTGTTTGTATTCGGCTGTCAGGTCTGGCAGCTGGGTACGGAAAGTGTAAGCTGGGGTGATGTGGGGTATCCTCTGGTTGTCTCCCAGCTGGGCGTTCTGTTCTTTGGTGTCATGGCGTTCAACTGCTGGTGGAATATCTCGGGCGGTAAGTCCGGTGAGAAGATTACAACACTCCTGATTATCTCCCTGTTTTGCGAGCTGGCTCTCCTTCTGGGTGGAGCAAGCGCATTCATGATGCACCGGAGCTTTACGCTGGCGAATGAGGGCGTGGAAGTTCCCGCTCATATTACCGGTTGCAAGTATTCGGATACCGGCGACCCTGATGATGTGGAATACCATTATAGCTTCACGACAAAGGATGGCCGCGTCATCAAGGATAGCACCAGTTTCAATATGTCTGCATCTGTGGAGCTGCTGGACGGTGTGCTCGTGGAGCTGGATGCCAATGCGGTGCATTACTTCCGCGGTAAGGCGGTGTCGGTTCTCTACATGGCAGATAATCCGGAATGCCACACTATCGACAATGCCAGTGAGATGTGGGGGCCACCCATGGTATGTGGTGTGCTCAGTATTCTCTGTTTTGCTCTTACGGGGTACAGCTTGTCCTATTTCGTCCGCAAGGAAAGGAGCAGGGGGTGTTGATGAATTAAAATTACCTTGCATTTAACATTATCCTTGCTTTTTTCTGTCATTTGTGATAATTTTCGTGTCAGCATGAAGATTAAGAACTGTCTCGTAGCCAGTGCCGCCCTGGTGGTGGCCTCCTGCAGCTCCACGGATAATACGGTGGTGACAACCCGCCCGACCGTGGTGACCAAGCCCCAGACTCAGATGTCTGGCCAGTATCTCGCGCTTCCCGGCCAGGCCGCCGTGGCCGTGAGCAGCGATGTGAATTCCGCTTTTGATGCCCAGGTTGCCCAGTACAACGGCCAGACCGCCGCTGCCAGCTACATGGGGAATGCCATGAGCACCGCAGCTGCCAACACTGTGGCCGGCGCTCTTGCTCCTCTGCAGCAGTCTGTTACCCCCAGCCCGATGCTTCCCGTAGCCAACACGGGTTACAGCACGCCCACCTACATTCACCAGTCCGCTGTTCCCGGTCAGGCTGCCGTAGGTATGGAGCCCGGTATGGGGCTGACTCCCACGGTGCCGACCATGGGTGTGCCCATGAACTATTCCGTGCGCATCACCAACAGCACCAATGGTAAGATTTTCGTAGAGGCTCAGGACGCCGCCGGTACCATTTATCCCTGTGGTTTCATGGATGGCGGCCGCAGCGCCACCACTCCCATGGAGCAGGCTGACCCCATCGTAGGCCCTATCACCATCGTGGTGCGTGACCCCGATAAGGAAGGAGCTCCCGAAATCCGCCGCTTCAAGGTGAATCCCCCGCAAAGCTATGCCAACCAGACCGTGGGCATCAGCATCATTGCCGGCGGTAAGTACCACGCCAGCGTGGATGGCAACGTGTACGCCAGCGGTGAGGCTGTGACGCCTCCCCCGACCATGGTGCCCAATGTGATGCAGGCTACCACCATGCCCGCCGTGGGTGGGGTGATGAACTACAGCGTGAAGATTACCAACACGACTCCCGGCCGCATCATCGTGGAAGCCCGCGACGCCGCCGGTGTGGAATATCCCTGTGGTGAAATGCTCGGTGGAGCCAGCTGCGTGACTCCCTTCGAGCAGGCTGCTCCCATCAAGGGGCCGATTACCATCATTGTGCGTGACCCGGATCGCGAAGGCCAGCCCGAAATCCGCCGCTATCGCGTGAACCCGCCTGCCAACTACGCCGGCAAGACTCTGGGTATCAGTATTGTGCCCGGTGGTCAGTATCACGCCAGCCTCGATGGCCAGGTGTACTACACCTACACCCCGCCTGAGGCTCCCCCCACCACCAACCCGCAGCCTCAGCCCGCTGTTGCTCCTGCAGCTCCCGCCGCTGTGCCTGCCGGTGTGTAAGGCGTAGGAACCGCAATTTCTCCGGTGCCACTTTCCGAAAGGAACAGTGGCACCGTTCTTTTTACCTGCTTGCAAAGGGGCAAGGTGGGCGTTATAGCATAGCCATGTGCAAGCCATTCAGAGACTACCTGACCCTTACCCGTGAATATACGCGGGAAATCATCACCTTCGGCGGATTTGCCCTGGTGTGTTTTGTGTATAGCGATTTCCGCCAGCTGGCGCGGGACCAGGCGACCACCGCCGCGCAGACTGTGGAGTTGCTCCGCGCGATGGATACCCGCCTTTCCATTATTGAACATCAGGCCTCACCCAAGGAACAATGAAAACAAGTATTCGCCGGATTCAGGAACACCTCGGGGTAACAGCCGATGGCATTATGGGAGTGCAGACCCTGCGGGCTATTTCCAGAGCATTGGGGGTGCAGGAGGTGCCTGCCTGGCCATCGCAGAGCAGGGTGCGGCAGGGGAATAGTATTTTTGGCATTCCCGGCAGCGAGGATTCACTCGTCAGCCTGATTCCCGCCTATCAGCTATATTTCGAGGGAAAGCCGGTACGCAGCATCCGGGTTCACAAGCTTATTGCGCCGCATGTCAAGGCTGCATTGGAAGAAGTGCTCGCGCACTACGGACTTGCTGAGATTCAGAGGCTGGGGCTCGACCAATATGGCGGCAGCTACAACTACCGCCCCACGCAATCCGGCAAATCGCTTTCCATGCATGCATGGGGTATCGCGCTCGACTTTGCTCCGCGCAGCAATGCTTATGCGGTTAAATCTCCGCGAGCCTCTCTTTCGCACCCCGATTGCGAAATCTGGTGGCAGATATGGGAACGCCATGGTGCGGTATCGCTCGGGCGCCAGCGTAACTATGACTGGATGCACCTTCAGTTCGCGAGCCTGGAGTAATCAGTCATCGCCACAGTCATCGGGAGCGGAAGCCCCCAGACTGTTCTGCCGGAAGGCTGATACGATGAGTTTCAATTCATCATTCAGAGAATCGGGCAGGGGTGTTTCATGGGGCAGGTCGATTCGCTGTCCTTCCGGCAGGATGAGGGTGATTCGACCGCTGTCGATGAGCGGTAATTTGGCATGCGCCAATACTGTGCCCGTTGCATTCTTAAAGACGGGGCGTACATGGAAGAATCGTTTCCAGCCTGTGAGGCTGTTGCGGCAGCTGCCAATAAGCTGCCCATCAGGAGAGAATAAATCAAAGGCCAGATGCCCTGTGACCTGAATCTCATTTCCGTTATCGAGCCGGAACCTGTTTCTGGCGATGAGCTTCATACTTGCGAGCTCATGCTAGCAGAACCCAGGTCAGGTGTACAGGAAAATGAGTATGGAGGAATATAAAACTTTTCTCCGCTGATGAACTGTGTTTAAATGTCTTTGCTATGAGGGGTCTCCTTTTCGGAATTGCTTGTTATGCCATGTTTGGTGCATGCCTGCTTGCGCCGGTGTGTGGCGCGGCGCAGGAGCTTGTGAAGAAGGTGTTTCCTGGTGCAACAGGATGGAAAAGCTACCGGCTCTCGGATGAGGTGCAGTTGATTCGCTGCCTGATGGCTGATAAGAAGACACACATGTACAGCGCGGTGCGCAAAGAGAAGGGGGCTTTCCGCCTGGTGATGGTTCATGGTGTGCATATGGAGGATGATCAGCATGCCCGCTTTGCCCTGAAGGATGGAGCCGTGCAGGCGTATCACAGCAGCGGGGTACTGCTGGCTCGCATGCCCATGTGGGTGACTCCGCCTGCGCTTTTCGCTCCGGCGCCTGAGCTGGTGCGACTGCGATTTACCGGAACGGGAGACAACCTGATACTGTGCGAAGCCGAGAACCTGACCGATTCTCCTGTGCTTCTTCGCCGCGGTAAAGTCTCTATTATATCGACCGATGATGGTGAAGTGACGTGGAACCGCCTGACCTCCCGACTCTGTCAGGAAACGCTTTTGCCTCCCCGTGCCACCAGTCAGCTGCGGCTGGAGCTCATCAGCAAGCGTCGCATGAATCCGAAAGGTTTGACAAAGCATGAGCAAGTGGACCTTGTGTATCGTGCGGATGATGTTTCATCTCCAGGGCATCCCGATGCTATTGCTCCCGCTTTCATTCTGCAGGTGGGGATGCCGGAACTGGGGTCCCCTGAGCATTATTTCCCGCTACGCTTGCGCGGTGATCTTGCCGTGCGCCTCTGCCGCGGCATAGATGGCCGGGCAGATGTGAAGCAATTGGATTTCTACCGCCTGCGTGACGGATTGTGGCAGCATGTCGGCAGCTCGGTGCTGCACAGCAATTATTCTCCACACAGCTTTGAATGTGAAGACCGTCGTGTGCGCGTCTATGCTATCGGTGGCCGCAAGCTGGCAGACATTCAGCTGCCCTGACCTTGCTGCAGGATTCGGTCTGAGTCGAGCGCCTGTACGGTGTAGCCTTTGAGCTCACTCAGCCCTGTGTCGCGGTGGCCGAACTCGCCGTCGGCGTGGCTGGCGATGAGCGCCACAATGCCACGGGCTCTGGCACGCTGGTCGGCGGACAGAGTATCATTCAGTTCGGCATAGCGGGCAATCATACAGGCAGCGTAGCTGTCCATGAGAACCGACATGTAGTCATGCCGGAGTTTCTGCTGCAGCGCCGGTGTAAGCTGGCTGATAGCCCGGTCGTAGACGCCCTTCCAGTTGAGCGTGTCTTCCCACATGGCTTCATCGGCCTCTGCGACCTCAGGATTGTCGTTGACCGCCAAGGCGAAATCGGTGATGAAATCAGGCTCCCCGGCATTCAGCCCCAGCGCGGTGAGTTCCTTATCGTATACGTGCACCAGCGCCAGGGCAAAGCTGCATTTCTCTGCATCTGTCAATGTTTCCATGCGGGTAGCTGCTTCTGCAAGCTGCTGTTTTCCCTCCTGGTAGGGATCTTCCTGTCCCTCCATGACGGCATTGTGGAACATGAGAGGCTTGAAGTCGCTCATATCCTCAGGAGCTCCGGTCTGCGTGCAGGCTGCCAGCGCAAGACTGAGGGCAGGGAAGACTAGCTTTCGCATGAGAGAATCAATCCTTGTACACGCGGGGTACGCGACCGGTGATACTGGTGATGATGTTGCTGGGGATGGTTTTGGCTCGGGAAGTGAGCTCTGCCCAGGGAACATTCGGACCCATGATTTCAGCGACATCGCCGGGTTGCACGCGGGGCATGTGGGTGACATCCACCATAATCTGGTCCATGGTGATGCGGCCGAGTACGGGGCAGTACTCGCCATTCAGGTACACGCGGGCACCCGTGTTGGAGAGGTAGTGCAGGTAGCCGTCGCCGAAGCCAAGGCCGATGGTGGCTACACGGGTGGGGCCATTGGTGATATAAGTGTGGTTGTAAGACACACCATGGTCGCTGGGCAGGGTGCGCAGCAGGGTGACTCGGCTGTAGAGGGTGAGGGTGTTGCGCAGCTCGCGGTTGTAGGGCGAGGGCATGGGGGAGTATCCGTAGAGAATGCGGCCAAGGCGCACCATGTTGGTGCTGGGGGCCTTGTAGTTGAACACGCCGGAGCTGCTGCAAAGGTGGCGATAGGGGATTTGCAGGTAAGTGCTCAGCTCTTCCACTGCCTTTTCATAGCTGCGAATCTGCCTGTGGGTGAAGGAAATATCCTCCGCTGCGGCAGAGAGGTGGGAGTAGACGCCTTCGATATGCAGGTTCTCGAAATCTGCCAGACGGGCGCCCATCTCGGACAAGGTGTGGGGCAGCAGACCGGCGCGGCCCATACCGGTGTCCACGTTGATATGCAGGTGTACCTTCTTGTTGTATAGCTGACCCAGGGAATTATAGTGCTCTGCTTCCTCCAGGCTCGAAAGTGCCACGCGCCAGCCGTTCTGCACGATGGCTTCGCGCTCGGCGGGGAAGCAGGGGCCCAGAATAAACGGGCAGGTGCGGCAGCCTGCGGCCTGTACTCGGGCAGCCTCTGCGGGAGTCGCCACGCCGAAGAACTCCAGGTCTTCGTCATCCAGCGCCTTCACCACGCCCTCGATGCCGTGGCCATAGGCCTCGGCTTTCACGATGGCCATCTGTTTGTGGTTGGGAAGCACGCGGCGCACCACGGAAAGATTGTGACGCATGGCGGCGGTGTCCACCTCGGCCCAGGCCCGGAAGAGAGAAGTGTCCTGCATGCCATTATTTTATGCCCGTATGCGTTTTATTGCAATACTTATTTCCGGGAAACTGCGTATTGCCTCAAAATAAAATCGAACCCAAGGGGGTGGATGCCTCAAAATTAATCGAACCTTAGAGTACTCATTTTTTCGAACTAATCAAGCCCAAAGTTACCTTGGAGCCCAACACCCTAGCAGGGTGGGTTTGGGAG
>JBGVNQ010000042.1:0-8796 GCA_045125705.1 Akkermansia sp. | reverse complement strand
TAGCTCGAAAGGTTTCCTTTCTATCCGATTTCCGGGCGTCCTCAACCCAGGAATGAGTGGTAGCTACCCACTCATTCCTGCTCCGTACTCGCGGCTATTTTACCGCGTGCAGGTTCAACCTACCACAAAATTTGTATAGATGGCGATTTGGCGGGGGCTCAAATCCTTCGGAGCACGGGACTTCAGTCCCGAAAACATAACCGTTGGGGGGGACTAAAGTCCCCCGCTCCGACCAGAAACATTCGCCCGACGAACTCCAATTTGGCGCAGCATTCTTTGGGACACATGTGACCAGATACCGGAGGCCAGCTCATTTACCCGAGGCAGGAGCCTTCTTCATCAGGAAATTCCTCACTGCGGTAAGCTGCATTTCCTCGGCATATTGCATAGCAAGAGCCAAATCCCCCGTGCCGCGCACCACGTGATTGAGCATGGTGTAATTGCGGGCTTCCACCGCAGCGCGGATACCGGCATCCGGACTCATCATGGGATTGAGCGCCATAAGCTCCATGGCGCGCTGGGGCTGGTTTGCCTCCACTGCCTGCACCAGGGCTACCGCCTTCTGCTGCGGGTTATGCTGCACATAGGTATACACGCCGTAAATGGAACCGGCAAAGCAGAGCATGTGCAGGAAGGCGACAAGTGCACCGCTCCCCTCGATAGGCTCGCGGGTGGTGGAGCGGATGGCATCCCACACCATCTTCTGCAGGAAACTGATACCCAGCAGAGAAGCCAGCAGGCCCAGAATACCGGATTTCTGACCTTCCTTGCCAGTTCCCCGCAGAATGGTAAGCAACAGTCCGATAAGCAGCAGAATGGAGCAGAGCTGGTAAAGCATATCGGCCACCAGACGGGTGATGCCCGCCATCAGCACGATGAACCACCCACGCTCCGGGTTGCAGCGGCGGGCCATCACCAGCGCATACAGCATCGGCCCACCTACCATGCAGCCGGCCACCCACAGGCGTGATTCCAGATACGGCAGCATATCATCGCCTCGGTAGCCCATGTAGAGCAGCCAGGCAAGCCCCGCCCAGCATACCAGCGACACGGGCGCCGAAAGGTAGATATCCCCCAGACCATTGTGCAGTTTCACCTTGTTGGCCGTGCAGACAAACAGGCCGATAATGCCCAGCACAGTCAGATTACCCGCAGCCACCCAGACCTGACGGTAAAAATCATGCTGCACCACCTCCGGCAGGGGAGTAGCTTCCACCGCTGCCCACACAGGACAGCACAGACCCAGCAGCAACACAAGAAGCAGACGTATATTCATGGCCGTATCAGAAAATAATCGTTAGGCGAGTATAATCATGACCTTACCCCGCGTCAAGGAATGAGCTTGCCATGCCTGCAAATCATGCTAGAATGCAGAGCATGACAGATACCCATCTCGGCCCACAGATTCAGACCGACGATACATCGTACAGTCTCTACCAGTATGATGACGAAGCCACACTGTTGGGTGAGTTCGAAAGCATCGAGGCTCTGCACACCGAGCTGGAATCAACGGCAGCTACGCTGCAACAGAAAGAGGAAAGCGACGGCTGGCTGTGCGCCAGCAAATACGCGGATAAAATACAACCCGATACCGATGCACTGGTGCTGAGCCCCGAACTTCTGCAGAATCTGGCAGCAGGAAATCTGGCAATGGAATACGATTACTGCCCGTGCGATTTCCTCGAGTCCCGCAGGCGGAATCTCATGAGCTTCTTCCTGCTCACCTTTCCACAGGGGCACGAGCCACTGCCGGACGACTTCTCCGGGGATTGGTTCTTCCCGGGGAAGCACCGCGGGCAGCGTTTCATTCTCACGCCCGACCAGGATACGCTGGAGGACTACATCTGCCACCTGTCGGAAACAGGATTCAGCACTCCCCTGCTCCGCATTGATTATTTCTCTACCGGCTCAACCATCTGGTGGCTCACCGGCAGAGAAACCATCCGCGCAATGGCTCAGATGGGCGCCACGCTGGAGCTGCGCATCCACCCCGCCATGCTCGTGGCGGAGGAAGACAACATCCGCCCGATGGTAAGCAGCGTGCTGCGCAGCAACGTGTGGCGCACCAGATTGATGCCGCCCGATGCTCAGGCCTGATGTGGCGCAAGCCCGACCTTTCGCTCCATGACGATAAGGAAATCGCGGGCGGCATGTTCGGCCGGGGAATTACTGCCGGGCAGCACACAGCTGAGCACCCGCCAGCCCTGGCGGGCATAGGTATTGAGAGCCTGTTCCAAGGCATTGGCACAGAAATACTCGCCGAAACAGGAATCCAGGCGGTCGAGCACCTTGTATTCGCTGCGGTGCGGTTTCAACCGGGCGGGCATGGGGCCGGTGGTGAGCGGGACAGCCGTGGATTTTGCAGCGGACGGCTCCGGATTCTCCATACGCTTGAACATGGAGAGCAGCGGGCTCTTCTTGCGCGGCTTGCGACTGGCCGCCAGAGCGTCAGCCACTGTCATGGTAAGGCGGGTGAGGGCATCTGCCAGCATCGTGCTGCCCGTCACACCGCTCATAGCCATAATATCCTTGAGCGGCAGAGGTTCGGAGCTCCAGGTATTGGTATCGGTATCAAGTATATAATAGGTTTTCATAAGGTTTGCAGGGGTTAATGCAACTGCATTATCTCCACCTCTGCCCGTTTCTGCAAGAATGGAGTATAACTATTATGCGTTGGCGTCATCAGCCCTGCATCTCAACTCGCCAATTGGCGAAGCCTTTCATCGGGGGATTAAATATAAGCGCCCCACAGGTCGCTCTGAAATCTGTTGTATTATCCACTTGCTTTCCGGTAGGAATTTACTATAATCACGCAAAAAGGCAACCATCATTCACATCTCCGCCATGAAAAACATCCTCATCATCTCCGGCCACACCGATACGCAGCACGATTCCGTGGCCAACAAGACCATACTGGAGCAGCTCGAAAAGCTGCTCCCCGGCAGCCGCACGGTGTACCTCGACCGTCTGTACCCCGATTTCCAGATTGATGTGCAGGCCGAGCAGGAAAAACTCCTGTGGGCGGATACGATTGTGCTGCAGTTCCCCGTGTTCTGGTTCTCCATGCCTTCGATTCTGCACCGCTGGATGGAGCAGGTATTCCTGCACGGTTTCTCCCACGGCTCCACGGGCGACAAACTGCGCGACAAGCTGCTGGTCGTTTCCTACACCACCGGTGCCCCTGCCGAAGCCATGGATTGGGAAACATTCTTCACCAACCTGCGGGGCACCTGCCGGTTCACGGGCATGCAGTGGGGTGGCTGCGTGGGCACAGGCGGGGTCTCCTACCAGCTGCGTAATGACCCGCAGATGCTGGCCGAAATCACCGCCAAGGCCGAGCAACACGCCCGCCGACTGGTAGAGCATCTGCAGATGCTCGGCTGAACGCATCTCACTTTCCCGCCCCGCGGCAAATCACCAGCCGCGGGGCTTTTTGCATTTTGTGCAGGCTTCAATCGCCTGCTCGAGTACCTGCTGCACGTGTTTCACCTGCGGGATATCCATGAAACCAATCTGCTGCACCTCGTCCCGCACGCGTTCATCGATATACCAGCCCTTCCGCTCAGCAAAGACGATATTGCCGCTGCCATCGCCCCGCACGGCCACGGTTTCCACCAGCTCCCACTGCAGGGGGAACACGCAGGGGCGGAATCCGAGCGGCGTGGCTTCCATCACTATGGCGCGTTTGCTGGTGAGCAGGTAGAAGGCATGGCAGCGGGCATGCGATTTCCGCCAGCGGCTGAACAGAAAACATGCCGAGGGAATGCAGAAAATCAGCGCCACTAGAAAGGTCTGCCAATACTCAATTTCATGGTAAAAGCCCCCTGCCGAAGGCGGGCAGAAGGTGATGAGCAGCACGACAGCCACGATACTCAACGCATGCCAACGCAGCATCGGGTCCATAGGCGTCTCCGGACGAAGCACCAGCAGCACCTGCTCGTCCTCCTGCAGAACAGCTCGCACATGATTGATTTCACGAGGTTTCAGCCCCCAGTCTAAAATGCTCATGCGGTCATCCTACCACACAGGACTGCGACACGCGACACAAAAATACGAAAAGGGAGCTTCTGATTTACGATTTTGGATTTACGATTTGCGGAATTGAGATTGGCGAGGCCATAAAGACGAAGGATACGGCAGCTCCGAGCCCGCATGGCGCAGACGGAAATCCCGTAAACATTAGGCTTGAAATCACAGCGCGGAAAGAGTACACTCTGCGCACATTATTATTTCCCCCTAATCATGGAAAACGGAAGAATCACCCTGGCAGGCATCGGCTGCGGCTCCCGCACGCGCACTTACATGAAACTGGCAATGGAATACCCGGATAAGTTCCGCATCGTGGCGGCGGCTGACCCGGTGACCGTGCGCGCTGAGCAGGTGCGCGATTTTGCCCCCGAGGAAGAGCGCAGCAGCATCCGCCTGTTTGCCAATGCCGACGAGCTGCTCTCGCAGCCAAAGCTGGCCGATGTGGCCATCATCGGCACGCAGGACGACTACCACTTCGAGCCCGCCAAGCGCGCTCTGGAGCTGGGCTATGACCTGCTGCTCGAAAAGCCCATTTCCAAGACCCTGCGCGAGACTCTCGAGCTGCGCGATCTGGCCGAGAAACTGGGCCGCCGCGTGGCCATCTGCCACGTGCTGCGCTACACTCCGTTCTACAACGCCATCCGCAATGTCATCCGCAGCGGAGAGCTGGGCGAAATCATGACCTTCAATGCCAACGAAGGCGTGGGTGCCTGGCATTTCGGCCACTCCTTCGTGCGCGGCCACTGGGGCAACAGCACTAAATCCACCCCCATGATTGTGGCCAAGTGCTGCCACGATATGGACATTCTCTACTGGCTGCTCAACCGCCCCTGCGAGCAGGTCTCCAGCTTCGGCGAGCTCTCCTTCTTCCGCAAGGAAACCCTCACCGAACCCCGCCCTGCCCGCTGCACCGACTGGACCACCCCCATCGGCGAAGATCCGTGGGATGCCCGCAAGTACATCACTGATGACTCCTGCCGCCGCTGGCTCAAGATGGTGATGGACGGAGTGGACGAAGCCACCCCCGAGCAGATTACCGAGTGGCTCAAGACCTCCCCCTGGGGTCGCGATGCCTTCCAGTGCGAGGACAACGACCAGCCCGACCACCTCGTGGCCATTCTGCGCTACATGGGCGGCATTACCGGCACCTTCACCATGACCGCCTTCGAAGAAGGCCGCCACATCGAAATCTACGGCACCAAGGCCAAGCTCCGCGCCGGTGCATTCTACAAGGAAAACGGTCCCGGAGAAATCACCATCACCGAGCATTTCTCCAAGAAGATGCGTAAGGTCGATATCGAGGAAGCCGACGGCGGCTATGCCGGCCACGGCGGCGGCGACTGGGGTCTGGTGAGCAACCTGTACAACGATATGCGCGTGGTGGAGGACACCACCCTCATGACCACCCCCATCCAGGCCAGCGCGCACTCCCACGTCATCGCCTTTGCCGTGGAGCACGCCCGCCGCACCGGCGAAGTGGTCGACATCAAGGAGTTCGAGCGCCGCGTACTTGCCGGCGAGCTGAACTACTGATTTCTCACCCGCCTCTCAACACATGAGCCCCCACCTGCGCAGAGTATGCACCGTTCTGGCAACCGCGCTGGTGGGGGCTTTGATTTCCTGCACAGCCGTGCGCAAGGGGAACTTCACCATCGTCGACCTCGGCGGAGCGGTGAACAACATAGGCCTTGCCGAGCCGCACCTGCGCGAAGAGCCCCTGTCCCCCGGTAGAAAAACGCGTCCCCCACACATCAGCGCGCCCGATTCCGATATACGTATACGGGTCTGGAAAAAGGATGAGCGATACCTCATACAGCTACCCATCACCTACCTGCCCGCCCGGAACCCGCTGATTTACAACACGCGTCACACCAAACGCCGCAGCATGGCTGAGCTTCAGCAGGAGCTCCGCAGCTACCCCACCGAATACTTCTACGCCGAAATGGCGGCGCACACTTACCGCCAGCTCCTCAGAATACGCAAATACGTCAGGACAAAAGACCTCCGCAACATCCGCATCCTGACGGCAGATGAGGTATCGCTGGCCGACTGGGAACCCCTGCTCGATGTGCACGGCAACGAACCTGCTCCCCAAGGCGTACCGCACATTCACTTTTACCGCAGATCCTTCCCCGTACCGGACCGCTGCACCTGGTACCACTACTGCCTCACCCCCATCAGCATCGGGGCTCACATTCTCGATATCCCCCTCTCCATCATCGCCACCCCCATAGGCTGGCTCGCCTACCCCGAGGAGGAGACAAAATAAAGCGAACATTTCATTATGATGGCTGGCGACAAATATGCCCACATGGTAAAGCGCCTGTATATAGTCAGGTCAGCATTCCCTCTGGTTGTGGCGTGCCTAAGCCTCACCTCATGCATGAGGACCTACCAACGCTGCTACGAACACGCTTTCGCAACTGAGGGTGTATACTGCAGCCCGGACGCCGTATATCACAGCAACGAAAAGGAGTACGCCAAAGGGCAACGCACCCAGTTGCGCCATGTACGCTACCGCTCATGGGAGAACTTTTACGAATGGTATTACCACGAAGGCTGGGAGATGAAACCCATCCCCGGTACTGAAGGTGACATTGTATACCATGAGTTGAAAAAGGATTCAAAGGGCAGACTGAAGTTCGCAGATGATGCGGAATGGTTTAGCGCTCCGGATGATAGATTCACGCCGAGCGAGAACAAACAACTGCTTCAGAACGTGTACATAACAGACCTGACTGAAGACCGGCACCTTACCTGGCGCGCTCTCTACGCTCTGCCGGCATCGGCAGTCTGCTTCGCGGTAGAAGCTCCACTCAACGTCGCCAGCGTCACCCTGTTCCTGATCAGTGACATGATTGGAGCGATGTTCTGAAAAACGCGAGGTTCCCCGTCTTCATGATGTAAGAGTCGAGCCGTACCCGGAGCATAAGTAAAAACATCTGCACACATTGGCATCAATAGAGGGTAGCTAGTAAAAACAACGCGGTGAGAATCGGGAAATCACATCGTGAAAACAAACTGCCTTATGGCTTAAGCACCGAATTATACCCGGCTGCATGTTCAAAGGCTCCTGACATTTCCTCTTGTTGCGCTGCAGGGATTCCCATATTTGTTGCAATGCTTCGCCAGCCTGATACAGCCCGGTCTATACGCCAACGCCTCCAGGCATCTCGCAAATCATTTCCAACCTTTTTCAGGGCATTTGCTGATTTCGGATAAAGTGGCCACCTCTCATTCATGATGCATGTCATGTCTCATATCTGAGTAAAAAGTAGGAGTTTTTACTCAGATGTAGGACAAAATACCTCTTTTCCCATAATTTTCAAAACCCCAGCAACCCCTGTCAAGGCATACTAATGCCAGAACTGGGATTGCTGACAACAAAACATCAGGCGGTACGTGCAGGATACGGAGTCGCGGATGACGCCACCGGTTCAGAGATAGCCTGGGCAATGATATCAAGCCCTCGCACCTTATCGGCCCGGCTGGCAGTGCAATACTGGCGTTCTATCTCTTCTGAATCGTGGCCTACTATTGCTCGCGCGATATCTGCGGTGATAGCGGCATTAGTGCGCAAAGCTGTCACCACAGAATGACGGAAGGAGTGGAATGACTTCGGCGATACGTTTCTGCGATTACCTTTCAAAGCCTTCTTCTCTGTAGAGACCTTCACAATACCCCATACTTTGAGCAACGAGGTAAACTCTGTAGAAACGCTGCTGTCCCCACGCATATAGCGACGAGCCAGAATTCTGCTTACCAGATTCCATTTCGTTCTTTTGTCTCTGCCATAATATATTGTATATCACTATTTTATTACATGTGTCACACGAGATACCCGTGTGACACAAATTCTGCAAGCAGCAGGGACCACAGCCGCATAACCCGCGCCCCCGGCAGCCCCTCATGGTCTGCGTTCATCAATTTTTCCGGGACAAATGGATTGCAGCAAATGGTTATACCAGACTTCACGAGTATCCAGTTCGGCGCAGAATGCAGTATACTCCGCCTCCTTTGCAAAGAATGGTCGCACCAGCTCCCGGGCGCCGGCATACAGGCCGGCAAGCCCGCGGCGCACCTTGCGCGCCAAGTGCAGCCAGTGCAGCACGAAGGCAATTTTCTTCAACACAAAAAACGAGAGAAGATTCAATAGAATTCCCAGAGCATAGGACACCCCGATGGCGTACCAGAACTGGTCATGCCCCGGCCACAGCATGAAAGGCACTCCCATGCAAAGCGCCAGCTGCAGCACCCACATGATATAGGAACGGCTCACCAGATGCCCCAGCCCCAGAAACGGCACTGCGATATTCAGACACCCGCACCCGGCATCGCGAGCCGAGCCGAAAAAGTGGGGCAACACCACACCAAGCAACATAGCTGAAAACCAGCGGCGTGCTCGCCCCTCCTCCTGGTACTTCGCCAGCAATGCGTGTATCTCCTTGGCGGCAAGTTTGCGCAGCTCGACCGGCGCCATGCCAGCAACGGACTCCGGCGTAAGCGACAGAACAGATTCGTACGGCTTATTCATAATCTTGCAGAATATCGTGTACGAGCCATATTACCACAGACCTGACCTCATGGCAAGCTTCACCCGATGATGCTTCATGAGGCTCCTGAGATATTCGGCTCTTCTGCAATAATTGTGGAATGAGCCCCGCGAGGAAGAAAAGACAAAGGAGAAAAGTATTAAGAAAGTGCAGAAAAACATTGAGCATGGAGGAGATAACTCCTACCATGCCCTGTGTTATGTATTTGAAGTAC
>JBGVNQ010000041.1:0-78113 GCA_045125705.1 Akkermansia sp. | reverse complement strand
CATATCAATAGCGAGTGGTGAAGCTGCGTTAGCAGCGGAACCACTCGTTAAGTAAATAAAGATATAGGAACCCGTGGAACGGGTGACAGAAATCGTTGTCTCTCAATAAAGCCAAGGTTTCTGTCACCCGTTTCACGGGTTCCAAAATATTTTTTTTGTTTGTACGAGGGGTTCCGCCCGACTGTGTCGAGCTCCACCCCATCGCTATTGATATGTCACCCGCTAAAGCGGGTTCTGAATTCCGCTCGCCTACGGCTCGCCAATTGCCGATTTATCGAGCAGAATAACAGTTTTCTTATGCTGCCAACGCTTCCTCCGTTATTTACTCAGCATCGGCGTACTTGACCAATTTCGCGCCGCGGTCACGCAGGAGCTGGGTGTAGCGTGGGGGAATATCTCCGCAGCATTTTTCGTACATGACGGCCTCATCCAGCAACGAGAAACCGTAGCGCAAGGAAGAAACATCTGCCCCGGCAGCCAGCAGGAGCTCCATGCACTCGCCGGAAAGCGGTTTAACATTGACGAGAGGCATCGTGGCCCAGATGGCAGAGAGACCTTGCACACTGCAGGCATTCGGCGAAACACCGGCGGCCAGAAGGCGCTTCACCTCATCTGCATGGTTATGCCTGGCATGCCAGACCAGCTCGTATTCCGGATTGGTGGGCATAAGTCCCTGCTCCCGGAGCAGCTGAATCAGTGGCTCATTGTAAATCTGCCCGAGCGCAAGGTCCAGCGCATTATGCCCCTGGGGAGTGCAGGCCTTCACATCAGCGCCATGAGCCAGCAACAGCCTGACCGATTCCACGGCATCCTCTATCTGGTCATCATCCTCGAACAAGGATTGGGAGATACCGTAGGCATTCAGCAGCGGCGTGAGTCCCTCCGCATTGCGGGCATTGACCTCAGCCCCATCCTCCAGCAGCTGCCGCACATCCGCAGGTCCATAGTTACCGTAGCTGAAGGTAACAGCCTCCAGGAGCCGGGCATCCCGGGTGGCACTACAGGCAACCAGCACCAAGGCAAACAGGCAGGTATAACAGATTCTCTTCATTTCCAATGAAAGAATAGCACAGAGAAAGCCCACATGCAAGAACAAGCGGGCTGATTTCCCGTATGGAGAAACCAGCCCGCAGATAACTTATCTACTAATCCGGCTTACTTCTTGAGCTGCTCGGGGGTGGGTGCAATAATCTGCACGGGCACCTTGATTTCAGGCAGCCATTCGGCCTTCACCTTCACCGTGGCGGTACCGCTTTCGCCGCGCTTACCACGCACCACGGCCAGCAGACGGCCATTGAAGAACGACTGCTTCGGGTTCTGCATGCAGGTGTGATCCACAGGGTTACCGTTGCAGAAGCCTACCAGCTCGGCGGGTCCCTCGATGCTGAAGTTTACCTTACGGCTGTCAGTGGGCACCACATTGCCCTGCGCATCGGTGAGAGACAGGGAGATGTAGCTCAGGTCGCGGGCATCGCCCACAATGGCAGAGCGGTCCACCTCGGCGGCCACGCGGGCGGTGGCGCCCGTGGTCACACGCTTGGCAGTGGCCCAGGGCTTGCCGTCCTTCTTCACCACCACTTCCACGGTGCCGGGTTCGTACACAACGTCCTCCCAGGAGAAGCGGAACTGGTTCTTGCTCACCACGAGGCTCTTATCCTTCTGGGTGAAAGTGGGGCCTTCACCACGGCGGCGCACGCCCTGGCTCTTGCCATTCACGAAGAGCTCTGCCTCATCACCGCTGGTGAACACCATTACGGGAGTCTTCTGCCCTTCTCGGCCTTCCCAGTTCCAATGCGGCAGAATGTGGGCCATGGGCTTTTCTGCATTCCACTGGCTCTGGTAGAGGTAGTAGATATCCTTCGGGAAGCCGGCCAAGTCAATCAGGCCGAAGTAGGAGCTGCGGCTGGGGGCCTTGTTGCCCATGGCCTTGAGCTGCTCCATGGCGGCCTTCTTCTCGGCCTCACTGGCACCAATGAAGTTGCCGATGTTGGAGGCATCCTGGTTGTAGGGGGTGGGTTCGCCGATGTAGTCGAAACCGGTCCACACATACTCACCCGCAAGGTCAGGAGCCTTGGTGTGGGCGTGCATCTCGATGTCCGGGCAGGAGCCCCAGCCCGTGGAGGAAAGCGCATAGCTGCTCACCTGGAAATAACGGGCACCACTATGCACATCCCACTTCATCGGGAAGAAATAGGTATCGCGGGTAGACACACAGCTGCAGGTCTCGGAGCCATAGTAGGGCTGCTCGGGATGCTTCACGCGGAAATCGCCATAAAGATGCGGCTTGTAATTCAGGCCATACACGTCCATGGTCTCGGAGAAGCCGTTCTTGTAGGCGCGCATGTCATTGCAACCCACGGTATAGGGGCGCGTGGTATCATACTTGCGCACTTCGTCGCGCAGGTTGATGGCGGTCTCCAGATTCTTCTTATGCTTCACGCGGTCATTGTGCCCCTGCTCCGGGATTTCGTTACCACCGCTCCAGGCAATGATGGAGGGATGGTTGCGGTCGCGCAGCATGAAGTTGCGCACATCCTTCTGCCACCACTCAGGCCAGTAGAGGTGGTAGCCGTTCACCTTGTCGTACTTCTGGTTTTTCCAGATGTCGAAAAGCTCATCGATGACCAGAATACCGTGCTTATCACAGAGGTCGAGCACCTCAGGTGCGGGCGGATTGTGGGTCATGCGGATGGAGTTGCAGCCCATCTCCTTGAGGATTTCAATCTTGCGCTCGTAACCACGGGCATGGAAGGCAGAACCAAGAGCGCCCAGGTCGTGATGCTCGCACACGCCCTTGAGCTTCACTTTTTCGCCGTTCAGGTAGAAGCCGTCCTTCTTCCACGCCACCGTGCGCACACCGAAGGAGCTTTCCTTGCTATCCACCTGTTTGCCATTCACCAGAATGCTGGTCTGCATGGCATACAGATGCGGGTTTTCCATGCTCCACAGCTCAGGGTTATAGAGGCGGATTTCCTGTTCCACTGTGCCGCTTGTGCCGGGTTCCAGGGTGATGGTGGCAGGCTGGGCCTGCATACCCTCCACAGACTGCTGCACGGTGATTTCAGCTCCCTCACTGCCCGTATTCTCCACCGTGGTCTGCACCTTCACCAGGGCATAATCCTTGTTGATTTCAGGGGTGGTGATGAAGGTGGGCCACTGGGCAAGATGCACAGGGCTGGTCTTTTCCAGCCACACATGGCGGTAGATACCGGCACCGGGATACCAGCGGGTGGAAAGCGGCAGGTTGCTGGCCATCACGGCCACCAGGTTATCCTTACCCGCTTCAAGGTAGGGAGTGATGTCCACTCGGAAAGAATTATAGCCGTATGCCCACTCGCCGGCCTTCTTGCCATTCACATACACCTGGGGATTTGCCATCACGCCATCGAAATCCAGGTAATAGCGGTCCTTCTTTGCACTGAAATCAGCGGGCACGGCAAAGTTCTTGCGATACCAGCCCCAGCCATTCCAGGGCAGCTTGCCGGTTTCATTCGGTTCATCCATGAGGAAGGGGCTCTCGATAGCCCAGTCGTGCGGCAGCTGCACGCTCTTGAAGCCGGATTCATCTGCATCAACCTCAGCATAAGCTGTGGCGGGCAGCCCCTTCTGCACATGCAGCGGCTGGTTATTCATGCCGGTGAACATCACCTCGCGGATACTGGCCCAGCTGGCAATATTGGTACCGCCCACACGAATCTTGATGGACTTCACGGGCTTGCCGCCCAAATCAATGAAGGAAGCAGCCTGGTGGCCCACATTGATAATCTGCTGGGTTTCAGAACCACCGTGGTCAATGGAGACAATGGCGGTCAGGTTATTCCGCTGCTCCCAGTAGATGACAGCCATCTTGACAGGGTCCTTGAAACCGGGGCGGATGACGAGATAGTGGCCGTCGTACTGGTCCTTTGCACACCAGCGGGTCATCAGGTCACCATCCACCGCGTAGGCGGCAGAGTGCGTGCCCTGGTGGGAATCTGCATACACAGGAACGCCAGCCTCAGCAGGATCGCCGGAACCACAATACTTGAATTTCCAGCCGAAATCGAAAGTTTCACGGTCACCGGCGTAGGCGCTAGCCACGCTCAGTGCCAATAATGGCAGCATGTGTTTAGCTTTCATCATAATCATGGATACGCGCTATTCTAGCATTTTATTTCAGCATGAAAAGAAAAAAATTGGCTTCTACACCCGCAGGAATGCCTTGTGGCGGTATAGAAAATACAGCATGAGCCACAGCATTCCATAGGAAAGGCACTCATACAGCAGCGGATTTTCTGCCCAGCGGAAGAGCGGATATGCCACACTTCCCCATAGGCTGCGGCCACCCACCCCGGGTGTATTGGTGAGCATGTAGGCCAACAGTGCATTGCACCCCACTACCTGCAGAGGGAAAGCAAGCACCTTGGTACCGGGCAACATATCAAACACGAGGTGAAATACAGCCAGCAGAAGCAGACACCACCCGCCACTCCACAGCACCATGGTGCTGGTGAACAGATGCTTGATAAGCGGGGTATCCAGCTCCAGCAGCAAAGCGCCGCCCAGGCACAACAGGCCGCTGACAGCCAGCAAAGCCACAGCCCGCCACCCCCGATGTCTGAAAATCATGCCTCCCCCCAGCACGCCCAGCAGGGTCATGGCGCCGAAGGCGAGAGAACTCAGTATCCAGGTGTAGGGCGTACCATCCTGCCAATGCCCCTGCAGGGTACAGTCAATGTAATACGCCAGATTGTTTTGCGGCAGGAAAAGGCCACCCGCCTGCCCGTTGTATGGCACAAAACGCAGCAGCGCCCAGTATGCCGCCAGCAGGACGATGCAACTTGCCAACTGACCGCGCCAGCCCCACAGCATGAGCACCACCGAGCTGATGAGATAGCCCGCCGCGATGGCTTGCAACGTATTGCAGAACAGGCTCATCTGCTGCGGATTACCGCTGCACAGATTTCCCTGCACCACCATACCCAGCACAAATAGCAAAGCCACGCGGCGCAGCACGCGCCACATAGTGCGCAGCCACCCCTGCTCCCGGTAGCGACTGAAAGCCACAGGCATGGAACACCCCGTAATAAAAAGGAAAAGCGGCATGACCAGATCCCAGCAGGTGAAGCCACAGCCCCACTCCGCATGGCGAAACTGCTCCGCCAGCCAGGAGGGCCCCTCATTCCCCCACCCTGCCCGGCAGAGTTGCCACAAAACCGCGGCACCGCCCGAGAGCAACACCATGTCCAGGCCACGCAGGGCATCAATGCTCACAATTCGATTCTTTTCATCAGCCATGCCGTGCAGTCTACACAAAATTCCCCCGCAGCTGAAGAAAAAAACTCAATTACTGCTTGATTTTTGTCCCCTGACGGGTAGAATACAAGCAAACCAACCAAATAAACCATGAAAGTACTCATTACCGGCGGCGCCGGCTTCATCGGGTCTCACATTGCTGAGCATTATCAGGGTATCGCTGAGGAAATCCGCGTGCTGGACAACCTCCGCACCGGCTACAAGAAGAACCTCGACGGTCTGAACGTAACCTTCATCGAAGGCTCCATCACCGACCGCGAACTCGTGGCCAAGGCTGTGGAAGGCGTGGACTACATTTTCCACATGGCTGCCATGGTTTCCGTGCCGGAGTCCATGCAGAAGCCCCGCGAAACCGTAGATCTGAACGTGAACGGCCTGCTGACCGTGCTCGAGGAAGCCTCCAAGGCCGGTGTGAAGAAGGTGGTGCTTGCCTCCTCTGCCGCCATCTATGGCGACAACCCCATCGTACCCAAGGTGGAGACCATGTACCCCGAGCCGAAGAGCCCCTACGGCATCACCAAGCTCGATGGTGAGTACTACATGGAGATGTTCCGCACCACAGGTCAGGTGAACACTGGCTGCTGCCGCTTCTTCAACGTGTTCGGTCCCCGCCAGGATCCCAAGGGTGCCTACGCTGCCGCCGTGCCGATTTTCATGGAAAAGGCCATCAAGGGCGAAGACATCACCGTGTACGGCGATGGCGAGCAGACCCGCGACTTCATCTATGTGAAGGACATTGTGGGTGGCCTCACCTATGTGGCTGAGCATCCCGAGGTGACGGGCGTGTACAACGTGGGTTACGGTGGTCAGATTACCATCAACGACCTCGCCAACATCATCATCGACGCCGCTGGTTCCACCTCCAAGGTGGTGCACCTGCCCGAGCGTCCCGGCGATGTGAAGCACTCCCGCTCCTGCGCCGACAAGCTCCGCAACGCCGGCTGGACTCCCAAGTACACCCTTGAGGAAGGTCTCAAGACCACGCTCGAGTACTTCAAGAGCGTCACCAAGTAAATCTCCGATTCCCAGACCGGGGTTCCTTGCCGGGAACCCCGGTTTTTTATTATGTGCGACGATTTCCAGCCCCGTCTCAAAGCTGCCGACCTGAAAAAGCTGGCGGCCATGCGGCTTGCTGAACTGCAGGCCGAGGGGCAGGAGCTGCATCCTGTCGCTAATTCCAGCCGCAAGCTGGCGGCCCATTTCTGGGGCAGCGCATGGATGAAGCAGCTTGCCCTCTGTGAATCGGGCGGCATGTGCCTGGCACCGGGGCGTACGCTGCTGCGCCACGGCTGTGTGCTGGATGTACGCATCACCCTCGGCTGCATCACCGCACTGGTAAGCGCAGATGAATTGTACGAGGTAGAGCTGCATATCTCCCCGCTGGAAGGCGAACAACTCGAAGCACTTTCCCGCAGCTGCGGCAACCACATCAACTCCCTGCTTGCCCTGCTGGAAGGCAAGGTGAATGCCAGTGTATTGGAACAACTCTGCCACCCGGAGGACGGCATCCTCCCCACCCCGCAGGACTGGCACATGTCCTGCAGCTGCCCCGATTGGGCAGAGCCCTGCCCCCATGCAGCAGCCGCCATCTATGCTGCAGGCTGTCTTATCGATGCAGACCCGAAGCTACTCTTCACCCTGCGAAGCATCGAACCCGAGACGCTGCTCACAGAGCCCGTGCAACCTGTCGAACTTGACACGGAAAAACTATCCTCCCTGTTCGGCATTGATATCGACCTGAATCCCGCAGAATAAGCAGGATTGCCCCGATTTTCCTGCTTGCCATGGGGGGGCACTTTGTGATAGTCTACCAGATAGTACCAAGTGGTATCGAATCAAGTTATGCGTAAGAACATATTTCTTCATTCCATCCTGGCAGCACTGACCGCGGTAAGCGTAACGCTGGTGAGTTGCGACAATCCCTCTTCCAAACACCCGGCAGGCAAGGCTACTGCCGCCCAGAGCGAAGACTCCTTCACACTGGGTAACAAGCTGCTTTCAGCTTCCTTCCAGTGGAAGGATGGTGGTGTGCTCTTCGGCGGACTGAAAGGCCCGGACGGCACCGAACTGCTGCAGAGCGGCGAGCCTGTATTCACACTGAAACTGGCCAACGGACAGGAGATGAGCTCCACCGATATGAAGGCCACCAAGCCGGAGCTTATCAATCTCCAGCCCGACAGCAAGTCTCTGCGCGCTGCGGATCAGCTGCCCGGCCAGGCCATCTCCGCCACATTCACGGCGCCGGACGGCTCATTCAGCATCGACTGGAAAGCCGTGCTGCGCGAAAACTCACACTACCTGCGCCAGGAATTCACGCTGAAAGCCAAGGATAAACCCGTTCCCTTCAGCAGCATCACCGCCCTGCAGGTGGTACCCACCGAGGCCGGTAGCATCCCCTCCATCTCGGGCAACACCACCCACGGCACCGTAGCCATTACCGACAAGATGTTCATGGGCCTTGAGACCCCCATGTCCGTCATGACGGTCGGCCAGCACGGCGCAGCACAGGAAAACACCTGGAGCCCCGAGAGCTGGACCCCTGGCATGTTCGGCAACGTCTTCAACATTCCCGAAAGCTTCCACCCCGTCTACGGTAACAAGTACGACGCGAAGAACGGTCCCATGCTGCGAGACCTGCTGGCAGCAGAAGGCCCCGTGAATTTCCTCGAACCCGGCAAGCTCAAGGTCGACTTTGAGTACGAGCGAGGTAACCACCGTCTCAATATTGTGGGTGTGCAGCTGGTCACCACCGCCGGCCAGGTCATTGCAGAGGACATTCACCCCGGTTACACAGGCCACAAGTCAGAAAACGCTGAATACAGCATGGTGGTTCCCGTGGCCGGCACCTACCACCTGCGCTACTGGGTCGAGAAACAGACCGAACCCGTAACCAGCAGCGGCCGTATCTCCCTGTCTCTTGCTATGGGTAACCCGGAAGAAACCTCCGCCCCCATCCCCGAGGACATGGTGCGCGGCAACTGGGTGCGCAAGACCAATCTTAACCCCGGAACACCTTGGAAGGTGAGCTCCGTCATCGGTCTCTTCAAACCGGGGCAGCAGCGCCGTTCCTTCCTGCGCTACCTGGAGCGCGAAAAGCCCGTTCCCTACCGCACCATGGTACTCTACAATGACTGGTACGAGGTGGGCATCGTGCTGCACGACTATGCCGACCCCGCCAAGCGCACCAGCGAGAAGATTTCCATGGACATCCTCAACACCTGGAAGAAGGAACTCTTCGAAAAGCGCGGCGTCAAACTTGATGCCTACGTTGTGGACGATGGCTGGGATGAGTTCAACAGCCTGTGGGACTTCCACTGCGGTTTCCCGAATGGCTTCGCCAAGATGAACGAAGTAGCCACCAGCATGGGCTGTGGCCTCGGTACCTGGCTTGGTCCTGTGGGCGGTTATGGCTCCAGTAAGAACATGCGTATCCGCCACTGGAATGAAACCCACCCGAACAACCGCATCGCCAACTTCGAGCTTTCCAACCCGGAATACTTCAATGCTTTCGTTGACCGCTGCAAGTTCATGATTAAGAACTATGACATGCGCTACTTCAAGTTCGACGGCATTTCCACCAAGTTCCATGCCAAGGGACCGGGAGCGCTGGAAGACGCAGAAGGTATCCTGAACGTGCTCACTTCCCTGCGCGAAGCTCGCCCCGACATCTACCTCAACACGACGGTGGGCACGTGGGCCAGCCCGTTCTGGTTCCACTATTCCGACTGTGTATGGCGCCAGGAAAATGACTTCGACCAGGTTGGCAACGCCGGCGACGCCCGCGACCGCTGGATTACCTACCGCGACCGCCTGGTACACGAGGTATTTGTGGAAGGTGCACCGCTCTTCCCGATTAACTCCGTCATGGTTCACGGCACCATCATCACCAAGAACGGTCCGCCCCGCGTGATGAGCAAAGATCCCGCCAACTGCGTGAAGGAAATGCGCACAGCCTTCGCCAATGGCTCCAGCCTGCAGGAGATTTATGCCGACACTGACCTGATGAACCAGGAAGGCGGCGTGCTTTGGGACGAACTGGCCCGCTGCATCGCCTGGGTACGCCGCAATGCCGACGTACTGGCCGATACTCACTGGGTAGGCGGAAATCCCTGGGATAAGAAGAAACAGGATGGCGATATCTACGGCTGGGCTGCCTGGTCTCCCGCCAAGTGCACGCTGACCCTCCGCAATTCCTCCGGCAAGCAGAAGACAATCACCACCACGCTGCGCAAGATGCTTGATGTTCCGCCCACGGTAAATGGCGCCATCGTGCTCCGCAGCTCCTTCGATGACCAGCGCGAACTCGTCGGCATCATGAACAAGGCTGTGGACGTGGATACTCCCATCAGCATCTCCCTCGAACCCCTCGAGGTTATTGTGATGGAAGGCGGCGAAACAAAGTAAGCCTCAAAAATAACACTCCCGAGCCGGCATCTTCAACGATGCCGGCTCTTTTTATATTCCGCCCAATATGACACAGCCTGTGTTTTCTGCTTGCCTAATCTGGAATGATTCGATATAATCCCTGCAAACGAATTAAAATGATGGAATCAAGCAACAAAAGAACAATGGCAACCAGCCTGGTGATTAAGGCAGGTATGCGCATGACTCAGCAGCGCCGCGCGGTGCTGGAGACGATTCTCAGCTCGCATGACCACCCCACCGCCGCCATGATTTATGAGCGCACCAAGGCAAATATGCCGGGCATCTCCCTGGCCACGGTATATAACTGTCTGGAATCCATGGCGGAAACAGGTATCATCAACCACCTCAATTTCGACAACGGTCCCTCCCGCTTCTGCCCCAATCTGGAGCCCCATGTCCACCTGCTGGACGACGAGACAAACCGCGTGCTGGATGTGCAGCTGAAGCCCGGTCTGCGCCCCGAAGACGTGTTTGAACTGCCGGAAGGCACCTGCGTGACACGCATGGACGCTTGCCTCCGCGGCCGTATTCCTGTATAATCTCCCCCAGCAATGAGTCTGGTCATCAAAAATCTGCATGCGCGCGTGAAGGACGGCGCGCCTATTCTCAACGGCATCAATCTCGAAATCCCTAAGGGAGAAGTACATGCCATCATGGGCCCGAATGGCTCCGGCAAATCCACTCTCTCCAAGGTACTCTGCGGCCACCCTGATTATGAAGTGACCGCCGGCAGTGCTGAGATGGACGGGCAGGATTTGCTCGCCATGAGCGTGGATGAACGCAGCCGAGCCGGCCTGTTCCTGGCTTTCCAGTACCCCGTGGAGGTGCCGGGCGTGACCAATGCCAATTTCATGCGTGCCGCTCTGCAGTCCCGCCTGCCCCAGGGTGAGGAAATCGACGCCGTGGGCTTCTACAAGGAGCTGCGCAGTAAGATGAAGCAGCTGGGCATGGACCCGAAGTTCACCTCCCGCGCGGTGAACGAAGGCTTCTCCGGCGGCGAAAAGAAGCGCAATGATATCCTGCAGATGATGATGATCAACCCCAGCTACGCTATTCTGGATGAAACGGACAGCGGTCTGGACGTGGATGCCCTCCGCATCGTCTCCGATGGTGTGAACGCCATGCGTGCCCCCTTCCGCAGTTTCCTGGTCATCACCCACTACAAGCGTCTGCTGGATTACATCCGCCCCGATGTGGTTCACGTGCTCTACCAGGGCCGCATTGTGAAGACTGCGGGCTTCGAGCTGGTGGACCACATCGAGCAGCACGGCTTTGATTTCCTGAAGACCGAGGAGGCCTGATATGGACGAATCAACCTTCCAGGTGGATACGCGCGGTGCATTCTCCATGCCGGAGAATCACAAGTTCGATGCCGGCTACGGTCTCACCGAAGAGACCATCGACTACATCTGCGATGCCAAGGGAGAGCCCGACTGGCTGCGCCAGTTCCGCAAGGACGCTCTCAAAAAGTTCAACGAGATGCCCATGCCCTACCACTGGGCTCCCGAGGGTATCCGCAATGTGGATTTCGAGAACTTCCGCTACTACCTCTCGCACGGTGCCACCCCCAGCCGCAACTGGGACGAAGTACCCGATGACATGAAGCGCACCTTCGAGCGCCTCGGCGTGCCTGAGCAGGAACGCGCCTTCCTTGCCGGTGTGGATGCCCAGTATGACTCGGAGACAGCCTACACCAACATGCGCGAGGAGCTGCAGAAGCAGGGCGTCATCTTCGTGAACTCCACCGAGGGTCTCAAGGAATACGAGCATATCTTCCGCCCTTGGTTCGGCAAGGTGATTCCCGTAGGCGACAACAAATTCTCCGCCCTCAACCACGCGGCATTCTCCGGCGGCTCATTCATCTATGTGCCCAAAGGCGTGAAACTTGCCCAACCTCTGCAGGCATACTTCCGCATCAATTCCGAAAGCATGGGCCAGTTCGAGCGCACTCTCATCATCGCCGATGAAGGCGCCGAGCTCATGTACATGGAGGGCTGCACCGCCCCGCAGTACGACAGCGCCACCCTGCACTCCGGTGTGGTAGAGCTGGTTGCCCTCAAGGGTGCCAAGATTCAATACGTGACCGTGCAGAACTGGTCCACCAACGTGTACAACCTTGTGATTCAGCGTGGTCTGGCCATGGAGGATGCCGAAATCCGCTGGATTGACTGCAACCTGGGCTCCGGGCTCACCATGAAGTACCCCGCCGTGGTGCTACAGGGTCGCCGCGCCCGTGGCGAGGTGGTCAGCATCTCGCTGGCTCACAGCGGCCAGCTGCAGGACACAGGCGCCCGCATGATTCATGCAGCCCCCGAAACCACCTCGAACATCGTGGCCAAGTCCATTTCCGTGGGCGAGGGCCGCGCCAGCTACCGTGGCGAGGTGAAGGTACTCAAGGGCATGAAGGGATGCAAGAACAACACCGAATGCGATGCCCTGCTCATCAACGCCGCCAGCCGCACCGATACCTACCCCGCCATCACCGTGAATGGCAATGCCAGCGCCGTGCAGCACGAAGCCTCAGTTTCCCAGGTGGATGAAGAGATGCTCTTCTACCTGCAGCAGCGTGGTCTCACCCGCGCACAGGCCATGAGCCTCGCAGTGAACGGTTTCATTAACGATCTGGTGAAGGAGTTCCCCATGGAATATTCCGTGGAACTTCGCCGCCTCATTGACCTGGAGATGGAAGATTCCATCGGCTAACTCCCAACTACACTATATCGCACACCATGGATTTTCCCCAGAACATGAGCATGGAAGAAGCCTTCGCCCTGGCAGAAGCCGAGGCCAAGCTCAACGCAGCCCTTGCCGAAAGCAAAGCCCGCTTCCAGAATGCCGAGATTCCCAACCGCCTGAACGAAGACTGGCGTTTCGGGCGTCCGCACAAGTATGCTAAGTCTCTTGCAGAAGAACTGGAGTATAGAGAAAACTCCGGTAACTGCAATGTTTTCCATGCCGGAGAAGCCGCTGTACTACTCAGTGCAGAGGACGATGATCTGAGACAGACCGAAATGCTCATGCCGACTATCGGCTCTGACGCGCTCCTTGGTCTGCACCTCAAGCGTTTTGGTGAAGGCTATGCCCTCTATATCGAGGAAGACACCAAGGATCCCATCCGCCTTGTATATAACACATGCGAGCTGTACACCCCCTCCACCTTCATCATGGTGGCGCCTGGGGTTAAGGCCGAGGTAGAGGAATTCTACGGATGCCTGGAATGCGGCACCATCTTTGCCACGCGTAATATTCAGGTAGCAGAGGGTGCAGAGCTGAAGGTGCGCATGAGCTGCGAAACCGATGGTGGCGGGCGCTGCATGATTATATCCAACATCCAGAACATGGGCGGTAAGGTTGCACACCTTACTGAATACAAGGGGCTTGTCTGGGCTCGAGAAGAAACAGTTGCTGAGACTTATTCCCCCAATTCGGAAACCCGTCTGTATTCTGCCAACTATCTGCGCAACATGGAGGTGCTGGACCAGCACACGAAGCAGATTCACCATGCAGGCGGCGCCACCAGCGACCTGCTCTACAAGAACGTGCTGGATGATGAAGCTACGGCCACCTTTGCCGGCAACATCTATGTAGCCCCTGGCGCTCATAACACCGATGCCTACCAGAGCAACCGCAACCTCCTGCTCAGCGAGGATGCCACGGTGAACTCCCTGCCCGGCCTGGAAATTCTGGCCGACAAGGTCCGCTGCTCCCACGGCAGCGCCTCCGGCCCCATGGATGAAGAACAGCTCTTCTACCTGCAATCCCGCGGCATTTCTGAATACGATGCCCACCAACTCATCGCCGAAGGCTTCATTGAAGAAGTGGTGAATAAGTTCAACGCCTGACGAAATAAAATTCTGAGGCTCGAAGAGCCGAAATTTCGCTGAGCTCCAGCGAAGTTTCACTGAACAAGGTGAAATTTCTCTGAGCTTCGCGAAGTTTCGTGTCAATACAACACTAACCAAATCCATTTTTAGTCGCTGCAGGCAGCTCCGTGAAACTTCCTTTCAGTCAGTTAAACTTCACTCGCTCCGCTCGTTCAGATATTTCCCTTATGACCTACCGTCATCTCATAACATCTGAGGCTCGAAGAGCCGAAATTTCACTGAGCATCAGCGAAGTTTCGCTGAACGAAGTGAAGTTTCTCTGAGCCTCGCGAAGTTTCGCATCTACAATTAAACTCTCACATATGCCAGATACTCCCAAAGAAGGAAAACTCCTAAGGACATCCATTTCTCTATCGGTCAGCATAGTTAATTTGTATGACCGGATAGAGAAAAAGAGCTATCTCAAAAATCAATTGGCTCGGGCAGCAACAGCAATTGGCGCTAATATACATGAAGCGACCTATGCTGAAAGCGGCGAAGATTTCATTCACAAACTCCGCATAGCTCTTAAGGAATGCCACGAAACTGAATATTGGCTTACAGTGTTGAATGAATGTGTTCCTCAGTTATC
The DNA here is from genome assembly GCA_045125705.1 of Akkermansia sp. Lineage (GTDB taxonomy): Bacteria > Verrucomicrobiota > Verrucomicrobiia > Verrucomicrobiales > Akkermansiaceae > Akkermansia. The sequence continues at coordinate 63,938 of JBGVNQ010000041.1, read as the reverse complement.
AGAAGAAACATATGCTATACGAAAAAACGCCGGTGCAATTCGTTACATGCTTATTTCCAGCATTAACACAAGATTGGCGTCACTCAACAAAAAATAAGCCTTATTAAGTCGCTGCAGGCAGCTCCGTGAAACTTCCTTTCAGTCAGTGAAACTTTGGGCTACGCCCGCAGCGAAACTTCCTTTCCGTCAGTTAAACTTCACTCGCTCCGCTCGTTCAGATTTTTTTCCGTATGACCCACCGCCATCTCATAACATCTGAGGCTCGAAGAGCCGAAATTTCGTTGAGCTCCAGCGAAGTTTCACTGAACAAGGTGAAATTTCTCTGAGCCTCGCGAAGTTTCGCGTCAATACAACACTTACCAAAATCCATTTTTAGTCGCTGCAGGCAGCTCCGTGAAACTTCCTTTCAGTCAGTGAAACTTTGGGCCACGCCCGCAGCGAAACTTCCTTTCCGTCAGTTAAACTTCACTCGCTCCGCTCGTTCAGATTTTTTCCTTATGACCCACCGCTCGACTATTAAATCCGCACTCTTCGCTATTTTCACAGCCTCCCTGGCCTGCGCTCAGCCATCACACCCCATCAACGAACAGCCGGCCCTCATCCCCGCTCCATTTCAAGCCTCCTGGAAAGTGAGCCAGCCGGGATTCCTGCTGACTGATGGTATCAAGGTCGATATCGCCACCAGCCACAGCGAGCTGGGACGCGCCGCCATCCGTGCGCTCATGGCGGCAGGATTGCCGGTGCTGCCGGAAGAGACAGAGGGAGAGCTGAAGGTAGAAGCAAACTGCAACAGCCACCAGCAGGGATATGAGCTGAAAGTCACACCTCAGGGCATCTGCATCAGCGTTGGCAGTGCAGAGGCTCTTCCAGCCGCAGCCCAGACCCTGGCGCAGGCTGTGTTGAAGGACAGCACCGGCCAACCGGCAATACCCGATATGTGGGTGAAGGATGTCCCCCAGCTTGAGCACCGAGGCATCATGCTGGATTGCAGCCGCCACCCCATCAGTGTGGCTGATATCAAGCGCATCCTGAACCTCATGGCGCGCTATAAGCTCAACCGCCTGCACTGGCACCTCACCGATGACCAGGGCTGGCGCATTGAGATTAAGAAATACCCCCTGCTCACCGAAATCGGCAGCAAGCGCAAGGGTACAGCCTGCTGGATTGACCAGAAAAAGGTGGATGACAAGCCCGTGGAGTTCTATTACTCACAGGATGATATCCGCGAGGTCGTGGAGCATGCCCACAGCCTGGGAATTACCATCATCCCTGAAATCGAAATCCCCGGACACGCTAGCGCAGCGGTCACAGCCTACCCGCAGCTCGGCAACCAGGATTGCCCCGGATTTGCCCCCGAAGTCATCACCGGCTGGGGCGTGTTCACCCATGTGATGGGGCCGAATGCCTTCACCTTCCAATTCATCGAGGACGTGCTGGCAGAGGTCTGCGAGCTGTTCCCGCGTGCACCCTACATCCACATCGGCGGCGATGAAGTCCCCCGCGACCAGTGGCAGCAAAGCCCCGCCGCCCAGGCTTTCATGAAGCAGCACGGCATGAAGAGCGAAAGCGAAATCCAGGACTACTTCACCCACTTCTGCGCCGAGGTTCTCCGCAAACACGGCCGCCACATGGTGGGCTGGGATGAAATTATGTGCGCCCCGAAGCTCCCGCAGGATGCCGTGGTCATGGCCTGGCGCAGCATGGGCCACGCCCGCATCGCTGCCACCCGTGGGCACGATATCATCCTCTCCCCCATCCAGAGCTTCTACTTCAATTTCCCGCAGGACACGAATGAGGGAGATCCCTTCTACTCCGGGCTCACCGGCTTCGACCACATTGACTGGCGCCACGTGCTCACCTACGATACCGAGGTACCCGGCGGCAAAGTCATCGGCATGCAGGCCAACCTGTGGAGCGAATGCATCCCGAATATGAAGAAGCTCGAGTACATGCTCGTGCCCCGCATCTGCGCCCTGGCCGAAAAAGCCTGGCGCTATGGTCTCCCCGTCTTCCCCGATGAGTTTGCTCAACGGCTCAACGCACAGACTCCCTACTTCGATTCCCTGAAGCTCAACTTCAGGCAGGAAGACGGCGCTCCCCGCCGCCCGTAATAGACAGAGAAGAAGAGAAAGTTTGTCACTCTGAGGGAATTGGTGATTCATTTTTCACCAATTCCCTCTTCTCTACACAAACTTTGAGCTGTACAGAGGATGCTCAAATTGCTAAAATGCCCGGCGAATGTTGAAGAAACCTTTCTATACATTAGGTCTTGGTGCGATTCTGGGTGCCGGTTTCTGCTACGGCGAAGTTGAGTTTCCCGGAGATGCCCCGGGCAAAGCACAGGTGGAATGCGATGGCACAAGCGCCACGCTGAGCAATGACATGTTCAGCGCCAGCTTCCGCAAATCCGGCAACGGTGTAGTATTTGGCGGGTTGAAGCTGGCGGATGGCACCAGTGTGGCAGGCAACGGCACAAACCTCTTTACCATTCATCTGGCAGATGGCACAAGCTACAACTCCAAGGAGCTGAGCAGCAGCGAGCTGACAGAAGGCAAGCCCGAAGTAGATAAGAAGCACCCGCAGATAGCGCAGCGCGTGCCCGGTAAGGAGGTAAGCTGCACCTTCAACACCCCTGACAAGAAACTGGAGATTCAATGGAAGGCTGTGCTGCGCAACGGGTCTCACTACCTGCGCCAGGAGCTTACGGTAAAAGCTCTGAAAAACACCGAGTTTGCCTCACTCACCCCGCTGGAATACAAGATTGAAGCCGGCGGCGAGCCCACCCTCTCCGGCAACACCACACACGGCAAAGTGGTTATCAACGACCTGGTATTCTGTGGTCTTGAAACCCCGATGTCGAAGATGAGTGTGCCGGGTGGTGATGGAGGTGCCGAGGCTGCCAGCTGGGATCCGAAAAACTGGAATGCTGATTTGTTTGAACCTGTGTTCAATGTACCTGATTCATTCACCGGTGCATACGGAAACGCCTACGCTGAAAAGGATGGTCCCATGGTGGTGGGTCTGAAAACGAGTCAGGGGCTTGTGAATCTGAGCAAAGTCGGCAGCTGCAAGCTGAAGTTCAGCGGTGCGCTGAATGTGGTGGGGGTGCAGCTACTTGGTGAAGACGGCAGCAAACTGATAGCTGAAGATGTGCACCAGGTGGCGCCGAAAAAGACTGTTTACAAGCTGGAAGTACCGGAAGCAGGCCTCTACACCCTGCGTATATGGGTAGACACGAAGAATGGCGAACCTGAAGGCAGCGGTCGCATTGCCTGCTCCCTGCCCATGACCAGCGGAGCCGGCAAGGCTGAGACCTCCTCCAAGGCATCATCTGTAGTGCTGGGCGAGTGGGAGCGCCGCACTACCCTGAAAAAGGGACAGAGCTGGAATGTCTCATCGGTGCTGGGGTTCTTTGCTCCGGGGCAGCAGCGCCGTTCCTTCCTCGCCTACAGCGAGCGCGAACGCGCCGTGAGCTATCGCCTGTTCATTCACTACAATGACTGGTATGAAATCGGCATCCGCATCAACAACAACGATGACCCGCTGCAGCGCAACTCTGAAAGCTGGCAGCTGAACATGCTCGAGACCTGGAAGCGAGAGCTTTTCCAGAAGCGCAAAACGAAGATTGACGGCTTTGTGATTGATGACGGCTGGGATGATTTCAACAGTCTCTGGGGATTCCACGCCGGCTTCCCCCGCGGATTCAGCAAGATTGACCGCCAGCTCCGCAGCATGAAAACAGGTCTCGGCACCTGGCTGGGCCCGGTGGGTGGCTATGGCAAGGCCAAGAACCTCCGCCTGAGTCACTGGAACAAGAACCACCCGAACAACCAGATTGACAACTTCCAGCTCTCGAACAAGGAGTACTTCGATGCCTTTGTGGGCCGATGCTCACAGATGGTGCGCGACTACGAGATGCGCTACTTCAAATTCGACGGCATTTCCACCCACTTCCACTCGAAGGGGCCGGGTAATCTGGAAGATGCAGAGGGCATCATCCGCGTGTTGCAGGCTCTGCGCGCAGCTCGTCGCGATATTTTCCTGAACACCACCGTGGGCACCTGGGCCAGCCCGTTCTGGTTCCATTATTCCGACTGTGTGTGGCGCCAGGAGAACGACTTCGGTCAGGAAGGCAACGCCGGTGACGAACGCGACAAGTGGATTACCTATCGCGACCGCCTGGTGCACGAGGTATTTGTGACAGGGGCTCCGCTCTTCCCCATCAACTCCGTGATGACGCACGGTCTCATCATCACCAAGAATGGCCCGCCCCACGTCATGAGCAAGTCTCCCGCCAACTGCATCAAGGAAATGCGCGCGGCATTCGGCTGCGGGTCGGCGCTCATGGAGTTGTATGTAGACCAGGATCTCATGAACCAGGAAAACGGGCGCCTGTGGGATGAGCTGGCCAAGTGCATCAAGTGGATGCGCCGCAACGAAGATGTGCTGGCTGATATCCACTGGGTAGGCGGTAATCCCTGGGATAAGTCCACCGGCGATGGCGACATATACGGCTGGGCCGCATGGAGCCCCTCCAAATGCACCCTTACCCTCCGCAATTCCTCCGGCAGCACCAAGACGATGCGCACCACCCTGCGCCAGATTCTCGATGTTCCCCCTGCAGTAAAGAAGGACAAGGTGAAGTTCCGCAACTCCTTTGATGACCAGCGCAATCTGTCTGTCCTGACCGGCAGCGCAGTAGACATCGACAAGGAAATCGAAATCACACTCGACCCCATGGATGTGGTTGTGCTCGAGGGAGTCTGCTCCGCTGGTGCCAAGAAGAAGAATAAGGCTGAAACAGACGCCGATGAGGACGATGAAAAGCCTACCAAAAAGAAAAAGAAGGGACAGAAGAAAAAGAAGTCTCGCAAGTGAAGATTGAAGACGGGCGGTTCCGCAGGGAGCCGCCCGTTCTGCAATATCGAAAAACCTCGCGAAAATATGGCAATCCAACGGTTTTTGCCTTGCTTGTACGGGGCATTGGTAATATAATGAAACGCGTTGTTATGATAGAGCAATTACGCAAAAGGCTTCTGGACCGGGACAACCCGGTGCGCATTCATCTTATTGGCGTGGCCGGTGCCGGCATGAGCGGCATTGCACGCATGCTTCTGGAAATGGGGCACCGGGTGAGCGGTTGCGACCGCGTCACCAGCGAGGAAACGGAGCGCCTGCAGCAGAGCGGGCTCAAGTTTGCCTGTCCGCACACGGCTGACGCTGTGGCAGATGCGGAGATTGTCATCTACTCCAGCGCCATCCGCGAGGACAATGTAGCCCTGGCCGCAGCCCGCCAGCTGGATTGCCTGTGCCTGCGCCGCGCCGAGTGTCTGGCTGCTATCCTGAACAACAAGAAGGGCGTGGTTGTGGCCGGCACACACGGCAAGACCACCACCTCCGCCCTCACTGCCCACCTGCTTCGCGAGGCCCGACTGCGCCCCTGCCACTATGTGGGTGCCGAGATTCCCGTGCTCGGAGCCAACGCCCACTGGAACGCCGACAGCGACTACCTCATCGCCGAGGGTGATGAATCGGACGGCACGCTGGTGAACTACATTCCCGAGCACAGCATCGTGCTGAACGTGGAAGCCGAGCACCTGGACTTCTACCGCGACCTTGACCACATCAAGGAAGTGTTCCACACTCTCTGCCGCCAGACCCGTGGCACCATCTTCTACTGCAAGAGCGATGCCGGTGCTGCTGATGTGTGCAGCCAGTACCCCAACAGCGTTTCCTACGGCTGGCAGGATGCCGATTACACCGCCAGCGATGTGACCGTGAAGCGAGGCCGCACGCTCTACACCATCAACTACAAGGGTGAAAAGCTCGGCCGCGTGGAGCTTGGTATTCCCGGCCGCCACAACGTGCTCAACTCACTGGCTGCCACTGCTGCCGCTCTGGAGATGGGGGCTGATTTCGCCAGCATTGCCCGCGGTCTGGCCTCCTTCGCCGGTGCACGCCGCCGCTTCGAGACCAAGTACCTTTCCCGTGACTACCGCATTGTGGATGACTACGGTCACCACCCCACGGAAATTGCCGCCACTGTGCAGACCGCCCAGAGCCTGAAACCTGACCGTCTGGTGATTTTCTTCCAGCCGCACCGCTACACGCGCACCCAGCTGCTGCGCGATGATTTCGGCCGAGTGTTGCAGAACGTGGACAAGCTCTTCGTTGCCGATGTGTACCCTGCCAGCGAACTGCCGATTCCCGGCATCTCGGGCCAGACCATCGTGGACGCCGTGCAGGAGAATGGTCCGGTGGATGCACTCTTCCTGCCGAACCTTTCCCAGGCTCACCATGTGGTAGGCAACCAGCTGAAGCCCGGCGACCTGTTCCTGACTCTGGGTGCAGGTAATGTGCACGAGGCCGGCACCAAGATTGCCGCTGACCTGCGCGTGCTCACCGAGATGCAGGCCGAATGCGGCAGCGACTTCCCTGCCCGTCTGTATGAACCCATGCGCCAGCACACCACACTGGGTGTGGGCGGTGATGCCCAGTACTGGGTGGAGCCCGACAGCGTGGAAACCATGCAGAACGTGGTCAATTTCTTCAAGGACCGCAATATTCCTGTGCATGTGGTGGGGCGTGGCTCCAACCTCGTGGTGCGCGAAGGCGGTATCCGCGGCGCCGTAGTGCACCCCTGCGGCGGTGAGTTCGAGAAGCTCGAGCTGGTGAACTCCACCACCATCGTGGCAGGCGCGGGCGTGAAGCTCAAGAAGCTGGCTGCCTTTGCCGCAAAGAACGGCATCTCCGGATTTGAGTGGATGGACGGCATCCCCGGCTGCGTAGGTGGCAGCCTGCGCATGAACGCCGGCTGCATGGGCGGCGATATGTGGCAGGTATTCTGCAAGGCCACTGCTCTGGACGAGGACGGCGAGGTCATCAAGTTCTGCAAGGACGACATGAAACCCGCCCGCTACCGCAGCATCCCCGATTTCGAACACAATATGGTGGTAACCGCCACCTTCCGTGGCACCCCCGGCGACAAGGCCGCCATCGAAGCCGCCATGGAGGACTACCGCAACCGCCGCAAGAACAGCCAGCCCGTGCAGCCCAGCGCAGGCTGCACCTTCCGCAACCCGGAGGAAACCCCTGCCGGCAAGCTCATCGATGAGCTCGGGCTGAAGGGCTACAGCATCGGCGGTGCCCAGATTTCCACCAAGCACGGTAACTTCATCGTGAACACCGGCAACGCCAAGGCCACCGATGTGACCGAACTCATCGACCACATCATTCGCGTGGCTCAGAAGGAGCGTGGCATCACGCTGCACGAGGAAGTGCAGGTAATCGGCGACCGTGAACCCCAATTCTAAAAGCAATACATTTATGAAAAAACTCAGGAAGGATACGAAGATTGCCCTGCTCATGGGTGGTCCCGGGTCTGAGCGCTATGTTTCCCTGTCTTCCGGTCAGGGCGTGCTGGAGGCCCTGCGTGGTGAAGGATTTACTGAAGTGACCCCCGTGGTGGTGGACAGCGAGCGTCCCGCCATTCCCGAGGGCACGGAGCTCTGCTACAACATCATCCACGGCACCTATGGCGAGGATGGAGGTCTGCAGAGCTACCTGGAAGAACTCGGCATCCCCTACACCGGTGCCGGTTCCGAGACCAGCCGCAAGTGCTTCGACAAGGTACTTTCCAAGAAGGACTTCATTGCCCACAATGTTCCCACCCCGCTGAGCGAGACGCTGAGTCCCGGCCAGAAGCCGGCCATGCCCCTGCCCTGTGTGGTGAAACCGCCGTGCGAAGGCTCCTCCGTGGGCGTGCACATCGTGAACACCGAGGATGAACTCGATGCCGCCCTGGCCGATGCCGCCAAGTACGGCAAGGAAATTCTGGTGGAAGAATACATCAAGGGCAAGGAGCTGACTGTAGCCATCTTCAATGGAGAGGCTCTGCCCGTGGTGCACATCTGCCCCCGCAGCGGCTTCTACGACATGAACAACAAGTACCCGTCGCTGTATGGCGGCGTGGGCTCCGACTACATCTGCCCCGCCGATATCAGCGAGGAAGAGACCAAGGCTGTGCAGGCCGCCGCCGTGGCCGCCTACAAGGCGTTGAACGTGGAAGTGTATGGTCGCGTAGACGTGCTGCTGACCGATGACGGCAAGCCCTACGTTCTGGAAATCAATACCATTCCCGGCATGACGGGTGCCTCCCTCTTCCCGAAGGCCGCACTGGCCGCCGGCATTTCCTATGGTGAACTCTGCACGCGTATTGCTGAGGTTTCCCTGAATCAGCCGAGAGGCTGATACGACAGCAGCACGCATGAAGAACCGCAACAGGTACAGAGACCATTTCGACAGCGAACGCGCCGCCTCCACCAAAGTGAAGGTGCTCGAAGTGACGTTGTCCATCAAGGACAGGTTGTTCAGTCTGCTGGCTCTGCGTCGCGGGCTTCGCAGACTTCGCAAATGGGCAATTATCCTGCTGATTATTCTCCCCATTCTGGCAGGTATCATCTGGGCTGCGATGGCCGCAGTGGAAAAAGCTTACAGCCTGAGCATCGATAAGATTTCCTACGATGCCCGTCTGAAGCTCATTTCCAAGGAAAACGCCATGCGCATCCTGGGCATTGAGGGCTCCATCAACATGGCCTCGCTGGATACCTCCGCCCTGGTGAAGAAGCTGGAAAGCGACCCTTGCATTGAGTCTGTACACATTCATGCGGAACTTCCTGACACGCTCCACATTGAGGTAAATGAGCGCATTCCTGTGGTTTACGTTGAGCAGGAGAGCGGCACCGACACCGGCAACCGCCAGCGTTTCTTCATGGATCCCAACGGCAAACTCTTCCCGGTAGTGGAAGAATACCACAGCAAGTTCAATGCTGTGCCGGTGTGGTACCTCCAGCCCGGTGATGTGGAGCAATTTACCGTGGGTGCCACAGTGGACACCGACCGCCGCCGCCCGATAGTGGAGCTGGTAACGGCGGCCAACCTGTACAGCGTCATTGAAATCCCCCCCATCAAGGAAATTTTCCGTCCGAAAGACTGGAAAATCATCGCCACACTGGAGAGCGGCGAAGAAGTCCTCATGCAGGTATACGATATCAAGGGGCAGATGGAGCGTCTGGCCATGATTCTTGAGCATTGCCGCGCCACCCACCGCCCCGCCCGCAGCATCAATGTGATTCCGCGAATCAACCCCACGGTCATCTACGCCTCCCCCCCTGGGCAGGACGAGCAAAAATAAGCATCTGCTGGCGTTTTGAGTTGACCCTGACGGGGAGCTTATGCTAACATGTTAGCACGGTGCCCGCATGCACCGGAGTTCGTGTTATGAGAGCAAAAATCATGGATCTTGGGGAGCATATTCCAGGGGGCAGCAAAATGCCTCAGTGGCTGCTTGGTATCGGAGAACGTCTGCTGGGATTCCATGTGTTCAACGTGGCACATTCCAAAATCGAAGATGACCAGGAAGCAGGCTGCACAGATAATTTCTTCCGACTTGCCTGCAAGCACCTTCCACTCAACTACGAGCTTGACGGCCTTGAAAACATTCCTGAGGAAGGCCCCTGTGTCATTGTAAGCAACCATCCGCACGGCATGTCCGACGGGCTGATGATTGGCGATATTGCCATGAAACGCCGCAGCGATATCCGCATCGTCGTGAATGAGTTCCTGCACTGCGTGCGGGGCATGCGCCCGTACCAGATTACGGTGGATGTGTACGGAGGAGAAGATGCCAAGAGAGCCAACATGTCCGGCATGCGAGAAATGCTCAAGTGGCTGCGTGACGGCCATTGTCTCATCATCTTTCCGAGCGGCTCCGCCGCTTCGTGGTCAGACCAGGATGGCCGCGTGATTGATGACCCATGGCAGACCAACATGGCGGCCATTATCCGCAAAACCGGCGCCACTGTTGTACCCATGCACTTTTCCGGGCAGAATGGGCGTCTGTTCCAGGCCGTGACCCGCCTTTGCAAGGAAAAGCGCTCTGCCCTGCTCGCCCGAGAAATCAAGCGCGACCGCCGTACCCTGCATCAGGTACATGTCGGCAAGCCTATTCCTGCCAGCCGACTCGCTATGCTGGAGACAGACCAGGCTCTCATTGATTTCCTGCGACTCAGCAGCATGATGCTGCGCTACCCCGCCGGTGCCGCCAATAAGGCCGCTGATAAGCCCCCCCGGGAAATGGAATCCATCGATAACCCCGTTGCTCCCGAGCTGCTGCAAGCCGAAATTGATTCACTGAATCCCGAGGAGCACCTGCTCTACACGCACAGCAGCACCGGCCTTCAGATATACACAGCTATCGGACGCGAGATACCGAACCTGCTCAAGGAAATCGGAGTGCAGCGAGAAATCACTTTCCGTGCAGTAGGCGAAGGTTCCGGCACTGCCTGCGACACCGATGAATACGACCTCTTCTATGACCACCTCATCATGTGGGACCCGGCAGAGCACCGTATCGCCGGTGCCTACCGCATGGGTCGCACGGACGAAATCGTGAAGGCCCGTGGAGTCACCGGAATTTACAACTCCGAGTTCTTCTCACTGGGCAATGAGTTCGTGAATCATGTGAAAAATGGTCTGGAAATGGGTCGTGCCTTCATTACCGCCCCGTACCAGAAGCACCCGGCATCTCTCGATACCCTGTGGATGGGTATCGGGCGTTTTGTCATGAAATATCCGCAATACAGGCTCCTGTACGGAACTGTCAGCGTTTCCTCTGATTACAGTGTGCGCTCCCGAGCGCTTATTTACGAGTATCTGAAATGCCACTGCATGAATAAGAAACTCGCCGAGCATGTGGAAGCAAAAACACCGCCCTGCGGCATGAATCTGCTCAGCGAAGATGCGCGTCTGCTGCCCACCGGCCTGGCCGATTTACGCCTGCTGAGCGCGATGGTGAGCGACATGGAGGACGATGGCCGCAGCATCCCCGTGCTCCTGCGCCAGTACCTGCGACTGGGCGGCGAGATGGTTTCATTCAATGTAGATGATGAGTTCGGCAGCACCTTCGACTGCCTCGTACTGGTGGACCTCACCAAGGCCCCGGACCGACTCATGACCCGCTACTGCGGCACATCATTAAAATCTACCTGCTAACACGTGTAGATACTTGACAAATCCTAAATAATAGTGCAGTATTATAACGTCCATGGGGAAGCATAGAAATAAATCGAGCAAACGTCGCTCCAGGGTTGCACTTGCCCTGGTTCTCGGTGGTTTCACACACCTGAACGCAAGTGGGGCAAGCCTGGTTCCCCTGCCGGAGGATATCTTCGACAGCAGCCATGACCCCAACCCCATCATGGATGTGACCAACCGTGTCGTTAAAGGCCTGGGAAACAGTGCCCCTATCATCCCTGACCAGTTACAGATACAGAACGAAACCGGCGCTATCTCCTACGACAGCGAGAAGAAGATATTCCGCTATGACGCTGACAAGGAAACGCCTATCCGGCTGAGAACAGATAGTGGCGCAGACATTCATACCCCGGCTCTTGAAGCACAGCTGGAATCTGGCATCGCTTCGTTGGAAGGTCCGGTAACCATTTACCAGGACGAAGTGCTGGTACGCGGCGCAGATGGCGGCTTCTACAACTGGAAAGAAAAGCGCACAGCTGTAAATAAGGTGCGCATCAAGGTGAATGGTCTCATGGTGCGAGGCTCCCGCATTGAATATGCTACCGATGCTGAAGGTAAGGAGTACATCACCGTAAATGATGCTTACGTGACCACGGAAGACGTACAGCATCCCTCTACCTGGATTGGCACCGGCACACTCACCATTTACCCTGGCGACTACGGCGAAGTTTCCCGACTGAGCGTAGCCGTGGGAGATACCGACATTACCGTACCTGTGCTGGGGTGGTTCACCTTCTCTCACTCACTGAATCCTCGCGAGGGCTATATGCCTGGATTCGGCTCACGCTCCCACTGGGGCACCTACCTGGAAAACAGCTACGGCATTCTCTTTGGCAATCGCCGTGTAGACGGCATCATGCCAACGGCAGATTACCTGGCCACTCTGCATCTGGATGGCCGCACACGCCGAGGTCTTGCCGCAGGCCTGGATCTGGAGGACATCGCCATGTCCAAGGAACACAAGGACATGAAGGGCTTCACCTTCTACTTTGCGGATGACACCGACCCGATGATTAACCCGCTGGACACCCCTAGAAAGCCCACCAGACATGAGCGTTATTATATCTCTCTACAGGCTCTCTGGGATGTAACGCCGTCCGGAGATACGGGAGCTGATTGGAAGCTGGCAACCAACGTCAACGTTGCAAGCGACCAGTACATGATTCGCGACTTCTTTCCGGAGATAAGCCGCACCGACGACAAGCCCGACAACACAGTGCGCCTCACCCGCCGCACAGACTCGAGCCAGACGATGCTTTTCACCCGCTTTGCGGCAAATGACTATTACACGACCGATGAGCGTTTGCAGGCATCATACTATCGTGTTCGCTCTGCCATCGGCAACACAGGCATCAACTACGAAACCAACAACTCCGCATGCATCATGCGGCAGTATCTGCCCACCGAGCAGAAGGTGCAATACCAGGCTCAGCTCGACAGGCTGAAAGACGGGGAGCTGAAAGAATATTACTCCCGACTGCTGAACACTGACAGCTATTTCCGAGTAAACACCACGCACGAACTGACCACCAGCCTCACCGTGCTCAAGTTCCTGAATGTCACACCCAAGACCGGCGCGGCCTACACGGGATACTACGACGTGGGCGGTATCGGGGCCGACAACCGCCTGCTCGGCTACCTGGGGTGCGATATCAACATGAAGTTCCACAATACCTACCCGAACTTCCGTTTCAAGCCCTATGGGATGCAGGGGCTGACACACCTGATTCAACCTTACGCTAATTACTCGCAAGGCAAACTTTCGTCCTCAAACGAATACGTACCTCAGGTTGACACATGGTCAAGCATACACGGCGGCAGCACCACCAACCCTGTGCCCATGGATTTGTGCGGCTTCACAGGTATTGATGGCTGGGGTAACTGGAACATATGGAGATTTGGTGTAAAAAATGCCTTCAGCACAACAGTTGATGGTGAGCGCAAGCGCTTCCTGACATGGGATACGTTTGTGGATTATAATGTTGACAATCCCGACGCCTCCTATAGATTCTCCAACCTGTACAACGTTGTCTCATTCTCGCCGTCCGAGCGTCTGAATCTTTACATGACAACCAAGACGCCTACAATCGATAATGGCGAAGGGTACAAACAGTACAGCATCGGAGCCAGAATCATCCCGGCATCCTGGTTGGAAACTTATGCTTCCTATCACAACATCGAAGATCACCCCACGCAGAAAGACTCGGGCCAGTTCCAGCTGCGTACTAATGTGCGCGTGAACGAAAAATACACACTCTCTGCCCAGTGGTACTACGAAATTGAGGAAGGGCGTATGCCCATCCAGCAGTACTCCGTATTCCGCCATGCGGGGGCCTGGTATGTGGGCGCCACCTTCTTCCTGCGTGATAACGGCGGTAAGAAGGAAGAAGGCTTCGGCATCTCCTTCACTCTGGGAGAAACCGGCACAGCCCTGCCCATCAGCCTGTTCTGATAGCAGAAACACCTGTTTACGAAAAAGCTCACTGTTTTCAGTGAGCTTTTTTGATATTCAGATACTGCGGGTCAGGCAATACCAGATAAAGCGCGTATTATGCACGAGGTACCGCTTAAACAAACGGCGCGGTTCCTTGCACAGTCGGTAAAGCCACTCAAGCCCGTGCGAGCGCACCCAGGCCGGCGCCTGCTGCACCAGTCCTGCATGGAAATTGAACGCCGCCCCCACGCCGAAATATAAACCGGCAGGCAACTGTTCGCGGTGCTCAAACAGCCAGCGTTCCTGCCGCGGGCAGCCGAGCCCCACCCATACACAGTGTGCCCCGCTCTCACGGATGGCGGTCAGCATACGGTCATCCTCCCCCTCCGGCCACGGCGGCATAGGCGGGCAGTAATGCCCCGCTACCTCAGCGCCGGGGTAGCGTTTTTCAAGATTTGATTTGAGAAGTCCTATGGCCTCTTCTGTACCACCCAGCAGGAAATGCTTCACACCGGCAGCGCGCCCCATATCCCACATGGTTTCCATCACATCCGGGCCATACAGACGGTTGGCAGCTGCCCCCTTGCGGTGCATGAGCCACACGATGGGCATGCCGTCCGGGCAGATGTAATCAAAGCTCCGCACCCCTGCGCCATAATCGGCTTCACCCAGCACACGAGTAAGCACATGTACATCAGAATGCGCCACTAGTATCGCCTTCTCCGTACCCATAGCTTCACGCACCCAGTGCGAGCAAGCAACCTCCAGATGAGAGGTCACGTAAGGAATGCCGAAAATATCTGTGGTAGGAAGAGATACCATGCGCGGAAAGCATACACTACTCACCGGGCTGCGTCAATGCAAAAACCGCTGCAGTTGCCCGCAGCGGTTTTTGAAGTAATCAGGTGCTAATCGAATGATTAGTTCTGGGAGGGGCTCCACTCCTCGGACTGCAGGGCAGCGAGGTTGAAGGCCTGCTCCAGACCCACCATGTCGCCGGCGCGAACGGTCTCGAAGGCGGCGGTCTCGCGACGCAGCTGCTCGGGATCGTAGTTCACAGCCTTGATGGAAAGACCGATGCGGCGCTCCACCTTGTCGACCTTGATGACGCGGGCCTTGATGGCATCGCCCACCTTGATGACGTCCTTCACGCGCTCCACGTGCTCCTCGGAAAGCTGGGAGATGTGGATGAGGCCGTCGATGTCGCCGTCGAGGTTCACGAATGCACCGAAGGAAGCAATCTTGGCCACGGTACCGGAAACGAGGTCGCCCACCTTGAAGCGGGAGTCGATGGATTCCCAGGGGTCGGTCTCAAGCTGCTTGATACCGAGGGATACGCGCTGGTTCTCCTTGTCGATGTTCAGCACGCGAGCCTCCACCACGTCGCCCTTCTTGAGCACCTCGGAGGGGTGGTTGATCTTGCGGGTCCAGCTCATGTCGGACACGTGGATCATACCGTCGATACCTTCCTCGAGAGCCACGAAAGCACCGTAGGGGGTGAGGTTACGCACAGCGCCGGAGATAACGGTACCCACGGGGAAACGCACCTCGATGGCGTCCCAGGGATTCTCGTCGAGCTGACGGATACCGAGGGAAATCTTCTGCTCTTCCACAGAGATGTTGAGCACGATGGCCTCGATCTCCTGGTCCAGGGACAGCACGTCGCTGGGGCGGGTAATGCGCTTGGTCCAGCTCAGCTCGGACACGTGCACCAGACCCTCCACGCCCTTCTCCAGCTCCACGAAGGCGCCGTAGGCGAGAAGCTTGGTCACGCGGCCCTTGACCTGGGAACCGATGGGGTACTTGGCCTCGATGTCTGCCCAGGGGTTGTCGGACAGCTGCTTGAGACCCAGGGATACGCGCTCCTTGTCGCGATCCACGTCGAGGATGAGAACCTCCAGCTCCTGGCCGATGTGAAGCAGCTCGGAGGGGTGGTTCACACGGCCCCAGCTCATGTCGGTGATGTGCAGCAGACCGTCCATGCCGGAGAGGTCCACGAAAGCGCCGAAATCGGTGATGTTCTTCACCAGGCCCTTCACGCGGTCGCCAATCTTGACAGTCTCCAGGAAACGCTGGCGCTGCTCGCTGCGCTCGGCCTCGATGACCTCGCGGCGGGAGAGAACGATGTTCTTGCGCTCGTCGTTCACCTTCACAATCTTGAACTCGTATACGTTGCCCACGAACTCGTTGAGATCCTTGGGCGGGATGATGTCCACCTGGGAACCGGGCAGGAAGGCCTCCACGCCGACGTTGACCATAAGGCCACCCTTCACGACGCTCTTAACCTTACCCTTGACCAGACCACCGTCCTTGTAAACGGCCACGATCTTGTCCCAGTTCTGCTTGTGGGCAGCCTTCTCCTTGGAAAGGACGACGAGACCCTCGTCGTTTTCGAGGCTCTCAAGAAGCACCTCGATCTGATCGCCCACCTCGATTTCCTCGTCCTCAAACTCGGAAACGGGGATGACACCCTCAGACTTGTAACCAATGTCCACGAGGACTACCTGCGGGCGGATTTCAAGGATGGTACCGTTCACGATGTCACCCTTGCGGAAGTTCGGAAGCTTGGCGTTGATCAAAGCTTCCAGTTCAGTGTTGCTCATTATAATGATGTTTGTAGGTTAATGGTTGACGCGCTTCCACCAAGGCCCCTACCCGGCAGCTCATGAGGCACCTGTATGCCACCGGGGGAAAACGCGGTGCAGCATTCTACTAAATCCCCTCCCCACTGGCAAGCCTTTTTTCCTGATTTTATACGCTTTTTATCACGAAACTTCCGGAGCATTTCCAAGCCATATGAAAAACCGCCTGACGAGGTCATCATCAGGCGGTTTTGCGGGAATGAAATGGTATGCTGTTCTTACTACACCACGGTGAGGCTTTCGGCCTGTTCGCGGGTGAGTTCGATGCAGTTCCAGGGGAGGCCGTACTTGTTGAGAGCCTCCATGAAGGGATCGGGGTCGTTCTGCTCCATGTTGAACACGCCCTCACCGCTCCAGGTGCCGGAGAGAATCATGCGGCCACCGATGGCAGCGGGTACGCCCGTGGTGTAGGAAATGGCCTGGGAGCCGACCTCCTTGAAGCACTCCTCGTGGTCGCAGATGTTGTAGATGTACACAGCCTTGTACTGGCCATCCTTCTTACCCTGAATCACGCAGCCGATGCAGGTGCGGCCGTGGGTGGTCTTGCCGAGGTCGCCGGGGTCGGGCAACACAGCCTTGAGGAACTGCAGGGGGATGATTTCCACACCGTTGTACATGACGGGGTCGATGCGGGTCATGCCCACATTCTTGAGCACGGTGAGGTGGTTGATGTAGTTCGGGGAGAAGCTCATCCAGAACTGGGCACGCTTGATGGTGGGGATGTGCTTCACAAGCGATTCCATCTCCTCGTGGTACATGCGGTAAATCTCATAGGTACCCACGCCGTCCGGGCAGGCGAAGGGCTGGTGCATGCTCATGGCACCGGTTTCCTGGAAATCGCCATTCTCCCAGTGGCGGCAGGGGGCGCTCACCTCGCGGATGTTGATTTCCGGGTTGAAATTGGTGGCAAATGCCTGGCCGTGGTCGCCGCCGTTCACGTCGATGATATCGAGGTACTCAATCTCATCGAAGTGGTGCTTGAGAGCCCAGGCGGTGTACACATTGGTCACACCCGGATCGAAACCGGAACCCAGCAGGGCATACAGGCCGGCCTGCTTGAAGCGATCCTGGTAGGCCCACTGCCACTTGTACTCGAACTTGGCCACGTCGCGGGGCTCGTAGTTGGCGGTGTCCAGGTAGTTCACGCCGGCCTCGAGGCAGGCATCCATGAGAGGAAGATCCTGGTAGGGCAGCGCCACGTTGAGCACGAGGTCGGGCTTCACTTCCTTGATGAGCGCCACCGTGGCAGCCACATCATCAGCATCGACGGCATGCGTCGTAATCGTCACACCCTCGCGGGCAAGCACGTCTGCGGCAATGGCATCGCACTTGCTCTTGGTACGCGAGGCCAGATGGATGTTCTCATACACATCCGTCATCTGGGCGCACTTGTGGGCCACTACGTGCCCCACACCACCGGCTCCGATAATGAGTACTGTCTTCATTGCAGGCGGAGAATGCACTACAAGGAGCCGCAAGTCAAGGACAATCATGCAACATGCCAGAAAAACAGTTTCTTCATTCTACTGCAAAACGAAGCGACATTCCTGAAACCGCGCTTGAAAAGCGGAGCGGGCTGTGGTAGAATGCGGGGCATGGAGATTACGCTCAATGCGCCGCTGGATATGCACCTGCACCTGCGCGATGGTGATATGCTGAAGCTGACCGCCCCGCTCTCTGCTGATTTTGCAGGGGCTGTCATCATGCCGAATCTGGTACCGCCCGTGACCACGCCGGAAATGATGCAGGCCTATGCCGGGCGCATCACGCAGGCAATGGATGGTGCCGCCTTCACCCCGTACATGACACTGTTCTTCACCGCACTTGGTGAAAAGGAGCTGCAGGCAGCCCGCGAGACTCCCGGATTCTTCGGTTTCAAGCTCTACCCCGCCGGCATCACCACCAACAGCGAGGGTGGCGTATCCGACATCGACCAGGCCGACAAGACACTGCGCATCATGGAGGAACTGGGCATCCCCCTGCTTGTGCATGGCGAAAGCCACGGCTTTGTGATGGACCGCGAGCAGGATTTCCTGAGCGTGTACCGCCACCTGGCCACCAAGTATCCGAAGCTGAAGCTGAGCATGGAGCACATCACCACCGCCGCAGCTCTGCAGTTGCTCGATGAGTTCCCGAACATCTGTGCCACCGTGACGCTGCAGCACCTCATCATCACGCTCGACGATGTGGCGGGTGGCGCCCTGCGCCCCCACCTGTTCTGCAAGCCCATTGCCAAACGCCCCGAGGACCGCGATGCCCTGCTGCAGGCTGCGCTGAATGCCCACCCGCGACTTTTCTTCGGCTCCGACTCCGCACCGCATCCGCGCTGCAAGAAGGAGGCCTGCGGCTGCGCCGCCGGTGTGTTCACCGGCCCCGTCGCCCTTCCGAAGCTGGCAGAAATCTTCGCCACCCATGGTGCGCTGGATAATCTGCAGGCCTTCGTGAGCGATAATGCCTGCAAGTGGTATGGTCTGCAGCCTGTGCAGAAGCAGATTACCCTGCGCGATACGCCCATGGCTGTGCCGGCATGCTACAAGAGCTACGGCCAGCAGGTGGTGCCCATGTATGCAGGCGAAAGCCTGAGCTGGAGCATGGTACGCTGATGGAACCAGCCCCCATACCCACGGCAGATGACCTTCGCCAGCTTCTGGCGGATATAGCCGCCATGCACATGCCCTTCGGCATGTATGGGCCGGAGAACTACCCGCCCGATGGCTGCCCGCTCATGGACCTGCCCACGGAATACCTCGACTGGTTCTGGCAGCGCGGCTGGCCGAAAGGCAAGCTGGGTCGCCTCATGGAACAGACACTGCTCATCAAGAACAGCGGGCTGGATAAACTCTTCGACCCGTTCCGCACTGCAGCCGGTGGCCGCCGCCGATTCCCCCGAAAATAAGACTTTTCTCTCATCATGAACAAACTCCGCGCCATTATCCTGGCTGCCCGCCCCAAAACCCTGCCCGCCGGCTTTGTGGCAGTGTGGGCAGGCTGCCTCATTGTCTGGAAGTTCCAGCAGCACCATCCCGAAATGGGTATTCAGCTCGATTGGTGGCTGGCAGCCTTCACCGCGCTCAGCTGCGCCTGCATCCAGATTGCCTGCAATTTCTTCAATGACGCCATCGATGCCACCCGCAACGCTGATACCGAGAAGCGCCAGGGGCCGCGCCGCATCACCGCCAGCGGGGATATGAGCCCCACCGCCGTAAAACTCTGGGGATGTTTCTTCCTTCTGGCTGCCTCGGCATTCGGCCTGCCGCTCATTCTGGCACAGGGATGGCCGGTGCTGCTCATCGGTATTCCGAGTCTGTTCTTTGCCTATGGCTATACGGGTGGCCCCTGGCCGCTGGCCTATCACGGGCTAGGCGAGCTCTTTGTACTGCTCTTCTTCGGGCTGGTGGCCGTGGCGGGCACCGTCTTTGTGCAGATTGGCTGGCAGCCGGGCTTTGAGATGGTGTATGGCGCAGCTTTCATACTGGGTGTACAGTGCGGTCTGCTCTCCTGCCTGCTCATCGAGGTGAATAACATCCGCGACCGCAAGGAGGACTCCACCACCGGCAAGCGCACCCTCGCTGTGCGCTTGGGAGAGAAACGCGCCCGTGGCCTGGCCATGGCCTTCCTCATTGCCCCCTATGTCACGCTGAAACAGACTGCCTTCTTCCTGCCCGGCTTCCACTGGAATCTCGTGTGGCTGGCAGCCATCGTAGTGGGGGGCTATATCCTGCTCAAGGTGCGCACCATGCCTGCCGACAAGCGCATGAATGTGCTGCTGGGGCTCTCTTCCCTGCACATGGGGCTCTTCCTGCTGGCTCTCACCGTCTGATTTTCTACCGAAGATGAAACGCTATCTGTTACCCCTCCTGTCCCTGATGCTGGTCTGCTGCACGCAGAACCAGCTCATCCTCGACCCTTTCGATGAAGGCGAAAGCCTCATGGTGCAGGATGAAGAAGCCATCGCCGAGTTCGAGGCCATCATGGCCGATGTAAATAACCCCGACAGGATTTACAACTTCCCCAATTCTGCGCGTAACTTCTTCAATTCCCCCGATGTGCTGAATACCTATCAGGAGACTCAGCCCATTCTCGGCATCTGCCGCAACGGCGAAAAGGAATATTACTACCACATCGAGGAAGATTCCAAAGGCATCCTGCACACTGACCTTGACGAGGGGATAACCGACTACATCGTCACCCCCGAGAAATACGAGCAGATTCGTGAGTACATCCGCCTGCACACCCCCGTGCCCGAGGACTATGTGCCGGAGAAAGAAAACGAAGACGAATCCGAAGAGGAAGAAGCATAACCCTCCCCCTCCATGAACAAGCATTTCCCCCACCTGCTGCTCACGCTCACGCTCGGACTCACTGCGTGGTCATTCATCAACCCGCACGACATGCAGGTGTGGTGGACGGAAATGACGGCGGTCATTCTGCTTGTTACCGCTCTGGTCGGCACTTTCCGCAGGATTCGTCTTTCCAACACAGCCTACGCATGCCTGTTCATCTGGTGTGCCATGCAGATTATCGGCGCGCACTACACCTTTGAGTTCGTCCCCTTCGAGTCTGTCTCCCGACTGTTCGGGGAGGATCGCAACCACTACGACCGAGTGGCCCACTTTGCCGTGGGGCTGGGCAGCATCGCCATTGCCGAGGCGCTCTGGCAGCGGCGCATGGTGAACAGCATCGGCACGGCGGCCTGGTTCAGCGTAGTATTCATGCTGGCTATTGCCGGTGTCTGGGAAATTGCCGAATGGGCCTATGCGGAAATAGACGGTGGTGATGCAGGTCAGGCATTCCTGGGTTCGCAGGGCGATATCTGGGACGCCCAGAAAGATATGCTGCTCGATACCCTCGGCGCAGCTCTCGCCGCCCTCATTTTCTACGTGCAGCAGCGCCGCGCCGCTCACATGCGGTGAATCCAGATATGCAGGCGGCGGCACATGCGCATCCAGAACACGCAGAAGCCCCGCAGAAAAAGCACCACCAGCAGGGCGCAGATTCCCATGCCGACGCCCCCTGCCCAGCCATGCACCTGCCACCCCGCTACGGCACAGCCCGCCGCCACGGGCAAACCGAGAAGCACCGCAAACAGGTACAGCAGCAGCCCCTGCTGCTTCCGTCCCATACAGGCCGAGGTGAAGCTGCAGATGCAGAATCCGAAGATGGTGAGGACTACGGGCATAAATTCAATCCTTAAACTACACAAATCTGCCTCCATAATCAAGAAAAATCAATAGGGCGCGCGCGTTTCTTGACCACAGGCGGCAAATGTGCTACATTGCCCCACGTAATGGCCGATTCCCTCTACACCCGCATGGCGGATACTCCCGTCACCAGCTATGATCTTTCGCTGCGCCCCCCTGCATTCAGTGAGTTCTGCGGGCAGGAGAAGGTGAAGGAACGTCTCATGCTCATGGTAGAGGCCGCCCGCATGCGCGGCGACGTGCTCGACCATGTGCTGCTCAGCGGTCCCCCCGGACTGGGCAAGACCACCCTGGCCAACATCATTGCCAGCGCCGTGGGGCACAGGCTGCACACCACCAGCGGCCCGCAGATTGAAAAAGCGGGCGACCTGGCCGGCATTCTGACCAATGTGGAGAAAGGCGATGTGCTCTTCATCGACGAGATTCACCGCCTGCACCCCGCCATCGAGGAGTACCTGTACCCCGCCATGGAGGATTTCCGGCTCGATATCATCATCGACCAAGGGCCGAATGCCCGCTCCATCCAGCTGAATCTGCCCAAGTTCACTCTGGTGGGTGCCACCACCCGCGCGGGCATGCTCACCGGACCGCTGCGCTCCCGTTTCGGGCTCGTCAACCGACTGGATTACTACTCAGCCGAGGAGCTCTGCAAGATTCTGCACCGCTCAGCGGGTCTGCTGGATATCGACCTGGCACCGGCCGGTGCGCTGGCCATTGCCCGCCGCTCACGCGGCACTCCCCGCGTGGCCAATGCCCTGCTCCGCTGGGTGCGCGACTACGCCCAGGTGAAGGCCGATGGCCGCATCACCGCCGAAGTGGCTCACGCGGCACTGGGCATGATAGATATCGATGAAGACGGTCTCGATGAAATGGACAAGCGCCTGCTCGAAACCATCATCTATAAGTTCGGCGGCGGCCCCGTGGGGCTTTCCTCGCTGGCCGTGGCCGTGGGCGAAGATGAATCCACCATCGAAGACGTACACGAACCCTTCCTTATCATGCAGGGCTACATCAAGCGCACCCCGCGCGGGCGCGAAGCCCTGCCCGCAGCCTATCAGAAGCTGGGTGCCACCCTGCCCGGCGGCCAGACCGAACTCGGATTATGAAAAAGCTCTTCCTTTACCTCCTGTTGCTTCCCCTGCTCCTGTTCACCAGCTGCATGCAGCAGCGCATGCGCGCGCAGGTGAGGGAATCGAAAGTTGTGGTGCTCGACATCGGCCACTACTACCACCCCGTGCGTGGCGGCCAGGGTGCCCGCACCCCTGATAAGCGCTACGGCAACATTGAGGAATGCGAGTTCTGGTACCGCTATGCGGGGTACACCGCCCGAGTTATCCGCAATGCCGGCTATGAATGCCGCATCTGCTGCCGCGGCGCTATGCCCACAGATAAGAAACTGGCAGAAATCGCCACCCGTGAGAAGGTGCACCATGTAAACACCCCTGAGCCGAACGCCATTTACCGCTCCAAGCACCACCCGCACCGCATGGCAGTTGGCATGCTCAGCACCAACTACGCGCTCGACCAGAATCCCGCAGCCGTGGTCTACCTGCACCACAACAGCATGACCGCCAAGTGGATGGTCTACAACAAGGGTGCCATCTACTGCAATGAGGAAGGCACGGGGCTCGGACTTGCACTGGCAGATGTCATCACCGATAATATCTATGACGAAGGAGGCATGCCCAACAACGGTGTGCGCTGCGGTGTTATCATCCGCAACGATGGACGCAAGGGTGGTGGCGACTGGCTGAATGCCTGCAACGAGTCCTTCGTTCCCGCAGCCATCACCGAAGCCACCTTCCTCTCCAACCCTGAGCACGCCAGATTCCTCGGCAAGGAGAAGAACGCCATCCGCTATGCGGAAACTATCGGCCACGGCATCGTCAACTTCCTGAACGCCAGACAATGACGCGTTTTGTACTCATCAGCATCCTTGTGCTGACAGCCGGCATCACTTTCCTCGATATCGGGCAGGAAGTATACCGGTACATGAGCGACCACCATGTTGAAGAACGCCCCATGGACTTTCTGTTCATCACCAGCGTGTTTGCCACCATGTTCATCATGGGCATCGTACAGCGCCTGATGTTCACCCCGCAGACCTTCTTTCTGCGCTTCGTTTCCACACTGATTCTGGGCTGGGGAATTGCAGCCATCGTGCCTCTCTACTACTGTATACTGGACTTGTGGAGCTGCGGAAAGCCGAACGTCCCCATGTCCATGCCCTGGATCTTCGCTGGTGTCATCTATTACGCACTCCTCGTGGTAGCCATTCTTTTACTCACAAGCCTGGTATACCTGTTGAAAGCAAAGCTTTGACACGTGCACCGGGCAGATTTCCCAGCTCCATGCGGTTCATCACATAGGCAAAGGAAATGCCGGTGGACGGGGAGCAGAAAGCATGGCTTCCCCCTGCCCCTGCATGGCCGAAACCATTGCCAGGGAATAGCTGCGCAGGCTCGCACATGGCTCCGCAGGTGAACGCTGTTTCCTGCTGCAGGGTATGATCCCAGCCGCTGCATTGCGGCGTGGATAACCACTCCCGCACGTCGGCAGGAATGGCATCCGACATGAGCAGCTGGTAAAACTGTGCCAGCCCTCGGGCACTGGCCACGCCTCCCTTGGCCGGACTGGCACATTGCCAGGCCGCAGGAGTGCACATCTCACGCGGTGTACCGAAACCCACAATGCTGTGGAAGGCGCGGTACACGCTGGAATTGGCATCGAAATATTTTTTGTAGAACTCATCGCGCTGCATGTAGCCGGGCTGGATGCGCGGCGCCTGGAGCATCTGCACGCGGGGGAACTCACTCTCGGGGAGCCCGATGTAGAAATCCAGTCCATGCGGGCGGCGAATACGCTGTTCCCAGAACTCCCCCACACGCATGCCGGTAAGCTCGAGCATCAGGATATCCACCAGCGGGCCAAAAGTCTGGGGATGATATCCGTGCTGCGGCGGCAGCCAGGCGGGAATGCTGCGCTCTATCGCCGCGCGACATGCATCCAGATCTTCAAGCGGAGCAGGCTCCGCCAGAGCAGCCAGCCCGCACTGGTGTGAAAGCAGTTCAGCAATGGTGCAATGCGGTGCGGGAAAGGCAGGCCAGACATCCCCTACCTCCAGTTCAGGACCACGGCAGCAGTCGTGCAGCGCCATCAGCAGGCATAGAGCCGAAGCCGGCTTGGTAGCCGAAAACACAGGAACAAGGGCATCCTCCTGCCAGCCCTCATGCAGAGTCAGCAGCTCCTGCCCATGCTGCCAGACAGAGACAGAGGCACCTCCCACCAGATTCTCGCGGAAGATGCTCTCGAACTCAGCTTTCCAATCACTTGGCATACGGCGTAATGGCGGTGACAATAGCCAGCTTCTCCTCCACACGGAAATGCACCTCGAAAGGCTTCAGGACAAGGTGGTAGATGCGCTGCGGGTCCTGCTGGTAGGCAGGGCGTGGGTCCTGAGCCAGCGTTTCGCGCAGAGCCTCGCACCACTCGGCGGTGGCTTGCTGCGGCAATTTCTCCGGCAGCTGAACAGCCAGCGGCTCCCATGGTGTTTCCGTAAATCCGCCTGCCGCATCGGGGATGGCATCGGAATACGGCACATAGGGCTTGATATCGAAAATCGGCGTACCGTCCACCATATCCGCGCCCGACACTCGAATCACAGGCCCGGGCTCCACGGAAACCAGCTTCACCACAGAAAGGCCGAGTCCATTAGGGCGGAAAGGCGAGCGCGTGGCAAAGACGCCAAGACGGGTATTGCCACCCAGGCGGGGCGGGCGCACCGTGGGGTGCCACTCTGTGCCGTTGCAGTGGAACTGCCAGATGAGCCAGAGATGGGAGAACTTTTCGAGCCCGCGCACGCAATCCTCATTGCGGTAGGCAGGCTCGAAGACAATCTCACTATATACATGCGGCGCGAGGTTACCCTGGCGGGGCACCCCGAATTTTTCAGCAAAGGGGCTGCGGATGTAAGCAATGGGCTGCATCACACATTGAAGAAATCGTGCAGCACCTGCTCATAGACCTGACGCTTGAAATCAGGCAGCGCACCGAGGTCCACCTCCGAGGGGAATACCCACTTGTAGTCGCGGAACTCCTTGTTATCCAGCCAGGGCTCGGCCTGGTCGCTGTGCATGAGGCAGAGGAAGTAATGCTGCTCCTGCCCGGCATAGGGAATACCGCGCTTCTGGAACACACGCTCGCGCTCCTTGGGCGGGTAATTGTAGCGGTACGGCCCGCGGGCTCCGATGACTTCGTATTCATTCGGGCGGAATCCCGTCTCTTCCATACCCTCACGGCAGGCGGCGTCCATGGCGGACTCCCCCTTCTTGATACCACCCTGGGGGAACTGCCACGCTCCAGCGGGTTTCACGCGTTCGCAGAGCAACACGCGGCCATCTGCACGCTGGTAGATAATGGCTGCATTCGGGCGGTATAATTCAGAAGTACCGGGCATATAAGAGAAATATCTGGGGGTGTACGCGCGCATTCTATCATCCTTCCGCCTGCATTGCAAGAATATCTTGCCACTTGACCCCACGGCTTCATTGTGCTAACATGCGCGTATGAAACGATTTCTGCCCGCCACGCTCCTGATGCTGGGTTGTGCCCTGCTGTTCTCATGCCAGCAGATGCACCAGAAACAAGATGCTTCCGCAAAGAAGGAAGCCACCATCGAAATACCGCCGCCCCTGCATCTGGGTGCGGTGCATCAGGTATTTTCCAATGACAAGTTTGCCCTGCTGCGCATCATCGGTCCCATGCCGAAAGAAGGCACAGTACTCATCAGCCACCCGGCAGATGGCTCTGCCACCCGCGTGGGTAACCTCATCGTTTCCTCAGCCCAACATGCACGCAACAATATCATCGCTGCAGATATCCGCGCAGGCGTGGTCATGAAAGGCGACCGCGTATTCCTCTACCGCAATATCACCGCAGCCGCAGAAGAGGAGGAAGAGGAGCAGGAGCCTGTGACCATGACAGCGGAGAACCTCGACCTTGGTTACACGCCGCAGCACATCAAGGACATTGCAGAAAAAATCAAGAAGGCCGAGGGAACAGAGCAGGAAGAGATGCCTGAGCCCGAACCCGAGCCTGAGCCGATTGATACCTACGAACCTGCACCTGCCCCCACCCTGCCCAAGGAGAGCGGATTGCCCAAGTTCGATGACATCCCCGATACCATCAGCGGTTGGGATTCGATGTAAACAGATAATTTTCGATATATGAGACTTCAATACTACGTAGACGAGGAAGGCGAAAGCACGATTGGCCTGTGGGTACCCAAGCGCGGGTGCTTCATTGATGTAACAGCTCAGGACGAACAACTCTGGGCCGCCATGCTGCCCGGTGGCAAGAAACTGCGCAAGGAGATTGAAACCTGGATTTCCAAGGGTGCGGCCGATGGCGTACCCGTAGACACCAAGGGGCTGGTGCTTTCCAGCGCGCTGCATGTGCAGCCCTGCACCCTGGCATGCCTGGGCAAGTGCTATGCCGACCACGCCCGCGAGTTCAGCGGCGATGTGCCTGAAGAGCCTTCGCTTTTCCTGAAAGCCACCTCGGCCATTTCCTCCGACCTGTCCTATGTGCTCAACCCGGAAGGCGCCACCAAGCTGGATTACGAAGTGGAGCTGGCCGTGGTGATTGGCGACACCCTGCACCGCGCCACTGAGGCGGAAGCCCGCCGCGCCATCGTGGGCTACACGCTCATGTGCGATTACTCAGAGCGCTCCTACCAGCTCGAGCACGGCGGACAGTGGACCAAGGGCAAGAGCTACGACTCCTTCGCCCCCTTCGGCCCCGTCTTCGTCACCAAGGATGAGATTCCCAACCCGGATAATCTAGAGCTGGAACTCAAGGTGAACGGAGAGGTGCGCCAGAAGGCCAACACCTCCCAGCTCATCATGCCCGTGGCTCAGCTCGTGGCCTATGTTTCCCAGTTCATGACCCTGAATGCGGGTGATGTGGTCTCCACTGGTACCCCCGGCGGTGTGGCACTGGGCATGAACCCGCCGCGCTACCTGAACCCCGGCGATGTGGTCGAGTTCAGCTGCCCCGCCATCGGCACCGTAACCCAGGTAGTGGAAGAGGAATAAAAAGAATTGATTTCCCGCGGTATTTGCTTATAATACCGCTCACACACACTTTTTAACAAACCTGATACACATACGTGTCCCCGTACTTATACAATCTGGCCAAGAAGATGCTGTTCTGCATGGACCCGGAAACAGCTCACAAAGTCACTCTGGCAGGTCTGCGTGCCACCGAGCCCCTGCTGCCCGCTATGATGGGCAAACCGGTGGAAGACCCCGTCACCGTGATGGGCCTCAAGTTCCCGAACCGCGTGGGTCTGGCCGCCGGCATGGATAAGGAAGCCAACACCGTGGCTGCTTTCGGGCACCTCGGTTTCGGCTTTGTGGAGGTAGGCACCCTCACCCCCCGCCCTCAGCCGGGCAACCCCAAGCCCCGCCTGTTCCGCTGCATTCCCCAGCAGGCTATCATCAACCACATGGGCATCAACAACCCCGGCGTGGATGAAGGCGTGGAGAACATCCGCCGCACCCGCCGCTTCAAGGGCGTGCTCGGCGTGAACATCAGCAAGAACAAGGTGACCCCGAACTCCGAAGCTCACCAGGATTACCTGGCCTGCCTGCGAGCAGTGTGGGATGTAGCCGACTACGTGGCCATCAATTTCTCCTGCCCGAATGTTCCCAACCTGCAGGATCTGGCCAAGGCCGACAGCGCCGCCGACCTTCTTGCCCTCATGAAGAGCGAACAGGCCAATCTGGCCAGCGAAACCGGCCGCTATGTGCCGCTGGTGATGAAGGTTTCCCCCGATATGAGCGAAGCCCAGATTCGCGACCTGGCTCATGTATTCCAGGATTGCCAGCTGGACGGTCTCATCTGCTCCAATACCACCACCACCCGCATCGGCGTGGAGGATTCCCCGCACGCCAGCCAGAGCGGAGGCATGTCCGGCAAGCCCCTCTACAACCGAGCCAATGAAACCCTGGCCGCCTTTGCGCAGGAACTCAACGGCAGCATCCCCATCATCGGCGTAGGCGGTATCACCACTGCTGAAGACGCGGTGAACAAAATCAAGGCCGGCGCCTCTCTGGTGCAGCTGTACAGCGGCTTCATCTTCAACGGACCGCCCCTGGTCCGCGCCGCCGCTCAGGCCATCCGAGACCATTTTGCTTCCTGATAAGCAGGATATTTTGCTTCCTGATAAGCAGGATATTTTTTCCGCGAAAACACCGGAACCGAATCAGAGCATTCTCTGGTTCGGTTCCGCCTTTTTTGCGGGGCCAAATCCCTTTATTTTCCGCAAAATCGCAGCTTTTCTTGTCAATGCTCAATTTGATGTTTGCAAGAGCAGCTTTCTTATGTTAGTATACGAGCTGAAAATCCATTTCCCCTCACGAAAATGAAGAAAACAGCCCTCATTCTTTCGCTCCTTGCGCTGTCGGCCACGTTTGCACAGGCCGCGGAGTATAATATCACGCTGACCTCCGCCGAGCGCTTCACAGATTGCACCGTCATCTACAAGAGCAGCACCAGCACCAAGTTCCGCGGCAAGGACAAGTCCGGCAAGATGGTGACCAAGGAAGTGCCCACCAGCAACGTCATCATGATGCGCGAAATCGTGAAGGAGGAAGAAGAACCGGCTGCAACAGAAACGCCCGCAGCCACCGAAACTCCCGCCGAAACCACGCCCGCTACTCCTGAAGCCGGCACTGATAAAGCTCCCGAGGGCGAAGCCAAGACAGACACCCCCGAACCCATTGCTGACGGCAACGTGGCCCAGCGCGAAGGTGAAGACAAGGCCAAGGACGCCACCCTGCGTCTGCGCGAGAAGCTGGCCAGTCTGGATGCCATTGTTGCCAAGATTTCCAAGCCCAGCCGCGCTCTGCAGAGCCAGTGCAACAACGTGAAATCCCGTGTAACCCGCCAGCTGCCCGACATGGACAAGCGAGCCCTGGAAGTGAGCAAGCTGCAGGATGATTTCAACAAGGCAGGTGCTGCCGATTACAGCTTTGATAAAGTGAGCGCCGACCAGCGCGACCAGTATGTGCGCGACGGCGAGGCCGCTTACAACGCCATGGTGGTGGACATGAAGGAGAAGAAGCGCCGCCGCAAGGTGGCCGGTCTCGACAAGTTCGAAATCCTGCGTGAGCGCTATCAGGGCATTCCGCAGTACAAGCAGGCCTATGAGCGCTACCTCAAGACCCTGCAGAAACTGCAGACCTCCTGGACCAAGAGTCTGGAACGCGAAGAGGCTGCCCGCAAGCGCCTCATTCCTGACAAGCGCAACGCCATGGAAAAGCTGGACGAGCGCCAGTACAATGAGCTGGCCGCCCAGCTCCGCGAAGACGGCGACGACATCGCCACGGTATGGTTCATTCCCCAGAACCGCAACCTCAAGATGCTGCGCATCAGCGTGAACAAGGTCAAGGACGCTATCCGCCGCAACCAGGATCGTCCGATTGACAAGCAGGCTGGCACCGTGCCCTCCCTGCTCACCCAGTTCTGGGATGACATGGAGAAGGTACGCATGCTGATGGTAACCGGAGACCTTGATGGCGCAGAAAAGGAACTGCAGGGCATCGCTGCGTTCGATATCATCCGCGGTCTGAAGCGTGAGCTGCTGCCCACCGAATACAAGCAGCCCCTGCTGGAGCAGTACAAGGACATGCAAACGGAAATCCGCAAGCGCAAGCGCAGCTACTCCTCCCTGAAGCTCTCCCTTGAACGCGCCACGAGAAGTCTGGACACCCTCACCGCCAATGCAGAAGCTCAGATTGACGGAGCTCTGGAAGCCGCCCAGCGCGAGCTCGACTCCGATATCGGCGAAAACACCATGGAGGTAGAGAAGCCCAAGGAACCCGCACCTGCACAGCAGCCCGGCACCACGCCTGCCCCCGAAGGTCAGCAGCCTGCTCCGGCACCCGCTGCTAAGTAACCCGTATTTTGGCAAAATATGACCCGCGCCGGCATTGCATTGATGTGCCTTGCAGCTCCCGTGGTATACGCAGCTCCCGCAACGGAGCTGCCCGCCACGGTGGAGAAGGCATTTGCCGACTACACCGCCTTACCGGGCAAGCTGATTCCTCTGCTGCAGAAGGCGCAGGATACAGCCAGCGCCGATGCGGTGGCTCCTGAGCTTCACAAATCACTCGGTGCCATCTACGATACACGTGACCAGCTGCACAAGCTTCCGCGCCTCTCTGCCCGGCAGAATGAAGCGGTGCGTGCCAAGTATGGTCAGAAGATGCGCGAAGAATGGGGAAAAATGTACGAGCAGATAACCAGACTGCGTGAGACCAGCTGCTACCAGTCTGTTGCATTGGCTCAGACATTCCGTCTCATGTGCATGATGATTGAGAAATGAAGAAGCTGATTTGCCTTTTACCTTTTCTGAGTGCTTCGCAGGCATACGCGGAGCTCAGCGTTGTTTCCACCCCGCAGCCGGCGGCAGCCCCTGCCCCCGCACTTCCCGAAGGTGAGCAGAGACTGCGCAACGGTATCGTACTGCTGGGAACACTCTGCCAGTACATGGCGGCCGTGCAGAATCATGAAACCGCTGAAGCCGCAGTTCCCCAGATAATGCGGCTGCGCGATGAACTGCAGCAATGGACCCGCTCGTTCAACAATCTGCCCCCGCTCACCGAAATCGAGGTGCAGGCATACGAGGAACGCTACCTGCCCACCATCCGCAAAATCAACCGGATTATCGAAACCCAGGCAGACCGCATCGCCGCTGCCGAATACTATGGTTCCAAAAACCTGGCCGCAGCTTTGGTGCATGTGGCTCAGGTAGGCCACTGAAATTTCAAACTTACTAACAGAAACTAAATACCATATGGCTACTATTCGTCCCTTTGCCGCCATTCGCCCGCCCAAGGAGTATGCGGAGCAGGTTTCCTGCCTTCCCTACGACGTGATGAACCACCAGGAAGCCTGCGCCATGGCTGCCGGTAACGCATCTTCCTACCTTCATATCTGCCGCGCAGATATCGACACCAGCGAGGAGGAAATCCACGATGCCATCACCTACGAAACAAGTTCCCGAAACCTGCAGGATTTCATTCGCAAGGGATTCCTCTTCCGCGAAGAGAAGCCCTGCTACTACATCTACCGCCAGATGATGTGGGGGCGCGTGCAGACCGGCATCGTCGGCTGCGCCAGCGTAGATGAATACCAGAACGGCACCATCAAGAAGCACGAGCTTACCCGCAAAGAGAAGGAGCTCGACCGCATCAACCACTTCGACACCTGCTCCACACAGACCGAACCCGTTTTCCTGGCCTACCGCAAACACGAAGGCATTGCCACCACCATCCGCGAGTGGATTAAGTTCCACAAGCCCGAGTACGAGTTCACCAGCGATGACGGCGTGACCCACCTGCTCTGGCCGGTTACCGATGATGACGCCATTGCTGCCATCCGCCACGGATTCGAGGAAGTGCCCGTACTCTACATAGCCGATGGTCACCACCGCACGGCCAGCAGCGCTGCCGTATCCGCCAAGCGCCGCGCCGAGCACCCCGACTACACGGGTGAGGAGGAGTTCAACTACCTCATGGCTGTGACCTTCTGCGATGAAGACCTCTTCATCATGGACTACAACCGCGTGGTATTCGACCTCAATGGCCTGAGCGAAGCTGATTTCCTGACCACAATCGGGGAGAAGTTCACCGTGGCGCCCACAGTACCCGGCAAGCCGCACGCCCCGCGCACCAAGCACGAGTTCGGCATGTTCCTGGGCGGCAAGTGGTACAGCATCACTGCCAAGGAAGGCACATTCAACGCCACCCACCCCATCGAAAGCCTGGACTGCGTCATTCTGCAGAGCAACCTGCTTGCCCCTGTGCTGGGCATCACCGATCCCCGCACCAGCGAGCGCATCGACTTTGTGGGCGGCATCCGTGGGCTCGACGAGCTCGAAACCCGCGCAGGCACCCAGGGTGTAGCCTTTGCACTCTATCCTGTGACTATGGATGACCTCTTCAACGTGGCCGACAGCGGTGAGATTATGCCGCCCAAGTCCACCTGGTTCGAACCGAAGCTGCGAAGCGGCCTCTTTGCCCACGAAATCGAACGCTAACCCCCTTTTTCTGACAATATGAAAATTCTGATTCCCACCAAGCTCGACAAAGCAGCTGCTGCCACCCTTATGGCCGCCGGCTACGATGTAGTGCAGGATGACTCCACCCCCATCGAGGAACTCGTTGCCGCCAACCCGGATGCCGCCGGTATCATCGTGCGCTCTGAGAAAGTCACCCCTGCCATCATCGATACCCTGCCCGGCCTCAAGTGCGTTATCCGCGCCGGCGCCGGCTATGACAACATCGACTACGTGTATGCCCGCACGAAGGACATCGATGTGATGAACACCCCCGGTGCCAACTCCAACGCTGTGGCCGAAGAGGTGATTGCCATGATTCTGTCTGCATACCGCTATGTAGTGCCCGCAGATGTGACCACCCGCGCCGGCGAGTGGAACAAGAAGAAGTACATGGGCCGCGAGCTGACCAACAAGACCGTGGGTATTCTCGGCCTCGGCAATATCGGCCGCCTGCTCGTCAAGCGCCTGCAGGGCTTCGAATGCAAGGTGCTGGGCTATGACCACTTCCTTTCCAAGCAACGCGCCCTCAACATCGGCGCCACGCCCACAGAAATGGAAGAAATCTTCTCCACGGCTGATATCATTTCCCTGCACGTGCCCGGTGGCCCCGCCACGCGCAACCTCATCAATGCCGACCTCATCAACATGATGAAGGACGGCGCCATGCTCATCAACTGCTCCCGCTATGGCGTGGTGGATGAAGATGCTATCCGCGCAGTCAAGGCCGCGGGTAAGAACATCATCTACTGCACCGACGTGCATCCTAAGGACGCCGCTGCTATGCAGCCCAGCGCCGATGTGGCCGACCTGCTGCTGCCCCACCTGGGCGCCAACACCAGAGAGGCAAACAAGAACGCCGCTATGCAGGCCGCCAAGCAGATGATTGATTACTTCACCACCGGCGACACCTCATGTGTTATCAACGCAGAGCGTCCCGTCGGCCTGCATCCTGCCCAGCTTCAGCTCGCCGCCATGCTCGGCAAGCTCTGCTACTACACAGGTGGCTGCAAGCCCATCCGCCGCATTGAATGCACCTTCTACAACAACCTGCGCTCCTACCGCAAGTGGTTCACACCGTGGATTCTCCAGGGTGCCGTACCCGGTGCAGAAACCGGCCTTATGCCCGCAGCCGCCGAAACCTCCTTCCGTGAGCACGGCATTGTCTACAAGGCCCGCGAACCCAAGGACGACAAGTTCTATGACGACGCCCTCACCATCGATCTCTTCATGGAGGTGGACGGCCAGCAGATTGTCTCCAGCGTGCGCGGCCTGGTAGTGGATGGCACCCCCGTGGTATCCCGCATTGCTGAGTTCGACCACCTGTATGCCACGCTTGCCGGCAACACGCTTGTGCTGCGCTATGCCGACCGCCCCGGTGTGGTGGCCGCCATTGGTCAGGCTCTTTCTCTGGCTGGCATCAACATCGAGAACATTGTGGCTCCCACTGACCACAAGAGCGGCGATTCCCTGGCCGTCATCAAGACCAACATGCCTGTCTCAGACGACCAGGTACTGGGCATTGCCAAGACCATCTCCGCCAAGCTGGCCTTCACGATTTCCATGTAAGGATTTTCCAAAACGCAAAAGGAGCGGCAGAACATTCTGCCGCTCCTTTTTTATTATACTCAAAACGGTCTGGTTTACAGCACATCGCCCCATTCCGGGCGGGGCTGGGGGGCACCGAGGCCGCAGATGCGGTCAATCATGGCATCCCACTTCTCCTGCCCCTGAAGGATATCAATCTGAATGCGCAGGAAGTAGATGGGCACATCCATCTCGCCGGGACGCAGGAAGCGCACGGCATCCTTCTCCGTGGTCACAATCATATCCATGGCGCGTTCGGCGCAGCGGTCCACAAAGGCATCCAGATCCTCCTGGTCGAACCAGTAGTGGTCGGGATAGCTGCGGCGTATTTCCACATTGGCACCAAGGGATTCCACGAGATTCTCGAAGCTTTCGGGGCGGGCGATACCGCTCAGACAGGCTACATACTTACCCTTGAGTGCAGTAAGCGGCAGCTGTTCGCCTGTAAAGATATTCTCGAGCAGCACGGGAGCGTGATTGGTCACAATGATATCGGCCACCTTGTTGTACTTGCGGATAGTGGCGATAAGTTCATCCTGCGGCTTACCCTCGCTCTTGGTCAGAATGATATAGCTGGCGCGCTTAAGGCTGGCTCGGGGCTCGCGCATGGTGCCACGGGGCAGCAAAGCACCCGTGCCAAAGGGGAAACCGCAGTCCACCAGCACAATATCAATTTCGTGCTTGAGCTTGAGGAACTGCATGCCGTCATCCAGGATAAGCGTATTGCTGCCCAGCTGTTCGATGGCAAAGATACCGGATTTCACGCGGTCCTTATCCACCAGCACCGCCACATTATCCAGATTGCGAGCCAGCATGAAGGGCTCGTCACCGGCATAAAGCGGGCTGAGGTAGCGGGTCACGCCATCGCTGGCAATCTTGGGGATATGCTTGACGCGCTTGCCGTCCTTATCCAGCCATACCTGCGGCTTGTCCAGGTCGTGACTCTTGTAACCACGGGTCAGAATGGCGCACTTGCGTCCGCGGGAGGCAAGGCTGCGGGAAAGCAGCTCCACCACGGGGGTCTTGCCTGTGCCGCCTGCTGTGATATTACCCACGCTCACCACGAAGGTGCCGAGGTAGTGCACCGTCTTGATGCGGCGGCGGAACAGGAACAGACGCACCTGCACCAGCACCCAGAAAAAGAACGACGCGAAACGCAGCAGGCAGCGCATGAGCCACGCGCGAAAACCACGGGCGCGACCGAACACCACTTCGGTACCCCACTCAGCAAACTCTTCCGCACGCGACTTCATACGCTCGCTTTCGTATCTGCTCTATATCAGAACTCGCAGTTGCGAGGAGTGCGCGGGAACGGCAGTACGTCGCGGATGTTCTGCACACCCGTCACAAACATGATGAGACGCTCGAAGCCCACACCGAAACCGGCATGCGGCACAGTGCCGAAACGGCGCAGATCATTATACCAGTAGTAGGCTTCCTTATCCATGCCCATGCGCTCGATGTTGCCCTCGAGCACCTCGAGACGCTCTTCACGCTGGCTGCCACCGATGATTTCACCGATGCCGGGCACCAGCACGTCCATGGCGGTCACAGTCTTGCCGTCATCGTTGAGGCGCATGTAGAAGGGCTTGATTTCCTTCGGATAGTTATAGACAATCACGGGGCACTTGAAGTGCTTTTCCGTCAGGAAACGCTCATGCTCACTCTGCATGTCCATGCCCCAGTAGGGCTTGTACTCAAACTTCTCGCCGCTGGCCTGCATGATTTCGATGGCCTCAGTGTAGGAGCAGCGCACGAAGGGCTTCTCAGCCACTTCCTCCAGACGGGCGCGCAGTCCCTTGTCCACGAACTTGCAGAAGAACTCGAAGTCACCGCTGGCATCATTGAGCATGGTACGGGCGATGTGCTTGATGAAGGATTCGGCTATATCCATATCACCATAGATATCGCAGAAGGCAATCTCAGGCTCAATCATCCAGAACTCGGCGGCGTGGCGGGAGGTGTTGCTGTTCTCGGCACGGAAGGTGGGGCCGAATGTGTAGATGTTGCTCAGCGCGCAGGCAAAGGTCTCACCTTCCAGCTGGCCGGACACAGTAAGATTGGCGGGCTTGCCGAAGAAATCGTCATCGTAGCTCTTGTTCTGAGCCAGAGGATCAAGCGTGGTCACATGGAACATCTCGCCTGCGCCTTCGCAATCGCTGGCGGTGATGATGGGGGTGTGAACCCACACGAAGTCGCGCTCCAGGAAGAACTGGTGCACGGCTGCAGCCATGCGGGAGCGCGTACGGAAGATTGCGCCAAACAGGTTCGTGCGGGGACGCAGGTGTGCAATGGTGCGCAGGAACTCAGGCGAGTGCCCCTTCTTCTGCAGGGGGTAGTTCTCAGGTGCGCCACCCACCAGGCGGATGGCCGTGGCCTGAATCTCCCACTTCTGCTTGCCAGGGCTTTCCACCAGGCGACCCAGAATGCTCACAGAAGAGCCCGTGGTCATGCGACCGATATCCTCATAGCCGGGAATACCGGCATCGGCCACCACCTGAATCGAGGCCAGACTTGTACCATCATTAACCTCAAGGAATGAGAAAGTCTTGGAATCGCGGCGTGTACGCACCCAACCCTCCACCAGAATCTGCTCCATGGGAGCTTCACTGGCCAACGCATGCTTCACCAATGTACGCTGTGTCATATCGTTATTCTCTGCTGCGCTGATTCTACCACTCGGCGCACCGCAAAGCGAGCAAAAAGTGCAGCATTGACAAACCGCGCGCACGGGCGTATGCTCTCGGCCATGCAAGCCGAAGAAAAAGCGCTCCACTACTTTCACCAGGGATTCAACTGCGCCCAATCAGTCTTTGCCGCCATGGCTGACCAGGTCGGCATGAGCGAAACCGCAGCATTGCGTTTTTCCTCGGCCTTTGGCGCCGGGCTCGGCCGCATGCGCGGCACCTGCGGCGCGTTCTCCGGGCTCTGCATGGTGGCAGGCTTCTGCAAAGGCAACCTTACCGGTAATCCGGATGATAAGGAAATCATCTTCTCCCTTACCCGTGAGCTGGCGGAATCTTTCAAAAAAGAGTTCGGGAGCCTCAACTGCCGCGACTTGCTTCACCTTGATACTGAGATGGAAAAATCCGCTCGTCCCAATGAGCGCACCAGCGTCTATTACGCAGATCGCCCCTGCGAACGCTGTGTCGCCTTCTGTGCTTCCCTTGCCCAGAAACTTATTGATGATTCAGCAAATAGTTAATTTCCGATAACCAAAAAAATTGTTAATTCATGAAGATTTTGCCTTGACGGGCTAAAAAAAACAATATATACTGACTTCGTCTTCGGGACCGGACGTAAAAAAGGTTCCCGGGCTCGAAAGGGTCCGATTCATAGGGTAGTTGGGCACCCAGGGGTTTCGGCCCCTGGGTGACTTCCTTTTTAAGGGGTGTGCATTTTTGTTGTTAATTATAGCACAACAGTAGGCATTGCAATAATTTGCAGCAGGATAACATTTAGCTTGCAATCCCGGGCATCTGTGTTACAATCCGCGCGCGGGGTGCTTCCTCCCCGGGTTGTACAACATGAACAAAACACTTCATATTGTAGCAACTTTAGTTGCTTATGTCATGCTCGTCGCGGCTCCGGCACTGGGTTCGGATGCCCCTGTAGAATCCTCGCAGCAAGCCACAGGCAAGATTGCGTGTTTTGAAGACCTGCGTGGGCGGGTGCTGGCCGTCCCCTCCTCAACTGTGCAGGATATTTACGTGGAGGAAAATTACCCCGATATCAAGCTGGACCGATTTGATACCGAGGCAGACATGATGCTCTCTCTGCAGCAGGAGAAGTGCGATGGCGCCATCATGGACGACGTCATCTGCTACGCTCTGGTGCGTAAGACGCAGGGCGTGACCATCCTGCCTGACAGCCCTGTACCTCCCTGCCAGATGGGTGTGGTATTCGGCAAGCACAACGCCGAGCTTTGCAAGCAGTTCAACGCCTTCATCGCCCAGCTGAAATCCACGGGAGACCTCCAGAAAATCATGGAGCGCTGGATTAAGCATTTCGACACCGCCGAAATGCCGGATCTCCCCCTGCCCACCCAGGGCGAGCCCATCCGCGTGGCCATGGAACCCTGCACCGAACCCATCGTCTTCATCAAGAATGAGAAGATTGCCGGTTTCGATGCCGAGCTCATTCAGCGATTCTCCGTCTACATCAACCGCCCGATTGAAATCGTGGAGATGGAGTACGACTCCCTCATTGCCTCCACCACCACAGGCAAGGCCGATATGGCAGCCTCCGGCATTCTCATCACCGATGAGCGCGCCGAAAGCGTACTTTTCTCCGACCCTTATTATGACAGCCACTCCCGCGTGGCCGTGCTAACCAAGAACGCAGACGCCTCCATCATCTCCGGCAACGAAGGCGAGCAAAATCTGGGCATCTGGGGCACCATCCAGCGCAGTTTCTACCGCAACATCATTGAAGAGCGCCGCTACATGCTCCTGTGGGACGGTCTGAAAGTCACGCTGCATATTTCCTTCTTCTCAGCGCTGCTGGGCACTATCCTGGGCGCCTTCATCTGCTACCTGCGCATGAGCCGCTCCCGCATCCTGAGCAACATTGCCAAGGTATATATTGATGTAATGCGCGGTACACCCATTCTGGTGCTGCTCATGATGATGTGCTATGTGGCCTTCACCAAGTTCGACAACACTCCGGTGGCCATCATCACCTTTGCCATGAACTTTGCTGCCTACGTGAGCGAGATGTTCCGCACCTCCATCAGCAGCATCGACAAGGGCCAGACCGAGGCCGGCATTGCGCTTGGTTTCTCTCCCGTAAGAACCTTCTGCTACATCGTGCTGCCGCAGGCTATCCGCCGCGTGCTGCCCGTGTACAAGGGTGAGCTCATCTCCCTCATCAAGAACACCTCGATTGTGGGTTACGTGGCCGTGGCCGACCTGACCCGCGCCTCCTACATCATCCGAGGCCGCACCTTCGACCCCTTCTTCCCGCTCCTCATGGTGGCACTCATGTACTTCCTGATCGCCTGGTTGTTCACCTATGTCCTCGACCGCATCGGCAACAAGGTCTGCTGATTTAACTGAAACATCTTCCCCCTTTCTTAAGAAACGATGATTCAAATCAAACATCTTCAGAAGAAGTTCGACAATCTTGAAGTATTGAGCGATGTCAATCTGAACATCAAGTGCGGCGAGGTTATCTCCATCATCGGCCCCTCCGGCACGGGTAAGAGTACCTTCCTGCGCTGTCTGAATCTGCTCGAACAGCCCACGGGCGGCAGCATCGTCATCGACGGCGAAGAGGTACTCAACGGAAAAATCAATGCTTCCAGACTTCGTCAGAAGATGGGCATGGTGTTCCAGTCCTTCAACCTGTTCAACCACCTTTCCGTGCTGGACAACGTGTGCATCGGCCCCGTGAAGCTGCTCGGCAAGAGCCGCAAGGAAGCCGAAACAAAGGCCAAGGAGCTGCTCAAGATGGTAGGTATGGCAGAAAAGGCACATGCTATGCCTTCTGAACTTTCCGGCGGCCAGAAACAGCGCGCAGCCATTGCCCGCTGCCTCTCCATGGACCCGGAGATTATCCTTTTCGACGAACCGACCTCCGCGCTCGACCCCACCATGGTGAGTGAGGTATTGTCCGTTATCCGCGCTCTGGCCCGCCAGGGAATGACCATGGCCATCGTGACGCACGAAATGTCCTTCGCCCGCGATGTGAGCACCCGCGTCGTGTACATGGACGAAGGCATCATCTATGAGGAAGGCACGCCCGAGGAAATTTTCGAGCATCCCAAGCGCGAACGCACCCGAGTGTTCGTGAACCGCATCCGCGATTTCCACTTTGCCTTCCACAGCCCGGATTACGACCGTTTCTTGCTCAAGTCCGAGTGGCAGGCATACTGCAACAAGTACTTCCTTACCCGCGAGAGCATGCGCAAGGCCCAGCTCATCGGCAATGTCCTGTTCCGCATGCTGCCGCTGGACAAGGGCACCCTCGACTTCTACTTCCGCTACTCCGAACAGACCCGCGAAATGAGCATGGAAGTGCTGCTGCCCATCGGCGTGCCGACCATCGAACTGCCGCAGAACTCCGCCATCACCGAACTCTGCAGCAGCGTGGAAACCAACCACGAGGCCGACCGCGTGAAATACCGCATCAAACTGCGCCACAAAAACCGCTGATTTGCAGCCCTGATTTTCATCGGCGCACCAGCCCCACCAAGGGTTGGTGCGCTTTTTGTATATATTGCACTCCACCAGTTGGAAAAAGGTGGCAGAATCGGCTTGCCAACAGGTCGGATTTCATGTATAATGCGCGCGCATCCAAGCGATGATTCAAGCTATGTCCGGCAATCTCACTTACAAGCAGTCCGGCGTCGATACTATTGAGGCGCAGTCTTTTGTTTCTGATATCAGTGCACACGTAAAGCGCACGCAGAAAAACCGCCAGCTTTGCAATGCTTTCGGTCTTTTCGCAGCCGCTTACGACCTGTCTTCCTACAAGGAGCCGGTGATTGTGACCGGCACCGATGGTGTGGGCACCAAGACGGAGATTCTCTTCGACATGGACATGCTCGAAACCGCAGGTAAGGATCTGGTGGCCATGAACGTGAATGACCTGCTCACCACCGGTGGCGATCCCCTCATGTTCCTTGACTACCTCGGCATCTCCAACCTGGAGACCGAACGCCCCCGCATCACCCGTCTGGTGGCCGGCATGTGCGACTACCTCGAGAGCTGCAACTGCATTCTCGCCGGCGGTGAAACCGCCGAAATGCCCGGCGTTGTGCCCGAGGGCCTCGTGGAAATGGCCGGCTTCAGCATCGGCTGCGTGGAGAAGAGCGAAATGATTGACCCCTCTCAGGTGGCTGTGGGCGATATCCTCATCGGCTACCCCAGCGATGGTTTCCACGCCAACGGCTGGAGCCTCGTGCGCCGCGTGCTTGCCCAGAACCCCGACCTTCTTACCAAGGAAGAGCTGCGCGAGCTGCTCGCCCCCACCCGTCTGTACCATGACGTGGTGTACGACATGCGCAAGCTCGGCATCACCCCCAAGGCCTACGCCCACATCACCGGCGGTGGTCTGCCCGAGAACCTCGAGCGCTTCCTCGGCGAAAAGGGTGCCGACCTCGAAATCCCCTACTGGAACAACGAGCCCGCCCAGAAGGTGCTGCAGTTCGTTGACGCCGAAGACCGCTTCCACACCTTCAACATGGGTATCGGCTGGGTGGCCATCGTCTCCCCCGACCAGGTTGAGCAGGCTCTCACCGCCGGCCCCGGCGGCACCGTCATCGGCACCATGCGCGAGGGCAAGGGCATCAAGGTAAGCGTGCGCAAGTAAATCACCGAAAGGAGGCCACAACATGTCCGCAGCCATTCGCCTGCTCAAGCCGCTTTCCTACTTCGAAGAGAAGTACGGAAATCCCGAGTGGGCATTCAACAAGCTGTTCCTCCTCATGGAGAAGCAGCGCAACCGCGGCCAGGACGGCGCCGGTTTCGGCAGCGTAAAGCTGAATATGCCGCTGGGCGAGCCGTATATCTTCCGCTCCCGTGCGGTAGGAGGCTCCGCCCTCACCGACCTCTTCACCACGCAGCAGCGCAACCTGCGCCACATGCGTGAGGACGGTATCATCAACGGCACCGATGCTGCCAGCTTCAAGAAGAACTTCAACTTCGGCGGCGAAGTGCTCATGGGCCACATGCTCTACGGCACCAGCGGCGTGCAGTATGAGGAAGGCAGCTGCCATCCCTTCCTGCGCCGCTCCAACTGGCCGACCCGCACCCTGATGCTCCAGGGCGATTTCTCCATGACCAACGTGGAGGAACTGCACGAGAAGCTCATGGCCCGCGGCCAGCACCCCGTGTTCGATAACAACACGCAGGCCATCCTGGAAGAAGTAGGCTACCACCTCGACGAAGCTCACACAGACAAGTACCGCGAGCTCCGCAAGAAGAACGTAGACGGGCGCGAGATTCCGCAGATTATTTCTGCTGAGCTCAACCTCTTCGACGTCATCGAAAAGTCCTGCAAGGACTGGGACGGCGGCTATGTCATCATGGGTGCTGTGGGCAACGGCGACTTCTTCTGCCTGCGCGACCCGAACGGCATCCGCCACTGCTACTATATTCAGACGGACGAGTATATTGCCATCGCCAGTGAACGCGCACCGCTTATGAGCGTGATGGAGGTGGACGAAAGTGATGTGCACGAACTGCCTGCCGCCAATATGGTGCTGGTCAAGGCAGATGGTCAGGTCACCATCAAGGAATACACCACTCCCGGCAAATATACCCCCTGCTGCTTCGAAGACATCTACACTTCCCGCGGCAATGACCCCGTCATCTACCGCGAGCGCAAGGCTCTGGGTGCCAACCTGACGGAGCAGGTCGTAGCAAGCCTGGATGAGAAGGATTTCTCCAAGGCTGCCATCACCTTCATTCCCAACACCGCAGAAGTTTCCTACTACGGTCTGCTGGAGGGTCTGCGTGCCTACCGCCGCAACAAGGTGACTCAGGCCATGGTCGAGGCACTCCGCGACGGCACCATGAGCGAAGAACTCATCAACGAGCTCATCCTCCGCCGCTGGCCGCGCGCTGAGAAGATTGCCCACAAGGACATCAAGCTCCGCACCTTCATCTCCGAAGCCAGCAGCCGCAAGCAGATGGCCTCCATGGTGTACGACCTCACTTACGGAGCTGTGGGAGAGGACGAAGTGCTGGTAGCTATCGATGACTCCATCGTGCGTGGCACCACGCTCAAGATGAGCCTGCTGCGTCTTCTGGCCCGCACCAAGGCCCGCAAGATTGTGATTGTTTCTTCTGCTCCGCAGGTACGATACCCCGACTTCTACGGTATCGACATGTGCGAGATGGGACAGTTCGTGGCCTTCCTCGCCGCTATCAATCTGCTGCACCGCAAGGGACTCTCCAACATCATCACCGATGTGTACAATGAGTGCCGTTACCAGCTTACCCAGCCCGTGGAGAAGCGCACCAATCCGGTTCGCCGCATCTATGGTGCCCTGACTGATAACGAAATCACGGACGAGATTTCCCGCATGGTCACCCCCGAGGACTCGCCCTGCGAAATCCAGTGCGTCTACCAGACGCTCGAAGGCCTGCACGATGCCATCGAAGCCCCCTGTGGCGACTGGTATTTCAGCGGCCATTATCCCACCCCCGGTGGTTACACACTCATCAACAAGACCTATATCGACTGGTACGAAAAGACCCGCGGCCTCGCAGGTGAGTTTGTACTCTGATATAAAACGCCCGGCCAGTGGAGGGTCAGGGGATGCCGCAAGGCTCCCCGCCCCCACAAGCCGGCCAGCCCTTCGCACTACCCGACGCCCATGACTACCCCCTCTAAAGATTCATACGCCGAGCTGACAGATGAGCAGCTCATCGAGCACACGCTCGATGGACGCACCCGTGCGTATGATGAGCTTATCCGACGCCACAGCCGCAAGCTCAATGCCATGCTCATCCAGATGCTTAACAGCGAAGCCGATGCCTACGATGTAGCGCAGGAATCCTTTCTCAAAGCATTCCATTCGCTTCGTTACTTCAAGGGGAACAGCTCGTTCTACACCTGGCTCTATTCCATTGCGCTGAACAATGCCCGCAACCACCTGCGCAAGCGCAAGCGCGAGCGCAGCTTCAGCCTGGATAACGATGAAAACGGCAACCCGCTTGAAAAGGATGCCGAGCTGGCCGATGCCAATCTCGAGTCCGACCCTGTGCGCAAAGCTCAGGTGAAAGACCTGCGCGGCAAGCTCGCCCGCGCCATCTCACAGCTCTCCCCTGCCCATCAGGAAGTCGTGAATCTCTGCGATATCCAAGGGCTCTCCTACCCCCAGATTGCCAAGCTCATCAATATCTCTGAAGGCACCCTGCGCTCCCGCCTTCACTATGCCCACCGCCAGCTCCAGGGATTGCTGGCCGATGAGGTTTAACCCTTTTGTCTCTTCGGTGCGGGGGTCTTTCGTCCACCTCTGTTTATATTTACGGGACTAAAGTCCCGTGCTCCGAATGAGTCCCTCGCCCCGACACCAAATCTTTAACGAAAAAAAAGCCTGCCTCCGTCTCGGGAGGCAGGCTTTTCAAATGGATTTGTTCCGCGAAGGATCAGGGCTTGATCACGGAAGCAAGCACCACAGTACCGTTGAAGGGGGTGCTCACATTGGCGGGAAGCTCCACCTGGGAGAGGCGGAAGGATTCCTTCATGCCCACGCCGGAGATGTCGGCGGTGATGCAGCAGGGGATGTCCTTCACAGCGCACTTCACGGGCATCTCGTGCACAATCTGGTGCACAACGCCACCCATGGCGGCACCCACGGGAGTACCCACAAGCTTCACCTGCACGCGGGTCTTCAC
This sequence comes from Akkermansia sp., assembly GCA_045125705.1. Classification (GTDB taxonomy): domain Bacteria; phylum Verrucomicrobiota; class Verrucomicrobiia; order Verrucomicrobiales; family Akkermansiaceae; genus Akkermansia. The sequence goes on along the minus strand of JBGVNQ010000041.1, from coordinate 19,506 downwards.
CACGGTGTCGGGGGTCACGGCGCAGAAGTCAACGTGGTTCAGGTTGTCGGTCAGCCAGTTGCGCTGCACGTCCTTCACCAGGGTCAGGATGGTCTGACCGTCAACGTCGAGGTTCACGAGGATGGAGTCGGTGTCCACGGAAGCGAACAGGGCGCGCACGTCGGAAGCCTTGATCTGCACGTTGATGTTGCTTTCCACGGCGGAGCCGTACACCACGCCGGGGAGGTAACCCTGAGCGCGGAGAGCGTTGAGCTTACCGGTGCCGATGGCCTCACGCTTGGTGGCCTTAAGGGAGTATGTCGTCATAGTATTATTTCTTTCTATGCTTTTGAAATGATGGTTTGTTTGGAGTTCTTCCGACGTCGGTGCGCTTGCGTCACCCGCCGGGGGACACACCCTGCCAGCGAAAGCAAGGTGGACGCCCAGAATACGCTTTATTTCAGAAAAGTCAAGCGAATTCAGCCGAATCTGCCAGTTTTGACTTGAAAAATCAGACATTTATCCCTAAAATCACCCTATATGCGATTTTTCCTCCTCACCGTAGGTGCAACTGCCGCAATTCTCAGCTCCTGCCAGCAGCTCTCACAACAGGTAGTCGGCCCCATACCGCCTCCTGCACCGGAGACGCTGTGCCGCCCCATCCCCCCGGAGCTGCAGAGCTACTACACCCTTCCGAAACCACCCGAAAAACGATAATCAGCATGCCCCGCCAGACCGCCCTGCTCCTCCTTGCATTAGCGGCGCTCACACTGAGCGCCTGCCAGCAGCACCCTGCCAGCCGGAATGTTCCGGTGCTCGAGGTGCATCATTAAGCGGCAAAACGCCGTGTCAGCCCGCGTGAATTTGATTGACAAAGGCTTCCTATCCGCGTATTATCGTCGCACCATGAAGAAGCGACTCCGCAAGAAATACCGCGTCGGTGAGTTCAAGGAACTCTGCTTTGAGTTTTCTTTTGATTACAAGGGCGATGTAGCTGCTCCCGAGTGCGAGCAGTTCCTGCACGACCTCATTGAGGGCTGCATCGAGGCCAACGGCCTTGATTGCGAAGGCAATATCACGGATGACGGCTGCAGCATCATTGCCAAGGCTGTTGATCCCACCCAGACCAGCGAAGCCCAGCGTCAGGCTGTGAAGAGCTGGCTTGAGGCCCGCAGCGATGTGGAAATCAAGAGCTTCGGTGAGCTGCAGGATGCTTGGTACTCCTGCTGCTGATAGCCCCGCCGCACTTTAAATCGGCCATGGCAGGCGGCCTTGTAGCCTGCCACCCCCATTCAGAATGAACGAGAACGAGCCAAAGCAGAAGAAAGACGTCATCTATGCAAAGGGCCTTAAGGGCGTCATCGCTACCGAAACCGGATTGAGCGATGTGCGTGGTGAGGAGGGCCACCTCCTTTACTGCGGTTATGAGATTGAAGACCTTGTAGACCTCTGCAGTTTCACAGAAATCATTTACCTGCTCCTGAACAAGCGCCTCCCCAACCGCGAGGAGCTTGAGGGACTGCAACAGCGTCTGCGCAATGACCGCGAACTGCCCCAGCCCATTCTCGATTTCTTCAAGACGGCCACCAAGACCGCCCGTCCCATGAGCGCCCTGCGCACCGCCGTTTCCATGCTCGGCATGTACGACGACCGCACCAAGGACCCCAGCCAGATGAAGGAAATCGGTCTCTCCCTCATCGCCAAGCTGCCCGTCATGGCCGCCTACTACTACCGCATCTGCCAGGGGCTCGACCTGCCCCCCATCCGCACCGACCTCGGTGAGGCAGAGCACTTCCTGTGGCTGCTGAAGGGCACCGAACCAGACCCCGCTGAAGCACACATTCTGGACGTGGCCTACATTCTGCATGCCGACCACGGCATGAATGCCTCCACCTTCTCTGCCCGCGTGACAGCCTCCACGCTGTCCGACATGTACTCCGCCATCACCTCCGCCATCGGGTCCCTGAAGGGGCCGCTGCATGGTGGTGCCAACGAAGCCGTTATCGAAATGCTCAAGGAAATCGGCGAAGAGGAGAATGTGGAAGAATACATCAACCGCAAGCTGGCCAACAAGGAAAAGATTTTCGGCATCGGTCACCGTGTGTACCGCACACTGGACCCCCGCGCCCCCCTTCTGCGCCGCATCGCCATCCGTCTCACCCAGACCATCGGCGAGCCGAAGTGGATTCGCATGAGCGACCGCATCGCCAAGATTATGCGTGCCCGTAAGAACCTGAACGCCAACGTGGACTTCTACTCCGCCACGGTGTACTACAGTCTGGGCATTCCCACTCGCATGTTCACCACGCTGTTCGCCATTGCCCGTGTGGCAGGCTGGGTAGCCCAGATCCTCGAGCAGCTGGAGGACAACACCCTCTACCGCCCGCTGGCTGCCTACAAGGGGCCCGATGACCCCTTGCTGGTGCCCATGCTCGACATGCGCTGATAGCCTTCAACAAAAATCCCCGCTTCCATCCGAAGCGGGGATTTTTTGTGATGATATCTATCAGGTGACAATCTTGAATCACTCCACAATACCGATTTCCGGCATGGGGTCAGGTTCCACATACTGCAGATGCGGGGTAAGAATAAACGCGAGATACTGCTCATGCGTGGCATACAGCGGGAAGCGCAGCAGCTGAGCCTCTGCTGAGACGGCGGTGCCATCCGAGGCCTGCCAGCCGGGGTCATGTGCAGCCACCACGCTCTCCACATAGGCCACCCAGGCAGATTCTGCCTGCAGGAAATACTTCTGTGCATGCTCCTGCACGGCTGCGTAGTGAGTTTGCTCCACCGCACCGGGAAGAGGCACACCGGAAACCAATGAGCTTCCACGCTCTGTCCCGAAGCATTCAGCGACCTGCATCACGCAGAGGTTCAGATACCCTTGCCACAAGCGGCATGCACGCAAGGCCGCAGCAGAACGGGCCGCCTCCGTATGAGCACTTTCATGAGCAAGCTCATAGACCATGAGCGGGGCCACAGGAGCAGCCTGCATCTCCTCCTCTTCACCGGCGTTTAAATCTACTGTTCCCTCCTCGGATTCCTCATTGGCGTGGTGCTGCGACTTGTCAGGCTGTTCTTCTTCCTCGTCCTCGGGTTCCTCAAGCCCCCAGGGGACGGCAAAGAGAATACTCTGCATATCCTGCTTATATTCGCGGCGCAGCTCATTGACAAAATGCAGTCTGCTATCTTTCACCGTATCTTCATCCAGTGAACAGGCGGCCAGCCCGAGCTGAGCCATCACAAAACGCATCTGTGCCTCATAGCAACGCAGGGCGGCATCATAGGCAGCCTGAGCAGCAGCACGCGTGCGCTTCTGTTCCTCTGCGTCTGCATCCGTGGATTGAGCCCAGAGATTCAGTACTGCCTGCAACTCACTTTGCAGGCCGTTCCAGAACGCCTTATCCTCTGCAGAAAGCCCGGTGTACCCGGCGCGGGCGGCGTCCAGCCTGCGCTTGCAGGCGGCGCGTTCCTTATCAACAGCCTTTTTCTCTGCCGCAGAGCGGGCGGTGCGGGCGCGAGCGTCTAGATAGCGGTTGAACTCCGCAAGTCGGTCAGCGTAAAACTGATTCACAGCATCCCCCTGCCCGAAGGCCGCCGGGGCCAGGACAAGCGACATCAGCAGATGAAACATTTTACGCATGTCCCCAGTCTACCACAGCGCCCGCCCAAGGCAAGGAAAAAGCCCGTAAATCGGGCGAATCTGTGGCATACGCGGCAGTATGCAGCATTTCTCACTTTCACGTACGCGTGCGATGTGCTAGAGTCGACGGTAACACGTTATGGACACCCCGAAAAACTACTACATTCCCACCGTCATCGAAAAGACGAGCCAGGGCGAGCGCGCCTACGACATCTACTCTCGTCTGCTGCTGGACCGTGTTATCTTCATCGGCACGGAAATTGACGACACCGTAGCCAACTCGGTGATTGCACAGCTGCTCTTCCTGCAGATGACGGATCCGAAAAAGGATATCCACATCTACATCAACTCCCCTGGTGGTTCCGTGACAGCTGGCCTGGCCATTTACGATACCATGCAGTTCGTCTCCTGCGATATCAACACCTACTGCATCGGCATCGCCGCCAGCATGGCTTCCGTGCTCCTCGCAGCCGGCACCAAGGGCAAGCGCTTCTGCCTGCCGAACTCGCACGTGATGATTCACCAGGTGCGCGGCGGCGCTCAGGGCACTGCAGCCGATGTGGAGCGCACCATCAAGTTCATGTTCAGCCTGGACAAGCGCCTCACCGGCATCCTCTCCCAGCACACAGGCAAGGACTTCGACACGGTGAAGCAGGACCAGGACCGCGACAACTACATGACCGCCGAAGAATCCCTCGCTTACGGTCTGGTGGACCGCATTCTTGAGCACACCCCCGCCCAGAAGAAGTAACCCCCTGCCCACATGGCAAAGAAACCCAAAATCTGTTCCATCTGCGGCGGCGCTGAAAACGACGGACGCCCCATGCTCACGCTGGACGGCACCCACATCTGCTTCCAATGCGTAGAGGGCATGACCTACCACATGTTCCGCTCCGAGATGGGCGATGTGGCAGCCGACCGTATCCTGGCTCTCATCAAAGGCACTCACCCCGAAATCATCCCTCAGGATAAGGAGGATACGTCCCCCGTGCTCGAGGTGCAGACCATCGACCAGGACGCCCTGCCCACCCCCGAGCAGATGCACAAGATGCTCGATGCCTACGTCATCGGTCAGGAGCGGGCCAAGCGCACCCTCTGCGTGGCCGTGTACAACCACTACCTGCGCCTGCGCCAGCCCAAGACGGACGACGGCGTGGAAATCGAGAAGAGCAACATCCTCATGGCCGGTTCCACCGGCAGCGGCAAAACCCTGCTCGCCAAGACTCTCGCTAAGATTCTCGACGTTCCTTTCTGCATCGTAGACGCCACCACCCTGACGGAGGCCGGCTACGTGGGCGAAGACGTGGAGAACATCGTGCTGCGCCTGCTCCAGGCTGCCGATATGAATGTGGCCAAGGCCGAGCGTGGTATCATCTATGTGGATGAAATCGACAAGATTGGCCGCAAGACGCAGAATGTGAGCATCACTCGCGACGTGTCCGGCGAAGGTGTGCAGCAGGCTCTGCTCAAGATTGTGGAAGGCACGGAATGCAACATTCCGCCCAAGGGTGGCCGCAAGCACCCGAACGAACAGTACATCCGCGTAAACACGGAGAATATCCTCTTCATCTGCGGTGGTGCTTTCGTGGGGCTCGAGGGCATCATCCGCAAGCGCATCGGTTCCTCTGCCATGGGCTTTGCAGCCGTGGAGGAAGACCGCGATACGAAGGAATACACCGAGGAGGAAATTCTCTCCAAGGCCATGCCGGAGGATTTCTTCATGTTCGGCATGATTCCCGAGCTCATGGGTCGTCTGCCTATCTTCACCCCGCTCACCACCCTCACTGAGGAGCAGCTCATGCACCTGCTCACCGAGCCTAAGAATGCGCTCGTGAAGCAGTACACCAAGCTCATGGCCATGAACAACGCCCAGCTCAAGGTGGAGGAAGAGGCTCTGCGCGCCATGGCCAAGCAGGCCATCGAACGCGGCACAGGCGCCCGCGCCCTGCGTGGCATTTTCGAGAACCTGATGCTCGATGTCATGTACAAAGTGCCCAGCGACAAGACGATTGAGACCGTGACCATCACCGAAGACGTAGTGCTGGGCAAGGCTGAGCCGAAAATCAAACGCCGCAAGGCAGCCAAGAAGTAAGTATGCTGGTACTGGGAATCGAGTCGAGCTGTGATGAAACCGCCGTGGCCCTCATGGAGGACACCGGCAGCGGGCAGCCGCAGCTGCTCAGCTCTGTCATCTCCACCCAGATTCCCCTGCACCGCATGTATGGCGGCGTGATTCCCGAGCTCGCCTCGCGCAATCACTCTGCCAATCTTCCCGCCGTGCTCCGCGAGGCGCTGGAGAAAGCCGGGCGCGACATTCACCAGGTAGATGTGTTTGCCAGTACAGCCGGCCCCGGTCTGGTGGCCGCCCTGCTGGTGGGCAACACTGCCGCCAAGGCACTGGCTCTGGCGGCCCGCAAGCCCTTTGTGGCAGTGAACCACCTGGAGGGGCACATGCTCTCACCCTTCATCACCCACCCCGAAGGTCTCGTTCCGCACCTGAGTCTGGTGGTGAGTGGTGGCCACTCCCTGCTCATCGACGTGAAAGGTCCGGGGGACTACACCCTCATGGGTCGCTCCCGCGACGATGCCGCCGGCGAAGCCTTCGACAAGGTGGCCAAGATGCTCGACCTCCCCTACCCCGGAGGCCCGGAAATCGACAAACTTGCCGCAAAAGGCGACCCGGAGCGCTTCAAGCTCCCCCGCCCCATGATGCACGAAGACCACCTGGACTTCTCCTTCTCCGGGCTCAAGACTGCCGTGCTCTACACCCTGCCCAAGCTGGTGCCGAGTGGCAATCCGAATGACCTGGACGAACAGACCATGTGCGACCTGTGCGCCGGTGTACGCCAGGCCATCATCGATGTACTGCTGCACAAGGCCATGAAGGCTCTGCGCAAGAGCCGCCACAAGGTGCTGGCTGTCTCCGGTGGTGTCTCCTGCAACAGTGGCTTGCGCAAGCAGCTCAAGGAGATGTGTGAACGCCGCCGCATCGAACTCATTCTGCCGCCCAACAGCCTCACCACCGACAATGCCGCCATGATTGCCTTTGCCGGTATGCTCCGCGCCCGAAGCGGCGATTTCTCCCCGCTCGACACGCCCGTCGACCCGAACATGAAACTCGCCGGAGTTCAATTGAGAAAATAAGCCATGGGATTACGCGAAAAGCTCAATGAGATTCTTCCGTCACTTCTGCCGCAGAGTGCAGAAACGGCCATCAAGGGCAAGGAACTGATTGCCCGCGTGCGTGCTGTGCTGGGAGATGAATATTCCGACCACTCCCTGCGTTCCCAGTTCTCCTTCATTGCACTCGACCCGGATTCCTGCCTTGCCCGAGTGGAAAACGGCCAGGGATATTACCTGCGCAGCGAAGGCGATGAGCAGAATCTCCAGAGCGTCTTTGGCGGCAATGCCGAAGGCGAAACCGCTCTGCACAAGGCCATGGCGCTGGCGGTCCGCCTGTACGACACCGCCGGCCAGGGTGTGTTTGTGTACCCCGTGGACGAGGAAGAAAGCTGGGGACACCCCGACCTCGTGGCTGTGCAGTGGCCCGCCGGGGCCTGGGATGAGGAAGGAGCCTACATCATGGAAGGCGAAGTGAGCGAACTCTCGTTCCGCTCTATCTGCGTGGGCTTTGCCGAAGATGAAGAGAGCTGCCGCCAGGCTTTTTTCCGCGCCCTGGCCTGTGGCCAGTGGGCACAGGAAAGCGAACTGCTTCTTCTCCCGGGTGCAGCCAATGAGGACGAACTCACCGACCTGGCCACGCGCTACGGCGTGGGTATCCGCTGTCTGGATGCCGATGAGGACGCACTGGCCGGCATGCCCCGCGCCGATGAAATTTTCCGTCTGAGCACGGATGATGCCCGCACCCTGCTGGCCAGTCTGCCGCAGACCACGCTGGCGCGCCCCCGCCACCGCGCGCTTTCTACCCGCGCCGCAGCGGCCATGCCGGATACCGCCGTGGTACTGCAGTGGGCACATGGCTGCGCAGAACGCGGGCGCGTGGAATCCTTTGAACACCGAGTTGCTGTCAATTGATATGGTAAAAGCACTTCTCAGCAGGCTCGTGGGCAAACGAGCTAACAGGTTGTTCCTGCTGGCCGGCGCCCTGCTTACCATTTCGTCCCTCTACCAAGTGGTGCGTACCGCCATGTATGTGACCAATTCGGTTGTGGTCACCGCCCAGGTCACCGATGTGAGGGTGATGCCTTTTGAATCCACACTCCAGGCACTGGAACACGGCAATATTGCCACAGGGGGAAGCACCTCCTACCAGGCCATCGTGCACTATACCCTGCCCAACGGCCTAATCATCAGCCGCCTGATGACCGACGCCGATGACACTGACTACACCATCGGCCAGCAGGTGGAGGTCATCACTCCCGAACTTGATCCCAGTCAGGCACACATCCACAAATGGAAGTTCATCTGGGGCTGGGAATGCATGCAACTGGGCACAGGTCTGCTGAGCCTCCTGCTCTGGCTGGGGCTGCGCGAACGCAAAGCCCCGGCCGCGCCTGCAGGCAAAGCGGCCAAGGGCACAGGCGGCAGGAAAAAGAAACCGGCCGGCACCGCCGCGCCACGAAAGCGAGCACCCCGCAAGAAGAAGCAACCCTGATTCTTCCCTCTCATGGCCCGGTTATACTCACGAATTCCCGTGCAGAAAATGCAGCGTGGCGAGCGCATGGTGTATGATGCCATGGCCTCGCTCCCTGCAGACTGGGTAGTCTTCCACAGTTGCAAGGAAGACTACATGGACGGCAGCTACTATGTACACTACGAAGCGGATTTTGTCGTGCTTGTGCCGGAACGCGGCATCGTGGTCATTGAGGTGAAGGACTGGCCTCAGATTCAGGTTGTGAACGGCCGCTGGCAAAGCAGGCAGCGTGAGCAGGATGCCTGGAAAGAGCACGTGCATTCTCCGCTTGAGCAGGCTAATATCGCCATGCAGAAACTCATGCGCAGCCTGCAGCGTTGCGCCTGTCTGCCTAAAAAAGAGCGAAACTGGCCTGAGCACCGCCACATGGCCATTCTCGTCCAGGGTGTACCGGAGGGAGCCTTGGCGAACAACCTGCCCTTTGACTCTCTGTACCTCTGCGGGGAGGGCGCGCTTGGTCAATTGCAGCATCGCATTGAGCACCTTTTCGTTCTGAACAAGCCGGAGCGCATGTCCGCACACTGGATGAGCAAGATTTCAGACGCGCTGGCACCCAGTGTACTCTTTCGCATGAGCCTGCAGAATTATCTTCAGGAAATGGATGCGACATCCGGTTCCATTCTCGAGCTTCTGCCGGCCCTCTACGAAAGCACCGATGGCATCCGCGTGGAAGGCTGTGCAGGCACAGGCAAGACAGTCATGGCCTGCGCTGAGGCTGCGCGCCTGGCTGCAGAGATGCCACGGGACGGGCAAAGCCGTATGCTGATGCTCTGTTTCAACCACTCCATGGCACACGAGCTGCAACGGCACCCCCTGCTGGTAGAGCAGGCAGATGTGCTTCACGTAAGCACATTTCATGATTTCTGCATCGACCAGATTCTTCGCCCCCGCCAGCTGGAGCATCTGGTGAATTATGATGGCCATGGTGACCGCCTGCCGGAAAGCACCCTGCAACACATGCTGTCCCTGCCTGAGCCGCCGCAATTCAAGGCAATTTTTGTGGATGAAGCGCAGGATTTCCGAGACATCTGGTGGAAACTCATACGTAGCTGGCTCTGCCCCGGTGGCAAGTTCTATATCTTTGCCGACAAACACCAGGATCTGTACGCACGTTACGACCAGCTTCCCGAGCTTCCCACCAGAGTGAAACTTCATGCCAATCTGCGCAATGCCAACCAGATAGCCGGCTACAGCCGATCCATGCTGCCCAGCAGTGAACAGGATATGCAGATTCTCCCCATGAGTGGCGCTGGCATTCACCTTGCGTCCCCTGCCGACTCTCCTCTGGAGCGTGCCGAAGAAGTGCGCCGAATCATCCGCGAGCTGATGGAAGGCAAGGATAAGGTAAATGCCCGCGACATCGTGGTTCTCTCGCCCTGGCGCCCCACACATCCCCGATGCTGTTTCAACTGGGTGCCGGAACTTGCCGCTGCACCGGCAGGTGAAACGCCCGACCTTGCTGCAGAGCGCCGCGCAGCATGCCGCGAGGCGCAAGCGACGCAGATTTTTGCCTCCACCATCAAATCCTTCAAAGGTCAGGAATCAGCCTTCGTCATCCTCACCGACATCATCGGTTTGGGAGAAAGCAAAGGCTTTGACCTGAAAGAACTGTATACCGCCTGCACACGGGCCCGCTACGGGCTCTACATTGTCCCCACCACCAGCGGCAGTGCCCTGGTTAACTCATTCTTCACTGAATCATGAGCCGTCTTTCCCTTATACTCTGTGCAGCACTCTGCCTGTTCAGCTCCTGCAGATACATGAAATCCGGCCCCTACAAGGGCTACCGGATTACCAATGACGAGGCAGTCCCTGCCAGCAGTGTGGGTGGGGCTCCCTACAAGAACAAACGCTGAGAATGCGCAGCATGAGACATCTGCTTATCATCCTGCTTCTGGCTGTTTTCCCCTGCACCCTGTCAGCAGAGGTAAAGCGTGTACTCATCATCGGAAACAGCTACACTTTCTACAACAAGCTGCCCGATGCTCTCGAAACGCTGAGCAGGAAGACAGCCCATCCGCTGGAGGTGGATTCATACACGGCAGGTGCCATGAGCCTGCATGGGTTCCTCTCCATGCCACAGCACGCCAAGGCCCGTCAACTGCTAGAAAGCGGCAAGTATGACTGGGTGATTCTGCAGGACCAGAGCCAGACTCCCGCCTATAAACCGGACGAAACACTTTCAGCCGTGCAGCGCTGGGCAGACATCGCCAAGCAGCATGATACCCGCGTGATGCTCTTTCTCACCTGGGCACACGCCAGCAGACAAGGCAACCGGTATCAGCCCATGCAGGATATGCAGGAGCGCACCAGCACCACCTACTGCCGGGCGGCACTTGCAAGCAGAGCCCGTGTAGCGCCCGTGGGTGAAGCCTGGGCTGCTTGGTACCGCAGGAACCCCGACATGCCGCTGCATGGGAAGGACTGCTCCCACCCCAATGCCATGGGTACCTACCTCGCCGCCTGTGTGCTGCACGCCGCCATCACCGGCAAGGCAATCAAAAGTGCTCCCGGCACGCTCCGTAATGGAGGCAAGACACTCATCAATATCCCCGCTGCAAGCGCCCGCGAGCTGCAGAAAACAGCCAACGCAACCCTGAAAGGCTTTACTCCTGAAAACCTCCTCAAAAAGCTCGAGAAAAAGGATGGAGCCCGTCCTTCTGCAGACGATATCAAGCAGCAGCTTTCGCGAAATATGCCCATCCGCGAGCTTATCGGCATTGCCGGCAAGCCCGTACTCGTCACTTCTCAGGGCAACCGCAAAACCTACCAGTTCCAGCTCCAGGGAGGAGCCGAACTCTGCGCTTACTGCAGCGGTTCCGGAAACGTGCAGCAAATCAGCATAGTCATTCCAGGACAAATGGCTGATATCATTGATTTGAGCAATCTGTAATATCGACGTAAAAGCACGACGGCAATCAAAGAACTTGGATTGCCCCCGAATATCCTTGACTCACGGGGAGGTTGTGCTATTATGTCATTCTGATACCCTTCCAAACATATAGGGTAAGAATCATCTTCTCCACAGACAATATGAAAAAAACTCTCTTCCTTGCCATATTGATGAGCTATATCTCAGGTCCAGCTCAAGCCGCCACCTACACAGAGCTGAGCACCACCTGGTGTGATTCTGTCAACAATGTCATTTACGATGGCAACGGCTATTTCATGGTCGAATCAGCCTCCAGTACCTCTGTCGAGCTGACCATCAATCTGGATTCCCTGGTCAGCTACGTCAACTCTAATGACTACGTCTCCGGCAAGTACATGCTTCTGTGGGATGCAAACGCTGCAGACTACGGTTTCGCAGATAACGCCGACACAAGTGTCGATAATGGATCCCGCGAACCATATCTGTCGGGATATTGGAATGGCAGTGCATGGAACGCAACGACCAACAAAATCAACTACGACACTCTGAGTCAATATGCTACGGATGGTTCCGTCACCCTCCACATCACGAACAGCTCCTCCAGCGGTGTTACCGTTTCCACAACAGACAGAGAGGGAAACAACGTCTCACTCTACACGGCATCGGGGCTCAAGAGCAGCAGCAATACCAACATTCAAGGTTACTATGTGAACCTGAACTACGTGACCGCGGTCACGCTCAATACGGCATCCACCCTGGACACCAGCACCTATGAGCCGCCCGTAGACTATAGCACTCCCTTCGTGAGCGAACGGACCGATGGCACAACCGTGGGCCGTATTACCTTCCTTGGCGATTCCATCACCCACGGCGTAAGCGATGCCTCGTACCGCTGGCAGATTTTCAAGATTTTCACCGATAACGGCATTGAGAACGAAATTGCAGGACCGAGAGAGGGCTATTATTCCACACCTTCTCACACGGAAGATGCCGGCACGAGCTACGGCGGGGCCGAATTCTCCAACACGCACATGGCACAGGCCTCCGGCCGCACACACAACATCATATCGGGCTCTACTTCCCTTTCCATAAACGGGACAAGTTACACCAGTGGTGTCAACTACGGGGGACACTCCACCTCAACGACAGCCGCTTCCTATGACAGCAATACCTGGTTCTGCATGATGGGAACAAATGACCTGCTGTCCGACACCCCCAACAGCGGGCCTTCAACCGCGCAATATGCAACTCAGATGCAGAAATGTTTTGGTGGCACCGTTTCCTACAATGCCGACACAGACTCCTACGTATGGGAAGCCGGCTCAAGCTGGGGCACTATGGCAACGATAGTGGATGACGTCTGCAAGGGCAACGACACGTTCTACATGCTTTCCATCACCCCGTGGGGCGAGCACAGCAACCACAACCGCGATATGGACCACTACGCAGGTGCCGAGTTCAACCGTAACCTGCAAGCATGGTGCGAGGCATACGCAACAGAAACCGGCAAGAATGTGGTCTTTGTGGATGTGACGCGAGGCATGGTTGACCTTACCTCAGACAAGCGGTTCACGGGACACAATGACTTTTTCAATAGCTCCGGCGACCGCTTGCACCCGAATGACCAGGGGTCTCTCATCATGGCAGGCAATCTTGCTCAGGCCATGTGCATCGGCGGTCGCACTGCCGGGCTGGAACGCCAGGGTGCAGCCACCTGGGAACATGCATCTCCCGGCACGGTAAGCAACGGAGCAACTGAAATTCTGCTGGCAGAAAACGCTTTCACCATGACCAATGGCTATACTGTAGACCTTTCCGCAGCATACGGCAATGGCGCCACGGACGGCTGGCTGACCAGCGACCAGAATCTTGCCATCACACTGGGAGATGGCACGAACTGCGGAACTCTCAACATCAGTGAAGGCCATATCAAATGGGGCGAAGAAATCCTGTTCTGCTGGGATAACTCCACCCTGATTCAGGAAGGTAATCTGCGCATTGCCTGGCACAATGGTAATGCAGCTGATAACGTACTGGACGGCTACTATGTATGGCTGGGCGACATGCTTATCGGCCAGGGACTGGCGGCCGCAGATAGCGATATCATCCTCAACGGTATTCTCATTTCCTCGACTGGAGCCGATGCCATTGTCTCAAACGTGGCATGGGCCAATACAGCGTATGCCCCTTCCACAGAAGGACTCGTTTCCACTCAGAATGCCTACACATCTACACAAGACGCAGCATCTGTAACCCAGCTGGTTTCCAACAAGTATATCCCGCTGGCTCCGCTTCCTGATGAACTGCGCAACGCGCTCCCGACGACAAGCGGAGTGGATTACACGAACGGAACCGTCATGGCGCTGACAGGCAATCCTATGCTTGTTTCCTCCGCCATTGCTGAGGATTCCATTTTCAAAATTACATCTGCTGCCAGCTGGTTCGGCATGACGAACAACAAGCCGACCGGTTCAGTCTGTCTTCAGCTGACAGGAGCAACCGGGGCTACTATCTTCGGCGCAATGAATGGCCAGGCTGATGCAGCTGCGCTGATTCTGGAAATTGAAGCAGGAGCCAGGGTGGCAGATGGCACATACAGCGGGCAGACTGCTGCCATTGCGGGTTCGTATGGTAACGGGCACGCAGATTCGTTCAGCGTATACCTGAACGGCGGCACGGTAAGCGGCGATATTGTCGGCGGCTCCATCAACAATAACGGCCGCATAGGCAACGTTCTTATTGTCATCAATGATGGTACTGCCGAGGCCAACATTCTGGGCGGCGCCAAGATTTCCGGAGCCTCCGTTGGCTCTGCCACCATAGAAATCAATGGTGGTCTGATTAAAGGCGACATCGAAGCAGGCGGCAGAGCCGGTTCTGTCGGCAATACAACGGTTACCGTGAAGGGAGGTATCATCGAAGGCAACATCACCAAAGGCACGGCCACTTACACAGACGCAGCCAGAGCCAGCGTCATCATCGATGGCACCAAGGCATTCATCGCAGGTGATATTACGGCAGACGATGTCACGCTGAAAAATATAACAGACACCGAATATAAGGATACGTTCGACAAATACAGTGGAAGCATCACAGCCGACACGCTGACACTGGAAAACGTAACCAGCCACCTCTATGCCGACATTCAGAATGTGGCGAACGTATACCTGACAGAAGGTACAGAAACAGGCATCGAACTCGCAGAGGCCAACAGTAACCTTCAGAAGCTCAATCTTGCAGAAGGAACCAGTTTCTCTGTGGCAGCTCAGGGAACCGGAACAGCAACCATTTCAACACTCAGTGGAAATGGCACTCTCATTGCTGACGGCAAACTTCTTACAATCTCCGCGCTTGACGCCTGGGCAGGCACCGTGAAACTCGCTAACATCACCAATCTGACCAACTTCAATCCGGACACGTACATAAGTGACGGCTCGACGCTCGAATTATCCGGCATTACAGGCTACCTGCAAGCGGCCAACAGTGGAAGCGGTAAGGCATATACAGCAAATCTGAAACTGACTGATACCGAAGGCAGCAAAGCCGTCACCATCAATAACGGATGGACAAATGACAAAAATACATTCAACGGCAGCATCTGCGGTGACGGCAGCTTTGTTCACCAAGCTACCGGACCAAATAACACCACTTTCACCTTTGCCGGAGATTTGAGCAATTGGACAGGCTCCTTCATCGAAGAGAGCACAGGTAAGACCACTTCCCTGGTTATCAACAGCTCCGGTCCCATTGCAGCCGGAATTGAGCGGAAGGCCGGCACCCTGAATGTGACGTTCAGCGGCAGTGTTGAGGCTGAGATGAAGGGCAACATCTCGGCAGACCTGCTCACCATTGCCAACAAGACGGCGTTCAGCGGCAGCGTCGCTGTAAGCGCTCTGACAGCCAATGCTGATACTGTATTCTCAGGAGTGCTGTCTGTCAGTTCAACGCTGACCAACAATGCAGCTATGTCGATGGAACAGGATTCCGTCACCTTGGCCGCACAGCTCGCCGGAACCGGAACCATCGAGGCCAACGCACTTACACTCCAGGGAGCAACCAACAGCATCGGTTCACTCATCGTAACCAACGATATGACCCTGGATACACAGGTTACCGGGCTTACTGCCACCACATTGGGAATAGGCGGTGACGTCATCGTGAAGAATCTGACCAGCAACATGTTCAACATCGGAGGATTGACAGATGGTTCTACCCTTCGGTTGAACATCTCAGATAAAGTCCTGCGCGATTCGCTAATCAACAGTAACCTGACCAGCATGGTACTGGGCACAGTTATCGGAGACGTTGAGCTTCTGGGCGATTGGACAACCGGACAGTACCTCTATACACTTACGCATGATTCGGCTACCGGAGCTCTGAGCATTGGTGTCTCTATCAACGGCAACACATGGGGTGGAGCCTCGGGAGACGCAGACACCAACTGGAACAGCAACACGAACTGGCAGACCTCCACCGGGCAGCAGGCCATCGTGCCAACGGAAAACGATTCGGTCATATTCTCCGGTCTGGGTAGCAGTTCTGTTGTCTTCACAGGGGAAGAAAAGGCTTCGAGCATCAGTATCAACGTGGCCGATACGGAGGGTCTCATCAAGGCCTATACATTTACCGGAACAGGTTCCAGCACCACGGTATCCCTGCAACTGGTGGACAACCTCACCATTCAGGGTGCTGCGCTGACAACTGACATGGCCATCGTAGTGGATGATTACACGGAAGTACTTGACAAGGGCGAGCTTATCATCAAGGCTGGTGGCTCTGTGGCATCCCGATACAACATGCTCAATATCGGCCAAATCACGGTTGAACAATTTGGTCTGCTGAACGTAACAAACGAAGGCCAGAGAGAAGAAGGTAGTCTGGTCAACCGCGGCACTATCACAAGTTACGGCCAGGTTACCATTGGACCTTCCGGCACCATGACCGGAATGCTTGCGGAAGATGATGACGCTTCCTCTA
The DNA here is from genome assembly GCA_045125705.1 of Akkermansia sp. Taxonomy (GTDB): domain Bacteria; phylum Verrucomicrobiota; class Verrucomicrobiia; order Verrucomicrobiales; family Akkermansiaceae; genus Akkermansia. Next base: position 3,378 of record JBGVNQ010000041.1, on the reverse strand, counting down.
CGCTGGTGCCTGTGGATATGATTAACAGCGGCACCTACACCAACAATGGCTCGCTGGCAATCATGGGCAACCTGATTAACTCCGGCAGCCTGAGCAGCAGCGGCATTTTCTCTCTGACCGGCAATACTGACAACTCCGGAATCATCAACATCACCACCGGTGTTGCAAACATTGGTGGCACAGTCGACCCGGAAACCGGCGCGGTTACATCCGTTCTGACTAATTCCGGCGTTCTCAACATCGGTGGCGTTCCCAACCCTGATGCAACACACGATGGGGCCAAGCAAAGCGCTGTTGTCACCGTGCTGGGCAACCTGAACAACAACGGCGAGCTGAACATCATCGATGAAGGCAGCCTGACGGTAAATGGTCATCTGCTGCACAGCGGGGAAGGCACCATTGCTGTGGAAGCTGGTTCGAGTCTGAACGTGACCGGTAACCTGCACGCTGCTGACATGACACTTGATTTCGATGGTGAAGTAACCATCGGAGGAACAGCCATCGTCAATGCCCTCACTATCAACGAGCAGGCGATATTCACTGCACATGACGCTCAAATCGGAACTCTTGTCAACAACGGCACACTACATGTCGGTGAAATGAACGCTGCCGGCGAATTGCAGGGAGGCACGCTGGTGCTCGATACACTCTCCGGCACAGGCGATGTCAATATCGGTAAGGACGGCAGAATTACCATCAAAGTGGATGGCACCAAGTTCACAGGGAAACTGAATAACCTTGGTTCCCTCATTTTTGAGAACGAGGAGGAAACGCCTGTTGACGTAGAACTTCTGGGAGCCCAGGAGTTCGGAGCAACAGCCGGTAACATCACCACCGATTCTCTTACCATCGGCGAGGAAGCAGTAGGTACAGCAGCAGACGATTCAGCCACCACGCTGAGTATGGGGCATATCGTTACGGATACGCTGACGATCTCCGGTCTGGATGCTGCAGGCAGCGCCGCTCGTATAGAAATGGCGAGTCTCTCCAGCAAGGAAGAAAACGGCAAGGTCAAGATAGTCCTGACAGATATTGAGGACAGCAGCGTTACTCAGGAAAGCTGTTTCCACCTCATTGCTCTTGAAGAAACGGTAGCTGGCTCCATCGCTGAGAACTTTGACCTCAGCAACTACGGATACAATGCAAACGGTCAATATGTTGCCGCTTCAGCAAGTGTACAGACGCCATACATGCAGAATCTGTTACGAAAGGGTCTCATGATTCGTTTCGCCGATACCGCCCCGGCAACCGTTCTTGCCGCTCAGGCAGGCGACACAAGTGACCTCTTCGCCATGATTACTGAGCAAACCACCGAGGAAGCCACATGGAACACCAATAAGAACATCTCGGAAGTTGGTCTCAACATCGGTACATTGGATAAGGGGACCATCCAGCTCCTGAGCAATGACATTCTTGACAAGGTGAAGCGCGTTTCCGTCACACAGGACACCGTCATCGACCTCACACCTGATAACGCAAGAACCGCCCCCTTGAATATCCATGGGCTATCCGGTAGTCGAAACCTGACTATCAACGGCAATGGAGACAAAGTCAACATTGATGATGTAGTCGCAACGCCCTCTGGCAATACTCTCGGTGATTTCAGCGGTGTACTCACCCTGCACGATGTCGATGCATCACTGAATCTTCATGACCGCACGGTTCTCATCACTGGCGCCGGAGAGCTTTCCGGAACAATGAGCGGCGGTGTCCTTGCCCTGTCGGGCAACGCATCAGCCACAGGTAAGGGCCTTGTCCTTGACGGTACATCCATCGCCCTCAGCTTGAAGGACGGCCTCAGCCCCGACATGCTCAATGGCAAACTTCAGAGCGTTGAAATTTACCAGCTGGGCAATGTAACCGGCACTACTGCTGGCATCTATGTACTTGATGAGGAAACTCTCAGCGTTCCGGCGACATTTACCAAATACTTCGATATCAAGAGTCTCCGTCTTGAAAACGGGGCTATTGTCGGCGACCGCAATACAAATTACTACAGCAGCAACCTGACAGCTGAAAGCAAAAACGGCAAGGCTGGTCTCTCGCTGGCTGACAATGCGCTTGTAGAATCCCCTGTATTACCTGAGCAAAGTGAACTTGCAGTAGTCCTCTCTGTTCTGGAAACGCCTCAGAGCAGCCGAATGATTGATAATCTGGGCGCAGCTCTGGCTGGTGCCGGTACCGCAGTTCTTGGCCAGGCCGTCAGCGGTGATATTAACCGTCAGTTGAAGGCTATCCGCAACCGGACCACAACAATGGGAGTTGACCAGGAACAGTGGGCGGAAACACAGACCACTTTCAATGCATGGATTAACGCCGAAGGCGACAGCAGTGAACTCTACGAGACGGATTCTGCAGCTGGTTACAAGCTCAACAGCTGGGGCGGTACAGTCGGTGTGGATGTTGACCTGAGCCCGACCATAACAGCGGGTCTGGCACTGACCGCTATGCACGGCAATCTTGAAGTGACCAGCGCAGACAACGCAAACGGCAACATCGACACCTCATATATCAGCGCATTTGCCAGATACTGCGACAGTGCCTGGACCCACACTTTTGTGGGATCCTTCGGCATGAGCGATATCAGTCTGGACCGAAACGTAAACGGTTTCCAGACCAAGGGAGAGACAAACGGCAGTTCATTCGGTCTAATGTATGAATTAGGTCGAGTCTTTGTGCTGGATGAATACAACACAACGTGTCTGCAGCCGATTCTCAACGTTGTATGGAGTCACTCTGAGATTGATGCCTACACCGAAACCGGAAGCGACCTTGCTTTGAATGTGGGCAAGCAGACCATGAATTCCCTCACATTTGGTCTCGGTGCACGCCTGCAGTCCATCGTGGGAGAAAACGCCTTCAACCGCACCAGTATCTTTGAGTGCCGCATTCTCTCAAAGTTCAACGCAGGCGACCGCCAAAGCAAAGCCAAAGTAGCACTTGCTGCCACAAACAGGAAATCTGCAGAGGTGGAAAGTTCTGAGGCCGGAGCATTCGGCATTGAATTGGGCGCTGGATTCACGTTGCCACTTGAAGACAACCACAGCAGCATTTTCATCGATGCCTCCTGTGAATTGAGAGCTGACTACACCGATGCCAACGCAACGTTGGGTTACAGAGTGAACTTCTAAGCTCCCCAATCACTCATAATTTACCAGCCGCAGGAGAGAACTCCAGCGGCTGGTATTTTTTTGGTGAAGTCTCTGATATTAGCCATGCAATGGGGATTTGACGAGATGCGTATTGCCTCAAAATAAAATCGAACCCAAGGGGGTGGATGCCTCAAAATTAATCGAACCTTAGAGTACTCATTTTTTCGAACTAATCAAGCCCAAAGTTACCTTGGAGCCCAACACCCTAGCAGGGTGGGTTTGGGAG
>JBGVNQ010000040.1:0-48817 GCA_045125705.1 Akkermansia sp. | reverse complement strand
TGGGTGGCAATCCTGGGTGGTAACAACGATATCAACGGCTCCGATATCAGCCTTTCCGGCGCTGCACTGGGTGCCGACATGCAGGTGGGTGCAGCCAGTCGCGTGGGTATCGCCATGGGCTATGTCGAGGGCGAGGTGCGTCCGAGCGGCCTGCGCCAGGTGGACCAGGAAGGTTCCTACATTGCCGCCTATGGTGAGCATGGCCTCAAGAAGCTGAGCTCCACCAGCTGCCTGAGCATGGACTGGGTGGCCGCCTACGGCGTGACCGATTCCGAAGGTGCCGGCCAGAAGTGGGAGCAGGACAGCGTGCAGCTCAACAGCCGCGTGAACTGGAACAAAAAGGTGAATGACAAGCTCTGCATGAGCGTGTTCGGCGGTCTTGAGTACTTCGCCAACAATTCCGACACCGTGGGCGGCGTGAAGACCGGCTCCATCCAGAACCTGCGCGGTGAAATCGGCGTAGGCGCCCGCTACGTGGCCTGGGGTACCCCCGCTGTGACCGATGGCAAGAGCGGTCTCATGCTCGCCCAAGGCTGCGAGAAGCTCGTGCTGAACGGCGAAATCCGCTACATGAACGACATGGTGCGCAGCAACCCGGTCATCCGCATGGAAGGCCTCAGCGGCATGGGTGAGAACCCCGGTCGCCAGGGCATGGGCATCGAGGCCGGTGCTACCTACCGCATCGGCGAGCGCTGGAGCGCCAGCACGAACTACGGATTCAACACGATGGAAGACTCCAAGGAGCACCGCGTGAACGTAGGCGCTGCCTATACTTTCTGATAGTCAGGTTAGAATCAGATAAGAAACGGCATCACTGGGGCAACCCGGTGGTGTCGTTTTTTTACCTGAAGATTCTCTAATCTGGGAAAAGAACAGTTTTTGAGCTTGTCACGGGGCGTGAGATTGGGTATACTCGGCCCGTAACGCTATGAATATTCAACCGAAATTCACTCCCGTGCTCGACCCGGCCTTCGTGGCTCCGGTGCTTTGGACCAAGGCTTATGCTGAGAAGGTGGCTGCAACTCCCGGTTCTCACACCGTGGATCTGGCGCTGACTCGTCTGGATGGTACCTGTTTCCGCTGGAGCGGCATGATTCTGCCGCAGGAAGGCGAGAATATCGCTCTGAACAACCAGTACATTGAGCGTATCGTCAAGTTCCTGCTCTGGATGAAGGGCGGCTGCACCATCATGGTGGCCGGCGATGACCAGATTGCTGACATGCTGGCTGCTACCTACTGCGCCGGTGGTGCCCGAGAGTTCGACTGGGACTTCATCGGTAAGAAGATTTATGACCAGCCCATTCAGGTGGTGAAGGTGGCCAGCGCCGCCGACCTGCCCGCTGAGAACAGCACCTCCGTGTCCCTGGGCCGCAACCTGGACGGCTACCGCATCGGTTTCGACCTGGGTGGTTCCGACCGCAAGTGCGCCGCTGTGGTGAACGGCGAGGTGGTGTACTCCGAAGAGGTGGTGTGGAATCCCTACCACCAGACCGACCCCATGTACCAGCTTGAGGGTGTGGATGATTCCCTGCTGCGCGCTGCCAAGCACCTGCCCCAGGTGGACGCCATCGGTGGTTCCGCCGCTGGTGTGTATGTGAACAGCGAGCCCCGCGTGGGTTCCCTCTTCCGCGGCATCTCCCCCGAGGACTTCCAGAATGTCATCCGTGGCATGTTCGGCACCCTCAAGGATCGCTGGAGCGAGCGCATGGGCAAGGAAGTTCCCTTTGAAGTGGTGAACGACGGTGAAGTGACTGCTCTGGCCGGTGCCATGGGTATGGAAGACGACGCCGTGCTCGGTATCGCCATGGGTACCTCCCTGGCTGCCGGTTATGTGGACCCCGAGGGTCACATCATGCCCTGGCTTAACGAGCTGGCCTTCGTGCCGGTGGACTACCAGGAAGATGGTGGTGTGGACGAATGGTCCAAGGACAAGGGCGTGGGCGCCATGTACTTCTCCCAGCAGGCTGTGGCTCGTCTGGCTCCCCGTGCCGGTTTCGACTTCGGCAGCATGCCCTATCCGGAGCAGCTCAAGAAGGTGCAGGCCGCTATGGAGGAAGGCGACGACCGCGCTCGCAAGATTTACGAGACCATCGGTGTGGAGTTCGGCTACACCATCGCCTACTTCGCTGATTTCTACGATGTGCGCAACCTCCTGTTCCTTGGCCGCGTAGCCACGGGTGAGGGTGGTCAGATCATCATCGACAAGGCCAACGAGGTGCTCAAGGGCGAGTTCCCGCAGCTGAGCATCACCCTCTGCGTGCCCGATGAAAAGACCAAGCGTCACGGTCAGGCTGTGGCCGCCGCTTCTCTGCCCAAGCTGGGCTGAGTGAAATGATGTCCAGGGGGCAGGGGAGGCCGGATGTTCTCCTCTGCCCCTTTTTCTTTTTCTGCTCCACCAGCTCATGAGTGACCACGCCGAAATCTGGATTTGCCCGCATTGTGGCGGGAGGTCCGATATCTCCCAGCTCGGGTTCTATACGCGCATCGCCTGCCCGGAATGCGCGGCAGAGACCGTGGTGCACACCCAGCTGGCCAATTACCGCATCGAGTCGGTGCTGGGTATCGGCGGCATGAGCGTGGTGTTCCGCGCCCGCGACCTGGTGCTGGGGCGGCCTGTGGCCATCAAGGTGCTGAATGATGCCTACCGCGATGCCCCGGAGCGCATTGCCCAGTTTGAAAACGAGTGTTCGCTCATGGCCAAGGTGCGCCATGAGAATGTGGTCTCCGTCTATTCCGCGGGCTGGGCGCGCGGGCAGTTCTACATTGCCATGGAGCTGGTGGATGGCCGCAACCTGGAGCTGATTGTGGATGAACGCGGATTCCTGCTGCCGACGGATGCTCTGGAAATCGTGCGCCAGGTGGCGCTTGGCCTGCAGTCGGCCAATGAATCCGGCCTGCTGCACCGTGATGTGAAGCCCGGCAACGTGCTGATTACCCCCGAGGGCATGGCCCGCGTGCTGGATTTCGGTTTGTCGCTGGAGGACAAGCCGGGCGTGGAGACCGAGGATATCATCTGGGCCACTCCCTACTATGTGCCGCCTGAGACGCTGCGGCGCGAGGAGGAGAGCGTGCAGACCGATATTTATGCGCTGGGCATGGCTCTGCGCAATTTGCTTACGGGCGAAGCCAAGCTGCCGCAGGACCCGCATACCATTGCAGATATGCTGGTTTCCAAGAGGACGCTGCCGCGGCTTGCCAGCATAGCTCCGCATCTGGAGCCGGCGCTGTGCGAGCTGGCTGACCGCATGACGGCCTATGACCCCGCCGACCGCCCTTCCGGCTACACTGATTTGCTGGCAGAGGTGGAGGAAGTGCAACAGGCGCTGGTGCTGGCCGCTACGCCTGAGGCGCGCGCCCGCCGCCGCCGCGGCAAGCTGATGACCGCCTGTGCCGGTCTGGGGGTGGTGGCTGCTGGTCTGGCCGGGGCTTTCCTGGTATCGTGGCTGACTCCCTCTGCCTATGTGCGCGAGGCGCTGGATGCCGAGGTGCTGCAGTGGGAGGAACGCGATGCCTACCGCGAAGCTGAGCGCCTGATGCGCCAGGGGAATATCGACCAGGCTGCCGAGCTGCTGGTGCAGCTGGCTCAGGATGACGTGGAGCTCACCATTGCAGCCTCTGCCACGCTGCTGCGCACCTGTATTATTGATGCGCTCAGGAATAAGGAGACCGCCCGCGGCTATGAACGCTTTGATTCGGTGACGGCCAATGCAGCAACGGTGAGCCCGCTGGGTGCCGCAGAGTTTGAGAAGATGCTGTGCCTCATGGCCGCCTTGCGGATGAAGGATGCCAGTGTGGCCACGCATGCTGCCGGGCTGGAGAATCCCTTGCTTCGCGCGGCGGCGTTGGTGCTTGCTGCAGATGTCTACGTGGGCGCCAGCCAGCGGGAGGCGGCAGAGGAGTTGCTGAACCAGGCCGCCGCCGTGCTCAAATCTCATGAGGCCTCCGCCCTGACGGAGCAGCTGGAGGCGTATCGTGCTGCGGTGCCGCGTCGCACGGCGCGCATCATGCTGGCGGAGACCAAGAAATATTTCAGCGATGGCCAGCTCAGCAAGGGGCGTGCCCAGGTGGACGAGGTGCTCAAGCAGAAACTTACCCGCCTGGAGCGTGAGGAAATGCGCGTGCTGGGCGAGGTGGCCGATATCATGCTGGTGCTGCGTGAAACGCTGGAAAAGCGGGAACTCTGCACGCCGGATGAAGAAACCACCCCGGAGCGCCTGTGCGAACTTGCCGCCCTGCTGAAAGGGAACGCGCACCTGCCGGCAGAAATGAAGGCGCTCACCATGCTGCTGCAGGGCGATTATGCCGGAGCCTTCCGCACCGACCCCCATGCCGCGCAGAGCGACAGCAACGAGCCCTTTGCCGTGATGATGCGCGACTGGAAGGCCCGCCTCGAGATGTGAGGAGCATATGCAAATATGTCGGAGCACGGGACTTTAGCCCCGAAAATAGAAGCATTGGGGGGACTGAAGTCCCCCCCCCCCCGCTACGAATAAAACTTTCTGCTCGCCAATCTCGGATTTAGCGAGCAGAACAACTGGATACCCTCCAATTATGCCTACGCGTAACTATTTCTTCGTAAATCCAAATTCGTAAATTCTCCCATAAGTCATTAGTACATACTTTACTCTTGCGGGGGTGGGGGCAACGTAGTATGATATTCGCGCGTCATGATGGACTACGAGACTGAACCCCAGCTGCCCCAGCGAGAAGCCCGTACCTGGCCTACACGGCTTACAGGTTCGTGTCTTGTTGCGCTGGCTCTGTTGCTTTCTGCCAGTCTGTTGAGCTACAATCACTCCGAGATGGGGTGGGATTTCCTTAACCCCAATGGCGGCACGGCTGCCGAGGAGGCGCCGTGCACCAACTGGCTGGGGCTGCCGGGGCTGTATCTGGCCGGTCTGTGCAACTGGATGCTCGGCGCGGCTTCTCTGTATGCCATGGCGCTGCTGTGCATTTTCTCTGTGGGGCTGGTCATCCGGCCTCGCCGTCCGTATATTCTGCAGATGGTGGCCATGTTCTGCCTGGTCATCTTTGCCTGTGCCATTCTGGCGCTGCAGCCCTGGTTCCTGGGCAGCTGGCAGCGCGCACACAACCTGTATTCCGTGGGTGGCCTGCTGGGCTATCTGGATGGCAGCTGCGCGGTGGAGCCGCTCGTCGGCACCCGCTGGTCGCTCGTGGTTTTCCTGCTGCTGCACGCCACGGCGTGGATTTATTTTGCCCGCTTCACCTTCATCGCTTTCTGGCGCGATGTGTGGTATGACTTGTCCGGCCTGTGGTGCCGCTGGCGCGAACGCTGCGCCATCCGCCGCGAGCAGCGCCGCGAAGCCCGCGAGCGCATGCTGCTTGAGCGCCAGGCTCAGCTCGACCGCGAGCTGGCTGCAGCGCAGGAAGCCGCCGCTGCCGATGCCGAGGTGGCTGCCGCCCAGGCCCGCCGCTCGGGCAAGGGGCAGGGGAGTGGAGATTTGTTCGGCGGGGAACCTGCTGCTGCCGGGCTTCCCGGTCGCCAGCGTTCGCCGCTGCAGAGCCGCCGCCCGGTGGAGGCCACCTACGAAGAGCCCGATTACCCGCCCGTGCAGTCCATAGAGCAGCAGATGGCTGCCAGCCGCCAGCGCGAGGCCCAGCGTGTGGATACCCAGCGCCCGCCCACGGGGCGTGGCCGCCAGTATGCGCCGAACCGCAACCGCGACAACCTGCTTGACCTCATGGCCCCGGTGGAGGAGGAAATTGCCCTGCGCTATGCCCCCGGTGCAGATGATGAGCCCGAGCCGCAGCCGCGCCAGCCGCAGCGCACCCAGCTGCCGCCGCGCCAGACCGCCCGCCCCGCGCCTGCACCGGCCCCGGCCAAGGCTCCGGCCCCTGCCAAGCCTGCTCCGGCACCCGCCAAGCCCGCTGCGGCTAAGAAATCTGCCGCCAAGGCTGCGCCGAAGGACACCCGCGTGCAGTACGAGGATTACCCCCTGCCGCCGTATGAGCTGCTGAAATACGAGGATGCCTCCGATGAGGCCAATGTGGCCGTGGAGCGCGAACAGCTTGAGATTCGCCAGCGAATCATCGAGACGATGGAGACCTTCCGCATTGCTCTGGAGCCGGGTCCCATTACCCGCGGCCCGAGTATCACCCGCTACGAGTTCTACCCCCCGCGCGGCCTGAGCGTGAAGCGCATTGCCAACATGGGCAGCGATATCATGCTGGCCACCAGCGCTAAATCCGTGAATATCCTTGCCCCCGTTCCCGGCAAGAATACCGTGGGCATCGAGCTGGAGAACAGTCAGAAATCCCCCGTCTATCTGCGCGAGCTGCTTCTTTCTGAGAGCTTCAACAACCCGAAGCTGCGCATCCCCGTGGCGCTGGGTAAGGATGTGTACGGCAACGCTGTCATCGGCGACCTCGCGGCCATGCCCCACACCCTCGTGGCCGGTACCACCGGTTCCGGTAAGTCGGTGTGTATCAACAGCATGATTCTTTCCATGCTCTACAAGTTCCGCCCCGAGGAGCTGAAACTCATCCTGGTGGACCCCAAGGTGGTGGAAATGCAGCCCTACCGCAAGCTGCCGCACCTCATCTGCCCCGTGGTCACGCAGCCCGGCCGCGTCATCGGCGCCCTGCGCTGGGCCGTGAATGAAATGGAGCGCCGCTACCGCCTGTTCAGCCAGGTGGGCGTGCGTAACTTCGAGGACTTCAACAACCGCGAGGACGACGGCCCCGCCGATGAACCCGAGGATGAGCTCGAGGACAGCCCCATCGACTACGCCGCAGTGGAAGCCTGGGCCAGCGAAATCGAGCGCCAGGCCGAGGAGGAGGTGCCTCTGGCAGAAGATGAGCAGGATGAGTTCGACTTCAACGACCCCGAGCCCATTCCGCTGCGTCTGCCCTATGTGGTGATTATCATCGATGAGCTGGCTGACCTCATGATGGTGGTGAAGGAGGACCTGGAGAACTACATTGCCCGCCTCACCCAGAAGGCCCGTGCTGCCGGTATTCACCTGGTGGCTGCCACCCAGACACCGCGTAAGGACGTGGTGACCGGTATCATCAAGGCCAATATCCCCAGCCGCATTGCCTTCCGCGTGGCCAGCCCGCTGGATAGCCGCATCATCCTCGATACCGCCGGCGCCGAGAATCTCCTCGGCAAGGGCGACAGCCTCTTCCTGCCGCCCACCGGCATCACCAAGATGACCCGCGTGCAGGGCGCCTTTGTGAGCGATGGCGAAATCGCCAAGATTATTGCCCACTGTGCCGCCCACGCCAAGCAGAAGTTCGAGCAGGGTGTGACCGTCGAAATGGACAACGCCGATGGCTCCTCGCCCAATGCCGACAACGGTGGCCGCATCGGCACCAAGGGCATGAGCGACGAGGACGCCGAGCTCTACACCCGCTGCGTGAACCTCGTGGTCACCGAGCGCAAGGCCAGCACCTCCCTCCTGCAGCGCCGCTTCAGCATCGGCTACAGCCGCGCCGCCAAGATCATGGACATGATGGAGGAACAGGGCATCATCTCGGCCCCCACCGGCGCCACCCGCGCCCGCGAAGTGCTCGTCGATGCACCGGATGCGTGATTTGCCAATGCTGAATGCGCGTTGAGTAATTTAAACATCAGCGTTAAATCCGAGTTTGGCGAGCCAAAGGCGAGCGGAATTTTTAGCCCACGTAGTGGGCGAAAGATAGTAGGCCGGGGTAAGAGCGCGTCAGCGCTCGCAGCCCCGGCTGGCACAAAAAAAATAATCAGAGCCCACGGAGTGGGTGACAGAGCGGTGGCCTAACGCATTGCCTTTGTTCTGTCACCCGTTCCACGGGCTCCGTTCAACTTTTTGTTATTGCAGGGGCTTGGGGCTTCGCGTCTCGCTTCGCTCGCTTGCTACGCCCTCACAGGTCGCCCGCTAAAGCGGGCTGACCCCTGCCTTTCATCTTTCGCCCACTCCGTGGGCTCAAAGCTCCGCTCGCCTATGGCTCGCTAGCTCTTCGACAATTGCTGATTTGTCGAGGATTATCCGATGCATCCAACGCCTCCGCGAATACTGCGGGCTTCAGCCCGCAGAATTTCTCACTTCGTAAATCGTAAATTGTAAATCGTAAATCCCCCTCGTTTCGGCTTTCCTGCTTGACTCGCGGGGTGATTTTGCTATAGTGGTACGGTTACCAAAAGAGTTTTTCTCTACTGACCATTTTCTTCGTTTTTCATCACCATGAAACTTCACCTGAACCTGTCCCTCCGCCGCGCCCTCCTCGCCGCCATGGCTGCTGTTGCTACGTTTGCCTCCTCAGTAACTGCAGGTCTGGTCGATGCCCGGTATGATTTGCAGTATTATCTGGATTTCGGTTACAACATGGGTCTGTTCCGCCCGGGTGCCACCAATATTACCGTCCCGTTCAAGGATGGCTCCTGGGTAAGCAATGCCACGATTCCGCTGATGCCGAATCTGGACAGTTATGCAACCCGTGCCGAATATGCCGGTTCATTCGGTGGCGGCGCGGGTCTTGTTTCTCCGCAATACGTTGCCAGTGCGGCTCACTGTAAGGAAGGTAATGTGTATTTCATTACCCGGAGCAACGATTATAGCGCAGCATATTCATCGACTGGCTATAAAAGCCAGGCCGGAGTAGGTTCCAGTGATTGGAGTATTCAACGTCTCAATAAAATTGTCACAGAAGTAGCATACACGCCCTACGGCAGCGACGATTTCATGCGTAACAGCATGAAGCTGAACGAAACATGGCTGTACCGCACCGGCCAGGGCGATCCGAAGGATACCAATGGCGGTATTACAACGGGACGTACGCCGCTGGGCGGTTTGAGCAACCTCTCCACTCTTAACCAGAATGGCACAGGAACCTGGGTATACCGAGTTTTCAACCGGGAGTTTGATACGGCGAATGATACACGCCCTCCGCTGGAAATCAGCATGACTTCGGGTGATAGCGGCAGCCCCTTATATGCCTGGGATGATGCCAACAATCAATTTGTACATGTCGGCTTCTGCTCCGGTGGTAACAGTTTTTCGGGCTACACGGGCGATATCTACATCTGCCACAATCCAACGGCCTACGATAACTTCATTGATTCCTACGAAGTCAAGGTAAACAGTTTCACTGGTACGGAAAAGATTCTCTGGGGTGCCCAGGATGCCACCACGGGTAAAGGTATGCTTACCCAGGGTAGCCAGAGTGTGGAATACACAGGCGCCGGCAGTGGCAATACCGTCAAGGATCATCTCGGCCTTACCTTCTCCACGGCGGACAAGGTCAATACTCAAACCATCGAATTGCAGGGCAGTGTGAACATGGGGGCTGGCGCCATGACCTTCAATGAAGGCCGCTGGAAGCTTACTGAAAAAGATGCGGCCTCCACTTTCAACAGCGCTGGTTTCGTTGTCAACGGCGGTGCAGATTTAACGCTGGAGCTGACTGCCTCTGCAAATGAGGAATGGCGCAAGGTGGGTGAAGGTATCATGACCATTGCCGGCAGTGGCAACAATGAGGCGGTTCTGCGTGTAGGCGGTGGTAACACCGTGTATAATGTAACCCGCGACGAAGCGGGCAATATTACAGGCTGTACGCTGGGTAACCTGGGCGAAACCCGTCTTGACCGTGAAGGCGGTTATGCCGCATCCTCCATTCGACTGGAGGCTGGTGTGGCCAGCATTGTGCTCATGCGCGATGGCCAGTTCAAGGCCAATTCTGTAGCCGGCGATACCTTTACCTTCGGCAACGCCGGTGGTTTGCTGAATCTGAATGGCCACGATCTCACCTGGGGAGTTATCAATCAGGATGGCTCCGGCAAGGGAGCCCGCATCGGCAACATGACCACACAGGATGGAGTCACCCCGGGCAAGACCTCCACTTTCACCTATACCGGCACCGGCACTTTTGACGGCTGCTTCATGGATGAAGGTGCAGACAGTGCAGCCAAGCTGGCGGTGGTCTATAACAATACCGCCCAGAATGCCACCTGGACACTGACCGGCAACCACGACATTGCCGGCGGCTACACCGTGAAAGCCGGCACGCTGGTGCTGCAGGGCAGCCCCACGCCGCATTCATACTACAATGTCCCCGATGACTGGGACTACGCAAGCATGCAGGGTTCTAATGTAACCGTGAAAAGCGGAGCCGCCTTCCAGCTTTCGCACCATGCCTCGCTGGAGGGGGATGTCATTGTTGAAAATGGCGGTAAATTTATCATCAACCAGGTGGTCAATGCTGATGCTGAGGCGATTTCCGGTGGCATGAGCCAGAATATGGCCGGTAAGGCAATCACTTCGATGAAAGGTGATGTTGTCCTGAAAGCCTCCGGATCCAGCATCGGCCAGATGGTAGCGGATATTTCCTCTTCTGCCATTACCACATTGCAAGGTAACATCAGTGTTGATGACGAAGGATGGAACGCATATAAATCCACCTGTCTGACAAAAACGGGTAACGGTATTTTGTCTGTCACGGGCTCTGCGGATATATACGGAGTCAACATTAATGAAGGCGGTCTTGTTATAGGAAATGCTTCAGCTTCAGCCAGGGAAAGATGGTATAAATGGACCATTGGCGAAAAGGGATTCCTGGCAGCAATCGGTGCAAATCCGGATTCTGCCTTATTCTCCATAACAAGCGATTCCAAAGGTGTATTTGCCCTTACTGCCAATCAGTCAACAGAATTAACTGCCGACGCTATTTCAAACGGCCTCTACATCGGTGCTTGGGGGGACGTAAGTTATGGCACGAGTGATGCCTCATTGACCGCCTATAATGGAGAATGGCATCTGGGCGGCGGCACCGGAACGCTGACGGTAAACTTCAAGCTCGTTGGAAATAACGACCTGGTTATCGGCAACGAATGGTCCAGCGGCACGGTGCATCTCACCAATGTGAATAACCAGATTAGCGGTAATATCATCATCAAGGGCACGGGAAACAGACTTACCTATACCGACCGGGCTGCACTTGGTGGTGCCGGCATATTGTTGACATACGGTAATTCCCTGATGTTGGATGACACGTCTCTGCTGGAAGCAATCAAGCCCGGCGCAGAAGGCACGATTGCGCTTAGAGCAAGAGATGGCGAGCAGTTTAATCTGGATTTAAGTTCCGATAATCGCGCATCTCTTTCCGTAGGTGCTGATGGAGATTATACCTACACAGGCAACCTCACCGTCAAAGATACATACCGCTTCGGCGGTAGTGGAAATCTGACCGTAGACACTGCGCTCGATGGTACTAAAAACATGATCATTGATGGCCAGGGAACTACCGGAAGCAGTGTGACTTTTGCCCGCGAGGATGCCTACACCGGGAGCATTACTGCAGGAGGCGGCCTGAATCTTTCGACTCCCAACAGCCGCGGTGATATCGGCATTCACGTAGGCCATGGAGAGGCATTGGCCAGCGTTGCCTCCATAGAGCTTCAACAGGGCGCAACCCTGTATATGGATGGCCAGAGCATGGAGGTGCGGAATCTTACGGCTCAGGCAGGCTCAGCTATTTCTAACAACGGGGAAAATGCAGCTCTGCTGGTGCTGAATGTTGGTGAAGGTGAATCCACAGCTATCGCCGATGGCGTTCTCAATGATGCCTCAAATTCTGCGGCGCTGCACATTGTTAAATCCGGCACTGGTACGCTGATCATGGGCGCGAATGCATCCTGGGCCGGCGGCATGACCATTTCTCAGGGTACAGTGGTTGCCGAGCTGACCGGTTCCGTCTACATTAATGCTGCGGGTGGTATCGGTGCAACTTCTGCGACCATTCAGCTTGATGAGGGGGCTACGCTTCAGTTGAATATCACTCCGCTCTCGGATGTCGATCATAAGATAGGAAAGCTTGGTAATACGATTCTGCCCCAGACTCTTACCGGTACGGGTACTGTGGTGCTTTCCTCAGGCTCGGAAACAATATTGACTGCGCAGACCTCGGTATTCAACGGCTCAGTACAGCTCAAAGATCATACACGACTTTATGTTGGTAAGCTTGATTTCGATGCTGGCTATGAAGGATATAATAACCTGAAAGCACTTTCAGGCTCTACTATTGTGGTGGAATCGGGCAGTCAGGCTAAGGTGACAAACTCTTTCCGATTCGGCAGTACTTCAGCTATCAGCACCACAGCAGATTTTGTTATCAGTGGACATGGATATGAGGGTGTAGCATACGATAATATTTATGCTTCTTCCTTAAGGGCTGGTGCATTGTCTATTGATAATCTTTCCACTGTATATGGTAACATCACGCTGGCTGCCGATGCCACCATCGCCTCCAGCTCTCGAGGTTCTCTTAATCCCTTCGTCGCAGGAAATGGTGCAACTTATATTTATGGTGATTCTGCCACCGTACCGTCAGGAGTCCAGGCCACGTACGGCGTTAAGAATTACCTCGGTGGTATTATCCGCGGCCGAATTCTTGGCGAAGGCAAGGACCTGACCTTTGGTGGCAATGAGGGTATGACCATTACGGCAGATTCGGCCAACACTTTCAGAAATCTGATTATTGCCAACGGCAATGGTAATAATGATGATAAATTTGCTCTGCGTCTGAATGGCGGTAAGGCGGTGAGCCAGACCTCTACGGCCCTGGGTACGGGTAATGTAACGCTGAATGAGGGCCTCATTCTGCGCCTTGCGGGCACGGGTACGGCTAATCAGACCGATGTGGTGTATACTTATGCCAACAATATTGCCGCGGGCAATGGAGCTACCATCCAGAGCTACAATATCACCAATAAGCTCACGGGTACAGTAAGCATGGCAGAGGGGGCGGATAAAACCCTGAACCTTGCCACGGCTCAGGGTGGTGTGCTGCACCTGGCGGGTGGTGTATCGGGCAGTGGTACGCTGAATATCGGCGCTGCTTCCAAGGTGATACTGGCCGCAGGTACAGACGCACGCGCTGCATCCACCTTTACCGGCAATGTGGTAACCGCAGCTGGTGCTGATTTAACCTTGGAATCTGCAGCTGCTGTCGCTGCCACTACGACCATTTCCGGTACCGATTCCCTCACCTTGCGCCTTGCAGGAACTGAGGATTACACGCTGGGCGGCATTACCATGAGTGGGGCCGATTCTGCTCTGACGCTGAGTTTCGACTTTACCAATGCCTCGGTGCAGGATTACTCCACGCTTACGATCGGTGATATTACGGCCTCGTCCACCCTCATTGACCTGCAGTTGAATCTGTTGGGGAACTTGGAAAATGGTACATATGTGCTTATCGATGGTGCAGGTGAATCCTTATCATCATCGTTCGCCCTGTCTGATAATCTGGCTGGGCGTCTCAGCCTGAGCAGCAGTAACGGGCAGGTGATTCTGACTGTGGGTAATGATAGCCGATTCTTCTGGTCCGCCGCCGAGAATAACGGGCTGTGGAATACCACCGATGCCAACTGGAAGAAAGCCGGCACCGAAGGAACGGTGGTCTACACAGGCGGCAGTGATGTGATGCTGAATGCTTCCGGCCTCAGCACTGCCGGTACGCGCGAAGTCATCACGGTGAATGATGCCATCTCTGCCGGTAAGATAAGTGTGAGTTCTCAGTATGAACTGAGCGGCAGCGGCAGCCTGAGTGGCACGAAGCTCACTGTGGCCAATGGTGGCGACCTCAAGCTGGGAGTGAATGCCACCTTTACCGATGGCGTGCTGGTGAACGATGCGAGTCTGGAAGTGGGCGCGAATACGCTCGCCGCCAATGTAACGGCGGAGAATAAGGCACAGGTGGCGTTGAATGGCACTGCTCTTATAGGTAATATCACCGCTAGCGAGAGTTCCTCTGTGGCTTTGACTGATGCTTCTGTTGCGGGTAATATCGTCGTGGGCGCTGCGTCCTCGGTCACCATGGATGACACCCGCCTGAAGGGCGAAATTACAGGAGAGGCCATAGGCATGGTCATTACTGGTTCGGTGAGCACCAATAATAGCAATGGTGTAATTTCTACGGTGACCAGTAAAGAGGCTGCTCTATCAGGTTCTGTATCGGATATCGGTGGCAATGCATTATCTCTTGACTCGGGTGAAATCCTGTTGAAAGGCGCCATTAACCTGGATTCTCTTTCAGTAGCAGGTGGGGCTATTGCAACGGTTTGGAATGACTCAGCCGCCGCAGGTGCACAAAAGAACCTGGAGAAGGTGGTACTCTCCGATAATGCAATCTTCCAATCTCATGATGCATATAAAGTTACCGCCGCCACAAACGTGAAAACATTGCAGCTGAGTGGGGGAACTTCGTATGTGCAGGATACCTTCCATTCCGGGTATTTCAGTATTGATACTTTAGAATTAGGAAAGGGTGTGGACAGTTCTGTGCTTGTGTTGAAAAAGACTGCTAGTTCGGGTGTCAGCACTGTGTTTAATCTGGGCTCTCCTACGGCAGACGCGGGTAATTTTGCCGGTCAGATTGTGTTGAACGAAAGCAATAGCGGTGATAAACGTTCTGCATTTATCGTTCTTTCTAACGAAAACATTGCTCGGAATGCCGTTGTGACCTTTGATGATGTGAAGTCTGGTAGTGCATATGCGGGGCTGGGTGTTAATGCTGAAAATGCGAGAATTGCCGGTCTGGAATCGTATTCCGGTGACAATAAGCAGGTGAAGATTTTCTCCGGCTCCATAGATGTGGGTACAGATTGGAATAATGGTCATGCAGGGAATGGCTCCCATCTGGGAACCGTGGGCACGGCACTCCGCACGCTCACCATCGACACAGCCGCGAAAGGTGACTACACCTTCCATGGCGAGGTGTTGAGCAACCTTAACCTGGTGAAGGATGGCGCCGGTAAGCAGACATTCAGTGGTAATTCGGCCAATTTCAACGGTAGCATTGAAGTTCTGGAAGGCACGCTTGCCTTCACCGGAGATGCGCTTGGCATGCTGGGCTCGGCCTCCAGCGTGACGGTAAACGGTGGTACTCTGGATATCAGCAGCTATGATTTCAGTACTGGTGACAGTCTGTCGATAAACAACCTCAGCTTCTCTGATACGTCCGTACTGGCGTTGGGAAATCTGCAGGCTGATACGACCTACAACTTCTTCAATACCGCGCTGGAGAATTGGACCTCGCTGGGTATGGAGAATTTCAGCATCGGCGGCACGTTGCTTTCCAGCTTTGAACATGCAACCCTCTCGCTGGGCATGGATGGTTCGTTCACCTATTCTACGGGCTGGAATCTTGTCTGGAACGGTGGTGAAGGAAACTGGACCACCGCCTCTGATAACAAGGTATGGCAGACTACTGATGCCTCAGCCGATGGCAGCACTACCAGCACAGGATTCTGCAACGGCGATAATGTGACCTTCGAGTCGGGCACTACGGTAACGCTGGGTTCTGATATCATGGTATCTACCATGAATGTGAACTCCGGAACGGTGGTAGTGAAGGATTCCGGAAGCTTTGCCTTCAATGCCGGCACGGTGAATGTGGCTGCCAACTCTCATATGCAGATGTGGGGTGATACTGGAAATGCTGGTGCAGATAATGTGCTTTCCAAAGTTGTTATGGCGGAGGGTGCGACTTTGTCGACGAATAATCGAGACATAGTTTCTGCTGCGACAAACGTGGATACTTTGGTGTTGAACGGGAAAACGGCGAACTTAAAGGATGTGCACCATTCAGGCTATATCAAGGTGAATGAACTCCGTCTGGGGGAAGGAATTGCTTCATCTAAACTGGTATTGACCAAAACGTCAGATTCGGCCAATGTGAGTGTGTTTGAGTTCGGTGGCGCTTCAACAGATGCAGGTAATTTCATCGGTACATTGGAGCTGATTGGTGGAGCCTCGATAAGTCAATCGAGTGGCGCCAGATCCGCTGGTATCATCATTTCTCACAATACCATTGCGAAAAATGCCGACATTTCCTTGAGCAGTAACACCTCCGGTCATTTAGATTCTTATTTGACTCTGGGTATCAATGCGGCAAATGCCACCATTGCGGGATTGTCATCCGGAAGTTCTCTCGGCAATCATGCTGTTCTCTATTCGGGGGCTGTCATGTCAAATGAGGCCTGGGGTGAGAGTAAGATTGACAATGGAAATACACGTACTTTGACAATTGAGACAGAAAAGGGAACCGAATATACCTTTTATGGTAAGGTTGTCAACACAGATTCCTGTAAGCTCAATTTGGTCAAATCAGGTGAAGGTACACAGCACTTCCTGGGCTCGGGCAGCTTCGGTTCCGTCACGGTAAAAGGGGGTACCCTGACGCTGGGTGGCAGTATGACCGTAGAAGTATCATCTGATGCAAACAGAACATTTGAAGTAGCCCAGGATGCAAAGCTGACAATTTCCAGTTCTGCTACGTTTACCAATACCGGCAGTGTGAAATTAAACAAAACGGGTGCCGGCACGATGATTGTGAATAGTAAGATTTCACAAAATTGGCTGGATATTCTTACCGGAACGTTTGAGGTGGGTTATACCGGTGATGATGGTAATACCATCACCACCATTGATGCCGGCATCAGTGGTAGCGCCACGGGGCAGGTGCTGGTCAAGAAAGGAGCTCAGCTCACTTCCACCACAATCTGGATGAAAAATGGCACCATTGCATTGGAAGAGGGCGGCATGCTGAATTATAAGGGGGCAACCATCATAGGTGAATCTCCTTCCGCTACGGCTGTTATTCAGCGAACGAATAAGAACAGTGGTGGTGAGTATACGGGCGTAGGTGATGGTAATATCACCATCAGCGATGCCCATGTGAAATACACAGGCGAAGCTGCTACGCTAAACAACAAGTTGGTTAATTCCTCCGTGGAAAATGCCGGCGGCGGTGTGCTGACGGTGACGCACACCGGCAACACCCTCAGCGGTGTAGTGGCATCGAAGGGCGATGTGACGCTGCAGAATCTGGCAGCTGCTACTTCCCTGAACCTGCTTGAGATTGCAGCCGGCAGGACGGTGAATGCCTATGTGGGGACTAATGTCAACGAGAAGCAGACGGTAACGGTTTCCGGAACGGCTCTGCTGAGCGGTACGTCCACACTGAATACCAGCCTGACGCTGAATGCTGGAGCCACGCTGGATATGGTGGACATGATAGATGGTGCTGCGATAGTGACCGGTGCGTTGACCTTCGATGGTCAGCTGACCATGGGCGATAAGCTGCTGGCTATTCTGGATGAGATGAGCAGCTGGGAAAATCATGAGCTTACACTCATCACAGGTCTGGATTCCTTCACCTTCGATGGTGTCGAGGTAGAGGACGGCAGCATGCTGCAGGCAAGTACCTACTTCAGCAATGTGTCTGATACAGTCTCCGTCAGTTACCGTGTGAGCGGCGATGTCGGCAGCCTGGTGCTGGTGAGCATGGATGTAGTGCCCGAGCCCACAACCTCGACGCTGAGCCTGCTGGCACTGGCCGGGCTGTGCGCCCGCCGCCGCCGCAAGGATTAAAAGTGGCTCCAAGCGAGATATTTCCCGCCCGCTCTGGTTCTGCCCGAGCGGGCGGATTGTTGAAAGGGAATTTGGATTTCCCCGACTTCGCCCTGCGGATATGAATTAATCACTAATCTCTAATCATTATTCACTCCCAAACGGTTGGAGAGTTAGCTTGCAGATTCAGCGGGGCAGGGGCAGAATGGGGCACATGCAGAAGACTGTATCAGACCAGGTGGTGGAGATGCTGGCGGCGGCGGGGGTGCGCCGCATCTATGGCATGGCGGGGGATGCGCTGCACCCGCTCATGGAGGCACTGCAGCGCGACTCGCGCATCCGCTGGGTGCATGTGCGGCATGAGGAGACGGCGGCTTTTGCGGCCAGCGCCGAGGCACAGCTCACGGGTGAGCTGGCGGTGTGCTGCGGGAGCTGCGGCCCGGGGAATATGCACCTCATCAATGGCCTGTATGATGCCAGCCGCAGCGGCGCCCCGGTGCTGGCGCTGGCAGCGCATATCCCGACGCTGCAGATTGGTACCCACTACCTCCACGAGACGCACCCGACTTTCTTTTTCCGCGAATGCGCAAGCTACTGCGAGCTGGTGAGCCGCCCGCGGCAGTTGCCGCCTGTGCTGGCGGAGGCGATGCGCACCGCCCGCGCCCGGCGCGGGGTGGGTATGCTGGTGCTTCCCGGGGATGTGGCGGGCATGCCGGCGGTGGATGATGCGGTGGTGGCGCCGGTGCTGTCGCCTGCGGATTCGCAGCTGCAGCCGGTGGAGCCTGTGCTGCGGCGCATGGCGGCTATCCTCAACTCGGCGCAGCGTGTCACCTTTCTCTGCGGTATCGGCTGCGCCGGGGCAGAGCGCGATATCGTGTCGCTGGCGCGGCTGCTGCATGCGCCTGTTGTCTACACGCTGCGTGCCAAGGAGCTGCTGGAAAAGGATAACCCGAATGCCGTGGGCATGACGGGCCTGCTGGGCTGGGGCGCGGCGGTGCATGCTGTGCTGGAGTGCGATGTGCTGGTGATGTGGGGAACGGATTTCCCCTATTCCGATTTCCTGCCGCGCGGGGCTCGGGTGATTCAGGTAGATACCGATGCGGCGGCGCTGGGGCGCCGCGTGCGTCTGGAGCTGGGGGTGCACGGCTCGGTGGCGGCGGTGGCGCCGGCGCTGCTGCCCATGCTTTCGCCCCACCGCTCCGATGATTTTCTGCAGGCCATGCGCACTTACCATGCGCGCGAGGTCGCCGGCATCAGCCAGACGTTGCGTGTGGTGAATGAGGCCGCCCCGCTACGCCCCGAGCTGCTCACCCGCCTGGTGAGCGACCACGCCGAGCCCGATGCCGTCATTACCGTGGATACAGGCACGCCCGATGTGTGGTGTGCGCGCTACCTGCAGGCACTGGGTTCGCGCCGCATCCTGGGCTCGTTCAACCACGGGTCGATGGGCTGTGCGCTGGCCATGGCCATAGGCGCGAAGGCGCTTTACCCCCGCCGGCAGGTTATTGCCCTGTGCGGCGATGGCGGTATCTCGATGCTGGCAGGGGATCTGCTCACCCTGCTGCAGGAAGGGCTGGCGGTGAAGCTGCTGGTGTATAACAACTCCGAGCTGGACTACGCTGCGCTCGAGCAGCTGCGCGCCGGGCTTTCTCACCCGTTGGGAACGAGCCTGGTGAGCACGAACTTTGCCGATGTGGCGCGCGCCATCGGCATGCGCGCCTGGCGTGTCTCGCGCGTGGCGGAGGCTACCGCTGCAGTGAAGGAATGGCTGGCTGCCCCTGGCCCCGCGCTGCTCGATGCCGCGGTGGATCGCCACGCCCTGCCGCTGCCCCCGGGGCTGGCGGTCATGCAGAGCCTGGGCTATTGCAAAGGCCTGGGCGAGCAATCCGCCCACGCGGCGCTGGATGGTGTGAAACGCCTGCTCTTCGGGAACAGACGCTTCTTTTCGTGAAAGAATGGGGGAGATGGGGGGCGAGCTCAGCTTTCACGTTAGTGGAAGCTGAGTATGCGGCACAACGTGCCGCTTTCGTAGCGCCGTCAGGCGGTATTATCCTCGCTGCGTTCGGGCTTCCGTCCGCGCCCTATGGCGCGGATATCGTCTGAGCCGCAGGCTCAGATATCGTCGCCCGTAGGGGCGATTTCGTCTGCCGCAGGCAGATTTCGTCCAGACCGCAGGTCTGGATATCGTTTCAGGTGGAGCAATGCGTGTCCCTATCCCAATCAATGGGTAATGATTAGCCCTTGGTAAAATGGTGAACGAAATCGCCGCAGGAGCGGCGACGAAATCCACGCTGCGCGTGGACGATATCTGCGGCGTTGCCGCAGACGAAATCCTCCCGTTGGTCGGACTTAAATATACTTACGCTCGCGGAAGAGGTGGGCGCGGATGGGGTCGGCGGCGGCGAGGTGGGTGTAGCCGATGGCGAGGGCATCGGCGGCATCGGGAGCCGGGGTTTCGGTGAGGGAGAGCAGGGCGCGCATCATGAAAGCAACCTGCTGCTTGCCGGCGCCGCCACGGCCCACGGTGGCCAGTTTCACGCAGCTGGGCGGGTATTCCATAATCTGCAGCCCGTGCTTGGCTGCTGCCAGCACAGAAGCAGCACGCGCGGAGCCCATGGTGATGGCGGTGCGGTGGCTCTGCACATAGATGATGCCTTCGATGGCGAGTTCATCGGGCTGCCAGCGCTCGATGAGGCTGCACACATGCTCGTGAATAGCCAGCAGACACTGGCTCTGGCTGAGCTTGGCGGGCAGGGAGAGGGTGCCGTAGTCAAGCGCGCGCGGGGCGCGGTAATCGCCTTCGATTACCGCGTAGCCCGTGTTGCGGATGGCGGGGTCTATGCTGACAACGCGCATGGAGCTGCAGCTTTAGCGGCGGCGGCGCTTGGGCGCGGGGCGGGGCTTGCGCACAGGGCGCACGGGGCCGTCCTCGAGCAGGGCGGTGTAGGCGTAGTCGAAGCCGTCGAGCTTGCGGCGGGCAATCTTGCGGTTGATGAAGATTTCCACGCTCTTGGCGAAGTCCACCTCATCGGCTGTGAGCAGGGTGAAAGCATCGCCGGTGGATTCGGCGCGACCGGTGCGGCCGATGCGGTGCACGTAGTCCTCGGGGTTTTCGGGCACACGGTAGTTGATGACGTGGGTCACGCCGTTGATGTCGATGCCGCGGGCGGCTACGTCGGTGGCCACGAGGATGCGGAACTTATCCTCCTTGAATCCCTTGAGGGCGGCCATGCGTTCCTTCTGGGCGATATCGGAGTGCATGACGGTCACCTCGTTCTTCCACCCGGCGTTGGCAAGCATGTTGCCCACGGTGTCGGCCTCCTTGCGGGTGCGGGTGAAAATCATGAGGTTCTGGAAATCGGTGGCCTTGATGAGGGCGAGCAGCAGCTCATCGCGCTGGTCGAGGCCCACGGGATAGAAAGCGTGGGAAATGGTGCTGGCTACCTCGCGGCGGGCAATGGCGATTTCCACGGGGTCGGTGAGGCACCACTTGGCAAAGCCCTGGAGAATCTGCGGCATGGTGGCCGAGAAGAAGAGGGTCTGGCGGCCTTCCCAGGGGCACAGGTTCACAATCTTGCGCACGATGGGCAGGAAACCCATGTCGGTCATGCGGTCCACTTCGTCGAGCACCAGGGCCTTGATGGCCTTGAACTTCATGTTGCCGCGGTAGAAATGGTCGATGAGGCGGCCGGGGGTGGCCACGACGACATCCACGCCCTTTTTGAGCTCCTCGGTCTGGGCGCCGTAGCCCACGCCGCCGTAGAGCAGACCCACCTTGATATCGGTGTGCTTCGCGTAGGCGCGGAAGGATTCGGCGAGCTGGTCGGCGAGCTCGCGGGTGGGCTCGAGCACGAGCACCTGGGGCTGGCCGGTGTGGGTGATGCCATTGAGCAGGGGCAGGGCGAATGCGGCAGATTTACCGGTGCCGGTCTGCGAGGCGCCAATCACGTCCTTGCCCTGCATGATGACCGGGATGGCCTGCTGCTGAATGGGGGTGGGGGTCTCGTAGCCGCAGTCCTTCACGGCTTCCAGAATGGGGGCAGCGAGCCCCAGCTCTTCGAATGTCATCTTTGTTTCCGTTTGTTGTGTAAAATCGTCCATGCTGTGTATCAGCAGATGTAGGGGTTGTTCAGCTGCTCCTCGCCGATGGAGGTGGCAGGGCCGTGGCCGCTGTTCACCGTGGTGTGCGGGGGCAGGGGCATGAGGTGTTCGCGGATGCCGCGCACCAGGGCGCTCATGCTGCCGCCGGGGAAATCGGTGCGGCCCACGCTGCCGGCGAACAGGATGTCGCCCACGAAAAGCTCGTCTTCCTCCGGCAGGTAGTAGGCGACGCCATCGGTAGCGTGGCCGGAGATGGGGAATACCTTCCACTCCAGTCCGCCCCAGTCGGCTGTGCGCGGGGCGGTGCCCAGCACATCGTCCACCGTGTAGGGCTCCACGGGGGGCAGCCCCCAGGCACCGGCAGCTTCCTCGAGGGTGAGCACCTTGCTGTAGGGAGCCACGGCGTGAATGGTGCAGCCCGTGCGGCGCTGCAGGGTCGCAGCACCTTCCACATGGTCAAAATGCTGGTGCGTGAGCAGGAGGTGCTTGAGCGGTGCACCCTCCGGCAGGGTGCGGGCAACCCACTCGGCCATGCCCATGGGGGCATCTACAGCCACATAGCCGTCTGCCGCTTCGATAAGGTAGCCATTGCATCCCACGGAACCACCGGTGTATACCTGAATCTTTCTGCTCACGCGCGTATTTTACCTGCATTTACCCCATTTGGCGAGCCGAAAGTGCGGCAGTATGAGTGGGTATACACACGTGTCCCAAAGATTCGGTACACGTGGATTGACGATTGATAATTTACGATTGATGAATTGAAAGTTAGCGGATTACGCCGATAGGGGCGCAAATCAATTGCTAAATCGGCAATTGGCGAGGTGCATATCTGTCGGAGCACGGGACTTTAGTCCCGATGAAACACACCATGATTTTCGGGACTTCCGTCTTCGGCTTTGCCTACGCCGTGACAGGAAAGTCCCGTGCCTCGAAAACAGCAATCTCGGATTTAACGAGCAGATAACAGGGGCGCTTTAATTCTTCTAATTCCTTTATCAATTATACATGGCGCCACCAGTTAATTTTAGTATTTGGCGAGAATTTTGCCTGTTGTGAGATAAAAGCTGTGCAATGCTGCGCTTTTGTGGTATAAGAGACGCCATGAAGATGTGGAAATACATAGCTTTGTTTGTTTCGTTGCTGGTGGTGCCGGTGCAGGCTGAGACGGAAGCCGCGCCCACGGCCGATGAATTGCTGGCGGTGATGCGTGAAATGACCGTGAGCCAGGGCAACAAGGATGTGGCCGGACGCATCCGCAAGGGGCGCAACAAGATTCCCTTCAGCCTGAGCGTGCGCGGCGATACCCTGGCCTTCCAGTACAAGGAGGGCGAGGCCTGGAAGCGTTTCGACGTGCGCATCAAGGAGAAGAATGTCGATATAGTGCAGGTGGAGAAGGGGAAGGCCCGTGTGATTTCCCCCTCGCAGTACGCCCAGACCATTGCCGGCACGGACGTGTGCTACGAGGACTTGTCGCTGCGCTTCCTTTACTGGAAGGGTGGCGAGATGGTTGATGCGGGGGACGATGCTCGTATCAAGGGCCGCGATTGCTATGTGGTGCAGGTGCCCAACCCGAATCCTTCGGTGGGGCAGTTTGCCTGGGTGCGCATGTGGGTGGACAAGGAGAATGGTACCACCTGGCAGATTGACGGCTACGGCAAGGACGGAAAGCTCAAGAAGCGTTTTTCCATCACCTCGGTGCAGCGCCTGAGCGATGGCACCTGGTTCTTCAAGCAGATGAAGCTTGAGGTGCGCAACCCGCAGAACCCGGAGCGTACCATGGCGCTGGATTACCTGGAAATGGATGATCTGCCCGGCAAGAAGTAATGCTGCTCCGCTTTGCCAAGGTGCTGGTGGTGCTGCTGCCGGTGGGGGCTTTTGCGCTGGCTCTGCAGCCGGTGCAGAAGCTCATGTTCGGCGGTGAGACCACGCAGGGTATCATCCTGCTGCTGGTGGCGCTGGTGCTGCTGGCGGTGGTGGAGGGGCTTTTGTTCCGCTACTGGGTGCTGCCCGGCTGGGGTGAGAAGATGGCTGAGCGGCTTTATGCCGGTTCCTATACGCCGGAGAATGATGCGCTGGCCCGCCTGGTGGAGCGGCTGGTGAGCGAAAAAGATACCGCTCTGCTGCCCGAGCTGCGGGCTCTGGTGCTGCGCCAGCCCCGCCGCCTGCGTGGCTGGCTGGAGCTGGCCCGGCTGCAGCAGGAACTGCAGCATGATGCCGCTGCGGCAGTAGCCACGCTCGAGGAGGCCGCCACCGCTGTGCGTGAGCCGGAGGATGCGGCCATGCTCCTTTACCGCGCAGGTTCCCTGTGTGAATCTGCTCTGCAGAATCCTGCCCGCGCCCGCGAAATCTGGCAGCGTGCGGCAGATGTATATCCCACTACCGTATACGGCGCGAAGGCAGCTGCGCGACTGGATTGATTGGGTCGGGAGACTTTTAGAAGTGTCACTATTCCTTATTCACTATTCACTCTGCAATTGACTTTTGGTGGAGTATGGTCTAAGATTGAGGCATGGAGACTCGTGTGATTGAGGTGGATCCGCTGGAGGATTGCCGCAAAATCTATAAGGAAGCCGCTGCTGTGCTGGCAGAGGGTGGGCTGGTGGCTATTCCTACGGAGACCGTGTATGGTCTGGGGGCAGATGCCTTTAACCCTGATGCCGTGGCGAAAGTTTTTGAAGTGAAGGGCCGCCCGAGCTTTGACCCGCTCATCTGCCACCTGCCGAATGGCAAGGCGCTGAAGGATATCACCGAGGTGCCTGAGGTGCTGCAGCCGCTGGTGGATAAACTGGTGAAGGAGTTCTGGCCGGGTCCGATGACCTTGGTGCTGCCGCGCAAGGAATGTGTGCCTGATATCGTGACCAGCGGTCTGCCCACGGTGGCCTGCCGCGTGACGAGCCACGAGGTGATGCGCGCTGTTTCCCGTGCGCTGGGGCACCCGATTGCCGCGCCGAGCGCCAACCGCTTCGGTCATATTTCCCCCACGAGTGCCCCCGCCGTGATGAAGGAGCTGGGCGGTTCCATTCCGCTGGTGCTGGATGCCGGCGCCTGCTCCGAAGGCCTGGAAAGCACGATTCTGCAGCCCTGTCTGGATGAGAAGGGCAACCCCGCTGTGCGTGTGCTGCGCGAAGGCCCTGTGACCCGCGAGAAGCTCCGCAAGATCTGCAAGGTGGTGAAGCCCGGAAAGGGAAGTGATATCGAAGCTGCCACGCCCTGCGCCCCCGGCATGCTGAAGAGCCATTATGCCCCCACCAAGCCGCTGCTGCTGCACGACCCGAAGGAGGAGTTCGCCCCGCAGGAGGGCGTGCGCTATGGTCTTATCACCTACCAGGGCGATTCTCCGCTGGCCGCTCAGGATTGCTGGAACGAAGTGATGCCGCTTTCCCCCGGCAGTGGCCGCCTGGCCGAGGCTGCAGTGCGTCTCTTTGCGGTGATGCGCGCCATGGATGAGTGCGAAGAGGTGGATGTGATTGTGGCCGAGGAACTGCCGAAGATGGGGCTGGGTCTGGCCATGATGGACCGCCTGAACCGCGCTGCTGCCCAGAGAGGAGAATAAGTACATGAAGCTGGCTTTGCAGAAACTGACGGTCGGCATCGTGCTGCGCGTGGTGCATGCGGCTCTGGTGGAGCTGTATGCGCTGGATACTCGTGTGCGCGATGAGTTCAACCGTATGCCCGAAGGCATGAGCTACGCCCTGCAGACGGGGTACAACGCGCCCCAGCTTTTCGTGCAGTGGAAGGATGGGAAGCTGCACAACCTGAAATACCTGGATAAGCCTGTGTGTGCGCTGCGCCTGAAGTCCACGGGGATTTCCTTCCGCATGTTCACGGGGCAGATGGGGCTGGCCCAGGCCTATGCCCAGCACGCATTCAGCATGCAGGGGGAAATTGCGGATGTGATGAAGCTGGCACGTCTGGTGAATCTGGTGGAGGGGTATCTCTTCCCGAAGTTCATCACGAAACATATTCTTACTGATATTCCGACCTTGCAGGTGAACCCGCTGCGAGTGTATGGCCGAGTTCTCTGCGGGTTCCTGACCGGTCGCTATAATTAATCATGAACAAGTATTTCGAATTTCAGAATGTTGTCAAGCTGCTCTGCGGTGAATCTGTGCTGGAGCGCCTGGCCAATGAGCTGGAGCACCTGGGTGCCAAGGCTCCGATGCTGCTTTCCGATGCCGTGCTGGCCAAAATCGGTACCATGCAGGTAGTGGTGGATGCCATGGAGGCCGAGGGCTGCAAGCCGGCCTGCACCTTCACGGATATTCCTGTGGATTCCTCGCTCAAGGTGGTGAATGAGATTGCCGCCCTGTACCGCAGCAGCGGCTGCGATGCCCTGGTGGCTGTGGGTGGCGGCTCGGTGATTGACACCGCTAAGGGGGTGCGCCTGGTGCTTTCCCAGAATGCTGATGATATCCTCTCCATCGGTGGGGTAGAGAACCTGGTGCGCGGAACGCACATTCCCTTTGTGGTGGTGCCCACGACTTCCGGTACGGGCTCCGAATGTACGGGGGTGGCCGTTATACGCAATGATGAGAACGGAGTGAAGATGGAGTTCCTTTCTCCCTTTGTGCAGCCCGACGCTGCAGTGATTGACCCGCGCATGACCACGGGCCTGCCGCCCAAGGCCACGGCCAGCACCGGTTTCGATGCCATGGTGCACGCCATCGAGGCTTGCACCTGCCTGCAGGCCAACCCCATGAGCACGGCCTACGGCACCACGGCCATCAAGCTTATCTGCGAGAATCTGGAAGAGGCAACCCGCAACGGCAGCAACACGAAGGCCCGCTATGCTATGGCGGTGGCCTCCACCATGGCCGGTGTGGCTTTCTCGAACAGCATGGTGGGCGCTGTGCATGCCATCGGCCACGCCCTGGGTGGTGTGTGCCATGTGCCGCACGCAGTGGCCATGACCATTCTGCTGCCGCATGTGATGCGCTATAATCTCGAGCGCTGCAAGGAATCTTATGCAGCGCTGCTGCCCTGGCTGGTGGGGCTGGATGCCGCTATGGCCACCCCTGCTGAGAAGCGTGCGGAAGCCGCCATCGAGGCTGTGTCTGCCCTGAGCCGCCGCCTGAATGCCATCTGCGGTCTGCCGCTCACGCTGCGCGAAGCCGGTGTGAAGAAGGACGACTTTGCCAAGGTGGCCGAGTTTGCCGTGAACGACGGTGCGCTGATTGTGAACCCGCGCGCAGCCGATGAAAGCCAGGTGATTGAAATCCTTAACGCCGCTTACTGATATGCACGAGATTGTAGAGAATCAGCGTAAGTTCTTCCTCACGCACGTGACGCGTGATGTCGATTTCCGCCTGCGCGCGCTGCGCACCCTGCAGAAGACCATCCGCGAGTGGGAGCCCCGTATCAGCGAGGCACTGCATGCCGACCTGGGCAAGAGCGCCACGGAGGGCTACATGTGCGAAATCGGTCTCGTACTGGGCAGCCTGCGCGACACCCTGAGCAAGCTGCGCAAGTGGAGCAAGCCGCGCCGCGTGATGGCCTCTCTGGCACATTTCCCGAGCACATGCCGCGTGGAGGCAAATCCTTACGGCGTGGTGCTTATCATGAGCCCGTGGAATTACCCCGTGCTGCTGTGCCTGGACCCGCTTATTGCGGCGCTTTCCGCCGGCAACTGCTGCGTGGTGAAGCCTTCCTCCACCACGCCCGCCACCTCTGCTGTGCTGGCTGAGATGCTGGGCAGCATCTTCCCGCCTGAATATGTGAAGGTGGTGCTCGGTGGCCGCGAGAACTGCAACGCGCTGCTCGAGGAGAAGTTCGACTACATCTTCTTCACCGGCAGCCCCAGCGTGGGCCATGGTATCATGGAGGCAGCAGCCCGTCACCTGACCCCCGTGACTCTGGAGCTGGGTGGCAAGAGCCCCTGCATCCTCGATGCCAGCGCCAATGTGAAGGTGGCAGCCCGCCGCATCGCCTTCGGTAAGATTCTGAATGCCGGCCAGACCTGCGTGGCGCCTGATTACCTGCTTATTCACAGCAGCCGCAAGCAGGAGTTTGTAACTGAGTTCCGCGAGGCAGTGGCCGAGATGCTCGGCGAGCATCCTGTGCAGAATGACAAGCTCACGCACATCATCACCCCGCGCCACTTCAAGCGCCTCATGGGACTTATGGAGGGCGTGAACCCCGTGGTGGGTGGTCAGGGTGTGGAGGAAACGCTGCGCATCGAGCCTACGCTGCTGGACGATGTGACGCCGGAATCAGCCTGCATGAAGGAGGAAATCTTCGGGCCGCTGCTCCCGATGCTCACCTGGAACAAGTGGGAGGACGTGGAGAATTTTGTGCTTTCGCGTCCGCGCCCGCTGGCTTCCTATCTCTTCACTACGGACAAGGGAGTGGAGCGCAGCTTCCGCCAGCATCTTTCCTTTGGCGGTGGATGTGTGAACGACACCATCATTCACCTCGCTGTTCATGGCATGCCCTTCGGAGGCATCGGCGACAGCGGCATGGGTTCCTACCATGGCAAGGATGGTTTCGATACCTTCACGCACTACAAGTCAATTCTCAAGAAGGCCAACTGGCTGGACCTGCCGTTCCGCTACCAGCCCTATAACAAGCTGAAGGCCTCTCTGCTGCGCATGTTCCTGCGATGATGTCTGATTTGTCAGCTGAAGAACAGGCTCGCCTGAGCGCCGCGCTGCGCACGGGCGAGCAGCCGCTCTGGCTGGGGAAGGGCGGCACTGCCGCTGCGGCTCCTGCAGGATTCCTGGCTCGCCTGCTTGGCCGGAAACCCCAGCAGCAGACCGAGGTGACCCTGTATGCCATCACCCCTAAGCGGGTGCTGGCGCTGCCTCCGCAGGGTGGGGAGCAGGAGTGGTTCCTCATGCTGGGACTGGTGCAGGCGGTGAATACCCGCCCCGATGGCAGCGGTGATATCGTCTTTGATTTTGAAGATGCCGGCGGGCAGCGCGTACCCCGTGGCATTATCGGCATTCCCGCCGCTGCGCAGGTGGCTCAGCTGCTTGCGGATGCCATCGATGCTGCCTATAATGCCTCGCCCTGGTCGGTGTGAGGAGGGAAAGGCAGATTTTTAATCATGAATACACATCGTTCCGCAGGCTATGCCTGCGGAATTTTGTTAATTAAACCGAAAAAACGTGTTGCAATAACGGAAAATTGGGAGTATACTGGATGCACATGGTTGAGAATATTCTGTACATCGTTGCAGCCTACCTTATTGGTTCCGTGCCGTTCGGTTACATTGCCGGGCGTCTGAATGGTATTGACCTGCGTGAACATGGGTCGCGTAACATCGGAGCTACCAATGCCGTGCGTGTTCTTGGCAAGGGGTGGGGTATACCCGTTTTTGTGATGGATTTCCTGAAAGGCTTTGCGCCGCTGCTCTACATGAAGTATCACCTCGGCGGTGATATCACGGAGTTCAGCCCGGCTGCAATGGGCTGGTTCCTGGGCGTGATGTTTGCGCTGATTCTGGGGCACACCTTCACCTGCTTCCTCAAGTTCAAGGGTGGTAAGGGCGTGGCCACCACGGGCGGCTGCCTGTTTGCTCTGTCTCCCTGGGTGGGCGGAGCTGCGCTGCTGTTCTGGATTGTGAGCATGATTTTCACCCGTTACGTCTCGTTCTCCAGCATCATGGCCGGTGTGGGCATGATTGTTGCCGCCGGTATCGAGCTCTGGGGTGAGGAGAAGGCATATTCTGTGGCTGATTACATGGTGCTGGGTCTGCTGGCTATCATTCTGGTGCTGGTTACGGTGAAGCACCGCGCAAATATCGGGCGCATCCTGAATGGCACGGAACCCAAGGCCTTTGCCCGTAAGAACTAATTTCTCTCTATAGATATGGAACGTACTTTCAAGAAAACAGCAGTTATCGGTGCCGGTGCCTGGGGCACAGCTCTCGCCTTTACTGCAGCTCAGGATGGCAGCGAAGTGGTGCTCTGGACTTATCTGGAGAAGGAAGCTGCCACTATTCGCGAGACCCGCATGAGCCTGGTGCCCATTAAGGGTGCCCGCCCGCTGCCGGAGAATGTGAAGGTGACCAGTGACTGGGCCGATGTGGCCGGTGCTGAGCTGGTAATCGTGGTGGTGCCCAGCGTGGTGATGCGCAGCGTGGCCCAGAGCCTGGCGAATGTGGGGCTGGCTGAGCATGCCGTCATCGTTTCCTGCTCCAAGGGTATCGAGAAGGACACGAATCTGCTGATGAGCGAGATTCTGGCCTCCAACCTTGATTATCCCGTGGGTGCTCTTTCCGGCCCCAACCATGCGGAGGATATTGTGCAGGGGCTGCCGAGCCTCACCCTCATCGGTTTCGAGGATATCGAGATTGCCAAGGCTGTGCAGAAGCGCCTGAATACCGGTTTCCTGCGTATCTACACCACGAGCGACGTGGTAGGTATGCAGATTGGCGGCGCTATCAAGAATGTGTTTGCACTGGCCAGCGGTATCTGCGCAGGTCTGGGACTGGGTGATAATGCCCGCGCCGCTCTTTCTTCCCGCGGCCTGGCAGAGATGACCCGCCTGGGTATTGCCCGTGGTGGCCGCATGGAGACCTTCATGGGCCTTTCCGGTATGGGTGACCTGGTGGTGACCTGCTATTCTGAGCACAGCCGCAACATGACCGCCGGCCGCCTGCTGGCCAAGGGGATGCCGCTGGAGGAATGCCTGAAGCAGATTGGCCAGGTGGTGGAAGGTGTGCCGAACACCCTCTCTACTTACCAGCTTGCCCGCAGCCTGAATGTGCGCACGCCGCTTACTGACGCCATGTATGATATCCTGTACAACGGCAAGCACGCAAGTATCGCACTGCAGGAACTCATGGTGCGCGACCTCCGCGAGGAGAATGTGACGGATTGATTTTCCGCTCACCTGTAGATTTAACCGGCGGCCTGCGTTCTTCCCAGATGGAAGTAATCTGACAGGCCGCCGTTTTTTATCCCCCTTCATCCACATGAACTCGACTCCTGAGAATCTCTGGCTCGCAGAACTCTGGCTGCAATACCGCGAACGACTGGAGCGTCTGCTGGTGCTGCGCATGCCGCCTGTGCTGCAGCGGAGGCTCAGCGTGGATGACCTGTTGCAGGAAACCTACCTGGCCTGTGGCCGCAGGCAGCAGTTCCTGCAGTCGGAACCCGAGGTGCCGGTGTATGTGAAGCTGCGCCGCATAGCGCTGCAGACCATCACGGACATGGAGCGCCACCACCTGGCTGCCGCCAAGCGCGATGCCATGAAGGAGCGCAGCCCCGAGGATGATGTGGCTGTGGCGGATGCCTGGACCCAGTTTGCCGATACGATTTCCAGCCCGCGCACGCATCTGGAGAAGCTCGAACGCCAGGCCATGGCTCGCCGCGTGCTGGCTCAGCTTTCCGACAATGACCGCGAGATTCTGGAGCTTCGCCACTTCGAGGAAATGGGGAACACGGAGTGTGCCGCGGTGCTGGGTATCGAGCCCAAGGCGGCCAGTATCCGCTATGTGCGCGCTCTGAAGCGTTTCCAGGAACTTGTATTCCACGAGAACCCCTATGCCTGAGCAAGCTGACAATGAAGAACTGCTGGCCACGCTGGTGGATGAATATCTGGAGGCGTTGCGTGCAGGCACAGCCCCGCCGCTGACCCAGTATGCAGCGGAGCATCCCGAGTGCGCGGAGGAGCTTAATTCGCTGCTGCGCGGCATGGTGGATATGGAGAGCCTGGGTGTGACGGCTCGCAGCCCGGCGCCGGCGCCTGCCAGCTACCCTGAAACGCTGGGTGGATACCGTCTGCTGGAGCGCATTGGTGCCGGCGGCATGGGAACTGTCTTCCGCGCGTTGCAGGAATCACTGCACCGCGAGGTGGCCATCAAGATACTTTCCCCTGCGTGGAATGCTGATGCCCGCCACTGCGAGGCCTTCGAGAATGAATCGCGCGTGATTGCGGCGCTGCACCACACCAATATCGTGGAAGTGTTCGGTGCCGGTCACGAGGGTGATTACCGCTACTATGTGATGAGTCTGGTGCAGGGGCAGGGGGTCACGCCTACCCGCATCCGCAAGGCTTTTCCCGGTGTGCCCTTTGAACAGGCTGTGGCGCGTGTGGGCCTGCAGGCTGCGCAGGCGCTGGCCTATGCTCATTCCTGCGGCGTGCTGCACCGCGATGTGAAGCCCGGCAACCTGCTGCTGGATGATGACGGCGTGCTGCATGTGGGCGATTTCGGCCTGGCTACGGTGCTGAACAATGGCGAGACCGCCCCGCTGGTGACCCAGAGCCACGATGGCACGCTGCGCTATATGCCGCCCGAGCGCCTGATGAAGGGCGAGAACTCCTTTGCGGGCGACCAGTACAGCCTGGGTGTCACGCTCTACGAGCTGGTGAGCAACCGCCCCGCCTTCCGCGAATCCGAGCCGGGTAAGCTCATTCACCGCATCTGCAATGACCCGCTGGCGGAGCTTCGCGGTGAAGGAGAACTGGGTGCCATCATCAACAAGAGTATCAGTTTTGACCCGGCGGACCGCTATGCCTCCATGGCTGATATGGTGGCTGATTTGCGGCGCTTCCTGAATGGCGAGCCTGTGGCCGCACGCCCCGTATCCTGGCTGCGGCGCTATGGTATGTGGATTCGCCGCCGCCCCGCCGTGGCTGCGTGGAGCCACGCGGCTGCCCTGCTGGTGTTCCTGCTCTTCGGCAGCATTGTGTGGGGCTATGTGGCCGAAAGCACGCAGCGCCGCCTGGCTGAGCGCAATGCCTCTATTGCGGATTCTGCCCTGCAGCAGATTTTCGCCAGCATGGCCGACCGCGATTCCGGCGATAATTCTCTCTGGCAGCCCACCAAGGCCGATGCACGCCTGCTGCAGCAGCTCATGCCTTATTATGAGGAAATTGCTGCGCTGGCAGATAAGGGCGGCGACAAGATGGCTGAAGCCTGCCAGACTCTGGCTATCATTGCCATGCAGACGGGCGACCATGAGACGGCACAGGAGTATTTCAACCGCGCCCTGCAGCAGCTTACGCCGGGAAGTCTGGAATATGTGAAGACCGTCAATTCTCTCTGTTCGTCCCTGTTCAGCTGCGGGCAGCAGAAGGAGGCCGGCCAGATGCTTCGTGAGCTGGTGAAGGATGCGGAGCTGGTGAAGGAGCCTGAGACCCGCCTGGAACTGGTGCGCTCCCTGCAGATGCTCAGCTCGGAAAGCCCGTTCCGCCGCCGCTGGCAGCCGGGCAATGCATCATCTCGCAGGGAGGGTAGGGG
Organism: Akkermansia sp.; assembly: GCA_045125705.1. Taxonomy (GTDB): domain Bacteria; phylum Verrucomicrobiota; class Verrucomicrobiia; order Verrucomicrobiales; family Akkermansiaceae; genus Akkermansia. The sequence continues at coordinate 16,177 of JBGVNQ010000040.1, read as the reverse complement.
GAATGCCCCGCGCCGCCGTCCCGGGCAGTCCGGGCACATGCAGTACACGCAGCAGGCTGTTGCCCTGATGAAGACCCTGCTGCAGGAGCTTCCTGATAATGAGAAGGTGCAGCTGCGCCGCGTGGAGCTGCTCATGCAGTTCATGCGCCGCGACTGGCAGCGTCAGTTGCTGCCTGAGGGTGGGAATCTGGCAAAATTGCTTGAGGAGCTGCTGCAGAAGTATCCTGAGAGCCGCCCGCTCAAGCGCGCCTATGTGCAGTGGAGCGTGCGCCCCAGCCCCAGAACGAACATCGCCACGCTTGAGCAGGCTGCGCGCCATGCCCGTTCCCTGCTGGCCGATGATCCGGGTAATACGGAAATCCTTATGCTCTACATCTCCGCCCGCGATCGCCTTACTGCCGCTCTGGCAAAGCAGGGGGACAAGGAACGCGCTGAACGCGAGAACGAGATGACGCTGGGCGTACTTTCTCTCATCACCACGCGTTCGGATTATACCCCCGAAATGCGCAGCCGCCTTGCAGTGCTGGTATCCATGCACCCGCAGGCAGAGGATGCCCGCTCCCAGCAGGAGGCCGAGATTTCCCTGCTTCTCGAAAGCCAGGATGAAAAGCGCCTGGAGGAGGTCCGCAAGGAAATCAACCGCCTGCGCCGCCCCCGCCGCAATTTCGGCCCCCGCCCCAATATGCCCCGCCCGAAAAGGGAGAAGAAGGAAGAGGTGAAAGAGTAACTTCCGGAGCACGTGGCTTTAGTTCCGTAAATAAGCCCGCTAAATAGAAAACGAAAAAGGCCTGCACGAGCAGGCCTTCTTATTGAGAGCGGATGATGGGATTCGAACCCACGACATCATCCGTGGCAAGGTTGCGCTCTACCACTGAGCTACATCCGCGATGTTTTCTGGAGAGCGGATGATGGGATTCGAACCCACGACATCAACCTTGGCAAGGTTGCGCTCTACCACTGAGCTACATCCGCTTTTTGCTATCCTTGTTCCGCCGTTTCCGGTTTCGCGTGGAAGCGGGGCTATTATACTCATCTTGCAGCGCGACGCAAGACTTTTTTTGCGGAAAATGTGTTTTATGGCAAAAAATCTTGTCTGTGCCGTGGTGGAATTTCAGCTCAGACTCCGTAGAATTCCTGCATGAATGCCTGATTTTGCTCGCGGTACAGCGTGCCGGCCAGTTCATCGGCCAGTGAGATGAGTTTCTGCTCCAGATTGCAGAGGAAAGGGGAGACCTGGTTCAGGTGGCCGGAGGCGGCGTGATTGGTGCAGCCGCAGGAGTTGGTGCAGCGGTGGCGCAGCTCGCAGATCTTGCATTCGGGGGTGGAATTGCCTCGCGATGCAATGATGAAGTTCTGCTTGGCGCGGTCGATTCCCTGCTGCACATTGCCGAATACGTAGTCGGGATTATCACCCTCGCCCACCATGCGGGAGCAGGGGAAGAAATTGCCATCCACCGAGACGGCGATTTCCTGCTCGCCGATGAAACAAGTGTTGCAGCCGCCCGTGTCGCGGTGTACGCCGGTGAGAATCTTGCCCTCGATATTCTGCTCGTGCAGGGGATTGCCGCATCGATAGCTTTCCAGTATGTGCAGAGCCACAAGATTAAGCTGCTCGCAGAGCGATTCGAACTGTTCATCGCTCCAGTTGCTCCAGAAATCAAAATTGAGACCGATTTTGCCCTGGTAATGCTCGTGCAGCCACTGCACGCCTTCGCTGAGCAGGTGGTGGTTGTTCGGCGAAACGACGCAGACAACGCGACTGCGCAGGTTCGTTTGTTCGTTAATCAGTTGCAGAGCTTTTGCTACCTGTGCATGACTGCCGCACCCATTGGTATAGAAACGGTTCGTATCGTGCATGGCTGCTGAGCCATCCACGGAAAGCCCTACGAGGAAATCCCGCTCGGTCATCCAGTTCAGTCGTTCGCGGGTGAGCAGGGTGCCATTGGTGGTGATGCCGAATCGCAACGCAACTCCGCATTCCTTTGCCCGACGTTCTGCATACGCGCAGCAGTGCTGCAGCAGCTCCCACTCCATGAGCGGCTCACCGCCGAAGAAGCCTATATCCAGCCCGCGCTGGGTACGCAGTGCTTCCTCCAGCCCGATATCGATACCCCGCTCAGCGGTTTCGCGGCTCATGGCGTGCTGGTACTTGCGCCCGGCGTAGCAATACCGACAGCGCAGGGTACAATCGTGCGTAAGGCACAGCGTGAGTTGCAGATGCTTTTTCATTTTGGCGAGTGCTACTTGATTTCCCGGATTATAACAACTGCGCCGCGGCTCAGCAAGTGGATTTATGTAGTAAACAATTTGCTTGAGTTGGTGGGTGGGTGTGGTAGAATGAGGAAAAGTTTTCCATATGTTACGTTATCTTCTTATTTTGTTAGGATTTGTGGTTTGCTTACCCGGTGCTGCCGCCGAGGTGGAATGGCCGGATGTGAGCGAGGATCAGTATAGCCGCTTGCAGTGGTTGTGTTTCCCAGAGCCTGTGGTGAGTGAGACAGTGGTGGATAATGGCAGGTCGGAGGAAAAGAAGGATTGTTCAGACCAGGATCTCGGGCGGGATGTGTTTACCATCACGGGCGATGAAAAGTACAAACCAATCACCCGCTGGCGCGACCAGGACCGCTTGGAAATCACCTATCCGAAAGGTACTTCGTGCAAGACCGAGTACAAGTTCCGGATGAATCCTGGCACAAAATACCTGGGCGGAGCTCCGGTGGAGGCAAAGGAACGGACGCTGCGTCTGCCTTCCGGGCGTCTAGCCGGTCACAGGTTCATGGATGAGCGGGGTATGGGCATCGTGGTTTACCCGGAACAGCAGCTGTCGCGCGAGGATAGGGAGTTCTCCATTCATTCCGGCCTGCGTTATGTGTTCCGCAAAGCGCGCCGCAGTATCTGGACGGATGAGACATACTATGTCGGCTGTGTGGAGGGCGTGGTGGAACCCGCCTACTTGAAGTACGGTGTTTCCGAGGAATCTCTGAAACTGCTGAACGAGAAGGGGAAAGAGGTGTGGTTAAAGCTGGGGCGCAACAGCGAGTTGCCGGGGCATGTGGTGGTGCGCCCTGCCAAGCCGCTGGAGCTGGGTGAGAACTGGCACCTGCTGGTGGTGCCCAGGGAGGGCGATGGCTTCCTCGGAGACTGGTCCGTGTGTTCGAATGCCACGCCTTCACCTGAGCTGGGCACGGGGGTAGAGTGGCGCTTGTCGGAGGATAAGAAGAAGTATCAGCTGGTGGTAAGTTTCAGCGAACCCATGCGCAAGGCAGACATGCCCGCTTTGTTCAACCTCATGAAGCTGCTGGTCGGCACCCGCGAGGCTGAGCCCGCAGGGAAGGGGTGCAAGACACTGAAGATGGATGGCTACACGCTGGAGTTCCGTTATGTGGGCGTGGAGAAGCTCAAGCCTGTCATCTGCGACCAGTGCGGGCAGGATGACGACGATGAGGAGAAGAAGAAATTGTCCTATGTGTATCAGGATGAGGTGAAAGGCTTTATTGTCGAGGTTGCTTCTCCCGCTCCCGTGCTGCTGGATGTTGTGCTGCCGGCGGATACAAAATCGGCCTTGGGCTTCGGGTGCGCTTCGGCTCACCACCACCGTATTTCCATGTCTCCCGCCATGCCTGTGCTTGAGCCGGGGGCGAATATCATTCTGCCGCTGAAGGGGGAGCGCTGCCTGCGCATGCCCAGCACCAATCTGGAAGCCGTGCAGGTGAATGCCTGGAAACTGGCTCATGAGATGACCGCCACGGCCTATAATTACTCCCTGAGCAGCACGGTGGATACCACCCAGCGCAAATTGGTATATGACCTGCTCAGTGCCCGCGAGTGGCGCGGGTACAGGCTCCGGAACGATTCTTTGTCCGAGGCCGAAGACGCACTGGACAGCGCTGTAAAAGCAGAACGTCGGCACGCAGCCCGTAGCCGCAAGGTGCTGGAGGGAGCCACCGCGTTCCCCGGTTGCAAGGTACAGGTCGGGCAGGCCGGCATGCTGCAGAGTGGCGAAACGGTGCTGAAACTGGATGATGCCACGGGGGGCAGGGTTACCCCCGGCATGTATCTGCTGCGCCTCAACCAGCAGGCAAACCAGCAGGTGCGCAGTGCGCTGCGCCAGATGGAGCGGGCCGAGGAATCGATGGATGCCCACGAGGATGTGCTCGTGCAGGTGACAGACCTGAATGTGACCATGGGCAAGGATGCCATTCTGGTGAACCGGTTTTCGGATGGCAAGCCTGTGGCGCAGGCCACGCTCTCCTATCTGGATAACATGGGCAAGCCGCGGCAGCTCAGCATCCGCGATGGCATCGGCTGGTTCCCCGGGAACCTGAAGTCCAGCCGCAGGGCGTGGGTTCACGCCGGGAATGACGTGGTGCTGGTTTCCTTGCCCAGCAGGTACCACCTTGATGACAGGGATGAGACCGAAGAGAAATCATCCACCTTGCTGGTGCTGGACCGCCCGCTTTATCGCCCCGGCGATACGGTGAACCTGCGCGGTGTGCTGCGCCTCCAGAAGGAAGACGGCAGTTGCGCCATTCCTGCGGAAAAGATGGCCAGGGTTTCATTCTACCGCCCGAATGGTGCTGAGATTGAAAGCCGCGAGCTGCCTCTGGGGGACTACGGAGCCTTTGAGACAAGTTTCACCTTGCCCACGGGGGAGGATGATATTACAGGTGAGTACGAGATTCGCGTGGAATGCGGCACGTTCCGCGAATCCACCTATGCCAATTGCCAGGTGTTCCGGCGCGATGCTTTCAAGACCATGCTCGATGTGGAGGTGGACCCTGTGGCACCCCGTGAATTCACTGTCCGTGTTTCGGCAGTGGATTACAGTGGCACCCCGCTGGGCGGTGCACGTTGCGAGCTAGAGGTGGACGGCGAACATCATAGCCTGTCACTGGATGCCGAGGGCAAGGCCACGCTCACACTGCCCGTGACGGATGAGATGCGGAAGTCGGGCGGTATCAGTGTTTCCGGCAGCGTGGTCAATGACCGCGAGGAGTATGTGCAGATGCCGGACGAGACGGTGTCGATTCACCCTGCTGATTTCTACATGGACCTGCAGACTGACAGAATCCGGCTCTATGATTCGCGCACGGACAAGGTTCTGGCGCGCGAACAGCGGGTGCTGATTCAGATGGTGAATGATGACGAACAGCCTCTTCCCGGGCCCAATGGTCTGGGCTATGTCGGGGAGACGAAGAAGGTGCTCTGGAGCGGCGAGGTGATTGTGCCGGCCGGTAGTGAGCTGGGTGTGCCGCTGCCGGTGAAAGTCGCCGACTGGCGCAACAAGGCTGACAAAATGGTGACCAGCGGTACCGATGCCGAGGGCCGCGAGGTGGAGGAAACGCTGCCTATCTACAGGGTTGTACGTGTCTCGGAATCCGAGCGCCTGAAGGTAGATGCGAAGTCCGGCTCTGCGGAGCTGCGGGCGGATTTGCCGCGCGGTGGCACGGCGCATCTCTTTGTGGGCTGCGGGCAGAAGCTGCGCCACGTGAACCTGCCGGTGCAGGCTGGCGAGAGCACCTATCAGGTTCCCCTGCACGAGTCGGAAGAGGGCAGCCTGCAGTTCACCCTGGTGCTTCCGGGCGATGCTCCCCTCGTGAAGTCGGAGCGATTCAGCGCGACGGGGTTTGTACCCATCCGCCGCAATCATCTGGCGGTGGAGCTGAACCTGCCTCAGCAGGTATGCCGCCCCGCCGAGGTGGTCACGATTTCCGGCAGCGTGTTGGCAGGCGGGAAGCCCGCTGATGCCGAGGTGACGCTCTATGCTGTGGATGCAGGCATGATGTCGGTGGCAAAATACCGCTACCCCGACCCCGAGGCCTTTTTCTTCCAGCGGGATGCCCGCGAGTTTGATTTGTCGGATAGGGATTACCCCGTTTATTATGATGCGGAGTGGCCGGTTTACCGGAGTTCAGAGCGTGGGGTGGAGCTGCTTCCGGCGTTCTGGCTGGGAGATATGGTGGGCCTTGGCCATACCCTCACGCCCGAAAGTTCGATGGGACGCGATTCTGCGTTTATGACCATTCTGGGGAATGTCATCTGCAGGGTGGGTTTGAATGAGCTTCCTGCCTGGGTGCTGGAGGGCGATACCCAGTACCAGATGCCGGCATGGGGACCGGCTCCTGTGGTGATGGCAGTCAAATCCGGTAGTGGTGTATACTCGGCAAAGACGAAGGGGTTAGGCTCATCCGATGAAGAGGAGGAAGAGGAAGGCGCATGGGATAGCCATGCAGGGCTTCCTCCTGCTGAGTTTATGGCATATTGTGCTCCTGCTGAGGGCCAGGAGGGTGTGCCCCAGCCTCGTTTGCGCACCAATTTCAGCCCCGTGGCGGTGTGGAAGGGCGCGCTGAAGACGGATGCCGAGGGCCGATTCTCTGCCGAAGTGACGCTGCCTGACACATTGACTTCCTACGAGGTCATTGCCGTGGCGGTGGACCGCAGCGGCAACCGTTTCGGCTCTTCCAGAGGCGATTTCACCGTGGCTCAGCCCGTGATGCTTACGCCCGGCACGCCGCTCTTCATGAGCCTGGGAGATGTGCTGCGATTGCCGCTTTCCATCGTGAACAACACGGATGATCCCGGCACCTGGCGCGTGACGCTGGAGGGAGCTGCGGAGCCGCAGGAAATCACGCTCGCTGCCCGCAGCAGTGGCACTCTCTTCTTTGATTTCAAGGCCACTACTGAAGGTGAGCAGAAACTGCGCTGGACCGCCGTGGGCAAGCCCGGCAGCGATGCGGTGCAGGGTGAGTTCTCCGTTCGCTTCCCCGCACCCGTGCTCAAGGAGACGCATCGCCTCACGCTCAGCAGCGGCGATGCCGCGGTGCAGCTGGCTTCCCTGCTGGGTACGGAGGTGGGGGCAGCCACACGCGGCGAGCTGGAGCTTGTGGCATCTGCCAATCCGTTGCTGCATCTGGCCGGCGCGGCGGATTACCTGCTGGAGTACCCCTACGGCTGCACAGAGCAGCGCGCATCGGCCCTGATTCCCTGGCTGCTGTATGACGACCTTGCTCCCTTCTGTCCGAAGATGGCGAAGACTCGCCCCGAGGAGGTGAAGAAGGTGGTGCAGAAGATTATTTCCGAGCTGCTGCCGCGCCAGTGCGAGGACGGCGGCCTGGCCTTCTGGGGTGGGTGGAATCAGTCCAGCCTCTGGGCCACGGCGCATGCGGGCTATGTGCTGAAACTCGCACAGGAAAAGGGCTACGAGGTGCCGCAGGAGGCCATGGACAAGCTCTACCGCTACCTCTGGTGGACCTCCGACCGCAAGATGTCGGCCCGTACCCGCTTCGCCATTGCCCGCACTCGCGGAAAGACGGGACAGATGAAGGATATTCTGCGCGAGCTGCTGGAGATGGAGGAGGAATCGGAATTCCGTCTGCTGGGGCGTGAAACCCGTGCCACCATACAGTTCATGCTGAGTATGCTGGAGAAGCCCGCTGAGGCCGATGACGCCTTCCGCATCTGGTTGCGCACGGCTGGACATGATTATCGCCACGGTACCACACAGGGCAATGCCTGGCATCTTCTCGCGCTGGTGGAATACCTGAAGCTCAAGAAAGAGCAGGGGACGGAGGCCGCCCTGCAGCTGCAGGATGGTACGCAGCTGCGCCTTGGCAAGGGCGCAACGGTGGTGCCGCTCCCCTGGCAGCCGGGGCAGGAGATGAAGAGCCTGCCCACAGCGCTTTCTGCCGCGGGCGGCACGGTATATGCGCGCCTGCAGGTGCGCGCGCTGCCCGATACAAGCGATTATCCAGGCGTGACAGAGCGAGGCCTGCAGGTGACCCGCCTGTATGAGACCAAGGGAGCAGATGGTGTGTGGCGCCCCGCCACCACCTTCAAAGTGGGCGATGTGGTGCGCGTGACGCTCACCTGTGCCAAGGTGGCTGAGGAACTCAAGTACTTCGTGCTCGAGGATTATCTGCCCGCCAGTCTGGAGGCGATAAACCCCGAGGTGCCGAGTCAGGCCGCTGGGCTGGAGCCCATGGAGTGGAGCCATGCCTTTGACCACCGCGAGTATCTGGCCGACCGCGTGCGCGGATTCTGCACCCGCTGGGATGGCCGCGATTTGCTCAATATGCGCTACTATGCCCGCGTGAAGCGCGCCGGCTCTGCCGCCGCACCTCCCGCCCAGGCCCAGCTCATGTATGAGCCCCAGGTCTATGGCCTCTCGCCGAACACCCGTGTGGTGACTGAGCCTTGATGTGCCGCATATGCGGATGCCGCTGTATGTCATGGCAGCAGTTCAGCCTTGCGCGGGTGCGCGTATGCGTGGATAATGGGGGAGTTATGACAATGAATGAGCAGATTACTGAAGGAATGAAGACCGCCATGCGCGCCAAGGATTCTGTGGCGCTGGGGGCGCTTCGTGGATTAAAGGCCGCTATCCAGAATGCCCGCCTGGCCAAGGGCAGTGTGAATGCCGAGCTGACTCCCGCCGAGGAACAGAGTGTGGTGCGCAAGCAGATTAAGCAGCGCGAGGACGCCATTGCCCTCTATGCCCAGGCCGGTCGCACCGAGCAGGTGGAGAAGGAGCAGGCAGAAATCACCATCCTGGCCGCTCTGCTGCCCAAGGAAATGACCGAGGCTGAAATCATGCCTCTGCTGGAGGCTGTGATTACCGAGCTTGGCGCTACGTCCAAGAAGGACATGGGCCGCGTGATGAAGGAGATGCAGGCTCGCACCGAAGGCCGCGCTCCCGGTAAGCTTCTTTCTCAGCTGGTGGGTTCCCGCCTGAACTGATTTTCACCTTATGTTCTGCGCTGTCATCGTGGCGGCGGGCAGCTCCCGCCGCGCCGGATTCGATAAGCTGGCTGCTCCGCTGGCCGGGCTTCCCGTGCTGCGCCGCAGTGTGGATGCCTTTGTGGCCGCCGGTGCGGCTGCGGTGGTGGTGGTCTGCCCTGAGAGCCGCTGGGTGGAGACCGGGCTGGCCACGGCTGAGTTCCCCGTGCCCGTGAGCCGGGTGGATGGCGGCGCTGAACGTCAGGATTCCGTGGCGGCGGGTCTAGCTGCGCTGCCCGTGGGTACGCGCATGGTGGCGGTGCACGATGGTGCCCGCCCGCTGATTACGCCCGAAGGTATCCGCGCCTGCCTGGCCGCTGCTGAAAAAACAGGTGCTGCCACCTGTGCCCACCCCGTGGTGGATACGCTGAAACGCGCCGATGCCGAAGGCCGCTCGCTGCCCGAGAAGGTGAGCCGCGACTGCCTCTGGGGCATGGAGACTCCGCAGATTTTCAGTCTGGAGCTCCTGCTGCGCGCCTACGATTATGTGAAGACCCACGGCCTGGTGGTCACCGATGAGGTGTCGGCTGTGGAGGCGCTCGGGGTGCCCACCCAGCTGGTGCAGGGTGATGCCAATATGAAGATTACCCTGCCGGGGGATCTGGAGCTGGCCGAACTCATCTGGACGCATCGCGCATAATGGCTTCTGACCGGCAGGTGTGGGTCATTGGTGACGGCTTTCTGGGCTCGGCTCTGGCTGCTGCCTGCCGCGCTGCGGGGGAGCGGGTACTCACCATAGACCCTGTGGCTGAGGCTGATGTACAGGGCAACGCTGCGGAGAAAGCGGTGCTGCAGCAGGCGCTGGCCCGTCTGGTGCCGCATGTGGTGTATTGCTGCACGGCCACGCATGGCGGCACGGCGGAGGATTACCGCGCAGCCTATCCTGAGGTGGTGGCTGCTCTGGTGGAGAATCTTCCTGCGTCCTGCCGTTTGGTTTTCTGTTCGTCCACCTCTCTGTATGCAGCAGCACAGGGAGAACGAATCATGGAGGAATCCCCTCTGCTGGCATCGACTGAGCGGGCTAAGCTGCTAATGGATGCCGAGGCTGTAGTGCTGGGGCAGGGCGGTGTGGTGGCTCGTCTGGTCCCGCTGTATGGCCCGGGGCGCTGCGAGCTGGTGCGCCGTTATCTGGCGGGCGAACCCTGCCTGCCGGGTGGGGCGGGGCGCTGCATGAATTATGTGCACCGCGATGACGCGGTGGCAGCCTTGCGCCTGCTGGCCGCAGATGGCGAAGGTGTCTATAACCTGTGCGGTGAATCCTTTACCAAGGGGGAGATGTACGCTCGCCTGCAGGAGACCATCGGGCTGCCTGTGCCTGCGCAGGAGTCTGCACCATCGAAGCGCGGGGTGTCGGATATGCTGGTGGATTCTGCCCGCCTCCGCTCACTGGGCTGGGTGCCGCAGCATGATATGCTGGCCTTTGCCCGCCAATGGAAGGAGGAACTGGTATGAGCCGCCCGGACTACTACGAGCTGCTGGATGTGAGTCCCGATGCTGATGCCGCTGAGTTGAAGCAGGCATACTATCGCCAGGCAAAGATTTACCACCCCGACCGCAATGCGGGGAATGCGGCCGCCGAGGAGCGCTTCAAGCTCATAGCCGAGGCTTACCGAATTCTGGGCGATGAGACAGAACGCCGCCTGTACGATGAAGCCCGCGAGCGCGATATCCGCTATGTGGGGGCGCCTGAGCTGGCCAGCATGCAGCGCACGGTGCGATTCTCCGCCCGCAGTGGCCGCACCCGCGAACAACGCCGCGAGGACCGCAAGCCGCGCTCGCCGCGTCGCTTTACCATTCTCCCCGCCCGCAAGAAGATGCCCCCGTGGGTGGCGTGGCTCATTGGCTTGTTCTGGGTAAGTGCCTTGTTCCCGTTTATCCTCCGCACGGGGAGCCTGACACCCGTGCGCACAAAGACCTTTGAAGAGAAGAAGGAGAAGCCCGACCCGCCGCACGAGAAGGTGCGTGAGCGTCTGCAGCAGATGCTTGCCCGCTTGTCTGCCTCCGCCGAGGCTGGCGACGAACGCGCCCAGCTGCAGCTCGGCCTCCTGCTGTATTCCGGCAGCACCGGCGTGCCCGTTGACCGCGAGGCCGCCCGCCACTGGTGGATGAAAGCCGCAGAACAGGGTAATGCCACCGCCACCTACTACCTCGAAAAGTGTGATTTCAATCCCCCGCCTCCTCCCGAACCGAAAGAGGAAAAGCGTAAAGACCAGGGTGAGCCTAAGCGAGCGTAACTTTGAGCCCACGGAGTGGGTGAAAGATGGAAGGCCGGGGTAAGAGCGCGTTAGCGCTCGCAGCCCCGGCTAATCGAAAAATAAAATGGAGCCCGCGAAGCGGGTGACAGAAGGGATGCTACATGTAAAACCGCAACGAGGTCTCCCTTGCTATTCAGTAGTAATTGTGCTAGTATGATATCGTACAACTATGGGAAACTCTTTTACAAATATTTATGTGCACCTTATCTTTCATACAAAAAGTAAGGGCTGTATGATGAGAGAAGAAGATTTGTCGCGAGTTTTTCACTACATCGGTGGAGCGATACGTAATATGTCTGGTCGGGCATTTATTGTTGGGGGACGACCGGATCATATTCATGTGTTAACTACGTTGCCGGTCAGCATTTCTCTGGCTGATTTTGTTCGTGACGTGAAGTCAAATACAACAAAATGGATAAAATCCATCGATTCATATTACCACAACTTTGCATGGCAGGCAGGGTATGGCGCATTTTCTGTGAGTGCGTCAAATAAAGATGCCGTTGTACAATATATCGAACATCAAAGGGAGCACCATCAGGCGCATTCTGCACAAGTGGAGTTTTGTAATTTTTTGAAAAAACATGGATATAGTTCAGAGGATATTCGGTGGTGGTGTGAGCGCGCAGAGAATTGAGTAAACGCAAAAAATTATAATCTTCCGCTCTGTCACCCGCGCCGCGGGCTCCTCAAATATTTTATGAACCAGCCGGGGCTGCGAGCGCTGACGCGCTCTTACCCCGGCCTACTGTCTTACGCCCACGTCCGTGGGCTCAAAGCAAATTACGCCGGCTTTTTCTCAGCCTTGGTCTTGCGGCGCTTGCGGGTGGGTTTGCGGCGGCGGCGGGGGGCTTTGATGCGCTGCATCTCCACCTGCATGAGCATGAGGGTGAACATGGAGGCTGGGCTGATTTCCACCGTGGCCACCTGGGACACCTTTTCGGCCAGCTGCACCATCTTGTGCAGCAGGCTGGCGTATTCATCCGTCTCGGTGCCGATACTGGCATCGGTGAGCAGGGTATGGAGCTGCAGCAGGTGGCGGAACATGCACATCCAGTTTTCTTCAGGACCGGCAGAGAGACTGGTCATGAGGGCGTCGGGCAGGGTGTTGAGGCATTTCTCCACCTTGCGGAGCTGGGCCAGCCGTGTACGATCCTTGGTGGCAGCTGCAGCGGCCTCAAGCATGTAACGCAGGGGCGTTTCGAGATCACCATAGGCCTCGATGGCCTCCACCGGCACGCGTCCGGGTTCGTGGATGGTGTCTTTTCTACGGGCTACCCGGGCAAACAGTTCTTCCATGGCGGCAAGTCGGCCATGCGGTGTTACTGTTTCCCTCTCAAAAAGCATGCGTTTATACTACCAATTTGCTCCCCCTCTGGCAAGCCTAAAGCAGGGCAGGATAGCGCTTTCGCGTCATGTGAGCGTCATGGTGCCGGGTAACGGAGAGAAGGGGAATGAAGAAGCGACGGGGGCATCATTCGGAGCACGGGACTTTAGTCCCGAAAAATACATGATTCAAGGGACTGAAGTCCCTTACTCCGATGATTTTTCCCCCTGCAAAACCCATCTCCCACCAACCAAAAAAACACCCATCCACATGGATGGGTGCCTCTTTCGCTCAATTAAGCTTTCTTGGATTTCTTTCCCTTGGCCTTCTTTTTCTTGTCGGCTTTGGGCTTGGCGCTTACCACTTCGGGGGTGACTTTCTTCTTTTCGCCGTTTACCACCACGGTGACCGGCTCGGGGTCGGCATCGGTTGTGGTGAGGCGGTACTTGGTCACCTGGCCGTCTTCCCACTTGATATCCACGGTGATGTTGCCGCGGGCGCGGATGCCGGTCACATGGCCGGTCTTCCAGGCATCGGGCAGGGTGGGCAGCAGCTCAATCTGGCCGGCGTGGCTCTGGAGGAGCATTTCGCTCATGCCACCGGTCATGCCGTAAGTGCCGTCCATCTGCATGGGCGGATGGTTGCCGAAGAGGTTATCGAGCACATTGTAGCGGATATAGCTCTGCACCATTTCATAGGCCTGCTGGGTGTTGTGGAAACGGGCCCACAGGGCAGTGCGCCACGGCCAGGTCCAGCTGCGGCGGTTGTCGCCACCGCACCCGCGGAGTTCGAGGCTCTTCATGGCAGCCTTGGCCAGCTCGGGCGTCTTGACCATGGAGATGGAGGTGCCGGGGAACACGCCGATGAGGTGCGAGGTGTGGCGGTGGCCGCTCACCATGTTGGGGCGGTCGATAATCCATTCCTGCAGGTAACCGCCGTCTGCTACGCGGTTGGGAACGAGACGGTCACGCAGACCGATAATCTTCTTGGCCCAGGCTCCATCCACACCCAGTTCGCGGGCGGCCTTGGCGGTGTTGTCGAAGAGTTCCCAGATGAGCTGCTGGTCATGCATCACGCCGTCCTCGTGGGGACCCCATTCGTGCGACCAGCTGTTCGGGGAGACGAGGGAACCTGCCTTGATATGCTTGAGCTCGGGGTGCTTGCTCACATCGACCTTCTGGCCGTTGGTTTCGAGCCCTGCACCGCCGGCACCCAGCTCCTTGAGGTGGGATTCCCAGAAGGCGCAGATGTTCTTGAGAATCGGGTAGCCTACATTCTTGAGATAGGTCTTATCCTTGGTGTACAGGTAGTGATCCCAGATGTGCAGGGCATACCAGGCGTTCACGGGCGGGTTCCATTCGGTCCAGCCGCCGCCGCCCCAGGGGTTCTGGGAGATGCGGGTGGTCCAGCCCTTGGCATTGGGGCCGAAGTGCTTGGAGGTCATGGCCGTGAGCGGCTTTTCCATGGCCTTCATGAAATTGATGAAAGGCATGTGGCACTCGGACAGGTTGCCTACCTCGGCACCCCAGTAGCACATCTGGAGGTTGATGTTGTTGTGATAGTCGCAGGCCCAGGCGGCATGTACCTTGTCATTCCAGATACCCTGGAGGTTCACAGGCAGATTGCCGGGGCGGGAACCGCTGATGAGCACGTAGCGGCCATACTGGTAGATGGTGGCCTCGAGCTCGGGGTCGCTGCCGCTGTTCTTGTAAGCTTCGATGCGTTCATCCGTGGCCATGGAGGCGGTGCCTTCATCTGTCTTGCCCAGGCTGATGCGCATGCGGTTGAAGAGCTTCTTGTAGTTACTGGTGTGGTCCTTGCGGATTTCGCTGTAGCTCTTCTTCGTGGCCTTGGTGAGAATCTTCTTGTTCTTGGCTGTGGGGCTGGTGCCCTTCCAGTTGCTGGCGTAATCCATCTTGTAGTTGGTGGACAGAGAAACGTATACCACCACGGAGGAAGCACCCTCCACCTGGATGTAGGGGATGTTGGCAGCAGAGAACGAGGGCCATGTGGCATCGCCCTTGCCGGTGTAGGAAACATTCTCGGTACCGCCCTTGCCTTTCACCTTGACCTTGCCGCCCTTGGTCTTTACAACGAGGCGCCCCTCGAATTCCTCGCCATTGGCCAGGGTGCCGCTCATGGTGATACCGTCTTCAGACTTGCTGTAGGTCACCGTGTGGTTCGGGGTGAGGGTGATGCGGGCGCTGATGCCCTTTTCGGAATCGGTGCTCGCGCTGTAGACGAGCACGTCATCGGGCTCACTCACAAAGCATTCGCGCTTGTACTCTGCTCCATTCTGTGTGTACTGCACGCGGGCAATGCCATCGCGCAGGTCGAGCGAGCGGGAGTAGTTTTCCGTGTCGCCCTGGTTATCGAAGCTGATGTAGAGACTGCCGAAGGGCTGGTAGGAACCGAAGGTGTCCTTGTTTGCCGTGGGGCCGTACACATAGCCGCTGCCGTTGCCGGGCAGGTTGGGGCCGCCGGTCCAGAGACTCACTTCGTTCAGGTTCACGTGCTCCAGCTTATCGCCGCCGAACACCGTGCCGCCGATACGGCCGTTGCCCACGGGCAGGGTCTGGGATTCCCAGGCATCCTTGGTCTGCTTGCCGGGCAGGTTGCCGGTGTTGCCGGCATCCTTGGTCCAGGGCAGGGCAATGGGCTTGACGATGGCGGGCTGCTTGTACCAGAGATAGTCCTGGCTGGGGTGTTTTGCGTCATCTGCAGCAGCGCCGGTTGCTGCTGCGCAGGCGGAGGCCATGATAAGTAGTGTGCGTGGTCTCATAAGATGTTTATCAGATAAATTCGACTTGCAGGGTGATGTAGCCCAGGGTGAGGGTGTCGCCATCTTCCACAGGGCTGCAGCTGTTGTAGGCTGTAAGCGGTTCTCCGTTGATGGCTGAGCCATTGGTGGATTGCAGGTCGCTGGCTACCAGCCCGGATTCGTTCAGTTGAAGATGCATGTGGGCGCGCGAGACACTTTCGTCCTCGATGGTGATGTGCGACGCGGCGGGGTCGCGCCCGATGATGATACCCTCGTCCTTTGCAATGGTGGTAAACGGGATGCGCTGCTCCCAGGCAACGCCCGAGCTCAGCAGGCCGATGAGGCGCAGCTCGGTGGCCACGGGCATGTCTGCCGCTGCGTGGGAAATCTCCGGGTTCTGGGCGTTCTCGAGCCCGCTGCCCAACCCCCACTTAGCACGCAGGGCATGGTAGGGCTGGAGGGATTGCAGGAAAATGTGCCCCGTGTCGGTAGTGTCATCCGTGGGCTGCGACTGCGGCGGGCAGGCCACGGGAATGGGGGCATCCCAGGCGGGGGTGAGCGGAACTTCCACAGCAGCCCGGCTGCTCATGGAGCCTTTCAACATGGCGATGGAATGCTGCACGGCTGCGAGTTCGCTCTCAAGCTCTCGTGCGCGTGCTTCCAGTTCTGCCAAGGTAGCAGAATCCGTGTTCTGAGACTGCGGATACATATACCGCCAAACATATTACCAAAAATCCTCCCCCAGCGCAAGCGGGAATTTGAGGGGCTCGTAAGAGCCCATACGTGTCCCAAAGATTTGGGACACGCGGATTTACGATTTTGGATTTACGATTTACGAATTAAGGATTAGTGGCTAACGCCGGATATTGGATAACTGAACGCTTGCTGCCGATGGAGTTTATGGATAATAAATCTGATTTGATTTGGGGGAATATAGCATCCTTATAGTAAGACAATATGCTTACCAATGAATAGTATATTATCGGGCGTTCCAAAGTGGAAGTTCCGCTGCTGATGCAGCGGAAACTAGTCGGTCTTTCAGACCTCAATGAATTACAC
>JBGVNQ010000039.1:0-9038 GCA_045125705.1 Akkermansia sp. | reverse complement strand
CCTCCCAAACCCACCCTGCTAGGGTGTTGGGCACCAAGGTAACTTTTGGCTTGATTGGTGCGAAAAAAACGAGTACCCTAAGGTTCGATTAATTTTGAGGCAATCACCCCCTTGGGTTCGATTTTATTTTGAGGCAATACGGTGACGCAAAAATATTAAACACAGAGCATTATCAGCAGCTTGGCCAGCAGGGTCATCAGGATGAGCGCCACCGGGTAAGCCGTGGCATAGGCGATGACGGGTGCCTGTTTCTCCGTGCGGGCGGAAATGGCGCCCAGGGCGGGGGTGGAAGTCATGGCGCCGCAGATACCGCCCAGGCTTTCCGCCAGATTCATTCCCAGGAAACGCCGAGCGGCCACATAGCCCAGCAGCATGGGCAGCAGGGTGATGAGCACGCCTGCCAGGAACATGCCGAGGCCCTGCGCCTGCAAGGTGGCCAGCAAGGTAGCGCCGCCGCTCACCCCGGCCCCGGCCAGAAACAACATAAGCGCCAGTTCCATGAGTGTAATCCGGGTGTTGCGGGGCATATACCCCACCACCGGACCGATATGCCCGAAATGCCCCAGCACCAAGGCCACCAGCAGCGGACCACCGGCCGTGCCCAGACAGAAACCGCCGCCCAGATCAATGCTACCGATAGCGATACCCAATGCCACCCCTGCCGCCAGGGAGAAAATATCAGTACTGTTGATGACCGAACTGCGGTGGCGACAGCGCTTGCGGAACGCAGCGATATCCTCCGGCTGGCCCACGATGGTGAGCACATCATTGCGGAAGATTTCAGAATCGCCATGCGGCACAAAGGTATTGCCCAGACGGGTAATGCGGGAAATAACGATACCGTAGTTCCCCAGTGTATCGAGTTCACGCAGGGTTTTATTGCTGAAGGCGGGTTCCAGCATGATAACCTCGGCCATTTCACCCATCAGGCGGTGATTCGCCGGCACATCGGTCTCAATGCAGCCCAGCAGGGCCACATCGCGCTGCACCTTGCGCAGTGTACCCACCACAAAAACCCGCATACCGTCAGCAAAGACATCATCCGCCGACAAGGGGACCAGAATATCATTTTTCAGAATGCGGGTCACGCGGCATTGCAACAGGCCTTCCTCCATACAGCTGAGAATGAGCCGCCCCTCCAGCCCCGCATTTTCAATGCGCACCACCCGGGTCACAATGCGCTCCGGGTCCTGGTTGGGCGAATCCGCAGAATCCAGACTTTGCTTCAGCAGCCGCGGCAGCAGCTGCACAAACAGCACCACGCCCACCACCCCGAAGGGATACGCCACGCCATAACCGATATTGATGGCACCGGGCGGCAGCCCCAGCGCCGCCATGGCTTCAAGAGCAGCAGCCAGGCCCGGAGTGCTGGTGCAGGCGCCGGCAAACAGCCCGGCAGTCACCCCGGCGGAAAGCCCCAGCACCCGGCCCAGCAGCAACGCGAGCCCCCCGGCGCTCCCCACCACCAGCACCGAAAGTAACAGCAGACGGCTCCCCTGGCTCTTCAACGACCCGAAAAAGCGGTTGCCCACCCCGAGCCCCACGCAGTACACGAACAGCGCCGTGCCAATGCCGGTAATCCCCACCGGCACCTGCAGCCCGAAATGCCCCGCCGCCAAGGCCGCAAACAGCACACCCGAACTGCCCAGCGAAATTCCCCGCACCGAAATCTGCCCCAGAAGCAGACCCACGGCCAGAATACCAAATAAGACAAACAACGGATGCTCCAGTAAACTACTCATCATTTCTTGCATGGTTCGTTCCGGCAGAGCTTCTACCACACTTCCCCATTTTTTACAAGAAACACTTACTGCACAAGCACATACATAATCATTATCCACCACCATAACCGCACGGCATGCCCCCGCTGCCGGGAACTCGGGACTGAAGTCCCGTGCCCCGAAAAGATTTTTCTCCAAACGATGCTTCACCGGGCGAAAAAGCTTGCTTTTTGCGGCAAATTGCGTACACTGTGCGCCCCATGAACAGCCCCGTCAGACAAGCCTTCGTCGACACCATTCCCGTTTTGACCGGGTATCTGGCGCTGGGCTTCGGCTTCGGGATTATGCTGCAGGCAGCGGGGTTTCCGGTGTGGCTGGCGCCGGTGATGAGCATCACCATGTACGCCGGGGCCATGCAGTATGTAGCGGTGGGGCTGCTGAGCAGCGGGGCCTCGCTGCTGACCGTGGGGCTCACCACCCTGCTGGTGAATGCCCGGCACTTATTCTACGGCATTTCCCTGCTGGATAAGTTCAAGAGCACCGGCAAGCGCACGCCTTACCTCATCTTTGCGCTTACCGATGAGACCTACTCCCTGCTGTGCCGGGATAATCCGGAAGTACCAGCGGAGAAGAAAAAGACATACTACTTCTGCATCTGCTTCTTCGACCACTGCTACTGGATTACCGGCTGCACACTGGGCGCGGTGACAGGCTCCCTGTTGACATTCAACAGCCAGGGCATCGATTTCGTGCTCACCGCGCTCTTCATCACCATCTTTGTGGAGCAGTGGCAGAGCATGAAAAAGCATTACCCCGCACTCATGGGTGCTGCGGTGACTGCCGCAAGCTTGGTCTTGTTCGGCAAGGAACACTTCATGATTCCTGCCATGCTCGTGATTCTGCTTCTGCTCTGCCTGCACAAGGAAAAGGAGGATTCCCATGGTTAATGCCCACACTTTCTATGCCATTGCAGTGATGGCGCTGATTACGGCCCTGCTGCGTTTCCTGCCCTTCCTCATCTTCAAGGGAAAGGCCTCCACCCCGCCGCTTGTCGAAAAGCTGGGGCGTCTGCTGCCCAGTGCCGTCATCGCTATGCTGGTGGTCTATTGCATGAAGGACATGCATTTCGCCGCCACCGCCGGGTATCTGCCGGCCATCATTGCAAGCCTGCTGGTCGGCGTGCTCCACGTCTGGAAGCGCAACACCCTGCTGAGCGTCATCAGCGGCACCGTGTGTTACATGCTGCTGGTTCAGTTTGCATTCTAAGCATGTACGCTGGCACCGCCAGCGTATTTCGTGCGTGGCTTTGCCACGCTTTCATACGCCCGACAGGGCAGATTTCATACACTGGCGCAGCCAGTGTAATTCATTGAGCCGCGTAGCGGCGACCCGTTACCGCTGCATGAGCAGCGGTACATCCTATACGGTGACTTGTTATCAAATGAGTTATCATTGGGAAGAAATTCAACTTCCCGATGCGCGCTATATCAACAAAAAAACGCACCACCGGCAGTACCGCTACTTCCGCAGCGGTAACCAGTCGCCGCTACGCGGCTCAACGAATTACACACTTCGCGTGTACGAAATACTCCCTGTCGTGCATATGAAAGCGCAGCTGCGCTGCGCATGAAATATCGGCTGGCGCCGGTACGAAAGCGTGGCTTTGCCACGCATAGTGATTGCGCTATTGACAAAAAGTCAGAGCATCAGTACAATAGCGCCCGCGCCCATGATTATAATCCCCCAACACGCCCTCACCGTTGTCGAACGCCTCGAACGCTATGGCTACGAAGCCTATGTGGTGGGCGGCTGTGTGCGCGATTCGCTCATGGGGCGCTGCCCGAAGGACTGGGACGTATGCACCAATGCCCTGCCCGAGGAGGTGCTGCGCGTCTTCAAGCGCTTCCACGTCATCAAGACCGGCCTGCAGCACGGCACCGTGACCGTCATGGTCGACAAGCAGCCCGTGGAGGTGACCACCTTCCGCATCGATGGCAACTACACCGACAACCGCCACCCTGACAGCGTGAACTTCGTGAGCCGCGTGGAGGAAGACCTCGCACGCCGCGATTTCACCATCAACGCCATGGCCTACAACCCCGCCCGCGGGCTGGTGGACGCCTTCGGCGGGCAGGAAGACCTGCAGGCGCGCATCATCCGCTGCGTGGGTGAGCCCGATGCCCGCTTCAACGAGGACGGTCTGCGCATTCTGCGTGCGCTGCGGTTTGCCGCACGCTACGATTTCGGCATCGAGACCGAGACCGCCTTCTCCATGCACCGCAACCGCCACCTGCTCGAGAATGTGAGCGTGGAGCGCATCTTCAGCGAGCTGAAAGGTATCCTCATCGGCGAAGGCGTGCTGGGCATGATGCAGGCCTTCCCGGATATCTTCAGCATCATCATCCCCGAGCTGGCACCCGCTGTGGGGTTCGAGCAGCACAACCCGCACCACTGCTACGACGTGTGGACCCACACCGCCCACGCGGTGCAGGCTGCCCCTGCAGACGAGGTACTGCGCCTTGCTCTGCTGCTGCACGACATAGCCAAACCCGCCACCTTCACCATGGGTGAGGACGGCAAGGGACACTTCTATGGCCACGGCGAAAAGGGCGCAGAAATGGCCAGGGATATCATGCTCCACCTCAAGAGCGACACCGCCACCCTGCAGACCGTGGTCACCCTGGTGCGCGAGCACGACTCCATGCTCCCCACCACTGCGCCCGGCATGCGCCGCCTCATCGGCCGCATGGGCGTGGAGACCATCCGCCAGCTCATGGAGGTAAAGCAGGCCGACATGGCTGCCCAGTCCACCCATGAGCGCCCGCAGAAGCAGGCCACGCTGCGCGAGGCTCGCCTGCTGCTGGAGGATGTGCTGGATGAAGCACCCGCCTTCACCGTGGGCGACCTGAAGATAAACGGCCGCGACCTCATGGATATGGGCGTGAAACCCGGCCCTGCCATGGGCGAGATTCTCAAGACCCTGCTGGCCGAAGTGCAGGATGAACTTCTCCCCCACTCCCGCGAGGCCCAGCTGGCCCGCGCCAAAGAACTTCTCTGAAACCCCAAAAACCCAATCAAAGACTATGAGCTGCTGCCAACACTGCGACAAAAAATCCCCCCGTTCCCGTTTCATCGCCTTCCTGCTCAGCCTGCTGCTTTTCTGCGGCTTCGGCGGTGTGCACCGCATCTACGCCGGCAAGGTAATCACCGGTGTCATCCAGTTCTTCACCGTCGGCGGTTTCGTCATCTGGCAGGTCATCGATATGCTCCGCATTGTGCTGGGCTGTTTTGATGATAAGGAGGGTAAGACTATCTAAGTCCGAGCAAAAGCGAGGATTTCGTCTTGCCAACGGCAAGATTTCGTCCGGCTCCGCCGGATTTCGTCCCGGTTCTGCGCAAGCAGAACCGGGATTTCGTTTGCCTGTAAAAGCACTATTTACCAGAAACCGCTCATAGGGAAAATAACTTGCACGCGCATCAGTTCCGTGTTAGAACAGATACATTATGAAACCTCATCCCCTCGCAGAACAAAGCCTTGATTTTGCAGTAGAGATTGTCCGCCTCTGCGATAGCATCGACCGCCATGCTGTGCTCAAGAATCAGCTCTTACGCGCGGCAACCAGCATCGGTGCAAACATTCACGAGGGAGTATACGCTGCAAGCGGAGCTGATTTTATTGCAAAGTACCAGATTTCTCTCAAGGAATGTCATGAAACAGAATACTGGCTACAGGTAATTCTTCGTGCCGGTATTGTGCCAAGGGAGGTAATGTCGCCCTTATTGCATCGTTGCGGCAATATCCGGTGCATGTTGATTGCTTCCTTGAAAACAGCTAAGGGCTGATTATTTTCCCAATTCTCGCTCCAACCCTGTACGTCTACCTCTCAGGAAAACGAAATCCCGGTTCCTGTGGAACCGGGACGAAATCCGGCTTTGCCGGACGATATCCCCTGCGGGGACGAAATCCTCGCTGCGCTCGGACTTTATACACACATAGCAACGCGCAGCTCAGCCACCTGCTCGGCCTTGCCGAGCACGGTGCCCAGGGCAAAGCCGAACTCGAGGGCGGCACCTGGGCCACGGCCTGTGACCAGCAGGCCATCCACCACCGTGGGCTGGGCCAGCACCTGAGCGGCGGATTTCAGCTCTCCTTCCACACCGGGATAGCAGGTCACCTGGCGCCCGCTGAGCACACCGGCAGCCTCGAGAGCGATAGGTGCCGCGCAGATAGCTGCCACGAGCTTCTCCGCCTTGTGCATAGTGCGCACCAGGCTGAGCACGCCCGGAGTATCGCGCAGCAGCCACGAGGCCTGACCACCCGGCAGAATGATACCATCATAATCCGCGGCCTCCACATCCACCATAAGCATATCCGCCTTCATCTCCATGCCGTGCGCGCCCTCCACATAGCGGCCTTTCACACCGGCAGTCACCACCGGAATCTCTAGGCGGCGCAGAATATCTATGGGAGCCGTAAGCTCAATCTCCTCAAAACCAGGAGCCATCAGCACGAGTATGGGTTTCATACAGACATCATACCCGCTCGCAGCACGATTTGTCAAGCAGGAAGCCACCGGGCGATACTGGAAAATATCGATTAGCCTCTACCTGAAACACAATATATAGTACCGCCCGAAAAAAAGTTATAGAAAATCTTGCGAATTTTCGAAATTATGCTTGCCAGCACCGCAGAGAACAGCTAAAATATGCTCAACAAAGGAGGTATCTGATGAAATTCACACTCGCAAAACAAGTTCTTCTTGACGGCATCAACAAGGTGGCCGGCGTGGTTTCCACCCGCCCGAGCATGCCGATTCTCTCCAACGTGCTGCTGGATGCTTCGGACGGCGAGCTGAAGCTCACCACTACCAGCATGGAGCTGACCATTCTCACCAAGGTGCCCTGCATCGTGGAGAAGCCGGGTTCCATCACCCTGCCCGCCAAGAAGCTGCAGAGCATCATCCGCGAGCTGCGCGACGGCGAAGTAAGCATCGAGGTGAGCGGCACCGTGGCCACCATCCGCTGCAACCGCGCCCAGTTCAAGCTGAACGGCCTGCCCGCCAACGAGTTCCCCGGTCTGCCCGTATTCAAGGAAGCCCGCGAGTTCAAGGTGCAGCAGCAGATTCTCAACAAGGGCTTCTCCTTCACTGAGTTCGCCATCTCCAACGACGGCACCCGCTACGTGCTCAACGGCATCTACACCTGCTTCCAGGACGGCAAGCTCACCTTGGTGGCCACCGATGGCCGCCGTCTGGCTCTGTTCGAAAGCGAGCTCGAGTTCCCCGAATCCCAGGAAATCTGCATCGACATCCCCAGCCGCGCTGTGGCTGAGGCCCACCGTCTGCTCGGCGACAATGGCGACGTGATGGTGCGTATCACCAGCAACCAGGCTTCCTTCGACTTCGGCGACACCCTGCTCATCACCAAGCTCATCGACGGCAACTATCCGAACTACCGCCAGGTGATTCCCAGCCGCCGCAACGAGCGCGTGGTCATCCCCGCCGCCGAGCTGCAGAGCGCCGTGCGCCGCGTCTCCCTGCTCTCCTCCGAGAAGACCAACACCGTGAGCTTCCGCTTCACCCCCGGCGTCATGGCCGTGCAGTCCAGCGCCAACATGGGCGAAGCCAATGAAGAAGTGCCCATCGACTACGATGGCCGCGAGATTTCCATCTCCTTCAACGCCGACTATGTGCTGGCTCCGCTCAAGTCCGTGGGCGATCAGGACGTCATCATCGACCTGATTGACACCGCCAGCCCCGGCGTCATGCGCGTGGCAGATGAGTTCCTCTACGTGCTCATGCCTATCCGCGTGTAATCTGATACAAGTTTTTTTCAAGGTGATACAGCTGAGAGGTGGCCGACGAAAGTCCGTCACCTCTCTTTATTTTCTATCCCCTCCACCATCCGGCTAATCGGAGCTAAAATGCAGCTAAAATGCAGCTAATTCCAGCTAAATTAGCTGCAAAAGTAAGGAGCGCATCGGTAAGATGCGCTCCTTGTGCGTTGATATGAAGTGATTTTACTCGCCCAGGGCGCAGGCGAGGGTCTGAGCCACGCCTTCGAAGGCTGCGGCTACGCGGTTGCTGCCGGTGTCATCCAGAGCCACGGGGCGGCCTTCATCGCCGCCCTGGCGGGTGCGGATATCCAGCGGAATCTTACCGAGCATGGGCACGCCGAGCTTCACCGCCTCGCGGTCGCCGCCGTGCTGGCCGAAAATATAGTGCACCGTTTCATCGGTGGGGCAGATGAAGTAGCTCATGTTCTCCACGATACCAAGAATCGGCACATCCGTACGCTGGTACAGGCCGATAGCCTTGCGGGCATCGATGAGCGCCATCTCCTGCGGGGTGGTCACCACCACCACGCCATCCATCTGCACCGTCTGCACGATGGTGAGCTGGATATCGCCCGTGCCGGGGGGCATATCGAGAATCAGGAAGTCAAGCTCGCCCCAGTCGGTTTCCTTGAGGAACTGCTGAGTATAGCGTGTAGCCAACGGGCCGCGCACCGCCACAGGCGAAGCCTCGTCCATCATAAGCCCCATGGAGAGCAGCTTCACGCCATGCGCCTGCACAGGAATGAAACGCTCATCCTCGCCGGCATCCGGCAGCTCCTTGGTGCCGAACATCAGCGCCATGGACGGGCCATAGATATCGAGGTCGAGCAGGCCTGTGCGGTAGCCCAGGCGGGAAAGCGCCACAGCCAGGTTGGCCGATACCGTGCTCTTGCCCACGCCGCCTTTACCGGAAGAAATACCAATGATATGCTTCACGCCCGGCAGCGGGGTCTTCCACTTGGCGGGGTCATCGTGAGTGCTGGCGGGTTTCTCCACATCGGGGTTGTGGTATTCGATATCCACATCGATACTCTTCACGCCGTGCATCTCCTTCACCTCGGTCATTACACTCTGGTACACAAAGCGCGGCACGTCTTCGTTCTTGCTCTCGATACGCAGCTCGATGCGCACGGCACCCTCGGCCGAAACCTCAATATTCTTTACCAGGCCGAAGGACACGATATCGCGGCTGAACCCGGGGTATTTCACCGTGGTCAGCGCAGCGCGAATCAGCTCCGGCGTCACTTTTGCTTCACTCATATCCATCAAAGCCCGCAGGCCTTGTTACTATGCGCTTTCCACCCCCGTTTGTCAAGGTGAAAGCCCGCCAGCAACCGACTGTGAGAATGGCAAAATTAAATGCGACACGATGAGAGCATAAAAAAGGTGCTCTCCAGAAGAAGAGATGGTATAGTTAATTCGCCAAAACCAAACTCACAATCTCGCCATGGAAAACACCAAAGACAAGACTACCGTTTCTC
>JBGVNQ010000038.1:0-52991 GCA_045125705.1 Akkermansia sp. | reverse complement strand
TTGTTATTGCAGGGGCTGCGCCCGCTGTCGCGGGCTTACCCCTGCCTTTCATCTTTCACCCACTCCGTGGGTTCAAATTTCGCTCGCCTGCGGCTCGCCAATTGCCGATTTTTCGGTGAGTTGCAATTACTATAACGGCATTCTTCAATCGGCATATTCTACAACCTTTGAGAACCATGCCGTTTTTTGTGATTCTGAGCCCGTTTAAGCTTGAAAAATACGGACTTTGTGAGATAATGAGTCTGGAAAACTCATTCCTATGGCAGACGAAGAAGAGGACTTTTACAAAGAGCCGACCCGCAAGGAGTGGGCCGGGTTCTGGACACTTGTGGCGGTCCAGGCACAGAATGCATTCAATGAAAAGGCGGTGCAGTTCCTGCTTATCCCCTTGGGCGTGTGGCTCTGGGGTGCAGACGGCAGCACGTTGGAATACATCCTCGGTGCCATTTTCGTATTACCCTACATTCTGTTCTCTCCCCTTGTAGGCTGGCTGGCAGACTGTTTCTGCAAGACCCGCATCATTCAGGTGATGAGTGTGGTGCAGATTATGGTGATGAGCTGCATGCTTTTCTGCTTCTACCAGCATGACATGTACGCAGCCATCCTCTGGTTTGCGGTGTTTGCCACGCAGGCCACTATTCTTTCTCCCGCCAAGAAGGGCATTGTGAAGGACCTGCTGGGGTCCAAGTATATCGGTTTCGGTTCAGGCATCATTGAAATGAGCCTGGTCTTTGTGCTGCTGGTGGCGCAGATTGGTGTATTCTTCTGGTTCTCGTACCTCCTGTCTGCCTATGAGGCCCAGAATTCCCCGACCTACGATGCCGAGCAACTGGCCGGCTGGGATTCCGTGATTCTGCCCACCTGGATTTTCATCAGCCTTGCCGGCCTGTGTTGCGCAGCCTCGTTCCTGGTGCCGCGCTACGCCGCCAAGAAAGCCAAGCCTTTCCGCTGGAGTCTGTTCTACGAGCACTTCGGGCAGATCAAGTACCTGTGGCAGGACCGCCTGCTGCGACTCAGTGAGCTGGGCATTGCCTATTTCTGGTGTCTGGCAGGTTCCCTGTTCCTCATTCTCATCCAGATAGCCAAGAGCATGCAGGCCGCCGACCCCACCGTGGACTTCTCGCTGCAGTGCGGCATCCTCATGGCCTGGATGACTGGTGGCGTGGTGCTGGGTGGCGTGGTGGCCTCCCAGCTCTGCAAGGGCAAGAATGAGCTCGGCCTTATTCCTTTCGGCGCCATCGGTATCACCGCCTGCACCTTCCTGCTCACCATCTTTGAGGTCAACACCTACACCAGCAACACCCTGCTGGCGCTCACGGGTGCCTTCGGCGCGGCCTATCTGGTACCGCTCAATGCTTTCCTTCAGGACCACTGCGACCCCAACAACCGCGGTAACATCATCGCCGCCGGCAACCTCATCGACAACCTCATGGGCCTGGTGGCCGTGATTATCATGTGGGTCATGTACGAAGTCTTCGGCGCCTCGCCGCAGATGCTGTTCTTCGTCCTTTTCCTGCTGAGCTTCTTCATCCTCATCTGCTCTCTGCGTCTGATTCCCCAGGAGTTCATCCGCATGATTGGCATCTGGTGTCTGCAGCTGGTCTACCGTCCGCGAGCCATCAATCTGGACCGCCTGCCCATGCGCGGCGGTGCACTGCTGGTGGTGAACCATGTGACCTACGCTGATGCGCTCTTCCTCACCATGGTGTGCCCCCGCCCGGTGCGCTTCATTGTGGCCGAGGAGTTCATGGCCATGCGCCTGCTGGGCTGGGCTCTGGAAATCTTCAACTCCCTGCCTATTTCGTCCCGCAACCCGAGGGAAGCCATCATCAAGGCCGCACGCGCCATCGAAAACGGCGATATCATCTGCATTTTCCCCGAAGGCCAGCTGACCCGCAGCGGCTGCCTCACCCCCATTCGCCGAGGCATGGAAATGATTGCCCGCCGCGCGAAGGCACCCATCATCCCCGTGTATATGGATGGTCTCTGGGGCAGTATCTTCTCCTTCTCGCGCAACCGTTTCTTCACCAAGCTGCCGAAGGCCCTCACCTACAACTTCACCGTGGCTTTCGGTGCCCCGATGAACCCGGATACCTTCTCCAGCCGCACCGTGCTGCGGGCCTTCCGCGAGCTCTCCGCCACCTGTCTTGAGACCTCCGATGACATCAGCCGCGAGGTACTTATCCGCATGCTGGAGATGCGCGGCAACAAGCCCCTGGTCTTCTTCCCAGGCGGTTCGCTCACGGCTATCCAGATTGCGGCAGCACTCATCAGCCGCCAGGCAGATGAACAATTCCCTCCGCTGGCCCGCAAGTGGCTGCAGCTGCTTATCGATGGGACTGAGGACCGCCTCGCCTTCCACCGCCACCTGCTCAATGTATGCCAGGTACGCCGCGTGAACGCCCTCAAGGAAGGCCGCCACCACCTGCTCACCACGGTGGGCCACGGCGAGCCTCAGGAGCTGGTTCTGGCCGTACTCTGGCCGCTCATCACCCGCACCCCCGTGCACCTCATCGAATCTCCGCAGGAAACGCTGGATACCACCATCTCGCAGATTGTGGGTGGCGCCCACATGCGCCGCATTCTGCTCACCACCATTCCTCCGCGCCAGATTCCCTTCTACGACTTCAGCGGCTCACCCGCTATTTCCACCCCGAATATGCGCTGGCGTCCGTGCCTGTGCACCTCCATGGGCAATATCATCTCCATGAGCATGTGCCACAGTGTATTCAAGATGAGCGACGGCACCATCCAGCTCGGTGTACGCCCGCGCACGCGCGGTCTGCTGCTGCCTGGTTACAGAGTGGAGGCGCCAGAAGCAGGCTCCAACGCCATCATCAGCTCGCCCTCGCTGCGCACGGAGTACACCCTGCCCTCACACATCTATCTGGATGAAAGCGGCTTCCTGGCCGAGCTCTCCTGATAGCAGAGAAACCTCAAAAAACACAGCACCCCTGCCCAATAAGGCGGGGGTGTTTCATTTATCACAACTCACGGCCAAACACGCCGGAGGAACGGCCGCTGGATTCCAGCGCCTCCAGGCGGGGCTGGGGCAGCACCGTGCGGGGCAGCGGTGCGTAGTGCATGCGGTCGCGGAAATAGGCAACAGCACTCTGAGAAATGGCAAAGATGCGGGAGAAGCCCAGCGAGCGAGCCTTGTCCTCCACGAAGCGGCACATAGCCTTGCCGTAGCCACGTCCCTCGTAATTCTTCTTGATAAACAGGCAGGCCAGCTCAGCGCAGGATTCCTGCGGATAGGGATAAAGCGCCACACACCCCACAATCGTGGAGTCGAGTGTATAGACGTAGTAACTCTGAAGATTTTCGCGAATACTCTCGTAGGTGCGGTGCACGAGCTTGGAATCCACCATGCTGCGGGCAATCATGGAAAGCAGCTCAGGGATATCCTCCTCCCTCAGCGGACGGATTTCGCGGTATGAGTCGGCGTGCACCATGGTGCCCACGCCTTCCTCGGAGAATAATTCATCGAGCAGCACCCCGCGGTGCAGGCCATCCAGAAGGTGAATACGCGGAATTCCCCTGCGGCACACAGCAGCGGCGCTCTTCAACAGCTCCGGGTGGGTGCATTCAGCAAGCTGCTGCTCCACCTCACTCTCGGACACAGAATACATGGGAGCACCTTCGCGCGTGGGCACTTCGCCCACCTGAAGGCATATATATTTGGAAGCGCCCAGCTCCAGAGCCAGCGCTACGCTGGGCTCATCGAATCGACCGCTGGAGCCGGACGGCACGATAGCCACCTGGCGGCGCTCCACAATCTCGCGCACGCGTGCCACAGCGGCGGCACCAGACGTCAGCGGCAGCTCAGCCAGGGCGGCATGCATTTCGCATTCGCCGGCGCGGCGCGCCAGCAGAGACGCATCCTCACCCTCGGCCACCAGCACCAGGCGCACGCCTACCTCGTGCAGGGCATCGGCATCCAGCAGAGCATCCACCAGCTCACCTGCCTGCTGCAGAGCAGCGGACACATGAACCACAAACAGACGGCCGCAGAAATAGGGCACATACTCCAGAACTGAACGCACATTCATAGCAGATAATCTCTTCAGTTACCAGGGCATGTGCCCACTCAGATGCATCAGGCCTTGTCTTCGGTCTTGCCGGCAAAGAACTGCGGCACGTAGCCGGAATCCACCGAGCCCACGGTCATGCCATCATCCTCATCGGCAAGCGGCATATCACCGGTATCCTTCACGATATAGGCCTCCTTGTTGGCAGAAGGCTTGAGCTTGAAGCTCACCTTCTTCTTGGGCAGGGTAATCTTCTTCTCGCTGAAGGGCACAGCATCGGCCAGAGCTCCGCTCACGGATTCACCATACATCTCAGGCTCGCCGGCAGGCATGCCGGGCTCAGTCAGGGCGGGCTCGTCCTCTTCCTCGAAAGTGGGCAGCGGAGCAGGCTCCAGACCTGCGGCACGCTGGCGCTCGTGAATGAGCTGCAGCTGCTCGCGCAGAGCGGAAAGCAGGTCGCCATTACCCAGGATGTCGGTCACGTCGGAATCCTCCTCCTCAGCAGAGCTGGTGGGCAGGCTGGCCAGGAAGTCCTCGAAGGCAGAGAGGTTCGTGGTGCTGCGGAACATGCCGTTGAGAATCTCGTAGTCGATGTTCTGCATGAGGCTCTCGAAGATACCGTAGGCTTCGCGCTTGTATTCCACGAGCGGGTCACGCTGGCCCTGAGCACGCAGGCGCACACCCTCGCGCAGAGCATCCATATCCGTGAGGTGCTTCTGCCACAGCTTGTCGATAGCCTGGAGCATGATGGAGCGCTCCATCTGGTCGATGCGGTCGGGGCGCTCGCCGGCAATCTTTTTCTCGTACATCTCCTTCACGCGGGCCACGATGTGCTCGGCCACCTCGTCGGGGTTCTTGCCCTGCAGGTCAGATTCCTTCTCGCTCCAGCCCATGGGGAAAGTAGAGTTAATCCACTGCAGTAGGTCGGTGTAGCGGTAGGAGCCCGTCTCGTCCTCGTTGAGGAAGAGTTCGCACTTGTTGTGCGTGCCGTTCACAAGGCACTCATACAGCATCTCGCGGGGATCCTCGCACAGCAGGGCATCGTTGCGCATGGAGTACACAATCATACGCTGCTGGTTCATCACATCATCGTAGTCCAGCACGTGCTTGCGCCACATGTAGTTGCGCTGCTCCACGCGCTTCTGAGCGCCTTCGATGATGCGGTTCATGAGAGCGTTCTCCACGGCCTCACCTTCCTGCATGCCGAAGCGGTCCATCATCTTGGTCATGCGCTCGCTGCCGCCGAAGTTACGCATCAGATCGTCCTCGAAGGAGAGGAAGAACTGGGAACCACCGGGGTCACCCTGACGGGAGCAGCGGCCACGCAACTGGCGGTCGATGCGGCGGGATTCGTAACGCTCCGTGCCCAGCACAAAGAGGCCACCCAGCTCAGCCACGCCTTCGCCCAGCTTGATGTCGGTACCACGACCTGCCATGTTGGTGGACACGGTCACAGCACCACGCTGACCGGCGCGAGCCACGATTTCGGCTTCGCGCTGGTGGTTCTTGGCGTTCAGCACCTCGTGCGGCACCTTGGCAAAGCTCAGCATGCGGGAAAGGGTCTCGGAAGCTTCCACGCTGGCAGTACCCACCAGCACGGGCTGTCCCTTCTTGTGCAGCTCCACAATCTTACCCACCACGGCGTTGAACTTCTCGCGGCGGCTGCGGAAAATGAGGTCGTTCTGGTCCTCGCGGATGCAGGGACGATTCGTCGGGATCGGCAGCACGTCGAGCTTGTAGATATCGTGGAACTCGGCGGCCTCGGTCTCAGCCGTACCGGTCATACCACCCAGGCGGCTGTACAGGCGGAAATAGTTCTGGATGGTGATGGTAGCGTAGGTCATGTTCTCTGCCTCCACTTCCACGCCTTCCTTGGCTTCCACAGCCTGGTGCAGGCCTTCGCTCCAGCGGCGACCCGGCATTTCGCGACCCGTATTCTGATCGATGATGACAATCTTGTTGTCCTTCACCACGTACTCCACATCACGCTCATAAATGGTGTAGGCCTTGAGCAGCTGGCTGGTGGTGTGCAGGCGCACGCCCGTCTCATCCAGGCGCTTCATGAGAGCCGTCTTGCGGGCTTCCTTCTCACGCTCGGTCAGCTTTTCATCCTCATCGATATTCACGAACTCGGTGCCGATATCGGGCAGCACAAAGCTCTCAGGATGACCGGGGCTGATAACCTCGCGGCCCATTTCCATGAGGTCGGCATCGTGAGTCTTCTCATCGATGGTGTAGTAAAGTTCTTCCTTGAGCTTGAAGAGCTCAATCTTGCGGGGATCCTGGTAGAGGAACAGCTCGTACTTCTCAACCATGCGGCGGTACTCAGGCTCCTGCTGGGAGCGCATGAAGGCGCGGTTGCGGGGCTGACCGAGCTTCACCTTGAACATGCAGCGACCGGCGCGTTCGGGATCGCCGTCCTTGGCATACTGCATAGCCTTTTCCATGAGGCCGTTGCAGAGTTCCACCTGCTTCTGCACCACTTTCTCGATGAGAGGCTTGAGCACATCGTACTGCTGCTCGTGCTCCACCACGGCGGGACCGGAAATGATGAGCGGGGTGCGGGCTTCATCGATAAGGATGGAGTCCACCTCGTCGATGATGGCGAAATAGTGACCGCGCTGCACCTGGGCATCCTTGCTGGAGGCCATGCCGTTGTCGCGCAGGTAGTCGAAGCCGAACTCGGAGTTGGTGCCGTAGGTGATATCCTGAGCATACTGCTGGCGACGCAGATCGCTGGGCATCATGCTCTGGATGCAGCCGATGGTCAGGCCGAGGAAGGAGAACAGAGCGCCCATCCACATGGAGTCGCGGCGGGCCAGGTAGTCATTCACTGTTACCACATGCACACCCATACCGGTGAGAGCATTCAGGTACACAGGCAGCGTAGCCACCAGGGTCTTACCTTCACCCGTGGACATTTCGGCAATGAACCCGCGATGCAGGGCGATACCACCGATGAGCTGCACATCGAAATGCACCATATCCCACTTGATGGGAGTGCCGCACACATCCACCGTCTGGCCGCACATCAGGCGTGCAGCGCACTTCACCACCGCAAAAGCCTCGGGCAGAATTGTTTCCAGATACTTGGCGCGAAGTTTGGCGAACTTGGGCTCGATTTCAGCCAGCGCCTTCTTGGCCGCCTCAATGGATTCCACCGTGGCTTCCACCTTGGGCAGCTTCGGGAACTCGGGTGCCAGAGATTCAAAACGGGCATTGAGCTGAGTGGCATACTGCTCCAGCTGAGCGGGTGCAGCGGCCAGCACAATGCCACGGGTGGGCAGATCCATGGGAGTAAAGCGGTGCAGGTGTGCCTGCCACTCGCGGGTCTTGCCTACCAGGAAAGCCTGATCCTTATCCTGCCAGGACTTCTCCAGGTCCAGAATACGGCGCACAACCGGCTTAAGCTTACGCACTTCACGCTGGTTCTTCGAACCCACAATCTTGTTCAGAATCCACTTAATCATATCAGAAAACTTTCAGAAAATATCAGATGACAGCACAGCACGCCCGCGCACGCGGTATGCGGTGCGCGATTGTAACACAAGCCCCTCACATTTGCAAGCCTGCGTAAGAATACCAGCCGAATATGACTCAATCTTTACAGCCGATTACGGAATCGGGCAGATTGTTCGGGTGCCTTAAAATATCATCCTCGACAAAATCTCCTACGTTCAACGGAACAGAGGACTGAATGCCACACAATTTGAGAATTGAGGCAAAAAACTGACCATGAACCAGTAATTTATCCTTCACTTCCGCATATGAACGCACCATGTCCGGATGTTTTGCCTTGTACTCATCCGAAAACCAGATAAAGGCAGGCACATGGCGCAAGTATGGATTATCAGCATCTCCATGATGCCATTTCCCGCCTTCGCCTAATAGCTCACCATGATCCGAGGAATACAGAACCACGGCATTTTTATCCTGCAATGAACCAATAATTTCAGACAAGAAAACATCCACAGCATGGATACAGTTATCATAATCATTCTTCATGCCGGTGCAATCCTTATCATCTTTTCCATCCTTTATAGCACTGGGGGTATAAATTCTGAACTCAGAATCGCATACATACGGATAATGCCCCGTGCCATTCTGAACAAAAACAAACCGGCGTTTCCCGGCGTTTTCATTTATCCGGGCCTTCACCTGGTCTGCAACCGAACGAATCGGGCCACGCAATACTTCTCTTTCATTCAGATATTTTCCTGCAATCATATCCCCTACTCGGGAACTGGTCATATCCTCCACATTTTCGGTGAAATAACCGCACCAGAAGCCATGTTTTTTAAGAATAGACACAAATGATGTTCTACTGACATTCTCATCTCTCTGGGTAAGCCCCGTCAGGACAGAGCGAAAACTAAACTCTGTAGCTCCACCGTAGGAATACATTCTGGAAAACGCATGTATCCCCGGGATACTCCCCAAGCATGGCGTTGTATTCCTTGAATACCCAAGCATCCCGAAATGATCCGCACGAGTACTTTCTCCAAGCACCAGAACAAAAATCAAATCATCATTTGCAGCGCACGAGGATTCAAAAGCTGCCGATTCCTGCAAATCCAAATCTGAAAAATATTCTTTTGTTCCTTTGTATAGTGACTTAATTTGGGAAAAGGGCATTCTATACCCTTCCATAAATGCCTCAAAGGGTGGGGGTTGGTCATTCAGATGAAAAAATGGATGCCAGCGGTATTCCTTGTGAGACAAATAGCGTACTATATTTTCCCGAACAGGCAGTTCCCCCCACGGAATCCTGAAGAAAAGAATGGAAGGAACCGAGTACACTAACATGATGCAGGAAAACACACACGCACCCAGCCATATCTTACGCCTGCACGACACAAGCAGCATACGCCCGCACACATTTCGAAAGCCATAGTACAAAACAATGAGAAGCGCCATTTCTCCGACCACAAACGCAAGAAAAGCCCCATTGATGAATCCGGATAATTCCTTGGAGTTTGTCTGAAACATCGAATATATCAGCTCGTCAGACAAAACATAGCCATAGAACAATCTTGCATACATCAAGACCACAAACACAAAGCCGCATGCAGCATACAGAATTATTCCCACATATGGAATGATTGCACACAAATATATGAACAAGCAGGCAAACAGCCATCCATATATCTGTACCGATACCAGCGACCACCCGCTTGCATCAAAAAACAAGGGGTTAAGCAAGCAGCAGAACAGATACGGGACACCTGTTACAATCAGCAAACGATACAATCTGCACGAGCTAACCCTTTTGAGCAGTCCCATCATATCCCTGTCTTTTGATTCGTATGGGGGTCACTACGGTAGCTGGACCAGATGTAGCGAGTGAACAGCACCTTGATGGATGCTGTGAGCGGCACTGCAAGGAGAGCACCCACCACGCCGCCGATAACAAAACTCCAGAACAGCACAGAGAACATGATGGTGAGGTCGTGCATCTTCACACGGCTGCCGAGGATGCGCGGCTGCAGCACCCAGCCATCGAACTGACTAACGCAGCCGAAGATGGCGCTCACAATGACAATGTGGCTCACATCGTGCCAGGTAAACCAGGCAATCAGCACCGCCGGAATCCAGGTGCTGATCATGCCGAGGTAGGGAATCACCCCCAGCAGAGCAGCGGCAGCAGCGATGGTCACCGCGTAGGGCAAACCCATAATCTTAAGTGCAATAGCAAGAATCACACCATCAATCACGCTCACCAGCATCTGCCCACGCACAAAGGAGATGATGTAGTTATTGATTTCCTGCAGCGTACCCACCACCTCCTCGCGGAAAGCAGAGCGGCGGATGGGCAGCACCGTATGCCAGTTTTTGGCAATGCTGGCGCTTTCCAGCAGGAAATAGAAAAGGAAAACAGGCACCATGATAGCGCCGATAAAGGCCATGGACAGACCGGAAAGTGCGCGAGTACCCGCCGTGAGCCAGGACAAGGCTTTCTCCGTAAGATAGGATGAATTAAAGCTCAGAATCGCTATCAGTTTGCCTTCGTATGTTGTTTCCTGCGACAGGCTCTCATAATCCTCCACCGGCAGCTCCGAAGCTCGGGCATCCTTGAGCATTTTGCTGTAAAGCATATCCACGCCTCGCTGCAGCAGACTATTCTCTTCCAGCTGAGCCCTGCCACCTTCCACCGCGCTCACCAGAATCTGTTCGCGCTTGGTGATAAGCTCACCCGTCTGGCTCACCAGCGGCGGCACTATCGTGAGCCCCAGCCCCACCACCAGCACACCGGCCACTGCCATCACCGTGGTCACAGCCCACACACGCTTCGCGATACGCTTCTGCACCATGGCAACACAAGGGGAAAGAATGTAGGCAAAAAAGCCGGCAATCACCACAGGGAGAAGCACCGGCTCCAGCGACACAAACAAGGCCCCCAGTCCGAACAACAAGCTGCAGACCAGCAAAATCACCACAGCCAGAGCAATACCCGTAAGGGCAGCCCAGCAGATTTTGCGCTGAAACACAGTAGGAACTTCCTTATCCTGAATCTTCATGCGGGTATCATACCCTCATTCCGACACAGAGTCAACTCCTAACCCACGAATAACTCGCACTGTACCCCACAAACCCAGCACCAGGATAAGCACAGCCACGCCAGCCCATATTTCCATCCGCCAACCTCCGCACAACAGGAAAGCCCCGGCAACAAGCACCAGCATCATCAGCATGGCCAGTTTGTCCTTCTTCTGCTGAGGTCTCCACTTCAACACCCGAAAAATTCCCAGCAACAATGCAGGAATGGCCAATGATACACACGCAGGAAGAACAATTTTCTCCAGTAAGAACTCATTATGCATCCGGTCAATCATCTGCCAAGTCTGCTCACTTTCCCTCACTCCAAGTATAGGAAAAATCTTATTTCCACGCTGCACGCCACGTACTACAAGCTCATACCCATTCTCTACCATATCGCATACTATGGTACGGGGCGGATTACCTGCAAGCTCTATTTTCAATTGACTGTCATCGTCTGCTATTTCGCGAGCATAGGGGCGCCAGCTTTCCGGCAAATGCAGCAACTCGGCTGACATTTTAGTGAATGGCACACTGTATTCCAACTCATCCTCGTGGAAATGCAACTCATAAGCCCCCATGCGCACACGCTGAGCAAAGGTTAATTTGGAACGCAATGGCAATCCTCGGTAATCATCGTAATCCCAGCCACAACGGTCGTGGTTCCACCCCTTTCTTTCTGTCTGCATACTCAGGCACAGCGCCTGACAACGAACGCCGATATCCTGTAATTCCAGCCATTCGTCTGTGTACGCGCGGGCTTTGAGTTGCACACGGCACCCCTCATAAGCAGGGTTAACAGCATCTGCCGATATCGAAATGAACGGTGGTTCTGATTTTTCCTCCACATAGCGCACCAGCAAGGAACCGGTACAGCCGGAAATCAACAGCACGATAATCGCAAGAAACACTACGGCAACAGTCCTCATAACAACTGAGCTTCGAGCATCTCCACTGTTTCACAGACCGGCGCGGTCCATGCCCGCAATGCCGCCGGGTCGGCAGCATAACCCCAGCCGACCAACACCAGGGAGGTGCCGGCATTCTCTGCACAGCGGGCATCAAAGAGAGAATCTCCCACCAGGGTAATTTCATCGGGAGAAACACCCCACTGCTCTGCAATATGGAGCATGGAGGCAGGATTCGGCTTGCGGGGGAATGCCGGAGTAAAGCCCAGCACCACATCAAAAGGCACCGTAGGGAAGATATGTCGCACCATCGGTTCGGTGACCTCGTGCGGCTTGTTGGAAAGCACCGCCATGCGCGCACCGGCTGCAGCCAGTTTCTCCAGAAGCGCGGTGATACCGTCATACGGACGGGTATACTCCTCCCCGCACCAGCAGTGAGGGTATTCCCTGCGGAAAGCGGCATGCACCGCCTCCAGCTGGGCAGCAGGCGCATCTGCCGAGCTGGCAAACCCGATTGCCTGCGCACACAGATTTGCCGCACCGCGACCAATCATGCCACGCACTTTCTCCGGTGCATGCGTCGGCAGCCCGCAGGCAGATAAAGCACGGTTGATTCCCGCCGCTATACCGGGCAGGGAATCAACCAGTGTACCATCCAGATCAAAAACCAGATACTTTTTCATCAGCGGGCAAATCCGCGCTGGGAATTACGCAGGAAGTCCACGATGTAAGCAATGCATGAGTTGCTGCCGTACTTTTCATCGCCCAGCACCTCAGCCAGCTTGTCTTCCAACTTGGTCTTATCTTCCTTGTACAGGAACAACTTACGATACGCAAAACGGATAGCGCGGATATCCTCATCAGAGAAGCCGCGACGGGAAAGCCCCACCTGATTGACCGAACGCAGGCAGGCAGGAGAACCTTCGGCAATCATGTAGGGGGCAATATCCTGCACCACCTTGGCCATACCGCCCACCATGGCGTGGTCACCCACGCGCACAAACTGGTGCAGAGCTGCGCAGCCGGACACGATAACCCAGTTACCGATTTCGCAGTGACCGGCAGCAGCAGCATAACCGGAGAAGATGTTGTGGTCACCCACAATACACTCGTGGCCGCAGTGAGAGTGAATGAGGAAATTGTTGTACGAACCGATAACCGTGCGCAGGTCAGGTGCGGTGGAACGGTTGATATTGCAGTATTCGCGGAACACATTGTAATCACCCACTTCCAGAGTCGTCGGCTCACCGGCATACTTCAAATCCTGAGTCTTTGTGCCGATGGTGCAGAACGGGAAGAATTCATTTCCCTTACCAAACTTCGACGGGCCACCGATTACCACATGACTGTGCAACACACAGCCGGCGCCCAGCTGCACATGCGGTCCCACCACACAATACGGCCCAATCTTCACGTCATCTGCAATTTCGCAAGTCGGGTCAACAATAGCTGTCGGATGAATATCTGCCATAACCCGCATTCTACACCCCGTTCCGCGTGGCTTCAAGCACAAAATGGCGTTTTTCTCCCTAAAACTGACCAAAATTTCGCAGGGAACACGCTTGCCCCCGCCGCCGGGCTGTGATACAATGCCCACCAGCCCCCATGTCAAACCGAATTCCTGTACGAAACCCGAACGAAATCAGCAAGCTCCGCAAGGCAGGCGAGGTATCTGCCCGCATCCTCATGGAGCTGCAGACCATTATCCACCCCGGAATCACCACCAAGGAAATTGATGATTACGCCAAGGAGCTATTCCAGCGAGAGAAGTGCGGCAATGCCTTCTTTGGCTACGGTGGCTACCCCGGCCAGCTGTGCATCTCGGTGAACGAGGAAATCGTACACGGCATCGGTGGCCCGCGAGTGCTACGCGATGGTGATATCGTCAGTCTGGACGCCGGCGCCATTGTGGACGGCTGGTATGGAGACAACGCCATGACCGTGGGCGTAGGTTCCAATGTCAGCGAAGAAGCCCGCAAGCTCATGGCTGTGACCGAGGAAGCTCTCTTCCGCGGCATCGAGCAGGCCAGGCAGGGCAATTCCCTCATGGATGTATGCGGAGCCATTGAAGATTTTGTGCGTCCCTTCGGTTTCGGCATTGTGCGTGACTATGTGGGGCACGGCGTGGGTCGCCACCTTCACGAGGAACCACAGATTCCGAACTACCGCCCGAATTACGCCCTGCCCCGCCTGAAGCGCGGCATGATTCTCGCCATCGAGCCTATGATTACGCTTGGCTCCTATCGCGTGCGCGTGCTGGAGGATGACTGGACCGCCGTGACCACCGATGGTTCCTGGGCAGCCCATTTCGAGCACACTGTGGCCGTGGGGTCCTACGGCGGAGAAATCCTGACCGAGCGTCCGCGCATTGCGCTCCCCGAGCAACTCGGCATTACCCTGTAATACATTCCCATGCGCAGGCAGCTTTTCCTGATGTCTCTGGTAGCAGCACTCATGCTGATACTGGCGGCTCTGCGCGCTGCGCACATGGCTACCCCCTTCTCGGGCGGCAGTACACTGGGCGGCGCAAGTTTCTGGGGATTGCGTCACAGCCTGCCGCAGGGAGTATTCACAGCCGCGCTTCTTCTTATCTGTGGTGCAGCTTTTTCCCTGTGCATGCAGGCAGCCCTGAAACTGGCAAGGGGAAAAATGCGGAATATCGACACGCTCCTTCGCGTGACTTCCGCCTGTCTCTGGTGCGGAGTCCCTACTCTGGCCAGCTGCACTCTGTGCATGCACCTCATCTTTCCGACGGAAACCACATGCGCGCCATCTGAACTACCTTTCGAAATTCTGGGCGTTGTCTCATTCCTCCTGATACTGTGCCTGCTGACAGCCCGGCTCAGGCACCTGGCCTTTGCTTGGCTCTGCCTGCCCGCTTCGCTGCTCAGCCTGATGATTTGCGGCGAACTCCAGGGGCAGGCCATCATCGCCCTGCCCGGCTCTGTCTTTCTCGCCACCGGACTTGCCCTTTGCATCACCAGACGTCACCTCGCTGTCGCACTCTTCGTCTGCATTGTGGGCATCTGCACCCACACCCTGCTCTCCTGCTCCGACCTTGCCTGCGGAATCGCATACGCGGCCACATTGCTCTGTCTGGCACTACCACTGGGCTTCAAGCTCATGACTGAGCGCAACTGATTTTGCAAAAAAGCAGGAATTGGCAGGAATGAATGATTGCATTCCGGCAGAAAATATGGTAAATGTGTGGTGTACGTAGTTCAATCTCTCACCATATCAGCATACTATGGCTACTCCGAAACTGAAAACTGCCAGCGCACCGGCAGCTCCGGCTCGTCTGCTGCGCCCCTCCGGCACCGCCCCTGCCAAGCAAGTGACTCTCAAGAGCGCCACCGGCAAGGCGATTACCCCCAAGACAGCGGCGCCCGCAGAACCTAAGACAGCTGCACCCAAGAATCCTAAGACCGCAGCTCCTGCTCCCACTCCTGCTCCCGTAGCAGAACCGCAGGTAGACGAAGCAGCCATTGCAGCTGCAGCACAGGCCGAAGCTGAAGCCAAGGCTGCAGCCGAGGCTCAGGCAGCCGCAGAAGCAGAAGCTGCCCGCCTCGCACAGGAGGAATACGAGCGCCAGATGGAAGAGTACAACCGCCAGATGGAAGAGTATAACCGCCAGATGGCCGCATTGCAGGCAGAAGAAGAACAGGCAGCTGCTACCGCAACAGCCGATGACGCCACGGAAGCCGCGGCTGCCGCACAGACCATGGTGGAAGAAGAAGCACCCGACGCCCCCACGCCTACCGAAAAGCTTCGTGCAGCCAAGGGCAGCAAGCCCAAGAGCAACATCTCCGTGGCCGGCACCAAGAAAAAGAAAAAGCCGGCAGCATCCGCTTCCAAGAGCAGCTCAGCCATGAGTGATGATGAAGCCGCCCAGCGCGAAGCCTACATGCAGGCTCTCGCAGAGGAAAGCCAGCAAGCCCCCTTCTGGAAGAATAAACTCTTCATCGGTGGCGCCGCTGCTCTTGTGGTGACTATCGGTGTCTGTACCACCCTGGTGGTACAGAAGCAGGCTGAGAACGCCCGCATCCAGGCACACATCGACTACACGAACTCCCTGCTCAAGCGAGCCCAGGAAATCAACATGAAGGCCGTGGAAAACCTGGCCGATGCCGCCAAGAAGAATGTGGACGTAACCTGCACCATGGCCGATGCCAAGGCTCTGATGGAGGTGGTTATCGATCCCTTTGTGAAGGGCGAGAACGGCAAGCCCCGCTACGGAGCCCGTGCAGAGGGTGTGGCTCAGAACGCCTGTCTGCTGCTGGGGCTGGCCGCAGAAAAGGATGAAGCCATCCGCGACATGATTTTCGACTCCCTGGGCAAGAACTGCAACAAGATCAAGCCCACCCTGTTCACCTGGCTGCTGCAGCGCATCGCCATTTCCAACGCCAAGGGCGTGAACTCCAGCCTCAAGAAGCTGGCTCAGGTGGTGCAGGACAAGAAAACAGCCAAGCCCTGGATGCAGAAGAGCACGGTGCTCGCCTCCATCTGGGAATGCATCGGTCTGCGTGTTTCTCCTGCAGATGCGCCGGAAATCATCGCCCTGCTCAAGTCCGATATCACGGACAACAAGCTTGCCGGCAACCTCTGCATCTGCCTGGATAACATCCTCTCCATGATGGATGATGAAGAAGCCAAGGCCAAGCTGGGCGACGACATCTTCACCGGCATTCCCGAAAAACTTCGCAAGAATACCTCCATCGTCACCTCTCTTGCCCGCGCCTGCTCCCCCAAGGCTCTGGAGTTCTACAAGAGCCAGCTCGAGTCTGAAAAATGGAAGGGCGCGCCCTCCGTATTCATCGGCGCCTGGGGTAACGATGACATCCTCGACTTCGTACTCGAACAGAAGGAAGCCAACAAGGATGACGCCAAGATTCAGGACCGCATCAACTCCGTCATCGGCACCATCCTCGCCCAGAACCGCGAGCGCTCTGTTGAAACGGCTGACAAACTCCTTGCTCTCTACTTCGATGAGCCCTTCGCTGACACCTCCGGCATTCAAGACATCATCAACAAGACGGACTCCATGTCCACGCTCTACATCGGTGATAACCACCCGGATCTGCCCAAGCTTCAGGAACAGCTCAAGGTCCTCGAAAAGCAGCGCAGCCAGAAGAAGCAGCTTATCACAGTGCTTTCCACCCTGCATGACCATGACTGGGTGATTGCCCTGCTTGACCGCTTCGTGTCCGACAAGGACGAAGACATCAAGTTCGCCGCAGAGCAGGCCAAGGAAAAGGCCCGCAACAACGCTGTGAAGGACGCCCAGATGCGCGATTCCTACAAGAGCCGCGACAAGGAATAAGCGCAATCTCACGAATAATTCCCTCCTACAGAGCACCGCATGGCATCCACCCATGCGGTGCTTTTTATGCCATATTTACGGCAAATATACAAATTTGTGCTTGCCAAAGGTAAAATTACATGTATAATTCCCCCGGCTTTAAACAGCGAGCTGTAGCGCAGGCTGGTAGCGCGCTTCGTTCGGGACGAAGAGGTCGCAGGTTCGAATCCTGTCAGCTCGATTTTTCTTTTTCCGGCATTCGCCGGTAGCCGTCGACCAGACGGCAGCGCAGCGGAGATTGGTCTCCGCCCTGGCGCAGAGGGAGGGAATGGCAATGGCCACCCGGCTCACCAGCATGGCAGGCTGCACCCTCCTGTGATTCATTCACCCCACACATAACACATTTATGTCCGGTCATAACAAATGGTCCAAGATTAAGTTCACGAAGGCAGCAGCCGACGCGAAGAAGGGCAAGATATTCGCCCGTTTCTCCAAGGAAATCACCCTGGCTGCCAAGAGCGGCGGCGGCGATATCGATACCAACCCGCGTCTGCGCACGGCTATTGAAGGCGCCAAGGCTGCTTCCATGCCCAAGGATAACATCGACCGCGCGGTCAAGAAGGGCACGGGCGAACTCCAGGGTGAGGCCATTCAGGAAGTAACCTACGAAGGCTACGGCCCCGAGGGTACCGCCATCATCGTGGAAGTCGCTACGGACAACACCAACCGCTGCTCCTCCGAAATCCGCACCATTTTCTCCAAGAACGGTGGCAACATGGGCACCCCCGGCTCTGTTTCCTACCAATTCGACCGCAAAGGCGAAATCCGTTTCATTGACGCCACTCTCGACGAAGACTCCGCCATGGAGCTCGCCATGGACTGCGGCGCCGATGAATTCGAAACAGGCGACGAGGAAGGCGAGTGGGTATTCACCTGCGGCCCCACCGACCTGGGCACCGTTTCCGAAGCACTGGGGGCAGCCGGCAAGAACGTGACCGGCATGAAGCTCATCTCCGTGCCCCAGAACCCCACCATGATTTCCGATGTAGCCGTAGCCCGCAAGGTCATGAAGCTCTATGACCTGCTGGATGACTATGACGACACGATGAACGTGTTCGCTAACTTCGAGATCGATGAAGCTGTGCTCGAGCAGCTCTGATATCTGAATCATCCCTTATTATGGGCAGGCGGTGCCTATTGATTCCGCCTGCCCTCTTTGCTTGAATCTCCCCGCTTCTTTTTGTTTTCTGAAGCCATGACTGCACCAGAGGAGCACCAGAACCCACAGCGGCAGCAACGCAACCAGCGCCGCCATTTTAATCGCAAGCCCCGCCCACAAGGCAGCGAGAATAAGAACACCCAGACCGAACGCCAGGGTGGAGGGCAGGTGCGCCGGGAGTCCTTCCACAAGCAGCACAAACACCAGAACCAGAAAAACAAAAACAAGCAGAACAACAACCAGAACCAGCAGCAAACCCAGGGACGCGCATTTGTTCCCGTAGGAGAGCCGGAAAGCATCACCGGCCTGCTGGAAATAACCGCCAAGGGATTCGGCTTCATCCGCACGGCAGACAACGACTGGGCTCCTTCCGACTCTGCCATCTATGTGCCGGCCGATATCATATCCGAACTGCGTCTGCGCCCCTTTGTGCAGCTTACAGGCATGGCCCAGCGTTACGAACGCGGACACCAACTCATCTCCGTGCAGAAGGTGAATGGAATGGAGCCTGCCGAGGCAGCAGCCTGCCCCCATTTTGATGACCTGAAGGCAGTCAACCCGACTCACCGCCTTTCCTTCGAGACCATTCCCTCCCGCTTTACCACCCGCACGCTGGATCTCATGGCTCCCGTAGCTCGCGGGCAACGCGGCCTCATTGTGGCTCCACCCCGCACCGGCAAGACCACCCTCCTCATGCACATCGCCGAGGGCGCAATCGAAAACTACGGCGAGGACCTGCACCTCATGGTACTGCTGGTGGACGAACGCCCGGAAGAAGTGACTGAGTTCAAACGCGCCCTGCCCGGCGCAGAAATCTTTGCTTCCAGTAACGACAGCGGTGTACGCGAGCACTGCCGCATGGCTGAAATGGCCATTGAACGCGCCAAGCGCCTTGTAGAAGCCGGCAAGCACGTGCTCATCCTCATGGACTCCATCACACGCCTTGCCCGCGCCTACAACAACGCAGAGCGCGGCAGCGGACGCACCATGAGCGGCGGCATTGATGCCCGCGCACTGGAAACACCCCGCCGTCTCTTTGCCGCAGCCCGCAACACGCGAGGCGCCGGTTCCCTCACCATCCTGGCCACCGCTCTGGTGGAAACGAACAGCCGCATGGATGAACTCATTTTCCAGGAGTTCAAGGGCACGGGCAACATGGAATTGGTACTCAATCGCCGCATTGCGGAAATGTATATCTACCCTGCCGTGGATATCCTGAAAAGCGGCACCCGCCGCGAGGAACTCATCCTCCCCGAGCTCTGGCTGGAAAAGGTACGCCTCAT
Source organism: Akkermansia sp. (assembly GCA_045125705.1). GTDB lineage: Bacteria > Verrucomicrobiota > Verrucomicrobiia > Verrucomicrobiales > Akkermansiaceae > Akkermansia. Next base: position 33,714 of record JBGVNQ010000038.1, on the reverse strand, counting down.
CCGCCGTGGGCTGGCGAACCACAAGCCCACCGAGGCTATGGAGCGCCTGCTTTTCTTCCTCAGGAAGTGCCACTCCAACGCCCAGCTCATGCAGGATCTCAAGTCCCAGCGCTGATTATACAAAGTTTCCAGACACAAAAGAGCCGCAGCGAAAACTGCGGCTCTTTTGTGTTTTGAAAAATCGGGCAGGCATCAATCGCCGCTCTTGAGCACATTGATGAAGGCTTCCTGCGGGATGCTCACCTTACCAATGGCCTTCATGCGCTTCTTACCTTCCTTCTGCTTCTCGAGCAGCTTGCGCTTACGGGTTACGTCACCACCGTAGCACTTGGCGGTCACGTTCTTGCGCATGGGGGAAATGCTTTCGCGAGCGATAATCTTGCCGCCGATGCAAGCCTGAATGGCCACGGTGAAGAGCTGGCGAGGAATCACATCCTTGAGCTTGGTTGCCAGCTCGCGACCCACAGCTTCAGCGCGGTCGCGGTGCACAATCATGGAGAAGGCGTCCACCGGCTCGCCGGCAATCATCATATCCATCTTCACGAGCTTGGCGGCCTGGTAGCCATCGTACTCATAGTCCATGGAGCCATAGCCACGGGTGGCACTCTTGAGCTTATCGTTGAAGTCCACCAGGATTTCAGCCATGGGGATGCGGCAGGTAAGCATCACGCGGGTATCATCGATGGTCTCGGTATGCGTGAGCTCGCCGCGCTTCTCCATGACAATGCTCATGATGGCACCGATATACTCGCTGGGAATCATGATGAACACCTTGACGATAGGCTCACGGATTTCATCAATCTCCTGAGGTTCGGGAAGGATGCTGGGGTTATCCACGTTGATTTCCTCGCCGTCGGTCTTGCGCACTTCGTAAATCACCGAGGGGTAGGTGGAAATCACATCCATGTTGAACTCGCGACGCAGGCGCTCCTGGATAATCTCCATGTGCAGCAGACCGAGGAAACCGCAGCGGAAACCAAAGCCGAGAGCCACGGAGCTTTCGCCCATGTAGGTGAAGGCGGCATCGTTAATCTGCAGTTTGGCCATGGCTGCCTTCAAGGCTTCGTAATCGCCGGAATCCACGGGGTAGATGCCGGAGAACACCATGGGACGGATTTCCTTGAAGCCGGGCAGCGGCTCGCTGCAGGGATCTGCCAGATTGGTGTAGGTATCGCCAATCTTCACATCGGCAGCGCTCTTCATGTTGGCAATGATGTAGCCCACGTCGCCGGTGTGCAGCTCGTCCGTAGCCTGCATCTTGGGTGTGAAGATACCTACTTCCTTCACTTCGTAAGTTTCATCGGTTGCAAAAAGCTTTACCTTCATGCCGCGTGCAACGCGGCCGCTCACAAGGCGCACGTAGGACACCACGCCGCGGTAGGCATCGTACACAGAGTCGAACACCAGTGCGCGGAGGTGGTTGTCATCCTCCATCACCTTGGGGGCAGGCACGCGGGTAACGATGGCCTCGAGCACATCCTCGATACCGATACCGGCCTTGGCGGAACAGAGGATAGCCTCTTCCTTCGGAATGCAGACGATTTCCTCGAGCTGGCGGTATACCTGCGGCAGGTTGGTGCTGGGAAGGTCAATCTTGTTGACCACAGGCACGATTTCGAGATTCTGCTCTACGGCCAGGTGCATATTGGCAAGAGTCTGAGCCTCCACGCCCTGGGCAGCGTCCACGATGAGCACGGCACCATCGCAAGCTGCAAGGGAGCGGCTCACCTCGTAGGAGAAGTCCACGTGGCCAGGAGTATCGAGCAGGTTAAGCTCGTAGGTATTGCCGTCCTTGGCCTTATAGCGCATGGTAACGGGATGGGACTTGATGGTAATCCCCTTCTCTCGCTCCAGGTCCATGGCGTCGAGCAGCTGATCCTGCTTGTCACGCTCGCCGATGGTGTTGGTAAACTCGAGCAGACGGTCCGAGAGGGTCGTCTTGCCGTGGTCAATGTGGGCAATAATGGAGAAATTGCGCTTGAACTTGATATCCGTTGCCATGCGCGCGCAAGGATACGCTACAAGCGCCGACAAGTCAAGCGAATTCGCTTATTCCCAGAGATAGGACTGCAAAGAATCGACCAGTTTACCGTCGCAATAGAGATTCACCTTCCAAGTCATGATATCGCCACGCTTGGCTCGCTCCGGCCCGGAGAAGTGGAACTTCTCCTTGCGTGAACCGCAGGATTCTCGGGGCTCATTGTACTCCACCACTCGGGAAAGCACATCACCTCCGGTAAGAGCCTGGGTATAGAGCATCTCAATACGAACCGGCTTCTGTGGTTCAGCATCATACCAGCTCAGGAAATAATAATCACCGATTCGCAGCTTGCGTTCCTTTCCGGAATTTGCTCCGTATAGTACATACTGAGCATTAGCTCGCAGAGGTGCCTCCTGCCAACGCTCATTGGGCAGCTCTGTTGCCTTGAGCGGCAAATCCACCATGCCGGAGATATATGGGGTCTGCACCTGAGAACAGGCAGCAAGAAGACAACTAGCAATAGTGGAAAGGACAAGACGTGCTCGCATGCCTCTATTCAATACCATTGCGGACCTTTTGTCAATTCATTTTCTAGTTTCCAGCATAGCGATTTTTCTTGCAGCGTCAGCAATATAGCGATATATATTAGAATATGGCAGTTCCACAGAATACGATTGCACTCATATTTGACTTTGACCAGACTCTCAGCCCCCACAACATGCAGGAAGATACCATCTTCCCGGAGTTCGGCATCAACCCCGAACAATTCTGGAAACGCTGCAACGACCGAAGTAAAGAAGAAGGCTGGGACGGTGAGCTGAGCTATTTGAAGGAGATTCTGGATGTACTGCAGCTCGACGGAGTCACAAACGAACGACTGCGGGAATTGGGGCAGAAGCTGACCTATTACCGGGGCATACCGGAGTTTTTTGAAACTTTCGCAGACCGGGCACTCACCAAGGAACACAAATATGCCGGCATCCATATCGAGTTCTATATCATATCGAGCGGCATCAAGAGCATTCTGGACGGCTCTCTTATCCGCCCCTACATGCGCGAGGTATTTGCCTGTGAATTCAGCGAAGAAAACGGGAGCATCGGATTCCCGAAGCGCGTAATTTCCCACACCAGCAAGACGCAATACCTGTTCCGCATCAACAAGGGGATGCTGAATTATATTGAAGACGTGAACGACCACATGGAATCTGACCTGCGACCGATTCCTTTCGAACACATGATTTACATAGGCGATGGCCCCACCGACGTACCCTGCTTTACCGTGATGCGCCAGCAAGGTGGACTGAGTGTTGCCGTATACAATCCCGATGATGAAAGCCGCCGGAGCTTCCGTAAATGCTACGGTCTCAAATCAAGCCAGCACCGTGTGGATTTCTTTGCGCCGGCAGATTATCGCGCAGGAAGCCACCTGAGCAACATTCTGGAGGAAACAGTGCGAAGCATGGCAGACTCCATCATGCATGCGCAACGAGTTGTGCCGCAGCCTCAGCACCGGGCTCCGAAACTTTGAGCTGAACCGTGCATCCTCAAAAAAAATCCCCTGCAGCATGTATCTGCTGCAGGGGATTTTTCAATAAAAACGAATCAGGCTTATGCCTGAGGCGTAGAATCCGGGGATTCTGTGCTCTTACCCAGATAATCGGGCAGCTGCACGCCTACGCTCTGCGCAAGTTCATGCAGCGGAAGCGTACCCGTGACAAGATTCTGCACAAAACCACCCACGGAGCCGCTCTTGCTGTCGCCTCCACCCATGACCACCACCTTGTCGAAGGAAAGGTTGCGGATGGCGCTGGCCTGTGTTTCCACAATAGTGGGCAGCTGCTCGGTAACCAGCAGACCGGAAGCAGCACGGGCATCGCCCGCAGCAGCCACAATCTGGCGGAAACCTGTAGCCTTAGCCTCCAGCGCAGCCTGGATGGCAGCGGCATTACCACGGCCCACAAGCTCGAGGCCTTCGCCTTCTGCCTTCTTCTTGAGCAGAAGAGCATCGGCCTCACCCTTGGCCAGCTTGGTAGCAGCAAGACCTTCGGCTTCCTTCTCAATCACGAGCGCATCAGCCTTACCCTGCTGTTCCTTCACCATGACGGAAGCAACAGCCTCAGCCGCAATTTCCTGCTTACGCTTCAGGATTTCAGCCTTCACAATTTCATTGGCCGTCTGGGTGGCTCGCTCGAGCTCGGCGCGCTTCATTTCGGCCTCTCGGTTGGCGATGTAGCCAGCGGCTTCGGCCTGTGCGGCTTGTTCCTTCTCGGCCACCAGGGCGATACGGGCAGCCTCAGCCTGACGCACCTTGAGGCGGGCGTTGGAATCAGCCACCTTCATCTGGGCTTCGTTGTTACCCTCGACAGCAGCGGCATTGGCCATGGCTACCTGCACCGTCTGGTCACGAAGAGCCTCAGCTTTACCGATTTCACCGCGGCGAGTTTCCTCGGCCACTTTAATCATGGCGTCATTGATAGCACGGGCAGCAGCCTCCTGACCAAGGGCTGCGATGTAGCCGGAAGCATCGCGGATATCGGTAATGTTCGCATTGATGAGGTAGAGACCTACCTTGTGAAGCTCCACATCCACGCCGCCGGTGATACCCTTGATAAGCTTTTCGCGGTCTGCATTGATTTCCTCAATTGTAAGAGAAGCGATGACCACACGCATCTGGCCCATGATGATTTCGGAGGCGAGGTCGCGGATATCCTGGCGGGTGCGACCCAGCAGACGGCTGGCTGCATTCTGCATGATTTCCGGCTGGGTGCTGATACCCACAATGAAAGAGGACGGCACGTCTACGCGTATATTCTGGCTGGAAAGAGCCCCCTTCAGCGGCACATCGATGTTGATGGGATTCAAATCCATGAACGCATAGCTCTGCACGATGGGCATGATGAAGGTGGCGCCACCATGAATGCACTTGGCCGAACGCCCTGCGCCCACGTTACCATAGACGATGAGGATTTTGTCGGACGGGCACATCTTGTAGCGGCTGAAGAGCCACACCACGGTACCCAGCAGGAAAGCCACCAGAATGATGATGGCCACGATGTTGCTTGCGCCCACAGAGGATGCCGCAATCTGGATTGTATGTTCAGTCATAGTTTATCGTATTTGGGGTTGTTGTTTTTCAAGAAATAGTTTGTACCGTCACCTGCCCCGCCACGGAGGCAACAACAGTGATGCGAGTACCGGCAGGCAGAGGTTCATTCCCCTGCTGCACAGCAGCGATAGTGATAAGCTGATTGGGGTGTGCCACCTGTACCTGGCCACCAGGCTCACCACGCGGAGGAATGGTCACATATACAGTACCGCTCAGGCCCACCAGGCTGTCGGCCGTGATGTTACCATCCGAACGAAGGCCATATATCATGCGGATAAGCATGGCCACCAGAATGAACATGACTACGCCCACGCCAAGACCGATGCAACAAGCCCACACAGCATCACCCATAGCCTGCTGACTGATATAACCGCCCCAGCCAAAGCCAAGGAAGAAGCCAACTACGGCGCGGAACGAGAACATTCCCGTATCGGCTCCATCGCCGGCAGTCACATCCGCATCTCCACTGCCATCGAAATCAGTGAAGAAGGAAATCACAAACATGAGTGCTGCCAACAGCGTGGCAGCCCAGGCGATAGTGCAGAAAATTGCACGGGCAGAATCGAATCCGGGCATCAGTTCCATGATGACTCCAGCTTATCACAGATACCCGCTGAGGCAAGCAGAAAGTGAGCTTCAGCTACATGTTAGATTATTTTTTTAGCTTTTAGGCTTGCAAATACGGCAATTGGTGCTATTATCCACTCACCTTGTAGGTCGATTTGCCGCAGCCACGAAAAATCAACCACTAACACAAGATACTAAAATGAGCGAAATCAACGTCAACGACTTCAAGACGAACGAAAAGGACACCGGCTCCACCGGTTTCCAGGTTGCAGTGCTTACCAAGCGCATTGCCCACCTTACGCAGCACCTCATCGCCAACAAGCACGACCACGCCTCCCGTCGCGGTCTGCTCATGATGGTGGCTCGCCGTCGTAAGCTTCTGGATTATGCCAAGCGCACGAACCCGGATCTGTACAAGGATCTGCTGGTGCGTCTTTCCCTCCGCCACTAATCAACGGTGCGCGCAGGGGCTTCGCCAAGAAGCCGACACGCTAACAACAGAAACGCCGCAGAGAGGTCGATCTCTGCGGCGTTCTCATTTTGTCAGCACTTTCACGCCAACGGTCGAATCTCGTCCTGATGTTCCCGAATCACCTGGGGAACATAGCGTTTGCGCAAGTTTATAGGCTTTATGACACCTTCCTCACGGGCTACACAATAAAACAACTTCATGACAGCGAGGTAGGAATATGCACCAAAAAACTTCATTATCGTACCAGCCGAAATGTAAAACAGAGGAATTGCGCCCGCAAACGGCAACACATAGAAAAGAGCAGGTAGAAACAGCTCCGTCCCTTTTAAACCGAAACAAACGCGGAACATCAGATAGGCACCGTACAGATACACACAGGAAATAATACCGAGGCCAACCCAACCGAGGCGGTGTATCGAAGTAATCACACCACTATGCCAAGTGCCGGTTCTGGCAAAATAGTCCTGATCACCGTAGCGGGTTGTACCACGCATCATGGAAGTGGATTCACGGCGGAGATAATCCGTAGACTGGCCAAATCCATCTCCCCAGGTGTAATCCTGAATATAACCATATCTGGGATTCAGAGCCCAGCGCCACATCTCAATTCGCCACTCAGAAGAATGTTCGGCATCATGACGGATATCACGGTCAATCTCCACGCCCGGTGCCACAGACAAACACCGCTGTATACCAAACGGCATCTCTTTTACTATGCCTTCTACGCTCAGCAGCAAAATTCCCCCATATGCCAAAAGCCCCAAAAGAATCATTGCCCATAATTCTCGTTTGATAAACGAAAGCGCGGCAATAATGAAACAGTTGGACATGAGTACTTCGCGCCAACCTGATATCAAAATGGCCAGGAAGGAAAGAATCAACCCCACCGTGAGTGAGGGAGAGGCCAGAATCTTCACCAACGGGTTGAGGCCATAGAAAATGTAGATACAATATGCGCCCAAAGGAGCAAACATACTAAAGCGGCTATTCATTGCAGCGTCCGCCATTTGTTCTACACCACCACCTCTGATTCCCAGCACGGAGAGAGCAATACCGAACAAGCAACAGATAATCGTCAGACGCACAGCCCATGAGAACACCTTTTTAACCTGGCTATAATTGCATGGAATGCTGCTTACTGCTATATAATATGTAGTACCCACGATACACCATACATATTCCTTACCACCCACATACTCTACATCAAGGTCGAGTACGTCCAACACTACGGGGTGACGTAAATAAGAAAACACAAAATAGACAGCAACTACACACACTAGCAAATCCAGCGCCAGATGAGTGCGCCATTTAAACCTGACATAACCCATCCCCCACATCAGAATCCAGTAGCATAATATCCCGCTACATATCACGAACGCTACAGGAAGCTCTGCAAGCTTACCCGGCAATGGGAAAAATTGCATTACCGGAGGCAAAAGGAAAATGAGAACCCAACATCTGGGGCCAAGCCAAATCAGGAACGCGCCCGCCACAAATGCCGCAACTATCAACAATGACGATTTGGCATTTTCGGCAGCCTGTCCACCCACAATAAAACACAACACTACAAGAATCAGTGCCGCCAGCACATTCTTGACTACTGAGTTCTGCATATTGTCGACACGCTAAAAAATTCCACCTGCCGGAGAAATCCGGCAGGTGGAGAAAGAGTCTTTACAGAGCGGACGGAATCTCCTTACCCAACTCTGAGGCCTTACGCCCCTTACCATCGCCGGCAATGCGCTCCAGAAGCACATCGCGATAGCCCATGCCACCGGGAATCATCGGCAGCACATGCACATCGTAGGGAACCATCACATCAAGCACATAGGCCTCCTTAGACTCAAGCATACGCTTGATAGCCGGAGCCAGATCTGCCGGGTCTACTACGCGCTCACACTTAATACCGAAACCTGCGCAAAGAACCGGGAAGTTCGGGTACAGAATCTCCTCTGTGCGATGCGTGCGGTCGTATTCATCAGCCGGGTCAGCCAGGAAGGTCTGGGCTCGGTTGGAATCATACTTCAGGTCTTCCCACTGCACCACCATGCCGAGGTGCTGGTTATCGAGAATAATGCACTTGATGGGCATCTTCTCAATATGAATGGTACCAAGCTCCTGCACATTCATGAGGAATGAGCCGTCACCGTCGATGTTAACCACGGGCTTATCGGGATATGCCATGTGGGCACCCATGGCGGCGGGCAGACCATAACCCATGGAACCGAGGCCGCCGGAAGTAGAGAGACGACGGGGCTGGTTGAACTTGTAGAACTGAGCAGCAAACATCTGGTGCTGCCCCACACCAGTGCAGATGATGGCATCCTCATCCTTAAGCTGGTTATACAGCTCCTCAATAGCCTGCTGAGGAGCAATTTCCCGCTCATTCTTCACATAGCAGAGGGGATACTGTTTCTTCCATGCCTCGATAATTCCAAACCATTCGGGACGGTTGGCAACATCATATGCACGCGGAGCCATGCCCATCTCCTCCAGCTTGGCGTTCATGTAGGCCAAAGCCTGGCGTGCATCGGAGCGAATGGCGTAGTCAACCTTCTTGTTCTTATTGAGCTCTGCGGCATCGTAATCCACGTGGATAATGCAGGCGTGTTCGCAGAAGGTACGCACAGCACCGGTCACGCGGTCATCGAAGCGAGCACCGATTGCAAGCACAACATCAGCCTCATTTACCGTGTTATTGGCATACACTGCACCATGCATACCCAGCCAGCGCACAGAAAGGGGGTGTTCCTCAGGCATGGCACCGATGCCCATGAGCGTGGTGGCCACAGGAATCTGAGTACGCTCGGCAAACTCGCGCAGCTGTTCAGCGGCTTCGGAAATCACCACACCACCGCCGGCATAAATAGCGGGGCGCTTAGCTGCAAGGAGAATAGGCAGCACCTCATCCAGTGCGGCGGTATTCAGGGGAATATCGGGCTGATAGCCGGGGAGATCCAGCTCTTCTTCAAAATCAGGCACGAACTTACCTTCCTGGAAGTTCTTGGGAATATCAATCACCACAGGGCCGGGGCGACCGGTGCGGGCAACATGGAAAGCCTCGCGAACAATGCGGGGAATATCCTCCAGCTTGGTGACGAGATAACTGTGCTTCACAATGGGAGCAGTCATACCGAACACGTCAGTTTCCTGGAAAGCAGAAGTACCAATAAGGCCGCTACCCACCTGAGCAGTAATAGCTACCATGGGCACAGAGTCGAGCATGGCATCGGCAATTGGCGTAATCATGTTCGTGGCACCCGGACCAGAAGTGGACATGCACACACCCACCTTACCGGTAACGCGGCCATAGCCCTCGGCAGCAAAAGCACCGCCCTGCTCGTGGCGGGGAAGAATCGTACGAATGGACGGCTCATGACTCAGAGCCTGGTGAATCGGCATACTGGCACCACCAGGATAAGCAAATACTACATCCACACCCTCTCGCACTAGGCTCTGTACGAGGGCTTCGGCCCCGGTCATCATTATTCCCTCAGACTTGGACTTGCATGTGGACTCGTTGTTCATGATATTGTATATGTTATGTGATTCCGGCAGATTTTCACTATTCGCATCTGCACTTGGCGCGCATTATACCAAAGCCGACACCTCATGGAAAGCATATTTTACGCCAACACAGCACAGTGTACGTCAGAACTGATAATTTTTACGTCACCGGTGGGCATAAATAATCTTTACCTCATTGCCAAGCCCCAGCATGAGAGACAATTCATTGACATCTTTCTGCTCCATTCGAAGTACCGAGGCTCCATGTCCGTTTTTCTCTCCCGCAATGACAATACCGTTTGCCAGAACAAGCACTCGCTCAGATGCAGCATATTGGGGAGAACGAGGCAGCACCGCAAGCCCGTCTATATACCCTTCTCTGGCAGCAACGCTGGTTACCTCATTTTTACGCTGTGCGGCAGGAATCTCATCCATGTTCAGGATTGGATAATCCGCCACCAACTGCTGCTCATCCCACACAGAAATTTCGCGCTGTTGAGGGCGGATTTCAACCCTCAGTCTCATGGGAACAACCACTATTTTCTGACCAATCCGAAGACTGGAGGGCTCCACAATGCCATTCAAAAGCATAATAACGTCTTGCGGGCATTTCTGCTGAGCCGCAATACGCGCCATGTTATCACCCGGGCGTACTGTATACACCACGGCACCCGGATGCAAGCGGGAAAGATATCGCGGCACATTGACCCGGCCACAAATCTGGCGAGCCTCGCGACCCGCTATTCCCTCATCGGCTACAAACGGCTGAAGAAGCAACACGGCTTCCCCACCCTTCTGTTCCTGCATCAGCCGGCGAGCCTGCTCAAGCTCATCCGGGCGGCGAGGCCAGAGCGAGAAATTATCTGAAGCAACTGCCTGCCCCAACAAACTACAAAAGACCGCGGCGACGAAAATCGAATACGTTGATTTCATGTGATTTCTGAATCATTTGAACCATAAAATACAGCAATGACACCTCCCAGGCATCATCCACACCAACAATCACCGCGCGAAACGGGTCTCCAGACCCAAGAGCATCTGCCACAACCCGGTCTGATACTTCCTCCACCGAATCATGCACAATCTCCTCGCTCACATCGCTGCGGCCAAACCGGAATCCATACTCAAAAAGAGCCTGAAGCTTTGCTCCCTGCTCCTGCATCCAATCAAAAAAGCGGGCAGCATCAGCGCTGAAGCCTTCCGTTTCGATTCCACGCAAATCCGCAGGGCGTAAGATACGCGGACGAGCAGCTTCCACCCAGCCACTTCGGATACGGCAAACACCGATTTCATCCATGGGTTCGGTAATCAGGCGAAAATTAAACCGCGTCTCTCCAAACGAATCAATGCGACGGTCGGGGACATACAGCACTCGCGTATGCTGCATCGCGTAGTCGATGGAACTCCGGTTCATAAAAGCAAAGGGCGGCCCCGCCAACACTGGAGGAACCGCCCGTTATCTTTGAAAAAAGTAACCGGGCCTGGATTAGGCCTTGTGGGACTCAATGTAGGCCACCACGTCGGCAACAGACTTGAGCTTCTCAGCGTCCTCGTCGGGAACTTCCACGGAGAACTTATCCTCGAAAGCCATCACGAGTTCGACGGTGTCAAGGGAGTCAGCACCAAGATCTTCGATGAACTTAGCATCGGAGGTCACTTTTTCGGGATCAACGCTGAGCTGAGCAGCGATGATTTCTTTTACCTGGGATTCGATATTGTCGGACATAAGATTGACAAGTTTTATAGGTGCCCATATTCTAGCGCGTTCATTCGCTCCTTGCAACAAAAAAAACTAAAGCACACTCAAAAAAACTTCTCAAAGGGAAATATGGGCAACTTGCGCAATGCCTTCTAAGGTAAGAGAAGGGACAAGTGTACTCATATGCCGCATAGCGGGAGCAAGCCCCGCGGCATCTCCACCTGTAATAATCACATTCACACGCTCACCCAACTCCGACTCAATCGCATCCAGAAGCGAATCCATCATGCCCGGGTATCCCACGCATACAGCCGAAGCCATGGCCTCCTCAGTATTTCTACCAATAACCGGTCCCTCGATATTCAGGTTCACCGAAGGCAGCTGGGCAGTACAGCGAGGTAAACATCCGGCAACGGCAGACAAACCAGGCGCTATAATCCCACCGGCAAACTTCGGGCCGGCTGCTCCTTGCACCACAACATCAAAAGTAGTTGCTGTCCCCATATCAACGGCAACAATAGGTAACGGAGCATAACGAACTGCAGCCAGCACATTGGCAACTCGGTCAGCCCCCAGAGTAGAGCACCCCGGATACTCTGAAAAATCCACTTCGTTCACATTTTCAGGACGCACATGAATCAGCTCCACCCCCTTCATGAAAGATGATATTTCCTCTGCTGCCCATGGAACCACAGAGCAGAGAACCACCCTGCGAAAGGCCCAATCAGATAATAACGTATGTAACGATTCAGCGCTTATTTCAGCTGTAGGCAACACCCGCAGTTCCGGCTCAACGCCACCGCCGCACAGCATAAACTTAGTCCGGGTATTGGAATTATCTATAAGCAGACACGGTTCCGCGCTCATCGCAAATCAAATCTCCTTTCTATAGCTGCTGCAATATTCTCTGCCGCACAGCCACGCCGTGCCTGGCGCATAGCAACGCACAAAGCATACCAGCCCGCTGCACCATCAGCCAGCAATTTCCTGAGCACCTGCACCAGGTGCGAAGTAGATTCCACATGACACCCTGCCCCGTCCTGAAGCAAAAGCTGCAGATTACCCTGTTCCTGACCGGGAAGTGTAAAATTCACAATTGCCGGCACATTTGCAGCATAACACTCAAACATGGTGGCTGCACCTGCTTTACCGATATAAAAATGATTTTCCGGCAGCAGCGAGGGCATATCTGTAGTCTTCCGCAGCACCGTAAGGCGACCACTGCGGCAATGCGAAGCAAAACGGTTCAACAAACGCTTCTCATGCTGCCCTGCCAGCACGGTCAGTTTCATCTGAGGAAACTCCTGCAACAGAGCCGCCACATCTGCCACTACACCTCCAGAGCGCCTATATGCACCATACAAAACACGCAAACACGTCTCATCCGGAGCCGTACGCCCCGCAGACGGAGCAAAGGCCTGCAATACAGGAAAGCCTGCGGCAACTACCATACCGAGGTCCAGGCCATAGCGTTCACTAACCATCCACAATGACTCTTCATCCGGCACAGTCACCAATTTCGCCTGGCTGAGCATCCACGGACGGCTGATTTCCTGAGCATCTGTCACCAGCACCACATAAGGCACAGCCGGCCTGAGCACATCAAGCATGTATGCAAAAAGTGGATAAGTGCAGATGATAAGATTCGGTTGATATTCCTGCAGCAGCTCTGACAGGCGCCGCACCACAGGCGAAAAGAAAGGATTCCTGACAAGCTCTGCCCAATCAGCAGTATCCGTAAGCGAATACGTCACCCCCCAAAGCCACGGAGCACGCCGCACACAGAACCGATAAAACTCCTGAGTCAGACGAAACAGAAAAGGACAGGCTTCCGAGCAAGCATCCACCATCCGGGTTTCCCACCCGGTCGATGAATAATGCTCAGCGATGGCAGCACCGGCAGAATGATGACCCTGGCCGTAGCCGATGCTCAGCACCAGCAGACGTTTTGCCCGCACCGATTCCATTCCTGCAATGTCTTTACTTTCAGAAAAACAAGCTCCGGCATTCAAACCGGAGCCTGTATACTTACTTCTTATCACCGTTACGGACCAATCTTATCCGGACGGCCTTCAAACGGGGGTCTGCGCGGCACATAGATTGAGTCATTCGGCATCAGCTTAATTGACCTGTCACGCGCACTGAAATAATCATACACGCGCGTTACCTTGCCACGGGTAACCTGAATCTTGCGGGAGCCGAAATCAGTGATATCGCCGCACTCAATAAGTGCCTGAATCAGCGTCATGCCTTCACGATACGGCAGATTCTTCTTGCCGGCCACGTAACCTGTTACCTGCACGAAACGGGTATCAATCGGAGTCTCATTCCTGGGGCCTACATTTGCCATGACAATGGGATCAGAATAAATCTCCTGAGCCACATAAAGTGAACGCAAAGTATTCTCCACCTGCCGGGCAGTCATTCCAACCACCCGCACACGGCCATTGAGATACGGCATTGAAATGGTGCCATCCTGTCGGCTGACTGTATATTCACCACTCACGTTGCCCACATCCTCGCTGGGAATATTCTTGAACTGAACCTGAATGACACCACCTCTGGCGGCACGTGGTTCGGTAGAAGCATCCTGAGCCATCAAAGGCAGGACAAAAACACCCATCAGCAGCGCGAGCAGCGTCTGAATCATTACATTCTTCATAATATCTCCTTAGTACAAATCCTCTTCAGATGTGGTGGATTTCACGGAAGCAGAAGCAACAGCTGTTTTTGCCTTGCGGTCAATCGCTGCAGGCTCCTTGCGGTTATCCCCCTTTGTGTAATATGAATAGTAAGTTGTGTAATACTGATACTGAGTATCACCACTGATATCCACATTATTCATCACGATACCCATAAGCTGACCGCCGGCATTCTGCACCAGCATCTTAGCACGAAGCAAAGCCTTGATGGGCATCTTGCGCGGCTGCAGAACCATCAGGGTGGCATCTGCCTTGCTGACAAGAAGCGAAGCATCACTCACACCCAGCACAGGCGGCGAGTCTATCAGCACAATGTCAAAACGTCGTGCCACCTCAGACAACATGGTCTGCATGCGGTGGGAACCAATCAGGCCGCTCGGGTCAACCGGCACCGGACCGCTCGGCATCATATAGAGGTTCTCATGACCTGTCTGGAACACCACATCCTTCAACTCGGCAGCACCGGAAAGATACGAGGAAAGGCCTACCTCACTCTTCATTTCCGCATAACGAGCCAAGCGAGGACGACGAAGGTCGGCATCCACCATCAGCGTACTGTACCCGGCCTGAGCGCACACATAGGCAAGGTTGCTCAGAGTTGTTGTCTTACCTTCACCGGCATTTGCAGAAACCACAGCAAATGTAGTAGCCTTGTACAAATCGCGTTTCAGCTCGATATTTGTGCGCAGAATACGATAGGCCTCTGCATCAGGGCTATCGCCACCCTGAAGAATCAGCAGGCCGGCATCCTGCGGAATCACGCCAAGCACCGGCAGCCCAAGCGTGCGCTCTGCATCCTCCAGAGTCTTGATGGAGGTATCGAAATAGTTGCTCATGAACGCAACAACTATACCGGCAATCAGACCAACTACGGCACCCACAATGAGATTCAGACGATAATTCGGGCTGCTGGGAGCACCGGGAAGCCCGGGGCGACTGTATACCTCAAGACTGGTACGCGGAGCCATCAGGCGCATTTTATCCGCAATATAGTCATTTTCCAGTTTATCATAGCGAGCTTTTTCCGAGGTGTATTCCTGCAGAGCATTCTTCACTTTCTGATCTTCGAGGGTCTTATCGCGCAGACGGTCACGAGCCTGCACATAGCGCTGCTCCACATCCTGCAGTTCAGACTTCTTCACGTCCAGCTGGTCGACCATGGCATCACGCATACCCACCAGCTCTTCATAGAGCTGCTCACGCGTGGTCTTATGCTGCTCATCCAGGCGAAGAACATTCGGATGCTTGGGGCCATAACCACTCAGCAGCATCTGAGCCCGGCCGTTTTCTTCTTCCGTAAAACGGTTATTAAGCTCACGCACCTTGGCAGAGCAATATGATTCAGCAGTAAGAAGTCCCGTGCGAGTCACATAGCTCAGCAGCTCCGCATCTTTCAAATCCTGCAGCTTGCCGATATGCACCGTCATCTGAGCAATTTCCGTCTCCAGAGCAAGCTTGGAATTATTCAACTGCTGCAAGGACTGCTCCTCTGCGCCCGTAGACATCGGGACGCCTTGACCTCCATTATTCCACATCCCCTGAATATACTTACCGGAGCGGATATACTGGCGCACAACATCAGCCTTGCGTTCCAGCTCATCCTGACGTGAACGCAGCACTTCATAGCGCTTATTAATTGCCTCATTGATGATAGCATTCTCTTTTTCCTCGCGAAGCTCCTTATAACAATCCACCACAGCCTGGCAAACCTGCTGCGACACGCGAGGGTCAGAGCTGGTTACCGTAATATCGACCAGGTTCGTATTCTTTCGCGGCATCACTCGAATCATCCCCATCAAGCTACCGGCTGCTGATACCTCATCAGTTTGCCATTCATTCGGCAAATCCAACTTGTTGGCTACTGCAATCAGGTTCTGCTGAGATACAAGAATCTCAAACTGAGTCTGCATATATGCCGAGCTATCAGCCATTGCAGCAATGGGATTACCCTCACCACCCACAGCCACATTAATCAAATCACGGGGCTGTTTAATTTCAAACGACATACCACTCTGGTATTTCGGCGTCATCATCTTGGTGATGACTGCACTACTCACAAACACCAGCATGAAAACAAAGAAGATTAGTTTCCAGCGGCTTTTCAGCACCTGCATGTAATCCTGAGCATGCAGCACAACCTCCGTCTTACTTGGACTTGTGAAATTCGTCTCCATGTTTCTATCGTAGATTAAAACAAAGGGGGGAAGTGTCTCCACTGACCCCCCTTACGGTTCATATTTTATAATATTAGAAAGTATAGGTCAAACCTGTGGATATGTTATGACGATTATATCCATCGCTCGTACCAGCGCGGTCCGTATTATACCAGGTGTAGCTATAGTTAATGGAACCAACCATATCGTTTGAGAAGTTATAACTCATACCGACAGACGGATTCACTGTGATATTTGTCTCGTCTGCCATACCTCGCGTACCCTCAGAATATTTACTCTGAACCAGCGAAAGCCCGAAGTTAAACGCTACATCAGGAGAAAGCCTGTACGAACAGTTGGCACCAAGGCGCCAGGTCATATCCGACAGGTAGTTTCCATTCACACGATACGTGTCCACATTCTCATTCGAGAGCGACAGGTATGTATTCATGCTGAGTCCCTCAGACACCTGGCGATTATACCCGAGATGCAGGTTAGGAGAAAGTATCACATCGCCGTGAATCTGCTTGGTCTGCAAACCAAGGCTGCCACTGCAACTGGAAACCGGATCCAACGAGCGAGAGAAGCCAAGCGTGACGGTATAGTTATCAGAATTATAGCCCACATCGCGCATATCAAAGCGATATGAGAAATTAACCTGATAAGTAAGCAACTCAGACGAACGGTAATTCAAACCAGCTCCGCAATTGAGATACTGTCTATCGTCAGACTGATACTCGGTTTCACTATACAGATTACCGCTATAGCCGGCACTGACATTCCAGCTCCAGCGAGCATCAATGGACTGATTGTAACTGTTATTGAAAGACCAGTACAAACAGTCACCCTGACGACGAGACGCAGAAATACCACTGGCATAATCCGGCTCCGGACTATACGTCAATGACAGACTGGCCATGTATGTGCTTCTGGCGCTTATGGAATGCGCTATACTGGCAGACAGGCCACAGTCAGCGTACATGGACTTACCAGAGCTCTCCGATTCCTTGAGATACTTCGTAGCGCCTATATTGAAATTATAGGAAATCTTATTGACTGATTCGAAATCAGCATAAGAAGCACCGAGACCGGCATTTACATAGCAGCTGGCAGTCTCATCGCTGTACGAGGAATCCATGTTGCTATCATAGCCCAGTCGCACATAAGTATTGTACTTGATGGCGTGAGACTGCGGCAAACCTACGGACGGAGCCGTATCGTACAGGGAGAAAGCATGAGCGCTGCCCGCAAATATGCCTGCGAGCAGCACTGCTTTATAAAAATTCGACTTCATATATTGTTAGCTTGCGTTCCGCAATCGCCCCATCAGTTATTCACAGAAGTAGGAGGCGGAGTCGGAGTCACCGTGTACTCAGGGCTGGCAGACGGCACAGTCGGAGGAGCCGGCACATAGGCATCCATGACAGAAGCTGCCGCAGCGCTGCGAGCCGCAACCGAGCTACCTACCACACCCTGCACCACAGTGGAAGCCACAGATGCAGTCTCCGGCATGGAGCACAGAACATCATACAGCTGCTGACCAAGAGTGGAAGAACCAGTCTGAGGAGCAGATGCAGCCTGCACAAAACCACTCTCAAGAGAAGGAGATGCCAGCAGAACAGCACGGAGAATAGCACACGTCTCCGTGACACTCCACGTTCCACGCTGCTTCATCACCGTCTGGAACACCTCTACAGCACTCTGCGGCGAAGCCTTAACTGCTTCATACACAGCAACACTCAGAGCATCCAGAGACACACCGGATTTCGGACCAGCCATCGTTGTCACAGTCGCCAGATCGGCTGCATACATAGGCCCGGCCAACATTCCGGCCAGCATAATCATAGAAAGAACCTTTTTCATACGCGCATGTTGGTTAAGGTAAGCGGGTAGCGGGAATCGAACCCGCATGATCAGCTTGGAAGGCTGGAGCTTTACCATTAAGCTATACCCGCGCTGTTGGTATACCTATATCACAACCTGCCACCCGTTTGCAAGCCAAATGTAATACATTTTTATATTTTTCTCTTTTTACTTGACAGATTCGAACTCCGGCGCTAGAATCTGCGCGCACCACATGCGGGCGTCGTTCAATGGTAGGACGCGTGCTTCCCAAGCATGAGACACGGGTTCGATTCCCGTCGCCCGTACTGATTCACCCCACGGCAGAGTCGCCAGTCGTCTCTGCCGTTTTTGGTATCAGAATTTTACATATAAGCTTGACAATCCAGCATAAAACAATTAACTTTCCCTAAACAAATCCGCCATGATGAAGCAAGCCACAACCTATCGCCAAATGGAATTGAATCCACGCATGGCCGATGGTGAGATGCACTCTCCGGAGCACGTATGGCAGCAGATGGAGCAGGCGCGTCAGCAGGCGGAGTTCTACGAAGCTCAGCGCGACCAGTGGGAAGCCCAGCGGAGAGAGCTTGAGGAAAGCAACGAAAAGAAAGTACTTTTCAACGACAGCCTTAATGAAACCGGCATGAAATTGCATAATGCCGTGCGCCGGTTGGAAAAAGAGCTGGAGTCCATGAAGCGCGAGCATGGTGAAATCACTCAGATAAATGAGTGTCTGAAGCGCCACCTGCAGATTCTTTCCTCCATGCAGCCCCAGAACTGGAGCACAGAAGGATTCAGCGACCGGCTCCGGGAAGCGATGCCGAAGTTAGAACGCGCAGAAAACGATTTTGAAGAAGCATACGCCAGTGCATCACGCTTCCGCCACACCCAGATATTCCGCCACAAACCCGGAGTTGATTCCCACTTAAAGACCAGCTGGCAGCACCTTAAAGCAGAACTCCTCAAAGGATTCTTCTTTCATCTTCCATTATTCATACTTCTCCTTCTGACCTGGGGCACCTATATACTGATTACCCACTTTTAATCCTCTTTCTCTCCCATTCACACCATCATGCATTACGACAACTCCTCATATGACCGGCTTCGCGAACTGGAACTGCGTCGCAACATGCGCCAGACAGGGAGCAGCAAACCGCGCAGGGACTACCAGCGTCGCTATCCGGCCAACACACTCGGTCCCCAGGAAGATGTGCTTGAACGGCGTAAAGGGATGAAGCGCAACCGAGTCACCATTACAGGCGCAGCCCCCGGCAACCGGAATCTTCTACTGGAAAACCTTTTTATTCTGGCAGCACTTGCATTGTCCATCTGGGGACTTTTCTCACTCACCATGTACCTGCTCACCAACTCGTAAACCTATCACGCCATGGAACAGACAGCACGTATCGATGTGGCATACATCGCAAAACTGGCAAAACTCGAACTCACGGAAGAGGAAACCTCCCGTTTTTCTGAAGACCTCAACCAGGTACTGGCATACGTAGAGCAGCTTGGCCAGTGGGACACCACCGGCGTCGAACCCATGTACCATCCGCTGCCGGTGTATGATGCACTCCGGGAGGACATTCCCGGCACAAGCCTGAGCAACGAGGCAGCACTGTCCAATGCCCCCGCTCAGGAGGAGGGACAGTTCCGTGTACCCAAAGTTGTTGAATCCGCACACTAACATTTTTCAGAACAAGCCATGCTCATCGGAACCATCTCACACTGGCGCCACCAGCTTACAACAGGCGCCATCAGCCCCGCCGAACTGGTCGAGGAAGTAGCACGCGCCATGGAGCAGCGCAACCCCGGCATCAACGCTTACCTCTCCTGGGATAAGGAAGCTGCTCTCGCAGCCGCAGCCAAGGCAGACCTCAGCAAGCCGCTGGGCGGCATTCCCATTGCCATCAAGGATAATATCGCCATGCTGGGACAGCCGACGCGCTGCGCCTCCCGTATGCTTGAATCTTTCGTTTCCCCTTACGATGCAACCTCCATCTGCAAACTGACTGCAGCCGGAGCCATCCCCTTTGGCCGCACCAATATGGATGAGTTTGCCATGGGCTCCTATGGCCAGAACTCCGCATTCGGCGAAACCCAGAACCCTGCAGCCCCCGGCCATGTTCCCGGTGGTTCCTCCAGTGGCTCTGCCGCAGCAGTAGCAGGGGGCATGGCCATCGCAGCTCTCGGTTCAGATACCGGCGGTTCCATCCGCCAGCCGGCTTCACACTGCGGCGTAGTAGGTATCAAACCCACCTATGGCCGCGTATCCCGCTATGGTCTGGTAGCCTTTGCCTCATCGCTCGACCAGATCGGTCCCATCACGCAGAATGTAGAAGACTCAGCTACCATACTCAACGCCATCTGCGGACACGACGCCAAGGATTCCACCTCCTCCACAGTAGCTACAGAAGACTTCGCTGCCGGGCTGGGCAAGGACATCAAGGGCATGCGCATCGGCCTGCCCAAGGAATACCTTTCCTCCGGCAACAGCCCCGCCGTGGCAGCAGCCCTGCAGCAGAGCGTGCAGAAGCTCACCGCTCTCGGAGCCGAAATCGTCGAAATCTCGCTGCCCCATGCAGAAGCAGTAGTTGCGGCCTACTACATCATTGCCTGCGCCGAGGCATCCTCCAATCTTTCCCGCTTCGACGGCATCCGCTACGGCTACCGCGCCGCCGGCACTAACGGGCTGGACGACCTCTACAGCAAAACACGCGAAAGCGGCTTCGGGCCGGAGGTGAAGCGTCGCATCATTCTGGGTACCTATGTACTCTCCAGCGGCTTCTACGATGCCTACTACGCCAAGGCTCAGAAAGTGCGCTCCCTGGTAGCCGGCGACTTTGCCGCAGCATTCGACAAGGTGGACCTCATTCTGGGGCCGGTGGCACCCACCAGTGCACCGAAGCTCCACGATGACAGCATGACCCCGCTGCAGACCTACCTGGCGGATATCTACACCATCCCGGCCAACCTGGCAGGTCTTCCCGGCATCTCTATCCCCTGCCCCGTGGAAGCAGATGCTCATCCCGTGGGCATCCAGCTGCTGGCACCCCACTTTGCCGAAACGCGTCTGCTCCAGGCTGCTTCCGCTCTTGAGAAAGCATTCATGTAACACACCATGGAAACGCCGGTCTATATCAGCATTGCGGGGTCCGACTGTTCAGCCGGAGCGGGGCTTCAGGCAGACCTCAAAACAGGGTTTGCCCTGGGGTGCTATCCCCTTACCGCCGTCACCTGCGTCGTAAGTGAAGTACCCGGGCTGGTAGAAGACATCGTGGCCATGGAACCCGCCTTTGTGGCCTCGCAGGTAAGTATCTGCCTTCGCAGCTTCCCGGTCAAGGCAGTCAAGACCGGCATGCTCTATTCCCCGGAAATCGTAAAGGCAACGGTAGCCGCACTGGAAGGATTCGAAGGTCCCATCGTGGTGGATCCGGTCATGATTGCCACAGCCGGCGAGGCGCTCATCCTCCAGGAAGCCATCGCTGTATACGAGGCAGTTCTTATTCCCCGCACTACCCTGCTCACGCCCAATGGCGATGAACTCGCCAAGCTGGCCGGCACAGCCCCCATCACCACAGTAGAAGAACTGGAAACCGCAGCCGAAAAGCTCTGCAAGCGCTACGGCTGCGCCATTCTGGCTAAGGGCGGCCATGTGGGCGGCAGCACCTGCACCGACATCCTGGTGCAGCCCGGCAAGCCGACACTCCGCTGGAGTCACCCCCGCACCGAGGGCATCTCCACCCACGGCACCGGCTGCACCCTGTCCAGTGCCATCACGGCCTTCCTGTCAAAAGGACAGCCGCTCGAGCAAGCCGTGGAAAACGGCCTCAACTACATAGCCAGAGCCATTGCCACCTCACACAAACTGGGTGAGCAGTTTGCCGTGAATCACAGCATCTGAACATCCGCTGCTATCTGAGCACGGAGTTCCTCCACAGACCCGAACCTCTTTTCCGGGCGCAGAAATCGCAGTAATTCCACCTGCATTCTGCGCCCGTATAAATTCCCCTGCCAATCGGTCAGGTGGGTTTCAAGCCTCATCACTTTCTGAGCTTCATCAATCGTAGGGCGAATGCCGAGATTGGCAATACCGTGACACAATTCGCCATCTACCCAGGACTGAATCTTATACACCCCTGCAGGAGGAAGCGCTGCATTCGGCATCACCCGCATATTCGCCGTAGGAAAACCCAGCTGCCGGGCCAGTTTCTGCCCCTGCTCCACCTCGCCCTCTATGGTGAAAGCATGCCCCAGCATAGCCTGAGCCAGCGGAAGATTCCCCTCTGCGAGCAACTCGCGGATGCGGGTTGAACAAATGCGTTCGCCCTCGAGTTCTGCCATATCCTGCACACAGGCCCGCAGGCCGAATTCAGCCGCATAGGCCTCCACAAAATCAGCATTTCCTGCGCCTCCCTTGCCGAAATGCCAGTTACGCCCCACCGAAACACCCGCCATGGGGCATGCCGCTCTCAGCACGTCGAGAAACTCCCGGGGACCTGTGGCCGCCAGCTCAGCAGTAAAAGGCAGCTCCAGCAGCACCTGCACCCCGGCCTCTTCCAGCAGGGCACGTTTCTGCTCCGCACAGGGGGTAATCAGCTTCGGCTGCTTCTGAGGCGCCAATACCGCCAGAGGATGCTCGGCAAAGGTAAGCACGCCACGCAGACTACCCGGCGTATCAGCCGAGTCTATCACCCGCCTATGCCCACAATGCACTCCATCAAAGAACCCCATGGCCCAGTGCACCGGTTGGCGCACCGCGGCAAGTTCTTCCATGGCGTGCAGAATCAGCATAAGAATCAGGAACGGTCAGCCAGCACCTTCTCCACCGGCAGCAGGCGAGCGAGCAGCTCCTCCCTCCCGGCAGCTTTCAGAGTCGGCACATCCACCGCCTCGGAAATATCAAACTTACCGCTGCGGATGCGTCGCAGCGCCGTAAGGTGCGCACCACACCCCAGGAACTGTCCGATATCATGTGCGTAAGTACGCACATAGAATCCCTTGGTGCAATGCACCGTGAAATCAACCTCAGCGGTTGCTAAATCTATGCGGGTAATCTCATAATCCAGCACCGCCACATGGCGGGCCTTGCGCTCCACTTCCTTACCCTTCCGGGCCAGTTTGTAGCAGGGCACACCATTTATTTTGACCGCCGAATACATGGGCGGCACCTGGTCAAACTCACCGTTAAAATGCTCAAAGGCAGCGCGGATTGCATCTTCCGTCAAGGCGTCTGTCGGTTTCTCAGCCACCACCTCACCATCGGCATCCTGGCTGTTGGTTTCCACGCCCAGCTTCATCGTGGCAGTGTACACCTTGTCCTCGCACATCAGCAAATCCTGCATCTTGGTCGCCTTGCCAATCACCACAATCAGCATACCAGTGGCCATGGGGTCGAGCGTGCCGCAGTGCCCCACCTTCTTGGTCTGCAGCACTCGGCGACAAAGCGCCACCGCATTGTGCGATGTGAAGCCCTGGTCCTTATCCACCAGCAGCACTCCGCTCGGGGCATCAGTCATGGCTCAGCTCCTTTCTGATAGCGTCCAGCACACGCTCGCGGCAGCATTCCAATTCCCCGGCCATGCGGATACCGGAAGCCATGGCATGCCCACCGCCGCCGAACCGGGCCGCCACCGCGGCTACACTCACGGCGGGGTCTTTACTGCGCAGCGAAACACGAATTCGACCATCCTCCAGGTCTTCAAAGATGACAGCCACACGCACTCCCTGCAGCACACGTACCACATCCACCAGGTCCTTGGTGTCTTCCAGTCCCACGCCCAGCTCAGCCTTGCGACCGGCAGGCATGGAGTAGTGAGCCAGCTGCCCATCCGCCTCCACCACCATGTGATTCAGCACCTCGCGCTGCATCAGCAGCGAGGTATAGGGCACTTCCTGGTACACGCGGCGGTTCACATCTGCCACATCCACCCCGGCAGCAAGCAATTCACCAGCTGCCTGCATCACCGCCGGCGTGGTGCTGCCATACTGGAATGACCCCGTATCCGTGCTGATACCCACATAGAGAGCATCCGCCATGGCTTTGGTAAGTCTGACACCCCAGGATTTCAGCACATTGAAGAGCACAAATGCGCATGCCGCCGTCTCCGGTTCAATCACATGCACATGCCCATAGCGGGAGTTCGTGCCATGATGGTCAATATTGGCAATAAGCGGAAAATCCGAAAAAAGCTTCTGCGTACGGTCTCCCAGGCGTTTCCAGTCGCCTGTATCCACGCAGATGAGCATCTCCAGGTCAGCCGGTATCAACTCCGGCACAGGCACTATCTGTTCCGCACCTTCCAGAAATGCATAGCGGGCAGGCACTCCGTCCTCATTCCACATATAGACCTTCTTGCCCAGAGCCTGCAGAGCAAGCCCCAGAGCCAGAGTCGAGCCGATAGCATCGCCATCGGGGCGGAAATGAGACGTGACCGCTATGGTGTCACACTTCTGTATGCGAGAATAGAGATTTTCGTACATCTGGAGGTATAATACCCTGTTTCCTCCCGCAGGTCAAACGATTTCACTTGCAGCGCTGCGCCAGAAGAAAGGCCATACCGCGAGGAAATCTGCGCACAAGCACCTGAGCCGCCAGCACCATCAGCGGCAGCACCAGCACCGGCACCCATACATTCCAGCACCAGCTGCAATCCTTCCATTGGTACAGAGGTGAAAGCACATACGAGTGCCCCGCATAGATGAACAGCATCCAGCGGCCCCCTACAGCCAGCACCCCGGCCACACGAGGCAGCCACTCCTGCAGCAAAACACCGCACACGAGAAAAGCCGTCATGAATGCCAGACTCTTGAGCGGCAGGTTGCAATGCCGCCACGAAGCATCCACCTCTTCAGCATACTCCTCCAGGCATTCCGGCTGCATGAAAACACCCACCACCACAAGCAACAGTACCCACCAGTGCCTGCGAATGTAGTCATGAATCACTTCGAGCGGTGCGGATTTGGCCGCAAAGCCAAGCAGGAATATCCACAGATAATCAAAGCGCACACTCAGATGCTGCGAAGGAGAGGTGGTATAACTGCAAAGCGCCAGAAACACGACCGCCACCCACACATAGCGGGGCAAAAGCCTCATAGCTATAAGCCCTGCAGCCACAAGCTGATACGCCACCAGTGTCTTCAAGAACCACAGGGGTGTATTATAAGCAGCCACTCCCCAGCCGATAACGCGCTGCCAGGTAATATCCACATAGGGTTTTACCACCAGCAGAAAAAGCACACTCAGCAGCGACCACAGCCCCCAGGCCAGAGCCAGACGCCCCGTTCGCTCCATCACCTTCCCTGCCGCAGCCGGCAGGAAATACCCCGCCAGCAGAAAAAACAGGGCAATAGCTCCGCCCACCACCTTGCCCACCCACTCCGGCGCCGCATTAGCGTGCAGCCAGATGATGAAGAACATGGCCAGCAGGCGGGAGCAATCCACCCATTCAGCTCTGCGGGTTTCACTCATTTGCTCACGCTGCGCACCAGCGCACATGTCAGCTCAATGCAAGACTCCAGGTCGCGGTCATCCAGTATACCATTGTGCGAGTGAATGTAGCGCACGGGC
Organism: Akkermansia sp.; assembly: GCA_045125705.1. Lineage (GTDB taxonomy): Bacteria > Verrucomicrobiota > Verrucomicrobiia > Verrucomicrobiales > Akkermansiaceae > Akkermansia. The sequence continues at coordinate 8,112 of JBGVNQ010000038.1, read as the reverse complement.
ACACCAAAGACGATAGCGGGGCATCCATACCACTGCGGATAACTTGCCGCAGCATCCGTTCCGCCTGTACGGCGCACCGTAGGCTGGCAGGGAATCTCCTCACGCTCTGCAAGCTCAAGCACCGTATCCACCAGAGCAGGAGGCGTTATATTGGTGGGGTCATAGAGGCGCACCTGCACACCTTTGCCAAGCACCCCCTGGCGGCAGATACCACTCTGCCCGAAGGTATCATCTGCCGGCGGCCCCTCGAGCACAATAGCGAGGTCAGGAGTCTGTTCCAGCGCGCGGGCACCGCGGGTGCCTACCTCCTCCTGCACCGTGCCGATAGCCTGCAGCGTGCAATCCAGCTTTTCTCCGGCGAGGCGGCGCATCACCTCAATCATGCAATATACCCCGGCACGGTTATCAAAAGCCTTGCCCATCCATCGGTGAGGCACCTCCAGTGGCTGAATCTTCACATCCGGAGTCACGGCGCAACCGATGCGGATTCCACAAGCAGCCACCTCCTCCGCGCAGGAAGCTCCGATATCAATAAAGAGCGACTCATTGTCCATGACCTGCCGACGCTGAGCTTCCGGCAGAAGATGCGGCGGCTTAGTGCCAATCTGACCGGGAATACGGCGACCATCGCGCGTGTGTACCAGCACCCGCTGGCTGGGCAGAGTATGATTCCACCATCCTCCGAGCGGCACAATCATCAGAAAACCATCCGGAGTAATCCCCTGCACCATGAAACCTATTTCATCCATGTGGGCAAGCAGCGCCACCACGGGGCCATCTCCTGCACCTTTCATCTGGCACACCAGATTCCCTGCCACAGTCTCGGTAATATCACAGATATCACCTAATTCTCCAGCCAGGATATCACGCACAGGGCCTTCAAATCCGGATACACCCGCAGCATTGCTGCAGCGCTCAAGCAACTCTCGATTCAGCATGCGGCTACTTTACACCGTATGCGAGGCAGGGTCAAGAATAGAAGCCGGCATTACTCAGCGGAAGCGTCTTCGCCCTCGCTGCCAGCAGCAAGAGAGGCGGCGTACTTCTCTTCAGCCTCTGCAATCTCACGCCGGGCCATGATTTCAGCCACAGGATACCCCTGCTCAATATCCTCCATAATGATGACAGGCGTACCAATCTTCACCACCTCATCAAACAGCAGACACGCCACCTGGTGAGGCAGGCGGATACAGCCATGCGACAAGCGCTTCCCTGCCTTCACCTTGCCGGTGTGCATGCCCACACCATCGTAAGTCAGGCGCATCCAGTTAGGCATGGCAGAGCCCTCAAAACGCCCACCCTCCGGCACAGGCTGTGTAAATGCATCGGCATTGTTATCCACGCACTTGCCTTCGGCGTCAAAAAACTTACCGTAGCGATTGGACGCATGCTCCTTTTTCATGAGGCGCACACGGTAACGCCCGGTGGGAGTGGGATGCGTATCCGCGCCGGTAGAAACAGGCCAGTCAGCCGCCACCTTACCATCCACATAGAGTCGGCCGCGCTGCTGTCCCAGGCATATATAGATTGTTCCCTTGCCGTAAGCCTTCTCCAGGAGCGCATCATCCAGATACACCTCCATGACCGTGGGGTAATTCCTGCTGCGGGACACAAACTGCTCGTACGGAGAAAGCTCCTTCACCGCTGGAGTCACAGCAACCGGAAGCGGCTGCTGCGTGCACGACACCAGAGCAGCCATGGCCACAGCCGATGAAATCCTCACCACTTGCTTCAAGAAACAATCCATCTCACTTAATTTCTACGGGGGTTCCTACAGGGGTATTATCAAAGAAAATCTTAGCCATGCGCTTGGGCAGGCGGATGCAGCCATGACTCTCAGGTGCAGAGGTCACCAGGCCTTCGTGCATCCAGATGCCGCCCCAGGTCAGCTGCATACCATTCGTCATAGGAGCTCCCTTGTAAATACCACCGGGCGGAATGGGTTCACCCTTGGTGTAATTGGCAACAAGCGTGTTGCCGTCTGCATCGACAATGCTGCCATAGGTGGAGGAAACATGGTCCTCATCCTTGGCAATGATGGGGAATACCCCCTTGGGCGTATCCTTACCAGCCTTACCGGAAGATATCGTACTCCACCCCACGCGACGACCGGCTATGTAATAATGAGCCTGCTGCAGCTCCGTATCAATCACTATGCGGCGCGGGCCATCAAGCCCGGCGGGCACATCCCACTGACCTGTGCTTACAGACTCCGTCACGTTCATCTTGATACTCGGACGTGCAAACGCGTAGCCATTCGCAGCATGAGCCAGGTCATATGGTGAACTGAAACAGGAACTGAGAATAAGCGCTGCGATTGCGGATGGTATGATGATGGTACGCTTCATGGCTCGTTTTATTGATGTAGCTGCAGATGCACATGCACCATGGGTTTGAGTTTTTATGCCCTTTCAGAGCGATTTTGTCAAGCTCATTCCGGCTATCACCATCTAATTTACAGGGCAAAATCGTGTCTGCACGACTTGCAAGTTACAGTGTATCATGTTAGCATAGGGGCATGAAACTGGTGCTGGCTCCCATGCAGGATGTGACTGACCTTGCATTCATGCGTACCCTGCAGCGCATCAACTCACTGCCCGATACTTTTATCACCGCGTATTTCCGCAGCACCAGCACCACCTGCGCCCTGGCAGAGCATAATCTGCGCTGTATCGATGAAAATGAGACAGGAGTACCCATCCTGGCACAACTTGCCGGAAGCGAAGCAGATGCCCTGCTCCGCGATGCTCACATGCTGCTAGCTCGCCCCGGGGTGGCCGGTATCAACCTGAACGCGGGCTGTCCCTCCCCTCTTGTTAACCGCCACGGTGCAGGCGCAGGACTGCTGCGCGACCTTCCACGGTTCGCAGGTGTCCTGCATGCCCTGCGCTCAGAAATCCCGGCCGGGCTCTTCAGCGTTAAATGCCGTCTGGGCTGGGAAGATGCCCCCACCGAGTTTCCCCGCATTTTAGCTCTGCTATCTTCCGCCGAACCGGACGAAGTCGGCATTCACGCACGCACACGACGCCAGCTCTATGGAGGCGTGCCCGACTTCAGCTATGTACAGACCGCAGTGTCCCGCCTTAATTGCCCCGTCCTTGCCAATGGAGATATCCAGACACCGGAACAGGCAGTTGTCTGCCTGAAACAAACATCAGCCGCAGGGTTTATGCTGGGTCGAGGCGCCGTACGTAATCCCTACCTTTTCCGCCAGCTCCGTGGAGGCTTACCCCCTACATCGACCGAAATGAAGATGTATTACGACATCCTCATCGAGGAAACAGGCAGGGTATTTCTGAATAAACGCACAGAAAAAGGCCACTGCAACCGCATGAAAAAATATCTGGCCTTCTGCTATCCGGATTTCACACCGGAGCAGGAATACCAACTCCGGCGCTGTATCTCCGTGGATGAAATGCGGCGGATTCTGCTTCATGGCGAAGATTAGGCTTTCCCAGTGAGCCACATTCGTGTACAATCCCCCTGTTATGTTACAAGCTGGTATTGTAGGTCTCCCGAATGTTGGTAAATCCACCCTGTTTAACGCCGTCACGCGTTCCCGCAAGGCCGAAGCGGCCAACTACCCCTTCTGCACCATCGACCCCAACGTGGGCGTGGTAGAAGTCCCCGACCCGCGTCTGGCTGTACTTGCCGAAATGAGCAAGACCGAAAGAATCATCCCCGCAGCCATTGAGTTTGTTGATATTGCAGGACTCGTAAAAGGCGCAGCCGAAGGTGCTGGTCTGGGCAACAAGTTCCTCTCCAATATCCGCGAGACAGATGCAATCGTACAGGTTGTACGTTGCTTTGAAAACGACGATATCATCCATGAGCTGGGCTCCGTGGATCCTGTGCGCGATATCGAAATCATCAACGCAGAGCTCATCCTGGCCGACCTTGCAGCCATGGAAAAGCGCAAGGAAAGCCGAATCAAGAAGGCTCGCGGTGGCGACAAGGAAGCAAAAGCAGAAGTCGAGCTCATCGAAAAACTGATACCCCACCTGGATGCCGGCAATCCTGCAATAACCCTCGAACTCAGCGAAGATGAACGAGTGCTGCTTCACAGCTTCTACCTCCTTTCGAACAAAAAGAGCATCTTCGCCTGCAACGTCAGCGAAGAAGAACTGGCAGAAGCCGTCAAGAATCCCGATGCTCACCCCTACGTTTCCACCGTGCGTAAGTATGTGGCAGAACACCACAATGCCGAAGCTGTTGTCATCTCCGCCCGCATCGAAGAGGAACTCTCTGAACTGGAGCCCGAGGAGGCCCGCGAATACCTCCATGACATCGGCGTGGAGGACTCCGGTGTGAGCGACCTCATCCGCGCCGTTTACCACCTGCTTGGCCTGCGTACCTATATCACCACCGGCGTCAAGGAAACCCGCGCCTGGACCATCCATGCCGGCGACAAAGCTCCCCGCGCCGCCGGTGTCATCCACACCGACTTTGAACGTGGCTTCATTGCAGCCCAGGTAGTCGCGTACGAAGACCTGGTAGCCTGCGGCTCCATGGCCAAAGCAAAGGAGCAGGCCAAGCTCCGCATCGAAGGCAAGGAATACGTGGTGCAGGACGGCGATGTGATTGAGTTCCGTTTCAACGTATCCAAGTAAGCCTCGAAGCAGATTTCTTCCCAGGCAGCAGCTGCACAGCAGCTGCTGCTTTTTTACGCTATTGTTCTCAATACAAAAACAGGCATTCGTGAATCCGAATACCTTCCGCCACCAGAATAACAAAAAAAAGCGGACGCCGTTATGGCGTCCGCCTCTTTCAAAACATTTACGTTACTTATCTCCGGGCAATACCGTATTGTAGTTAAACTCCTTATCTTCCAGATAGGTCGTATTGAGATTACCCTGAATAATATTGAAGTTCACCGAACGGGGGAAGTCAGCGGAGAACTGGGTACCGGCTCCATCGTTGCCACCGTACGAACCGTCAACATACACGGAAGCCTGATGAGCCTTACCGTCGGCCGTAAAGTAGAAATAGATGATGAAGCGGTTAATCGTCTTGATTTCCGAATCAGAGGGAACACCCACAGCCTGCTTGAAGTCGGTGTAGTCAAGAATCTTGGACGAGTTTACATTAACCACGCCGCGAATCACCCAACCGCCATTCTCTCTGCCTGTTTGTTCGATAGTAAACAGACCCTCCTCAGGATTATCGCTGCCGGCAGTGTAAATCACGCTGCTGACATTTGCCTCAATCGGCTGCTGGAACTCCATTCTGAAAGCAGGGGTCATGGAAGGCCACAAATCCAGAATCAAACCGGACACCGCACGAGCGGGACCATTCTTATCCTTGCCTGCGCCACCGCTGCAGGATGTGCACAACAGACCACCAGCCATGCCCACGAGGGCCAGGAGAGAAAGGAAAATCTTTTTCATATTTTTCAGTTGTATATTTGATAAAAGGTAAAATGCCTTACTCTTGCCAGTCTACCATGACGCACGCAGGAAGCAAGCAAAAAATTGAACATACTCTCGAAAAAATCATTTTTTACAGACGGTGTCGAAAATCATCCTCCGGCTTCAGGCTTTCCACAAATGCCACCAGCAGGTCAACACAGCTCTGCACATCCTGCATATCTGCCGTTTCTACAGGGCTATGCATATAACGCAGAGGCAACGAGAAACAGGTTGCCGGCACCCCCATGCGGGAGCGGTACACCTGGTCTGTATTCGTACCGGTGGAGCGTCCCGTCGTTTCGCGCTGCATAGGAATCTGCTGTTCAAACGACAGCAATTCCAGGCGTGCATTCAGATTCGGGTGACACACCGGGCCGAAACTCAGGCAACCGCCCTGCCCCAGCTTCACATCGCCGTAGCGACCTTTATCCAGGCCGGGGGAATCCGTGGCATGAGTCACATCCAGACAGATGGCTGCATCCGGCTGCAGACGGAAGGCCAGCATCCCTGCACCCACGCAACCGATTTCCTCCTGCACGGTGTTCGCAAATACCACATTCCACGCAGGCTTGACGCCCTTTTCTGCCAGAGTGCGTGCCACCTCAGCCAGAATGAAGCCGCACAGGCGATCATCCAGCGCGCGGCACACCAGGCGACGCCCGTCATTCAGCATGAGAGGCCCATCGCAATACACGCCCACCGAGCCTACTCGCAGGCCGAGAGCTTCCACCTCTTCACGGGAATCACATCCGAAATCCACGTAGAGTTCATGCAGCTTCGGTGCCTTTTCATCAGCTGCACCGCCGCGCAGGTGAATGGCCGTGTTACCGGTGATACCAATCACCTCCCCGTCTGTACCCAGGAACCGGATACGGCGACCACGGGCAATAGCCACATCGCTGCCGCCGACGCGCTCCACACGGGCAAAACCGCTTTCATCAATATACCGGATAGAAAAACCGATTTCATCGGCATGTGCATCAAGCATCAGCGTAGGCGCACCGGCCTCTGCGGCCCGCAATACAGCCCAGGTAGAGCCATAGGCATCACACTGCACTTCATCGGTATATGGCTTGATGTATTCCGCCCACAGGCGCTGGGCATCCATCTCCAGCCCCGTCGGGGCCGGCGTTTCCAGGTATTCACTCAGAAATTCTGCAGATTTCTCATTCATGGCATTTAAAATCAATTTCAGTATAAAACACCAATCCGGCGCCTGAGGCACCGGATTGGAAGAGAAGCGTTACATATTGGCGTAGCCTATGTCGCTGCGGCGCTGGGAGCCGTCGAAGTCCACCTTGGCAGCCTCGGCATGGGCGCGGGTGCGGGCTTCATCCAGCGTATCACCCTGAGCCACGATGGCCAGCACGCGACCGCCGGCCGTTACCCAGCCATCAGGAGTGAGCTTGGTGCCGCAGTGGAACACGCGGGCTGCGCAATCCTCCAGACCGGAGATAAGGTCACCACTGTGGGAGGAGGCGGGATACCCGGCACTGGCCAGAATGCAGCAGATGCTCCACCCTTCGCTGAAAGAAATCAGCTCAGGCGTAAACTCACCCTTGGCGCCGTTCAGGCAGAAGGTGGCCAGGTCGCCCTGAAGCAGAGGCATCACCGCCTCGCATTCGGGATCGCCGAAGCGGCAGTTGTACTCAATCACCTTGGGTCCCTGCGGAGTGAGCATGAGACCGAAGTACAGGAAACCACGATAGGGAAGGCCATCTGCCTGCAATCCACGCACCGTGGGAGCCACGATAGTATCCTCGATTGTCTTGAGGAGTTCGTGAGAAGCCAGCTGGCGGGAAGCCACAGCACCCATACCGCCCGTATTGGGGCCGGCATCGCCCACTTCCAGGCGCTTGTAGTCACGGGCGGGGCAAAGAATCAGGTACTTATCATCGCAGATAGCACCGAAGATGGAAATTTCCGGACCGGTCAGGAATTCCTCCACCAGCACTCGGCCAGCACCGAAGCGCTTCTGGACAAAAACCTCGTTAAGGAACTCCTCTGCACTGGCAGCATCGGGGCACACGGCCACACCCTTACCGGCAGCCAGGCCATCGAACTTGAGCACAGTGGGGTACTGGCCATTGATGGCAGCGATTGCCTCATCGTAGCTTTCCACGGCAGTAGCCATACCGGTCGGAATATTGTGACGCAGCAGGAAGTTCTTGGCAAACTCCTTGGAGGCCTCCAGCTGGGCACTTTCCTTCTGCGGACCCCAGCAGGGAATACCGGCAGCAGCGCAGCGGTTGGCCAGACCATCTTCCTTCACCAGGTAACTCTCCTCACCGGCTACGCAGAGGTCAACCTTGTTATCCACCATCCACTGGATGAGGGCATCGAAACTATCGGCCTCGATACGCGTTGCCGTGCGGCAGATGGCATCGCTTCCGGGGAATGTGAAGAGCTCGGGTTTGCACGGGCTGGCGGCCAGAGTCTCTACCAGAGCCTGCTCGCGCCCACCTTTTCCTATGACGGCTATTTTCATGTTGCCAGCATTCTACCACATTTACACGCGCTGAGCAAGGGCGAAAATACGCTTCACCTCGGAAAGCAAACAGGGCGCATTGCCTCAAAAAAAATCGAACCCAACGATGAATTGCAGTTTCGCCTACGGTGATGAAGTTTCATGGTTGCCTCAAAATTAAAAGCACTATAATAGCTACATGCACTTAATGATGAGTGGGAAAGAAAAAGAAAGGTT
>JBGVNQ010000037.1:0-29882 GCA_045125705.1 Akkermansia sp. | reverse complement strand
AGAGCGAGAAGCTCTCTCCGTGGTCGGAGGGGATAGGGGAGGCAGACAGCCTCCCCAGCATGTCTGTACACCAAAAGGGTGAAATCTGCATAAATGAGACATTTGTGCAGATTTTTCAAATTCACAATTGACTTTAGCGAGATGAATAACCGAATACCCTCCAATTATGCCAACGTGCGGAAAAAGATAAATTGACGGGTTGACGGGCTTTTTCCTTGTTGCACGGGGTGGGAATATGTTAGATTCTCCCGAACTTTGTATGACCCGGAAACATAAATTCTATCGGGATAGTCTGTATCCAATTCTTGACCTGCTGCTGGCAGGTGGGTTTGCGTATGTATCGCCGCTTATCATGAATCTGCTGGCGCCCTTGTTCGGGTGGTCGCAGAGCGGTTTCTTCAACTTCTTTACCACTACCCCGTTCCTGGCGGGTGTTGCTATAATCTGCGTGCCCTTCATTCTGCAGAGGGTGGGGTTCTACCACCGGCAGAACATGCAGCGTATCACCACGGCGGTGCGTCAGTTGTTTGCGTTTGACATGTACTATCTCTGCGCTGCTGCTGTTTACCTGGCGCTGGAGAATTATTCTCTTTTCTACAACGGCACCCTGCTGGTGAATCTGGTGGGTATACCGATGGTGTTATTCCTGCGTTTCCTGGCGACACGCGCCTGGATGACACGGCGGCCGGACGCTGTGAAGTATCTGACCAAGGTTATCCTGCTGGGGCCGGCAGAAGATGTGGAAAACGGGTGGGTCGCTACCCCTGAATCCTGGCGCTCGCGTGTGCAGGTGGTCGGGCGCTTCAGTGAAATGCAGGCCGATACAGAGCAGCAGGTGCAGCAACTTATCGAGGAGCATGGCGTGGCTTCTGTGTTTGTGTTTGGTGGCCTGATGGCGCATCACCAGTTTGAGCCTGTCATTACACAATGCGAGGTGCAGGGAATCGATGTGAATGTGGTGCTGCGCAAGCGACTGGGTGGCAGCCTGCGGATATCCGTCAATGAGGTGGGTGATGCACAGATGATAGCGCTGACCACCACGCCGGACTTTTCTTGGGCTCGTCTCTTCAAGAGTGTGCTGGATCGTTCTGCTGCGCTGGTTATTCTGCTGTGCACTTCTCCGCTGTGGCTGCTGGCTGCGGTGGGTATCAAGATAAGCGACCCGAAGGGCCCCGTGTTCTTCCGCCAGCGGCGTTCCGGCTTGTATGGCCGCGAGTTCCGCATGTGGAAGTTCCGCTCCATGTATGTGGATGCCGAGTCGCGACTGGATGAAATCAAGGCCAAGTACGGCAATGAGATGAACGGCCCCATCTTTAAGCTGACCAATGACCCCCGCATCTTCCCCTTCGGCCACTTCATCCGCAAGACCTCCATCGATGAACTGCCTCAGCTGCTCAACATTCTCTGCGGTGATATGAGCATCGTGGGCCCGCGCCCGCTGCCGGTGTATGAGACGGCCGCTTTCCCGAAGATTGAGCACCGCCGCCGCCTGAGCGTGAAGCCGGGTCTCACCTGCTACTGGCAGATTGAGGACCGCAGCGATACCACTGATTTCGATGTGATGGTGCAGAAGGATCTCAAGTATATTGATAACTGGAGTCTCTGGCTGGATGTGAAGCTCTTCTTCCGTACAATTCCCGCCGTGCTTTTCGGCAAGGGTGCCAAGTAAATGCCATGTTCCATATCGTTCTCTTCCACCCGGAAATTCCCCACAACACCGGCGCTGCAGGGCGTCTGGCAGTGGCCACGGAGGCGCGTCTGCACCTCATCAAGCCGCTGGGGTTCAGCCTGGATGAGAAACATGTGCGCCGCACAGGGCTTGATTACTGGCCGCATGTCGACCTGCATCTCTGGGATTCTCTGGAGCAGCTTGAGGCAGCGGCTGAACCGGGGGCGCGTTTCTGGTATCTTTCCACCAAGGCGACGCACGGCATCTGGGATGCATCTCTGCCGCTGCGCGATGGCGATTACTTTGTGTTCGGCCCGGAATCGAAGGGTCTGCCCCAGCGTTGGATTGATGCCCACCCCGAGACGGCCCTGCGTATTCCCATGCCGGGTGAGCACGCCCGCTCACTGAATCTTTCCACCTCTGTGGCTATCATGCTCTATGAAGGGCTGCGCCGTACTCTACCCGAAGGCCAATTATGAAGAATATCGTTTATTTTGATCTGGAAACCCGCCGCTCCGCTGCAGAAGTGGGCGGCTGGCACGAAACTGCCAAGATGGGCATGTCTGTGGGTGTCACTTATTCCACCCGCGACAATGCCTACCACATCTACACCGAAGACCAGGTGGAGGCACTCATTGATGAACTGCGCATGGCAGACCTGGTGGTGGGGTACAACCACATCGGCTTTGACTACGGTGTGCTGCAGGCCTTTACCTTCTGGACCGTGGCCGATGTGACCCAGAATCTGGATATCTGCACCGACCTTACCGCCAAGCTGGGGCATCGCCTCAAGCTCGACTCGGTGGCCAAGGTGACTCTGGGTGGGCATTCCAAGACGGCAGAAGGTACTGATGCGCTCAAGTGGTGGGCCGAGTATGAAAAGACAGGCGAGGCACAGAAGCTGCTGGATATTGCCCGCTACTGCTGCTACGACGTGAAGGTGACCATGGAGGTCTACAAGTTCGGCGCTCAGAACGGCTACGTGCTCTACGAGAACAAGAAAGGTGAGGTGGAGCAGATTCCCGTGGATTGGGAACTGTAGGAGATGCAGATTTCAGAATGCAGAATGATTAGTTAGCGCGCCGCCTTCCGGCAGCACGTGAAAAGAAAAACCACCTGAGAAAATCTCAGGTGGTTTTGTTTGTAAGGCGAACAAAATCTGCTGCCCAGATGAAGACTTGAGCAGGAGACGGAAATATGCTATATTTGCGCCGACATGCTTCACACGCTTCGTACATTTGTCTTTTCTGTGTTATCGCTTCTGCCGCTGGCTCTGGCAGATTCTCTGTCGTATTGGGAGCGGCAGGGTATCATTAATATCAATTTTGACGAGCCCGTGGTGACCCGCACGGTGGTGGATAATCAGCATCTGGCTGCTGCGGGTGAGGCTGATAAGGGGCTGGATTTATTCACTATCAGTGGTGATGACGGGCACCGCCCCCGTGTGCTGTGGGTGGATCAGGACTGTCTTCGTATTGAGCCCACCGCCGGCACGAGCGTGAAGACGGAGTTTGTGCTGCAGTTCAAGCCCGGTACACGCTACCAGAGTGGCCGCCGCCTGCAGCAGTATGAGTATCGCTTCCGTGCGCCTGCCACACCGCTGGTGCATGAGGATTTGCGCTCGTACCCGAACGGTGCTGCGCTGGTGACGGCTCGTTACCAGAACACGCACGAGGCCCGCACACTCAACCCGCAGAGTGGGTTGAAATACACCTTCACCCGCCTCAAGATGAATGATCAGGGTGACTTCTTCGAGAGTGGCGAAACGGCCGGTGCCATCGTGGAGCAGGCAGAGCTGCGCCACGGCAACAGCTTCAACATGCTGCGCTCGCTGGCTCAGCAGGGGGTGAAGTGGGAGGAGCTCAATCAGAACTCCCCGCTGCCCGGCTATGTGGTGGTGCGCCCGACCCGTCCGCTGCCCGCAGGCAGCATCTGGCGCCTGAATGCCAAGGCAGAGGCTGGAAGTGGCTTTGTAGAGAGTAATCTGGGCCCCATTTACGTGAACCGTTACCTGAGCGCCTCGCTGGAGCAGAACACGGAGCGGAACGAGGAAAGCGGGGCAGTCACGAACACACTGGAGCTGCGCTTCAATGCCATGGTGGAAAAAGAGCGCTTGCAGGAAGTGTTCCGCACCATGAAGCTTTCGCTGGATGGTGTGGAAACAGTGCTGGCTGAGGATGGCGTGACCCGCACGGCCATAGTGAATGGCCGCGAGCTGCGTGTGCGTTACCAGGGCCCGCTCGAAGGGCAGAGCTACACTGTGCGCCCCACCGATCCCGACAGCCTGGACGTGTGGGAAGATGATGATGAGGTTTCTGATGTGCTGGTGAAGTACAGCCACCCCACAGCCTCCCCCGGCATGAAGCTGGTGCTGGAGAGCCCGGTGCCGGTACTGGCTGAATGCACGGTGAAGTATGGCCTGGCCGGTACGCTGGGGCTGCCGCTGCTGCAGGATTTCACCTGCCGCTGCAACGTTACGCCTGTGCGCCCTGCTTTGGCCGATATGGCACTGAGCAACCTGCCGCTTCAGGGTAGCCACAAGTTCAGCGTGGATACCGTGAACGGCAGCACGGTGAAGCTGCGCGTGCGCCATTGGAATGCTGCCGCGGTGGTGCATGCCCTGCCTGTTATCAGCCGCCACCTCGAGCAGCAGGAGCGCCGCAGCGATATGGGCTTTGAGCTGTATTCCCGCGCCGTGACCCGCGCCCGTATCAATGCTGGGCTGGCTACTGAGGAGGAAATGCCGCCCATGCCCGAGGGACATGAACGCGCATGGGAAGTATACCACAATCGTATTTTCCTGCAGGGAGCCGGTGGCAATGTGGTGGCCGAGCGCCAGGTAGAGCTGCCCGAAACAGCTAATCCGCTGGTAGGTACCAGCCCGCTGGAGCTGGATATGGATGCCCTCTGCGGCGGCCAGCCGAAGCCCGGCCTGTATATGGTGGAAATGGATTTTCATCCGTCTGCAGCCGTAGCAAAGGCTGCCCGCGAGCTGGGCATGAAGCCCGAGGACCTGGTGCTGCGCCACGATGTGCTGGTGTCGGTTTCTGATCTGGCGGCCTTCAGTTTCTCCGCCGGCAATAAGCCCGGCGTGCTGGTGCTGCGCAACAGCGATGGCAGCGTGGTGCAGGGTGGCGAGGCTGTGCTGGTGGGCACTGAGTCAGTAAGCAAGCCTGTGGCGCTGCAGCAGGGTTTTGCTGCCCTTCCTGAAGGCGAGGGTGATATCCTGGTGCGCCATGGTGAGGATTTCTGCCTGCTGCGCACGAATGCATTCTATTCCGGTATGCCGGATGATGGTGCCGACAAGCAGCCTGAGCTGCGCGCCATGGTGTGGACCGACCGCAACCTGTACCGCCCCGGCGAGAAGGTGTATGTGCGCGGTTTCCTGCGTGCGGTGGACGGCAAGAACAACATTGCCCACTCCCAGCACCGCGAGCTGGAGCTGATTTTCGATGCTCCCGATGGCCGCCGCTTGTTCAACCGCGTGTTCAATGTGGATGAGTTCGGCGCGTTCAGTCAGGAGCTGACCCTGCCCGAGGGTGAGGAGGACGTGTGCGGCGGTTATCGCATCCGCGTAGGCACCACCCGACCGCGCACCCTGGCTACCACCCGCATCCGCTGCGAAGTGTTCCGCCGCGATTCCTACGAGGTGAGCACTGAGGATGCCACGCCTCGCATTGCCCCCATGGGGGTGGAGTTCCGCGTGAAGGCTGTGGATTTCAATGGCAAGCCTGTGACCAATGGACAGGTGGAGCTGCGCATGACGAGTGACCGCATGCTGCCCGGTGCCCGAGTGGAGGGTACAGGCGACCGCAAGAGCTATGAACTCGAGCTGAAAGCCCCGCTTTCGGCAGATGGTACGGCGGTGTTCCGCCACCCCTTCGGTGAGCTGGCGCAGCAGCATTTCCATGTGGCCTACGAAGGTTCGGTGGTGAACGACCGCGAGGAATACCGCCGTTTCTTTGTGCACAGACAGTATGCCCCTGCCGATGCAACGCCCCGTATCTCGCAGAGCGGCCGCCTGCGCCTGGAGTGCTCCGATTGCGGCAAGACTTACCATAACGGACTTTCCGTGAAGGTGACCTTGCGTGGTAGTCGCAAGCGCACCAATGCCATGCCCAACGGCTTTGCCATCACCGGCATGCAGGAGGAGGATATCTGGTCCGGCTGGGTGAATGTGCCTGCCGAGCAGGAGGAAGGGGTGCAGCTGCCAATCAATGAGCTCATGCAGCAGCATGCGAAGGAATATGGCAACAGCTATGTGGTGGAAGTGCTGGGGCGCGACCCGCATGGCCGCGTGTTCTGCTACAAGTTCCCCCGCTGGAATAATGTTGGCCGGGGTAGTCAGGACGAGTTTTCTGTGAGCCTGCAGTCCGGTTCTACCATGCTGGAGGTGTTCTCTGAGGTGGACCGACAGATGCTCCTGGTCATCGGCTCTGCCGGCAGCTACCGCGCTGAGATGATGGAGGTGCAGCGTGGCCGCCATGTATTTGCCGCACCGCTGCAGGCCAACGAATGTGGTGCTTTGTCGATTCTGGTGGTGCCTATGAAGCGCGATGCGGAGACAGGCCTGCTGGTGGCAGATGGTCACCGCACCGTGCTTCGCACTCAGGTGCCGGATCTGCGCAGCAAGCTGAATGTGGAACTGCAGCTGCCGGGCACGGTTCGCCCGGGTACAGAGCAGACGCTTTCGGGGCGCGTAATCCGCCCGGATGGCTCCCCCTCGCAGTCGGTGGTGACGCTGTATGCGGTGGACAAGGGTATGCTGTCGCAGACCGGGTATACTGCGCCGGATGTGGCGGGGTCGCTCAGCGAGTGGCGGAATGTGCGCATTCATTTCGGCGCCGGTGTGAATAACTGGAAGCTGAGCCGTTCGCGTCTGCCGCTCAGCCCGCTGCCGGGTGTCTGGCAGGGCGAGGGGCGCATGGCAGATGGCAGCTGGAAGCACCAGCCCTGGTGGATGCAGGAGCACCGCGGTTCTGCCATGCTGACCATGGGTGCCGCTGCTCCCATGGCGATGAATGCCGTGGCGGAATCGGCTGATTTCGGCGGGCGGAAGAGCAAGCGTGCCATGGCGCTTGCCAGTGTGGAATCTGACGCCATGGTCGAGACCGCGGGAGCTTCAGAAGCCGGTGTTGCCGAAACGCCTCGTGTCCGTACAAATTTCAATCCCCTGGCGCTGTGGCGCAGTTCGCTGCGCACCGATGCCGAGGGCCGCTTCTTTACTGCCTGCACCATGCCTGATACGCTGACCACCTACCGCGTGATTGCGGTGGCTGCGGATAAGGATGGTACCCGTTTCGGTACGGGTGAGGGTGAGTTCACGGTGAATCAGCCGCTGATGCTCACGGCCGGCACGCCACTCTTCATGAGCGTGGGCGATAAGCTGGTGCTTCCCGTATCGGTGACCAATAATACAGATGCCGAAGGTACCTGGCAGGTGCAGCTCGAAGGCTGTGGTGAGCCGCAGCAGGTGGTGCTGGCTGCCGGTGCCACAACGGCGCTGCATTTTGAGATTTCCCCGCAGCAGAGCGGTACGCACACCTGCCGCTGGGTGGCCACGGGAGCCACAGGACAGGACGCTGTGCAGGGTTCCTTCCCCGTGCGTTATCCCTCGCCGCTGCTCAAGGAGGCTCACCACCTGGTGCTGAACCCCGGGCAGGGGAATCTGGTGGCTGCTGAAAAACTGGCTGCAGAGCTGGCGGGTGCCCCCGGCTGCGAGGTGGAGCTTCAGCTTTCTGCTAATCCGCTGCTGCATCTGCAGGGCGGGGTGGATTTCCTACTGCAGCAGCCCTACGGTAACTTCACGGAGTGGAAGGCCTCGGCACTGCTTCCCTGGCTGCTGTATGACCGTTTGGCGCCGCTGTGTCCGCAGATGGCTCAGACTCCGGTTACCCAGGTGCACCAGACGATTTCCCGCGCTATCACGAATCTGCTCAAGTTCCAGAACGAGGACGGCGGTCTGCCCATGTGGCAGGGCAGGGGGCAGAGCAACCTGTGGGTGAGCGCTCACGTGGCCATGGTGCTGCGTCTGGCCGAGGAGCGTGGCCACGAACTGCCCCAGCGTGCCTGGTACAACCTGCTGGCTTATCTGGAAAAGGCGGATTTGAAGCATGCCTCGCCGCTCACCTGCTACGAAGTGGCCCGCGCCCTGCAGAACCGCGATGCCCAGCGCGATGCGCTGAAGGCAGCTCTGGCCAGCACTGGGGAGGCTTGGTGGTGCAGCGGCAGCGTGCGTCAGGATATCGAGTTCCTGGAGTACCTGCGTACCAATAACGATGGCCGCCACGAGGCGTTCCTGCGCTGGATGCGTTCCCGTGCGGCGGATTACCGCCACCACAGCAGCTGGCGCAGCGCCTGGTCGCTCTATGCGCTCATGACCTATGTGGGGAACTCTCCCGGTGCCCAGGTGGAGGCCGCTGTGCGCCTGCCCGATGGCAGCACGCTCACGCTGAACCGCGGTGTGCAGACGCTCAGTAAGATGGCGCTGGATGCCCCGGTGGCGGCACAGAACGGCACGGTGTATGCTGTGCTGCGCGCCAAGGCCCAACCTGTGCAGACGGAATACCCCGGCGTCACGGAAAAGGGGCTGCAGATGACCCGCGTGTATGAGAAGCAGGGCGAGGACGGTATTTGGCGCGAGGTTAAGGACTTTGCCGTGGGCGATGTGGTGCGTATTTCGCTCACCTGCGCCAAGACACGCGAGCAGGAGCTTAATTACCTGGTGCTCGAGGATTACCTGCCCGCCAGCATGGAGGCTATCAACCCTGCTGTGCCCAGCCAGGCCGCAGGCCTTGAGCCGCTGAACTGGAGCGAATACTTCGACCACCGTGAATACCTGGCCGACCGCGTGCGCGGATTCTGCACCCGCTGGCCGGGCCGCGATGCGGTGAACCTGCGCTACTACGCCCGCGTGAAACGCGCCGGCAGCGCCACGGCTCCGCCCGCACAGGCGCAGCTCTTCTACGAGCCGCAGACCTACGGGCTTTCGCCCAGCGCCAGACTGGAAACCAGCGCAAAATCGAGTGGATTGAATGCAGAATGCAAAAGTCAGAATGCAGAATAATGATTTTGTGTTCGGCTTTCGCCTCACCTGTAAACAAAACCACCTGAGATTCTCTCAGGTGGTTTTCCTTTTTTTGCGCCGCCGGAAGGAGGCGCGCTAACATGTTATTCTGCATTCTGCATCCTGAAATCTGCATTCCAACAGGCATCTGATGTTCGGGCTTGAAAATGGGGGCGAATTCTGGTAAGATAGGCGCTCACCTGAACCGAAAACATATATTATGAGCGCTATACCGAATGTACTGGCCGGGCGTTATGCCTCCGATTCCATGAAAGCCATCTGGTCTGCAGAGGGCCGCATTGTGCTGGAGCGTGAGTTCTGGATTGCTGTGATGAAAGCCCAGAAGGACCTGGGTCTGGACATTCCCCAGGAGGCTATTGATGCCTACGAGAGCGTGAAGGGGCAGGTGGATGTGGACAGCATCAACGCCCGCGAGCGTATCACTCGCCACGACGTGAAGGCCCGCATCGAAGAATTCTGCGACCTGGCCGGCCACGAGCATATCCACAAGGGTATGACCAGCCGCGACCTGACCGAAAACGTGGAGCAGCTCCAGATCTGGCGCTCCATGCACATCATCCGCGACAAGGCTGTGGCTGTGCTCGACCGCATGGCCAAGTGCGCCAACGGCTGGCGCGATATGGTCTTTGCCGCCCGCACGCACAATGTGGCTGCCCAGGCTACCACCATGGGCAAGCGCGTGGCTATGTTCGGCGAGGAAATCGTGCACTGGGCTTGGGCCTGGGTGAGCATGATGGACCGCTACCGCGTGCGTGGTCTCAAGGGTGCCGTGGGTACCCAGCTTGATCAGCTTTCCCTCTTTGCCAAGAATCCTGCCACTGTGCGTGAGCTCGAGGAGCGCATCTGCGCCCACCTCGGCATCTCCTCCAAGTGGATGAACGTGGGTCAGGTATACCCCCGCTCCCTGGACTTCGAGATTATCTCCGGCCTGGTGGGTCTGGCCAGCGGCCCGAGCAGCTTCTGCAAGACCTGGCGTCTCATGGTGGGTCACGAGCTCTGCACCGAGGGCTTCGCCAAGGGGCAGACGGGCTCCAGCGCCATGCCTCACAAGATGAACCCTCGCTCCTGCGAGCGCGTGAACGGTTTCCACGCCATTCTGAAGGGTCACCTCACTATGATTGGCGGTATCATCGGCGACCAGTGGAACGAAGGCGACGTGTCCTGCTCCGTGGTGCGCCGCTGCGTGCTGCCGGATGCCTTCCTTGCCGCCGACGGCCTGTTCGAGACTTTCATTACTGTGCTGGATCAGATGGGTATGTACGAGCCCGTGGTGCGTACTGAGCTGAACCGCTACCTGCCTTTCCTGATGACCACCACCATCATGATGGCTGCTGTGAAGCGCGGCGTGGGTCGCGAGACAGCTCACGAGGTTATCAAGGAGCACGCCGTGGCTGTTTCCAATGACCTGCGCAACGGTCTCATCCCCAACAATGACCTGCTCGACCGCCTCGGTGCCGATGAGCGTCTGCCGCTCACCCGTGAGGAGATTCAGGAGATTTACGATGCCAACGCCGGCGATACCGGTATGGCCGCCCAGCAGGTGGATGCCTTTGCCGCCATGGTAGAGGAGCTTGCCACCCGCTTCCCGGATGGTGTAGGCTATGTGCCCGGTGCCATTCTCTGATTGAGCCCGTATGGCCACCGACGCCGAACAGACTCTGTTTGACAACGGCAGCTTCTGCCTTACCAGCCGCAGGCTTGTGCAGCCCGGGCTGGTGGCAGAGCTGGTGTCGCCTTCCTGCCTGCGCATCACGCGCGGCGAGGAGGTGCGCGAGGTGGCTATCAATACCACCCTGCCGAAGGACTGTGCCGGCGTGCGCAGCTCCATTCCTGTGCTGCAGGCCATGTATGCCCTGGCTGTGCAGGAACTGCAGGCAGATATTTCCCCGGAGGGTCACCTGCTGGCAGGTGCTGCCTGGTCCAGCGTGTGGACCCGCGATATCGCGTTTGCGGCAGCTCTGGGCACAGCCGTGGCGGCTCCGCAGGCCACGCGTGCCAGCCTCGAATCCCGCGTGCGCAACGGCGTGGTGCTGCAGGATACCGGCACCGGCGGTGGCTGGCCGGTATCGACCGACCGCGTTTCCTGGGCGCTGGGTGCCTGGGCTTTGTATGAGATTGAAGGCGATACCCAGTGGCTGAGCTGGTGTGTGGATGTGCTGCAGGCCACACTGGCGCAGGATGCCGCTGTGCTGCCTGCAGATGAGCTGCTGCGCCCGGGCGAGACATCGTTCATTGATTGGCGTGAGCAGAGTTACCCGGACTGGATGACTCCGGCTGATATGGCGGCCTCGTATGCCTTCGGCACGAACGTGCTGCATTATCTCTGCCGCCAGCTCATGACCCGCATGCTCCGCGAGCTGGAGCGTGAGAAGGAAGCTGCAGAATATGCTGCCCAGGCTGCTGCTCTGGCAGAGGAGATAAAGACCTGTTTCTGGAGTGCCGGGGCTGCTCATTTCGGCATGATGCGCACGGCGGAGGGGTATCTGGATGACCGCGTGGATTCTCTGGCCACGTCGCTGGCGGTGCTGTGCGGCCTGGCGGGTGACCATGCGACGCAGGTCATGCACCACCTGCCGCGTTCGCCTTTCGGCACGCCGGTGTTCACCCCCTATAAGTCACGCCAGCAGAAAGCCTACCACAACCGCAGCGTGTGGCCCTTTGTGGAGGCCTATGTGCTGCTGGCGCACGCCGATACGCAGGATGCCGCCGGTGCGGCGTTCTCCATGTCGTCGCTGCTGCGTGCGGCCATGGCGTTCGGCTCCAGCAAGGAGAATTTCCACGCGGAAAGCGGTGAAGCTATTGATACCGTGCAGAGTTCAGACCGTCAGCTCTGGAGCGTGGCGGGCATGCTGGGCATGTACTATTACGCCCTGTTCGGTATCAGGTTCGAGGGCGATAATCTGGTTATCCAGCCCTGCGTGCCCAAGGAGTTCCGCGGCAGTCACTGGCTCACCGGTCTCCGTATCCGCAATCTGGTGCTTGATATCCACATCAACGGCTATGGCACCGAAGTGTGGTCGGTCATGGTGAATGGTCACCCCGATTCTCCCATCATCCCGCTCGATGCCGAAGGCCGCATGCAGATTGAGCTTGAGCTTATGCCTGCAGAGGAAACGGCAACTGCGCCTCCTGTGCTTCGTGCCGTAGAGGATTTATCGGAGCCGGAGTGGGATGAACCGACGTCGCGTCTGCTGCGCTGGCATCCTGTGCCGGGGGCGGCCAGTTACAATGTTTTCCGCAATGGTGTGGCTTTCTCTGCCACGCTGGATTGCCAGTGCGCCTTGCCGCCCGGCAAGGCGTATTACAACGAATACACCGTGCAGGCGGTGAATGAAACGACCACCTCCTGCTTCAGCAAGCCGTTTGAATGCCCGGCACCCGGTTGCCGCCGCCTGCTGCAGCCGCTCCGCATTGGCGAGAAGGCAGAGTTTCCGGTGGAGCAGGGACAGGCCTGGCTCGATACCCGCGCCTGCACCTCCCGCCTTGATTACGAGGAGGTGGTGCTCCCCGCCGGTACATACGAGGTGCGCGTCATTTACAGTAATGCCACTGCCTCCCTGCGCGATGGCGATACCTGCTCTCTGCGTGAGCTGCAGCTGAACGGAGAGTTTGCCGGTATGGTGCTGCTGCCCCAGCATACGGAAGCCGGCCAGTGGGAGAATTATACCCGCACCGCTGCGCTTCGCGTGGAGGTGCCCGCTGGCAGCCACCGCTTCTCGCTGTGCTACACTCCCCGCTGCACCAATGCCAACGGCGAAATCAACCAGTGCATGGTGCGCCAGCTTGAAATCACGCAGATTGGCTGATTCGGCTGCCTGTTTGTGCTTGAGCTGTGCTGCTTAAGATGGTAGTATGGTGGCAGGATTCAATAATCAAGCACTCGCATATGAAAGCCGGAACATTTGTAGCAATGGCTCTGCTGGCCCTGGGGTTGGCAGTCGGGGGCACGTCTTATGCTCAGTCTGGAAGCAAACCCAGCGCGAAGAGCAGCAAGAAGGTGTCTAAGAAGGCTGATAAGAAGTCAGCGAAGAAGAAAGGTAAGAAAACTGCCGATGTGGCGGTGGATACCGAGGTGGCTGGCCGTATCAACAAGAGCATCGTGGCTGCCGGCAGCTGGGCAGATTGCCAGGCTGTCAGGAAGCAGCTGTCTGCTGAAATCCTCAAGCAGGCCAAGGGCAAGTCCGATGCGGATTTACTGAAGTATTTCCGCAAGCCTGCCAACATGCTCATGCTTGCCCAGTGGGTGGTGGCCGATGCCGAATTGCGTGGTCAGGAGGATGTGGCAAAGGCTGGGAAGACGCGTGCCGACCAGCTGGCAAAGGCATCCAAAGAACTTGCTGACCTCGAGGCTCTGCTGCCCAAGGGGGCAAAACCTACTGCTTCCCTAGCCTGGAATCTGAAGAAGCTTCAGGAGAAAGTGGAACGCCTGGAGAAGGAGACTCAGTGCGGGTATGATTTCAGCAAGAGCGCTGGGGATGAGACAGGCCGCCAGCTTATGGAGGTGATTGCCGATATGCCGGAGTGGATTGGTGATTTTGCCTTCAGCGGTGAATGTGTGCGCCCCGGCGTGGCACTTTCCATTCTCAAACTCATCATGGCGGAGCACCCGGATATGCTCAAGGACGACATGGTGCGTAAGATTGCTACCGCCACGGCGCTTGAGTATGCCAAATCCGGCTGGAATCAGCATGATGCCGTGGAGCGTGCCGGGTACTACATCAAGTCCTGGAAGCAGGAGCGCCTGAACTCGGTTTTCGATGAGCTGCCCATGTGGGAACGCCGCATGGTGTGCGGCTGCAAGGGCGAAAATCACTACGGCTCCATCGCGAGTCTGAACTGGTTCCTGGACAATGTACACGTGCCTGCCAGCCAGTACACGGGTGCCTGCTGGCGCTGTGACTACCGCCTGAATAATATCTACGGCGACTCCATTCACGGGCCGGTGTATTACGCCCCGTTTGAAACTGCGCTTGGTGATAACCGCGCCCACATGACCCGCTATGTGGGTGGTGTGTGCGGCAGTCTTTCGCATTTCGGCGCCTTTGCTGCTCTGGCAAATGGTGTGCCCGCGCTGACATCCGGTGAGCCTGCCCACTGCTCCTACATTGTGAAGGTGGGCGACAAGTGGACCCCTGCTTATTCCCTCAGCTGGAAGCGCGGTCTGCACTGGCAGGTGTTCCGCAGTGTGCATACGTTCTCCTCTCTGCATGCTGCCACGGAGCTGTACTCCGATGCGCAGGAGAAGCAGACGCGCGAATCCAATATCTGGCGTGTGCTGGCCGGTGTGCAGGCTGGTGCCGGTGATATGAAGGCTGCGCTGGCAAGCTATGAGAAGGCAGCCAAGGCTCAGCCCCGCAACTGGATGGTCTGGCGCGAGTGGCGCGAAGCTCTTGATAAGGATGCGCAAGCCACCCCTGCACAGTGGAACAAGCTGAATGATGTGCTCTGCACCAGCCTGGTGCCGCTTTACCCGGAGCTGGCATACGATTTCATGACCAAGGGCATGCTGGATTCTCTGGCTAAGAAGTCTGCCGGTGGCGACCGCCTGCGCAAGGCCTTCCTCCAGTTCTGGAAGAGTGTGGATGCCATGGGCCCCGACCGCTGGAATATCGAAGACCTGGCTGGTAAGCAGGTGGCTGCCCTGGGTATTGCCAAGAATACCGACGAGCTCTGCAAGTATTACTCGGAAGTGCTGGGGGCCACGGTGTCGAACGCCCAGTATGCCCCCGCTATCCTTAACTGGGGCAATGAGTTGAGCTCCAAGCTGGACGAAAAGGGAGCCGCTCGCATGATGCAGGCTACTATCAAGGGCATTGGCTCCGGTACCGGCAGCATGTCTCCCGAGGAGCGCATCAAGCTGCTTTCTGCTCCCTTGCTGGCCGCCGAAAAGAGCCGCGACCGCAGCGCATTCAACGCCATTGCTGACATGGTGAAGGCCACCGGGCACAAGAATACCGGTATCAATATGCCGAAGTTCGAACCCTTCCCTGGCAAGCTGGCCTCGGAAAAGGGTCTCATCTGGACCAGCTCCACTTCCAAGTGGGATAACCCGCATGAGCATCCCGCGCTGCTTACCCCGGAAGGTGGTACATTCCACACCGCCAAGGATAAGGATGCCTTTGTGGCTGTGGAGCTGCCCCGCCAGGTGTACGTGACGGGTATCGTGCTGGTGACTTCGCCCGGCAATATTCACCGCTGCAACAACATGAAGGTGCAGGTCTCTGAAAACGGAACAGACTGGAAGGACGTGCACGATTTCGGCCCCTGCAAGAACCGCGTGATGCGCAGTGACCTGGGCGGCAAGAAGCCCGTGGCAAAATATGTCCGTATCCTGCGTGTGGGCGGCCCTGAGTTCTTCCACCTGAACGGTATCTATATCTACGGTGAACAGGCTGCATAACCCCAAACCTTTGAAATGACGATGAAAGATATGATGAAAGTATTTGCTCTGGCTCTGGTGCTGCTGCCGCTCACTGCGGGGGGATTCCCCAAGGCTGAAACCTTCGAGGAGGCCAAGACCAAGCTGCAGGGCGACGGACTGGTGTATGTGTTTGTGCACGCCGATGGATGGGATAAGCACAGCAAGAAGACCGCCGACCTCATGATGAAGGATGAGGCTGTGGCCAAGGCTATTGGTGACGGCGTGGCCATGACGCTGGCTCTGCCGAATACGTGGAACAAGGAGTACGATGAAAAACTCAAGTCCCGCTTCGGTAAGCTGCGCGTGCCTACCCCGGACAGCGTTCCCGGCGTGAATGTCTACACCAAGGACGGTAGGGTACTGGCTTCGCTCAGTATTCCCTTCAATGAGCGCAAGAAGCCAGCCGCGCTGGCCAAGCGTATTGTGGAGCTGAAGAAGGCATTTGCCAAACAGAATGAGCTGATGGCTAAGGCTGCGCAGACAAACGGCCCGGAAAAGGCAAAGTTTCTGGGCGAGGCTGCCTGTGTGCAGGGTGTTTCCCGCCCGGATAATGTGCAGAAGATGATTAAGCAGGCCGATCCGGAAGATAAATCCGGCATGGATAAGGTTATTTCTCTGAATCTGCCGCACTACGCCATCGGCACCGCCGGCACCAAGGATTGGAAGAAGTCTCTGGCAGAGGTCAAGGAGCTGCAGAAGAACCCCAACTTCAGCAAGGAACAGCAGCAGCAGCTCTGCTGCATTGCCATTGGCCTGCTGCGCCGCCATGGCGGTATGGAGTACAGGAAGGAACTCAAGGAAACAATCGCCCGCCTGCGCGAAATTGACCCGGATAGCCTTCTGGGTAAGTCTGCCATTGATGCAGAGCGTATGTGGGTGCGCGAGCTCAACCTGGTCGACGGCTGGAGCCCGGATGTGATTCCTGCCGAGAAAACGCCTGTCGAGGTGAGCGGCCCGCTGCCCATCAAGGAAGCCGGTACTTATCAGGTGAGCTTCAACTACCAGCGCGGCAGTCATGCTGCCCGGTTCATGGCAGTGGAGCTCTACGACGGCAAGACCAAGGTGGCCGAGGATCGCCACGCCGGCAGCTCCGGTCACAAGCACAATAACAATGTCTACACGCTCAACGTGTCCAAGACTGTCAAGAAGCCGCGCCTCTATGTCACCTTTGATATGGAGACCAACCGCGATTCCTACGGCCGTATTACCGTGACAAAGAAGTAATCACTTCCCACAAATAATCAAAGTGCGCCCCGGTTGCCATAGAGGAGGCCGGGGCGTTTTGTTGTTTACATGCCCCGCACAGCGCGGTAGATGGAGAAGGCGATGAGGATGCGGAGGATAAGGGCGAATCCCATGCCCCAGGTCACGGCAATGGTGGTTCTGGCCTTGGGACTCAATTTTTTCGTTTTGGCCAGCCAGAAGAAGAGGATGCCCTGCACAAGCGCCGAAATACAGATGGCGGCCATTTTATTGAAGCCCAGCCAGTCCAGCGGTATAGCCAGCGGGAGCAGGAAGGCATAGGTGCAGTCTAGCAGGGTGGCGATTTCTGCCAGCCACATAACCACGGCTGAAGGCAGCATGATGCAGAGGAACAAGGTGAACGTGGCCACCTTGCTGTATCGCTCTTCCTGTGTGGGGATGTACATAGCGCGCTGATAATGCCTGAAATGCCCGGCAAAGTCAAGGTGAATTCCCCTTGACTTTGCGGCAGCTCTGGAGTACTGTGTGGGCGTAAACGAGGCAGCATCAGAACCGTGTCCTTATTCCAGCTTGTAACAGACTACAAACCCTCGGGAGACCAGGAGCAGGCCATAGCCAAGCTTCTCAAATCTCTGCAGGCCGGCAACCGGCACCAGTGCCTGCTGGGTGTCACGGGCTCGGGCAAGACCTTTACGATGGCCAACCTCATTGCCGCGCAGGACAGGCCGGTGCTGGTGCTTTCGCACAACAAGACGCTCGCGGCGCAGCTGTATTCGGAGCTGAAAGCCTTCTTCCCGCACAATGCGGTGGAGTATTTTGTCTCGTACTTCGATTACTACCAGCCCGAGGCCTACATAGCCAGCACGGATACTTACATTGAGAAGGACAGCGCCATCAATGAGGAAATTGACCGCCTGTGTCTGAACGCCATGCGTTCCCTGCTGCTGCGGCGGGATGTGATTGTAGTGGCTTCGGTCTCATGCATCTATGGTCTGGGCGCGCCGGAAGACTATCGGAATCTGACCCTTTCGCTGCATGTGGGGCAGGAGATGGACCGCGATGCCATGCTGGCCTGCCTGGCCGAGCTGCTCTTCGAGCGCAACGACTACGATTTCCAGCGCGGGCGTTTCCGTGTGCGTGGCGATGTGGTGGAGGTCTACCCCGCCCAGAGCGATGGCGAGGCAATCCGCGTGGAGTTCTTCGGCGATGAGATAGATGCCATATCCCTCATCGATGCCGGCACGGGGCGCGTGCGCGAACGCCTGCAGAGCTACCTCTTCTTTCCCGTGAAGCAGTATGTCTCGGCTCCCGAGAAGCGCCTGCCGGCCATTCAGTCCATCCGCAAGGAACTGGCGGAGCGTGTGGAGTGGTTTGAGAAGAATAACAAGCTCATCGAAGCCCAGCGCCTCAAGATGCGCACGGACTACGATATTGAGCTCATCAATGAAATCGGCTTCTGCAAGGGTATTGAGAACTACTCCCGCCACCTGGCAGGGCGTGCTCCGGGTAGCACGCCCTCTACGCTGCAGGATTACTTCCCCGCAGACCACCTTACCATCATCGATGAATCGCACGCCACCGTGCCGCAGATTGGCGGCATGTACGAGGGCGACCGCTCCCGCAAGCAGGTGCTCATCGACCACGGTTTCCGCCTCCCCTCTGCGCTGGATAACCGCCCGCTGCGCTTCGATGAGTTCATGAACCGCCAGGCTCAGCTCGTCTATGTGTCGGCCACGCCCGGGCCGTTCGAATATGTGAACTGCGTGGCGGGGAACAGAAGCTACATTCCCGTGCTCAAAGCCAAGCGTGGCAACACCCACGCCCGAAGCCGCGAGGCCAGCCAGGCCATCACCCATGCGCCCGAGGGATTCCGCGGTGTGTTCTTCCACCACTTGTCAGAGCTGCGCGTGCCGCCGCATTCCAGCGCTGCGCCTGTGGAAAGTTTCAACCCCACGGGGCTGGCTCAGCCGCTTATCGTGGAGCAGCTCATCCGCCCCACGGGCTTGCTGGAGCCGAAAATCACCCTGCTGCCGCTCGATGGGCAGATTGACAAGACGATTGAGCTCTGCCGCCAGCGCGTCTCGGTGCGCGAGCGTGT
Organism: Akkermansia sp.; assembly: GCA_045125705.1. Taxonomy (GTDB): domain Bacteria; phylum Verrucomicrobiota; class Verrucomicrobiia; order Verrucomicrobiales; family Akkermansiaceae; genus Akkermansia. Next base: position 11,404 of record JBGVNQ010000037.1, on the reverse strand, counting down.
GCTGGTCACCACCCTTACCAAGCGCACGGCTGAGGACCTGACCGACTACCTCCGCAAGGTGGGGCTGGAAGTGGAGTATATTCATGCCGATGTGGACGCCATCGAACGTGTGGAGATTCTGCGTAAGCTGCGTGCGGGTAAAGTGGATATCCTCGTGGGTATCAATCTGCTGCGCGAAGGCCTCGACCTGCCGGAGGTCTCCCTGGTCTGCATTCTGGATGCGGATAAGGAAGGGTTCCTGCGCAACGAGACCAGCCTGGTGCAGACGGCTGGCCGCGCTGCCCGCCATGTGCATGGCGAGTGTGTGCTCTTCTGCGATGTGATCACCGATTCCATCCGCCGCCTGGTGGAGGAAAGTGACCGCCGCCGCGAGATTCAGCATGCCTACAATGAGGCCCATGGCATCACCCCGCACAGCGTGAGCCGTGGCGACCAGAGCACCCTGCGTCTCTATACCCCCGATGAGGAGCTGGACGAGGAAGATGAGGACTATGGCGACCTGCTGGCCTCGGAAGGCGATGACTCCCCCGATGTGGCCGCCGTCATCGCCCGCCTGGAGAAGGAAATGCGCGAAGCCGCCGCCCGCCTCGATTTCGAGGTGGCCGCCGTGCTGCGTGATAAGATTAACCTGCTGAAAAACGACGGCCGCCGGGGAAAATAATGCTTGCAAATCCGAGTTTGGCGAGCCACAGGCGAGCGGAATTTTCGCCCACAGAGTGGGCGAAAGATTGTAGGCCGGGGTAAGAGCGCGTCAGCGCTCGCAGCCCCGGCTGGCACATAAAAAATAATCAGAGCCCACGGAGTGGGTGACAGAGCGGTGGGCTAACGCATTGCCTTTGTTCTGTCACCCGTTCCACGGGCTCCGGTCAACTTTTTGTTATTGCAGGGGCTGCGCCCGCTAAAGCGGGCTGACCCCTGCCTTTCATCTTTCACCCACTCCGTGGGCTCAAAATTCCGCTGCGCCAACTCTTCGCCAATTGCCGATTTGTCGCGCTGTAGAATCTTTAGGCTTGGGAGGTAAAATAATGCTTGCGGCTTGCTGAGAAAGTGTTATACTGCAGGATAAGTATACATCTTTCCAGCAAGTATGAAAAAGCGCACTCTTCTCATTGGTCTTGGCGGCATGGGCGGGCAAGTATTGCAGGCCTGGAGACAGGCTATGGCAACCAGCGGTATGCCGCCGGTGAGCGAGGAAGTGGCGTGCCTGTATCTGGACGCTGCAGATGATGTGGTAAGCACTCCTGAGTGGCAGGGCTCGTGCGCTGATATCCCATTCCTGAACATCAGGACCGAGGCCCGCAGCCTGAACGAAATGGAGCAGAACCCCGAGCTGAAGAGCTGCGTGGCGGGCATGCGCTGGCAGGTGGCGGAGGCGCTGCAGGTGCCGGTGTATGAGGTGGAGAAGGCTCTGGCCGGGCTGAGCGGTGCAGGTGGCTGGCGGCGCTATGGGCGCGCGCTTCTGCTGCAGAGCTGGGCTGCGATGCTGCGCCTGCTCACCCCCATGGTGGAGGGCGTGGAGCAGCTTGAGGTGCACGTGTTTTTCTCGGCTGCGGGTGGCACGGGCAGCGGCTGCGCCATGGATGTGCTGGGGTATCTGGAAAAAATCTGCCTGCGCAAGCCCGGCAGCGTGCTGCTGCCTTATGCTTTCTTTACCGGTGAATCACCGCAGGAGCAGCGTCTGGCGGCAGAGCTGACCGAGTGGCTCGACTGGGCAGATGAGGATCTGGTGCCGCATTGCTACCTTAGCGATGCGGGCAGTCCGCTGCCGCAGCAGGTTGAGATCGTGGCTCGTGCGCTGATGTGCGGGCAGCAGTTCTTCTATATCGGCGGCGAGTACTACGACCATCTGTATGATTCCATCCGCCCGCGCGGCACTGCTCCGGGGGACCGTTTTGCTTCGCTCGGGTATGCCACCGGCCCTGTGGATGACTGGGGCTGGCTGAAGCAGATTCGCAGCCAGGTGACTGTGACCGGTGAAGGGAAAGGCCCCCGCAGCGTGCTTCTGCTGGCATTTCCCCGTGAGCTTGAGGATACCCTGCGTCTGGAATGTCAGGTGGAGGACGAGCTCGAGGATGCGCTGCCGTTCCACCTGAATGATACCGTATACTGCAGCATGGCTCCCGGTTCGGAGGCGCAGGCTCTGCTGCTGCAGAGCGGGCTGGGCGCGGCGCGTTGCGAGGTGCTCAGCAGGCTGGCAGGCAAGCCACCGGTGCAGGATTACTTTGCCGCCCGCGACGACCGCGATTGATGATAATGCCGTCATATTTCGTCTACCTCCTTGCATTCTCTCTGCAAGGGTGGTATACACTTGTCTGACCATGTTTGACGCTGAGGAACTGAGCAATGAAACCCTGGTGTGGGTGCGTGAGGAGGAACTGCCGCAGGGTGTGAGCCATGTGGATATGGTTCGTCTGATGGCGGGGGAGCTTTCCGGGCTGACCGGTTGGCGTCGCCGCACGCTGGTGAATACCGCGCTGGATCGCGAGGCTCAGGATAGCACCTATCTGGGCTACGGGCTGGCGATTCCGCATGCCCGCGTGTTCGAGATTCCGCAGCCTGCTGTGTACCTTGCCCGCAGCACCCCCGGGGTGGATTGGCAGGGCTCTCCTGCCCGCCTTGTGTTTCTGGTGGTGGTGCCCGAGGAATGCCCCGAGTGGCACCTGCAGCTGCTCAGCCGCATTGTGCGCTGGCGCCAGAAGAGTGGCCTCACGGAGGACGAGATGGTGAGCATGCCCGCCGAAAAACTTGCAGAGCAGCTCCGCGAGCTGCTGGTGCTCTGATTTCCTTCTTGAATTGCGGGTATTCTTCTGGTAGAATACCTTCATGTTCAGAAAATCTCTGTTTGCCCTGCTGGCCTGTGGGCTGGCATACGGCGTAGAAAGCTTTGAAGGCTTGCCTCACGGTGCGTTGACTAGTGGGGCAGTGGAGTACGGCAGCCTGTCTGCAGCTGCCGGGAATGCCGAAATCTATAAGAAAGCCCGCACAGGCGGCAAGTCACTTCGCGTGCTGGGCGGTGAGAATAAATCCATAACGCTGAAGCTCAAGGAGCCCCTTGCCCAGGAGACCGGTTTTATTTTCTGGGTAGAGCGCTGGACCCGCAAGGACCCCTTCAAGCTGGTGGTGGTGGCTGTCACCCCGCAGGGCGACAAGGAAGTGCAGGTGATTGAGAAAATCGGTGTGGGTGGCTTCCACAACAAGGTGGAAGGCAAACTGCCTGCCGGTGCCACAGGTCTGAAACTGGTGGCCAATACCCCCGATAACGCCGGCGTGCTGGTGGATGACCTCATGCTCCTCGTGGGCCCCATGAAGGTGAATGGTGTCACGGCTCACAACCCCGGCGTGTGGCCGATCATGAAGCGTGCCACCTATAACCCCGCCATGAAGATTTTTGTGGAGACAGAGGGTGGCACAAAGCCCAAATCTGTCGATTCGCTGGAGGTTACGCTGGCGGACCCTGACCAGGTGGCAAAAATCTCCCTGCGCGGTGGCAAGGAGAATGGCAACGATGTGAAGGGCAGTGTGGAGTACGGCTCTGCTGCACCTGGTGCCGATGGCAAGGTGGTCATCACATCCACTCAGCCGCTCCAGGGTGGGGATAACCACCTGTGGCTCGATGTGCAGCCCAGCGAGAAATCCATCATCGGTTCCAAAGTCACTATCAATGGTGTGAAACTTACCATCGGCGGCAAGACCTACGAGCCCGCCATGGAGCCTGTTTCCCAGCGTATCGGTATCATGCTCGCCTTCCCGGGTGAGAAGGTGGGGCAGCTGCAGGGCGAGGCTCGCGATTGCGCCGCTTTCCGTATTCCCGGCCTGATTCAGACGAAGAAGGGTACCCTCATCGGCTGCTTCGATGCACGCTACGACAATGAGGTGGACCTCTGCCGCGATATTGACGTGGCTGCCGTGCGCTCGACGGATGGCGGCCAGACCTGGACTTTGCCCACGGTGAACATGGACTCCGGCCCCGGCATGGCCAACGGCTGTGGTGACCCCTGCATTCTGCAGGATAAGAAGGGCCGTATCTGGATGCAGGCTCTGGCATGCCACTTTGCTCCCGGTGCCCGCGCCATCAATGCCTCCGGCACGGGCACGGCTGTGGATAAGACCGGCCAGTGGGAAATGGTGTATTCCGATGACGATGGCAAGACCTGGAGCCCCATTGTGAACGTGACGGAGCAGGTGAAGAAGGACGAATGGCATCTCATTCTTGCCGGCCCCGGCAACGGTATCTGCACGAAGAAGGGCGCCATCGTGTTCCCCGCTCAGATCTGGCAGCACAATGCCAATCCCAACTGCAGGAGCACCATCTGCTACTCCAAGGATGGCGGTAAGACGTGGAAGATGGGCAACGGCGTGCCTGCTAAGACTTCCGAATGTCAGGTGGTGGAGCTGGAGGACGGTTCCCTCATGCTCAACTGCCGCAACGAAGCCTACGGCGGCAAGCGTATCGTCTACGTCACCAATGATATGGGTGAAACCTGGCAGCCCCATGAATCGAACAGCAAGACGCTCAATGACCCCACCTGCCAGGCTTCCCTGGTATCTGTGGATACAAAGAAGTATGGCCGAGTGCTCCTCTTCTCGAACCCCTGGATTCATGGCCGCAGCAATATGAGCATCCGCGCTTCGCAGGACGGCGGCGTGACTTGGAACGAGGGTGTGCTGTACGATGTTCGCGGCTGCATGGGTTACTCCTGCATCGCCATGACCGACCCAGACCACGTGGGTATCATCTACGAAACATGCCACACCAATGGCGATACCAACTACCGCGGCATCGGCTTCATCCGCCTTCCTCTCGAAACCGTCATGACGGGGCAGGAGGTTGAGGTAAAGGCCGCTTCCACCGGTGATAACAAGCCCGGCAAGGGTAAGAAAGGCGGTAAGAAAAAGAAGAGCAGGAAGAAGTGATTCTGCTAGTTGAATGCAGAATAAATAGTTAGTGCACTGCCTGTCGGCAGCGCGAAAAAGGGAAAACACCTGAGAGAATCTCAGGTGTTTTTTTTCAGACTGTTTCGATGCTGGGGGCCGCCTGGGTCTGTTTCAGATTTGCTGGCACTCGCAATAAATTATACGTTGGCATAATAAGTCAATCATCGACAAATCGGCAATTGGCGAGCCAAAGGCGAGCGGAATTTCAGAGCCCACGACAGTGGGCGGCATAATGCGAGGCCAAGAGAAATATCTCGGCAACGCAAATAACCGTTAATTCAATACCGGTATACATTGGAATCGGAATGGTTTCGTATTTCGACTCTTTATGCCGCCCGTTGAAACGGGCTCCTATATTTCTTTGCTGTAATCGAGGGGTTACGCACGCCCCGCCTCAGAGCGGGGCGGCTCCACCCCATCGCTACGATTATACCGCCCTACGGGCTCAAAATTCCGCAGGCTGCGCCTGCTCGACAAACTCGGGTTTTACGTGCAGAATAACAGGGTGGCCTTTAATTGAGTCAACGAGTGAAGTCCGCCAAGTGAGCAATTTATGGCAGGCGCCCCGCACAATGGGTCACCTGTTTTTTCTTGAAATGCCATTTATGCTGTGATACCTTGGAATCATGTACAGGAAACTCCTTTTAGGTATGCTGGCCTGCGGTGTGGCAGGTGCTACAGAACAGTTTGAAGGACAAGCCGCCGGCGGGTTTACCAGCGTGAAGAGTGCTTATGGCACGCTGACTGCCCAGACCGGTCATGCTGAAATCAACCGCGGCCATGGCCGCAACAGCGCCCAGGCTCTCCGCCTGCTGGGTGGTGAGAACCGCAGCGTGACACTTACGCTCTCCCGCAAGCTGGAGGTAGCCAGCGAGGCGCAGTGCTGGGTGGAGCGCTGGACAAGCCGCAATCCGTTCAACTTCAGCATTCTTGCCGTGACCCCCGAGGGCGAGAAGGAAGTCGCCAAGCTCGAGCAGAGCGGGGTAGGTGGCTACAATAACCTCGTGAAGTGGACCATGCCCGCCGGCACCACGGCGCTGCGCTTTGTGGCCAACACGGCTGAGGGCGGCGGCGTGCTTATTGATGACCTGACCCTGATGGTGGGGCCCATGAGTATCAAGACGGTGAACTTCCGCAACCCGGGTGTATTCCCCATCATGAAGCGCGCTGCCTTCAACCCTGTGCTGGCGGTGGAGGTGGAGAGCGAGGGCTCTGAGAACCCCAAGGCTGTGGGCAAGGTGAGCCTCAAGGTGTCCGACCCCTCCCGTGTGGAGAGCGTGACGCTCCGCAGCGGTGATGCCACGGGGCTCGAGTTCCGCAGCAGCAAGGAATACGGCACGGGCGTGCCGCTGGCCGATGGCACGGTGGTGATCCACACCAAGGGCGTGCTGGATGGCGGCGAAAACCACCTGTGGCTGGATGTGCAGCCTGCCGGTGGCGCACCCGTGGGCTCCAGCATCAGCTTCAGCGATGTGAAGATTACCATCGACGGCAAGGAATACGCCCCTGAGCAGGCTCCGGTGACCCAGCGCGTGGGCACCATGCTTTCCTTCCCCGGCGAGAGCGTGGGCAACCAGCCCGATGGCGCAGCCCCGCGCCCCTGCGTGGCGTTCCGCATCCCCGGCATCATCCGCACCGCCGCCGGTTCTCTGGTGGCCTGCTTCGATGCCCGCTACAACCACGAGGGCGACCTCTGCGCCGATATCGATGTGGCCACCGTGCGCTCGACCGATGGCGGCCAGACCTGGACCCGCCCCGAGGTGAGCATGGACGCCGGCCCCGGCCACAACAACGGCTGCGGCGACCCCTGCATCCTGCAGGATCCCTCCAATGGCCGTATCTGGATGCAGTCTCTGGTGTGCCACTTCAGCGGTGGTGCCTCCCTGGGTGTCTCCCAGACCGGTTTCGATAAGGATAAGACCGGCCAGTGGGGCATGGTGTATTCCGATGACGACGGCAAGACCTGGTGCAAGGACTATGTGAACCCCACCCGCCAGATTAAGAAGGAGGAGTGGACCACCATTCTCGCCGGCCCCGGCAACGGTATCGTGACCAGCAAGGGTGTCATCGTGTTCCCCGCCCAGATCTGGCAGCGCGGCGCCAACCCGAACTGCATGAGCACCATCTGCTACTCGACCGATGGCGGCAAGAACTGGGCCTACGGCAACGGCGTGCCCCACAAGACTTCCGAATGCCAGGTGGTGGAGCTGCAGGATGGTTCTATCATGATTAACTGCCGCAACGAAACCTGGGCCGGCAAGCGCGTGGTATACGTGACCAGGGACCTGGGCAAGACCTGGCAGGCTCATGAGACCAACTGCAAGGACCTCGTGGAACCCACCTGTCAGGGCTCCATCATCTCGGTGGATTCCGCCAAGCATGGCCGCCTGCTGCTCTTCTCGAATCCCACCGTATACCCCCGCAGTTTCATGACCGTGCGCGCCTCCCGCGATGACGGCAAGACCTGGAACAAGGGTGTGCTCTACGACTCCCGCCGCTGCATGGGCTACTCCTGCCAGGCCATGGTGGATGCCGACAACGTAGGCATCATCTACGAAACCTGCCACAACAACGGCAAGAACGGCAACCGCGGTATCGGCTTCATCATCATCCCGCTCGATGAAGTGGTGAACGCCAAATAAACCCGGGTTTCAGTAATTCTTTCACCACCGGCAAGGTATCCGCGCCTTGCCGGTGGTTTTTCTGTATTTCGCGGTTAATCTTTTTTTGTTAATATACGCGTTGGCATAATTGGAGGGTACCCGGTTATTCATCTCGCGAAACCCGAGATTGTCGAGCAGCTTGCGAAGCGTCAGCGGAGCGGAATTTTGAGCCCACGGAGTGGGCTAAAGATAGTAGGCCGGGGTAAGAGCGCGTCAGCGCTCGCAGCCCCGGCTGGCACATAAAAAATAATCAGAGCCCACGGAGTGGGTGACAGAGCGGTGGCCTAACGCATTGCCTTTGTTCTGTCACCCGTTCCACGGGCTCCGTTCAACTTTTTGTTATTGCAGGGGCTGCGCCCGCTAAAGCGGGCTGACCCCTGCCTATCATCTTTCGCCCACTCCGTGGGCTCAAAATTCCGCTCGCCTTTGGCTCGCCAACTCTTCGCCAATTGCCGATTTGTCGAGGAGGGGCTAATGATGCCAGCGCGTGGTTAATATATCATTTTCCCCGACAATTTGCTATTTGACGAGCCGTTGGCGAGCGAAACTTTGAGTCCCGCAGGGATGGTAGAGACCTCGGATTTCATGTATGGCAGCCACCTTCCGTCTCCGGTAAACCTATGCCGAGTCAAGTCGCCTGCTGCACAAATCGCAAGTTATCAACCATTCAACATAACAGAGTGCCTGTATAAATGACGAAATCGGAGCCTCTCTTTGCAAATTCGCTAAATAAAATTCATTTTGGCTTGACTTTCAGGGGTAAATAGTGCATCTTTGCGGCTCACCAAACCCAATATATCTGAGTTATGGCAAACATGAATGTTATTCTCGCTACGAAGATCGAAGGTCTGGGCTGTGAAGCCGACCTCGTTACCGTGAAGGCTGGTTACGGCCGCAACTACCTGATTCCTCAGGGTCTTGCGTTCGAGGCTACTCCCGCCAACCAGCGTTTCATCAACATGCTCCAGAAGAAGCGCGCTGAGCGCGAGGCCGCTGAGCTGGCCAACTTCCAGGAGATCGCTGCCAAGATTGCTGCCGTCACGGTCAACCTGACCCTCGAGGCCGGCGAGAATGGCAAGGTGTTCGGCGCCATCACCAACCAGCAGATTGCTGAAGGTCTGGCCGCTCAGGGCATCGAAATCGACCGCCACGCCATCGACCTGGAGAAGCCCCTCAAGAAGTCCGGCACCTACGAGGTGGCCGCTAAGCTGCACGCCCAGGTGACCGCCACTGTGAAGGTGGTGCTCGTGGTGAAGGGCGAGGTTGAGGCTCCCGCCGAAGCCCCCGCCGAGGCCTGATAAGCCCCCGCACAAGTCACTTTTCAAGAACCGCGCCGCTGAAAAGCCGGCGCGGTTTTTATGTTTTCGGGCTTCGATGAAGTTCTTCGCGTAGCCGAAAGGCTGCGCGCTCGCTGTTCATTCTGCATTCTGAGCTCTGCATTCTGCATTCGTGTGGCCTTTTTCTGTTCTAATATAATCATGTCCTTGACTCTGCGTGTTTTGTTATGTATGATGCTGAGAGTCATGTTGGACGTAATTGATAACTTTCTCTCCTCTTTCAGCACCTACCTGTGGGGCTATCTTCTGGTTTTTGCCCTGCTGGGTGTGCACCTGTATCTCACGATTCTGCTGCGATTCCCGCAGCGCTACCTGTTCCACGGCATTGCGTATTCGCTGAGCCGCAAGTACGAGGGCCGCGGTATTTCCCAGTATGCCTCGCTGGCTACCTCGCTGGCTGCCAATATCGGCACGGGTAACATTGTGGGTGTGGCTGTGGGCCTGGCTACGGGTGGTCCCGGTGCGGTGTTCTGGTGTCTGCTCACCGGTCTGCTGGGTATTTCCTCCCGCTATGCGGAAAGTCTGCTTTCGGTGCGCTACCGCCGCCGCGATGAGAATGGCGACCTGGTGGGTGGCCCCATGTATGCGCTGGAGCACGGCATGAAATGCAAGTGGCTGGCTCTGGTCTTTGCTGCCTTTGCGGCGCTGGCTGCCTTCGGTGTGGGTAATATCACCCAGGCCAATGCCGCCGCCCGCGTGCTGAACGAAAGCGCCATGTCGGTGCCCACCTGGTTCACAGGTCTGCTGCTGGCCGCCCTCACGGGTCTGGTGGTGCTGGGTGGACTCAAGGGTATTGCCCGCGTGTGCTCCACCTTTGTGCCGGTCATGACCCTGGTCTACATCGCAGGTTGTGTGCTGGTGCTTGGTGTGCATGCTGATTTTGTGCTGCCGGCTCTCGAGCGTATCTGGGACAGCGCATTCACCAATCAGGCTGCCGCGGGTGGCTTCATCGGCTCCACCATCATGCTGGCCATGCAGGTAGGCGTGAAGCGCGGCCTCTTCTCGAATGAAGCCGGCATGGGGTCCTCTGCCATTGTATCCGCCGCCGCTACCACGCCCAACAGTGTGAAGCAGGCACTGGTGGCCTCCACCGCTCCCTTCTGGGATTCCGTGCTTATCTGCGCCCTCACGGGTGTGACCCTGACCACCGCCGGCCTGGCTGAGCCGCATGTGCTCCACGCTCTGGATGGTGAGCTCATCGCCTTCTACTCCTTCGGCTCTGCGGGTGGCATGGGTATCATCCTGCTCACCTTCAGTCTGGCCACCTTCGTGATTTCCTCCATCCTGGCCTGGTCGTACTTCGGTGAGCGTGCCGTGCAGTATCTGGGTGGCCGTCGCCTCATCACCCCCTTCCGTCTGGCCTGGGTGCTGGCTGTGTTTGTGGGCTGCGTCATCCCGAAGGGAAGCCTTGTCTGGAACTTCGCCGACTGCGCGAATGCCCTCATGGCCATCCCGAACCTCATCTGCATGGTGTGCCTTTCCGGCGTGCTCGTGGCTGAAACCCGCCGCTACCTCTGGAGCGGCAATATCGATGAGGTGGATCCCACCCTCGTGCAGCCCGCGCCCGAGGAGGAAGTGGTGGACTATCGCGATGCCGAAGAGGTCGATGAATGGGATCTCAAGCCCAGGACAAAAAAGAATTCCTGATTTTTTTGAACAAAGTCCCCCGCGGCTGCATCACACCTTCATCAGAACTCCCGGTTGCCGGTGAAGGAGAGAGCGCCGACAGCCATTTATGAGGGGGACTGAGTTTCATAGGTAGTAAGTTGGGGAAGAGCCTTGCCGTTACAGCAAGGCTCTTCCTTATTTGTAAATCAGTGAGTTATAACGACATTTTATTATTGTGTTTCACAACATTTGTAACTTTTTAGGCGTGAACTTGGGCGAAAAGTTACAAGAAAAGTTACAAGATAATCCATGCAAACCTAGTTGACAGAAGGTGTTAGATTTGGTATAATGATTGCCATGAGTTACAAGGGTCGCAAAAGTTTCAAGGGTTACAAAAACGACATTGAGTTGAAGTTTGATAAAGTCACTAATACTGTGAAGGTTTCGTGGACTTATTACGATAAGGCATACCTCGGTAAAAAGGGTAATAGTCGTTATGGTAACAGACAGAGACAGTGTAATTCTTACCTCACTCGTGAAGAAGCGGAAGCCGAATTGTTGGAAATCGCCAAAAGGGAATGGCTGAAAGGTATTGAGCGTGCAGAAGAACTCAAAGCAAAGGGTGTCAAGCGTTCTTCTGGTGCCCCTTCCAAGAGTGATAAGGTGTATGCGAGTTCTTTCCTCCGTGCGTTGGAGAATGAACGCATTACATCGTCTCAACTTCCTAGGACAATAAAGGATTGCAGGAGGGATGTCAACAGATTTGCAGACTGGCTAGATAAGCATCACCCCAGCATTGAACTCAAAGATGTGGATGACGATGTGGCAAAGTCTTATTGTGACTATCTCTCCAAAAACTAC
>JBGVNQ010000036.1:0-15324 GCA_045125705.1 Akkermansia sp. | reverse complement strand
TCTTATCCACGCCGCCAGCGTTCGTTCTGAGCCAGAATCAAACTCTCCATAATATAATTTTAAGAAATTGCTGGACCATCAGAATTGACTTTTTATTAGCTCATTCAATTCTGACAGTGCCGTGTTACCCCGCTCCGAAGTCCCGAAGAACTTCATCTCGGCGTTGGCCACGGCACGCGTCACGACCTTTTCCTTCCCTCTCTTTATCCTCTCCGGCGCCCCGCCTGGCAGGTTGTACAGCCAGTGAACCGCGTTACCGCAGCCCTCGGCACCTCGGAAAGTCATACTTGGAAAATTGCCTCGCCCGGTGGGAGAAGTAAGCGTCGCTCGCTTTCCTTTCGGGCAACCCCGTAGCGGGGTGCGGGGCAGAGCTTACCAGAACCGCGGCGAAACGTCAAGCTCATTTTTGGAAAAAAGTTTGAGAATTTTCGTCAAGTATCTCCTAAGTGCCGAATTTCCGTGTGAGTTACAAGCAAAAAATAAATTTTCACATCCTTCTTTCCCCTGACCTCCCCACCACCAGGCCTTCTATATTCCCACCGGCTGTGGAACACGAACCCACGGTGTGGGGATTTTGAATCTTGAATCTTGGATTTTGAATGTCTAAGTTCCCCGCGCCTTTGGCGCGACCGATACGCAGCTGCGCCAAAGGCGCAGGAAATTCTGTACCTTCTACATCCAAAATTAAACATCCAGCCCCCCCTTCTCTGCTTTCTCATGTAAAGAATTTGCCATTTTCTTTACATGATACAGATCCTCATGTAAAAAATTTGACGTTTTCTTTACATGATGAGGGGTCTCATGTAAAGAATTTCGCATTTTTTTTACATGAGAACCCTGCCAAACCGAGGCGCCTGCTTGACACAGCCTTATCGCTGTGGTAGTTTCAGACGTAAGCAGATGAATACGGAAGACGATAGAACGATGTTACCCTTAAACATTGATTTGGAAACCAAATCAGTGCTGAGAATGGTGAACGCCGCAAACAAGAAGCTGGCTGAGCTGAAAGGTCTCGAACAGCTGATTCCCAACGAAGAAATCCTAATCCAGACTCTTACCTTGCAGGAAGCACGCGAGAGTTCCAGCATCGAAAACATCGTAACTACGCATGATGAGCTGTATCGTGCAGATCTCGATTTGAAAGGGTCGGCAGTAAGCGCATCTACAAAAGAAGTAATGCGATATCGCATAGCCCTGCGCGAGGGCTTCAATCTGGTAAGAAAAAACAAGCTGCTTACCAACAACATCATTCTGGATATACAGCAGGCGTTGGAAGAAAACCGCGCCGGATTCCGTAAAGTTCCAGGAACCGTGCTGAAAAATCAGGTGGGAGAAGTCATCTATACCCCTCCGCAGGATGGAGCAGTTGTAGAAAGGCTGATGCAGAACCTGGAAAGCTACATCAATACGCCCGAAATGCAGGATTTGGACCCGCTGATAAAGTTGGCTGTCATCCACTACCAGTTCGAAACCATCCATCCCTTCTACGACGGCAATGGTCGCACCGGGCGTATCCTTTGTGTCCTGTACCTGATTGTCAACGATTTGCTGGATTTGCCTATTTTGTACCTGAGCCGCTACATTACCCGCAACAAGCAGGAATATTATCGTCTGCTTCAGGGCATTCGAGAATCTGCCAACGCCCCCGAACAGTGGGAGCAGTGGGTGCTTTACATCCTTCGCGGCATCGAGGAAACCGCAGGCGAAACCATCAGACTGATTAAGGACATAGACCAGCTGATGAAGGATTATAAACGGCGATTACGCGAGAAATTAAAGTCCGCATACAGCCACGACCTCCTGAATTGCCTCTTCTACTCGCCCTATACCAATGTTGAGCACGTCTCGACACGTCTGAACGTCTCCCGCCCCACCGCCACCAAATACCTGGATGCTATCACCGAATTGGGACTGCTGACCAAGACAAAAATCTGGAGACAGAATTACTACATCAACACGAGTCTGGTAGCCATCCTGGCACACGGAGAGCCTGCAACCTTCGCTCCAGGTGAACTGATTCGCACCATCCACGAACAGTAAAGAAGCCCCCCCTTCTCTGCTTTCTCATGTAAAGAATTTGCCATTTTCTTTACATGATACAGGTTCTCATGTAAAAAATTTCGCGTTTCCTTTACATGAGACACCGAAGGAGGTGGCGGCAGCGGAGCAGAATTCAGGAAAATTCAGGCCAAAAGTCATTCCTTGGAATCATTCTAATGGGAGATAGTTGTGGTGGCGAGGGTGTTTGGTTTCCTTTTTTATGGAGGAACCGGAGGTGGTTGTCTAGAGAGTAACTAATGGGCGGGTAGCAGTGTGGGCGGTCAAGTATCTGGGGGAGCAACCGAGTAGCTGAGGCGGGGCGAGAATCTGAGCGGCGGGCAGTTAAAACAAGCGCGCGGCCTGGTGGCCGCGCGGGAATATTATACATTCAACATCCAAAATTCTACATCCAACATCCGAAATCCGTTGATTTTAGAGCGCCTGCTCTAAAATCTTTCGGATTTCGCCTGTGGTCAGGTCGGGTTTGTAGCCGCCGCGGAGGAGGAAAGTGCCCTCGGCGATGCCGTCGAGCATATCGGGCGTGGCGCCCAGCTCGCGCAGCGAAAGCACCAGGCCGATTTCCTGCATCCAGGCCTTCATGGCATCCAGGCCGGCCAGCGCCACCTCCTCATCCGACTTGCCGGCGGGGTCGATTCCCCACACCACGCGGGCGAAGCGCACAAACTTCGGCAGGCCCCAGGGCAGAATATAGCGGAAATACGGCAGCGACACCGCCGCCAGGGTCATGCCATGCGTGGCATCGGTGTAGGAGCTCACCGAATGCCCCATCATGTGCACCATCCAGTCCGTGGTCTTGCCCTTCGCAATGAGGGTATTCAGCGCCCAGGTCGCCGTCCACATGATATTGCTGCGCGCTTCGTAATCCTGCGGATTCGCGGCGGCGATGCGGCTGCTGTGCACCAGCGAGCGCATGAGCCCCTCCGCAATATAATCGCTCGTGTTGTCATCCGTGCCGGAGAGGTACTGCTCCAGGATATGCGACATCACATCGAAGCAGCCCGCCACCATCTGGTAGCGCGGCAGCGTGAGCGTGAGCACCGGGTCCAGAATCGAGAAACGCGGGAACACCGCATCGCCGAACACGCGGCCAATCTTGCGCTTCACCGCATGATTCGTGATAACCGAGCCGCCATTCATCTCGCTGCCCGTGCCCGCCATCGTCAGCACACAGCCCACGGGAATGATGGCATTATCCACCGGCTCCATGCGCACATAATACTTCTCCCACGGGTCCTCCTCGCAATACGCCGCCACGGAAACACCCTTGGCATAATCGCACACCGAGCCGCCGCCCACCGCCAGGATGAGGTCCACCTTATTCTCGCGCGCCAGCCGGGCGCCTTCGCGCAGCTTCTCCACCGTCGGATTCGGCATCACCCCCGGATCCTCCACCACCGTCTTACCCGCCGCCCGCAGAATCTCCATCACCTTATCGTACAGCCCGCTCTTCTTGATAGAAGCCTGGCCATACGAAAACATCACCACCGGCCCGAAACCCGCCAGCTCCCCAGCCAGCTTCCCCAAAGCCGCCTCACCAAAATGCAACCGCGTCGGATTCGAATATGTAAATGTACCTTTCATGATGCTGCTTATTCTATACCCAAGGTCCGCTCCCGACAAGCAAATTTAGACTTTACGCATCGCGAGCGGATATTTGTTTCTTGCGGCAGTGGTGTTTGAAAGGCAAAGGTGAGCCGGAAAGGTGAATAAGGAGGAAAGAAAACGCCCGCCGGTTAATTTCGCAGTACCGACGGGCGAGAAAAGGAGTTGAGAATGAAGCTCATTCCGAAAAGCTGAGAGCAGCTTAATCTGTATCCTTGGGGAAGTCAAGCGAAATCAGGAGGTAATAAAGAAGGTAATAAAGAATCACAGAGAGAGTGGGATTCGAACCCACGGTGTGGGGATTAGCACATTCATATCACTTTCCATTTGATCTTCGAGATCTAACATGCTACAAATATCTTATGCAGCACGGCTTCTATGATTTACTCCTTACTCAGGAATTGGAAAAGCAATGCATGGGCAAGGAAACACACACGTTTTCTGTAGAAGCCCTGAGCAAAGAGGAGTTTTGGCATGAGTTCCCAACCCATGTGGCTACAGAAGTATTGGAGTATCTCAAAAAACATGACGACAGCCTGCAAGGGAACAACTTATACCCGGCACTTCGAGCATTGCTCACAGCTCCCGGATTTATCGAGCATCTAAAGCAACGCATTCTGCCAACAGATGGGCGAAAATTATTGAGCGTTCTCCCGCCCTATCTTCAAGGAGCAAATATTCAACACCCCGATACACCGTTGGCCATTTCGGCATTGCTTACCGGAGCTGCACGCACGCCAAAGTTGGGGGAACAAATCAAGAAAGAGCTTGCGACCTGTGACCGCGCCGAATGGATGGTCTCCTTTATTCGAATGACAGGGCTTGTGCCGCTGATGCCTGCTCTGGAAAAGTTCACCCACAATCACCGCAATGACCCAGAGCCATGTCTTCGCATTGCTACCACCGCCTATATGGGCGTAACTGAGGCAAGAGCTATAGAAAATCTAATGAAACTCCCTAATACGGAGGTTCGAGTTTCCTACGACACTAAGAACACTCGTCTACACGCCAAAACATATATCTTCCACCGCAATACCGGCTTCGGTTCGGCCTACATCGGCTCGTCCAACATCTCCAAAGTAGCCATGGATAACGGGCTGGAGTGGAATGTAAAAATAAGCCAACGCGAGATTGCCCACTTATGGGATGCCATGATAGCATCTTTCGAATCGCGATGGGAAGATTCCATCGCTTTCGAACCATGTTCCACTCCAGCAGACCTTGAGCGGCTTCGCAAAGCGTTAATCATCGAACGAGGCGAACCAACAGACAGCAGTAATATCACTTTTTTCGATATCAATCCCTTCCCCTATCAGGAAGAAGCTCTGGAAGATATCGAGCGCGAACGCCAAGCAGGGAAGAACAAGCACCTGATTATTGCAGCAACGGGTACAGGCAAAACCATGATTGCCGCGTTTGATTATGCTCGTTTCTGCAAATCACATCCCAATGCATCCCTTCTCTTCCTCGCCCACCGCAAGGAAATACTGGAGCAAGCAAGAGCCGCGTTCCGTCAAGTTACCAAAAACGGTAGCCTTGGCTGCATCGTGGATGGATACAACGAACCCACGAATCACACGCACTGGTTCTGCACCATCCAATCCTGGCAAAATCGGCAGCATCAATTCGATTCAGACCATTTTCAGTACATCGTGGTGGACGAAGCTCACCACGGCACGGCCAACAGTTACAAGGAAGCGCTTGAGGGATTAACTCCTGAAAGTCTACTTGGACTCACCGCCACCCCTGAGCGTATGGACGGCAACGATATCCGCCCGCTTTTTGGTGGGGGCTATACGCACGAGCTCCGGCTTGGCGATGCCATCGAACGCACCCTGCTCAGCCCATTCGTATACTATGGCATTCCTGATGCCGCGGGCATTGATTTTTCCACACTAAAATGGAACGCGGGTAAATACGATAATCAGGAATTGGCCGATATGCTGGAGCACAACGAATCCCGCGCAGCGTGGGTTATTGAACAGATGAATATGCGATTGGATAACATCCGCCGCATCAAATGTCTTGGGTTCTGCATCAACATCAATCATGCGGAGTTCATGGCCAGTTTCTGCAACCGCCACGAAGTTCCCGCCGTCGCCCTCACCTCCCGCAGCACGCTTGAAGAACGAAACTCTGCACAGGCAAAGCTCCAAAGTGGAGAAATCAATATCATCTTCACTGTGGACATGTACAACGAAGGCGTCGATATTCCCAACATCGACACCGTCCTATTCCTGCGCCCAACGGAAAGTCTCACCGTGTTTCTGCAGCAGCTGGGCCGTGGCCTGCGAAAGTCAAAAGATAAAGAATGCCTGGTTGTATTCGATTTCATCGCTCAACAGCACAAAAAGTTTAACTATGCACAGCGGTATCGGGCACTCTGCGCAAGCACGAGTCTGAAAGGAATCGAAAAGCAGGTGCAATATGGCTTCTCGCTTCTTCCCGTTGGGTGTTCCATTCATCTGGAACAGGAAGCGCAGCAACGCATCCTTGCCAACATCAAGGACATCATCAACTCCATGAGCAAGCGTAAAATGGAAGCAGAATTACGCCTGCATGCCGAAGATGGTAAACGCTTCTCTCTTACAGAACTCATGGATATGTTCGGGGTGGAAACGCCCGATGCCATATACAATAAGATTCTCCCCTCGGCCATTCAGAGCGGCACTAAAAATTCAGCTCTAATCGAGTACGAGAAGAACATACGCAGCGGCATTTGTCGCTTGCTTCTCCAAACGGATAGCGCCCTGCTGCATCAGTTCTCCGAATCCCTCCGTTCCGATAACAGCTACAACGAAGACACTCTTGGCAGCATATACAAAGTGCTTTGGGGTGAAAAGCGCCCTGCCAACACCGTGCGAGAATTGCATAATTTTACCCAGCAACACCCTGCTCTAGCTCTCGAATTACAAGAAATCATCGCATGGCTGCAGCAGCATCGCAGCCAATACGGCGGTATCACCTTCCCTGCCACAGGCAGTCTCAAACTACACGCCAGCTACACCCGCGAACAGATTCTTCTTGCGCTGGGGATGGGCAGCTTTGAAAAGCCATATATTTTACAAGCAGGAGTCCTGCACATTAAAGAAAAGAAGCTGCACGTATTCTTTGCCGACATCAACAAAAGTGAGGATGATTTCTCGCCCACAACCATGTACGAGGACTACGCCATCTCTCCGTCCCTGTTCCACTGGCAAAGTCAATCCGGCACAACCCCGCATAGCGCTATCGGCCAAAGCTATATCCACCAAGTGGAACAAGGCTACACCATCATGCTGTTCATCCGTGAGCGCAAGCAGACAAGCGAAGGCATCTCGGCGCCTTATGTATTCATCGGGCCCGCCACCTATGTACGCCATACAGGCAGCAAACCAATGAGCATCCGCTGGCGGCTGGCGCATGCACTCCCCGCGCACATCATGGTCTGGGCTGGCAGACAAGATTAAGCCAACTTTGCCCGATGCTGCTGCAGGTATTTGGCGGAGGGCAGGAACTTGACGGGGGATTCGATGCGTTTTCCTTCGTAGGGGAGGAAGATGGTCTTGAAGGAATCTTGGGTGTAGTATTCCCGCAGGGACGGGGCGAAGATGAGCCGCAGGTCTTCATCGAGCGAGATGAGGTGGCGGTCGAACGCGGCATCGAAGGTGGCGGATAGGCAAAGGCCATTCTGCGGGTCGAGGCGGCTCACTTCAGCCTCTGCCCACGGCGTGATGTGGCTGGCTCGCAAGACTTCGGGGATGCTCAGGCCAGTGATGCAGCAGCGGTTCCGGTAATTATCCAGCACCATGCGGCGGAAAAGGTATTGATTCACGCGCACCTTGGTTGCCTTCAGCTTTTCTTTGCCTTGCAGATTCTTGCCGATGCGCTCCAGCGCCTTGGTAAAATCCTTGGGCGCGGCAGCTTGCACGCGTGCCTCTTCGAAATCGCCCACAAAGCGAATGTATTCAATATATTTCCGGATGGCAGCAGAGCAGAAATTGCGCCTCCAGTAGCTCGCCGATTTTTCCTCGCGGTAAATCCCCTGCTCTCCCTTGGCCTGTTCCTGCAGCACGAGCTCGTACAGCTGCTGCAGGCGAGACGCATCGCGAATATCCCAAATGGACTCGCCGGGGGCTAGAAACAGGTGGTGCCGCTGCAGCGCCTCCGTTGTTTTCTCGATGGCGGCCACATAGGAAGCCGGCGCCTTGCTCCCCACCGCAGACATGCCGGTGGAGAAGCGGAGAAAATCGTCTGATAGGGAAGCGTTCATAGAATCATGCGGACATCAAAGCACGAATCTAAACTAACATGCACAGGTTCATGAGTCAAGCATCCAATGGGCCACCCCCCGCGCAACTCGCCGCCAAATAACGCTTGCCTGTTAGATAATACCAGGCTAAACTCTCGGCATGCCCCAACACTCCCTTTCTTTTCAGAACAATATTTGGTTCGATGACCCGTTTGGTCTTATCCGCTTTGAGTATGATGTGGAGCAGGTTTTAAATCGGACGGTGAGCGATGCCTTGTTTGCACTGGCGGAGCGCACGCCCTATCTTGCCTCGGCAGAGGTGCGGCTGTTCTTCCGCATCGATTCAGCGGGCTGCGCCTTCAGCACCGAAGCGCAGGCGGGATTTTCATTCCTGTGCGCCTTGGATATCGCAGCGCCGCATTTCGCCACTATGTCAGCCACGGCTGACGATTTGGTGAACAAGGGAGTGGAGCGAACGCTGGCATGGCAGATTAGTGTGAAAAACTGCCACAACGAACAAGCCAAACTCCCCCTGCCGAATTACTATGAACAACTCCCGCAGGGGTACTGGGAGCACATTCTCCTCGCCGCGAAAAACGCGCTCATGGACCACCTACTCCAGCCGCAAGCCGAGCTGTCCGACACCTGCACGCGCGCCCATGCGGAGCAAATCGACGCGCTTATCACCAAGCTGGCCAAGATAACCCTGCACACCCCGCCCCACGCAGTCGTGTACCGCAGCACCCTCTTCACCGCCGCCGATGCAGACGGCCGGAGCCACAACACCGATGACTGGACACAAGCCGCCGAACTCGAGCTTCTGGCCGAAGAGCCCTACGCCACCTTCCTCCGCCGCGACACCGCCACCGACCTCCGCAACATCCTAGCCGCAGCAGAGCTGAATCCAGCCCGCGCGAAGCCATACGAAGACGGCAACGGGAAAGCGGTGATTGTTGCGCTCTAAATGAGCACCCGATTACAAATCGGGTGTCCTTGATTTAAGAGATAGGGGTAGAGAAAAAACGATTCTTCTCAGATAATTTTCCATTGTCTCACAATGAAACAACTTTTGCTTGTCAACTATCTATCAGGGTGTAGAATAAAAGCATAAGTAGTTTACACATTGTTCTCATCTATACCTATCGTTTCCAGTCTCACAATACCTGATTACTACCTGCTCCCTTGCCCTGTGGTAATCATCATTACTTATCTACTCATGAACAAAACCGAAAAACAAATCCCTATCAACCAAACAGACGACGAATCGTCTAAAAACTTCATTAACGAACTATTCAAATGGGGCAGTATAGTATTCATTATTTGGATTTTGTACTGTTTTGCATATAACTTTGTACCAACATGGATTACGGAAAAACTACCTATAATATTTAGAGAAGATGGGCGCTTTCAGATTGGAGCCTTTGGGGACTATTTTGGCGCTTTGAATACACTTTTTGCTGGGTTGGCATTCGCGGGAATTATCGTCACCATTCGTCAGCAATCGGCTGACTTACAGGCAACAAAATATGAAATGCGAAATCAAACTGCGCAATTTGAACGCCAAAATCTATTATCAAAACTATCTCAAATTAAAGAAGAAGTTCATAATCGCCTAAATTGGGTTAAACAATTGGAGAAAGATATCGAGTTACCATTACATAAAAGGGAAGAAATACACGTCTACAGAGGCGCACAAGCTCTCAACGAGCTTACGTCCATGTTGGACGAAATCGTACTAACCTTATTTCCTGATGAAGACTACACAGACAAAATCCCTGATCTTAATTTGATTACAGATGACTATATGCATTATTATGTTGCATTTCAGTATACGACCTCGTGGATAAACAGCATTTGTACTCTACTGGATGACATGCACGCATATTTCCTTGAGCTAAAACGACATTATTCAGCACAAGAAGACCTTATAAAAGAAATTAAAGATGCAGAGAACCGTTATTTTCGAGCGGTTATAAACTCATTCCATATTGCTCATATCGCGTTTATATATGCGCATTACGACACTTTATTTACTCATCCGATTATTGAGCATTTAAGGAGTAGAAATCTGATCAACACCCATTTACTTCACTCTCGTTTCCTTGATAAAAATAAACGCAATGCCCTGGGAGACCTTTTTACTAATTTCGACCCTCGAACGCCGATACACTCCATATTTACGGCACTAAATCGATGGAGGGCATTTAAAGGATGGCCGGTCAGCGAAAAAATCCAAGTTAGCAATACGCCAAAAGATCATGATGGATATTTTTGCTCTCTGGACACCATAAAAGAGGACAAAGTGGCCATGGAAGCCATAAAAAATAGTACGCTTGAAATATTTACCTTATACTCAGGGAGTATTCAATCATCTAAAATTAATGTAACAATTCCCCCATTGTTCCATCATACTAATTCAAGTTCAGAAAAGGAGACTACACAAACAGCATCTCATCCAGCAGCCACTTGAGGATATCAGCCTTTATTTTTATCCCATCTTTTCGATGTATTCGCACCGAGGGCGGTACACTTGTATCCAAATCTACCTGATTCATACCAACGTCCCTCTTTGCATCGATAAGGGTGTGTATACGCTCGCGGTTGCGTTCGCGCACACTCGGCATCAACTCAGCAAAAAGGATTTTCAGCTCCTCGCGGAACGCAGGTGAAAACATCGGAAAGGCGTCTACAAAGTCAATAAAAGACTTGATTTGCTCTTCTGCGGTTTGTGGGTTACATTGGGTAGTGTTTTCCATATATCGTATAGACATACTTCTTGCCCATTTGTTGAGCTGATTTCCATCATTTCTGCGAAATCTGGAATTGGAATGAGAGAAGACCTCAAGGAGAAGCGGAGTGAGGGGTGTGATTACTTCTCCTTGCCCTGGTTCTGGAGGGATTGGAGGGCGTTGAGGTAGCCGGCGGTGACGATACCGGCGGGGAGGGCTATGAGGGCTATGCCGAGGAGGGAGGAGAACATGGTGACACAGCGGCCTATGGTGGAGACGGGGTAGATATCGCCATAGCCCACGGTGGTGAGGGAAACGGTGGCCCAGTAGAGGGCATCGAAGAAGGTAGGGAAAGTCTGGGGCTCGACGTTGAAGATGATGAGCGAGGATACCAGGATATACCCCACGGCCAGGTAGCCCACAGCAAGCAGGGAATCCCGGGATTCCTTCAGGGTGCGTACCACCAGCACCATGTTCTGCGAATGGTGCACCATCTTGAACACAGCCAGCATGCGCAAAATACGCAGGCCACGCGTGATACGCAGCAGGCGGAAGCCATCGTGGATGAAGGCCAGAGCCGGAAGAATCGACAGCATATCCACGATGCCGGGCAGTGAAAACGGGTAGCGGATAAAGGGCCAGATGCCGCGTTGACCGAATCGGATATCCGCCGTGAGCCAGTTCAGCAGGTAGTCGACTATGAACACGGACACGACAACCACGTCGGTGATGGCGAAGATTTCGTAATCCTCCTTGAAGGCCAGCGGCAGCATGCTGATGACGACCAGAATGAGCATGAACTGATTGTACAGGCGGGAGGCCAGCGAGTTCACCTCTTTCAGTTCTACGATGTCGTATATCTTCTGCCGTATCATACTATCTGTTGCGGTATCTCACTCCTTATATCATCCCAGCAGGCGAAGTGTCAACCACTTTCACCTGAGTGCCGCCTGCTCCGAAAGTAAAATAAGGGGCTGCGTTATTTTACTTTCGGGCTCGAAGTTAAAATAAGGAGAGGCGTTATTTTACGTTTGCGGCGGGAGCACATAAAAACCGGGTGCCCTTTCGGGGACCCGGCTTTTTCTCTCTAATCAACTCTGAAACTACATGAAAAAAACTTTTTCGATGGCCCCGGAATGTTGCGCAATGGGGCTTTCATCTGTAAGGGTAGACACGGGTGGTGGG
This sequence comes from Akkermansia sp., assembly GCA_045125705.1. Lineage (GTDB taxonomy): Bacteria > Verrucomicrobiota > Verrucomicrobiia > Verrucomicrobiales > Akkermansiaceae > Akkermansia. The sequence goes on along the minus strand of JBGVNQ010000036.1, from coordinate 3,516 downwards.
GGATGTGTTCAAACAAAAATGCGAATTTTTACAATTTTTGGGGAAATAGGCGGCAAATCGCGCGACGCGCGGTGAAATTGCAGGCGTCATTCTGCCTGCAGTGAAATCGTGCCGGGGAAGGCACAGACAGAGATTTACGATTTTGGATTTACCCGGCTACGCGTCACGGCAGTGCCGTGCATGCTACGCCGCGGCAGGCGATTTACGAAGAGGGGGCAAATCGCGCAGAGTGCGCGGTGAAATTGCAGGCGTCATCCTGCCTGCAGTGAAATCGTGCCGGGCGGCACGGTGAAATTGTGCCCACCCCGGCGGGCACAGTGAAATTGCATCCGCCCCGCTTGGGCGGGTGCAGTGGTGGGGAGAGAATTACCACCTGGCGGTGGTACAAAGAGAACGGAAATTACGCTTGCGGTGGGGGGCGGGATTTGTTAGCATGGGTGGGATGATTTACCGGATGGCAGCGCTGGCGGTTTTGCCGCTTTCTCTGGTGGTTGCGGCGCAGGAGCCGCAGCCGGCGGAGGTGTCCCCTGCCCCAGCGGCGGCGCCGGCTGCAGAGTCTGCCCCGGCGGCGGAGGCGATGGATTGGCAGGCGGAGGAGGCTGCGGTGCTGCAGGAGGCGGCGGCGCGCGGGATTGTGCCGGACCGGAAGGCGGCGGCGGTGGCCGCTGCGGCGGAGCAGTATGGCGACAATGTGCTGCTGCCGGATGCGGATGAGCATGTGATTTCGCACAGTAAGTTGTTCTCGGTGAGCGGTGGCGATTCGCTGCGCATGGGCGCCATTGCCACGCGCGCGGATGATCTCTACGCCAAGGTGTGCAAGCTGCTGCAGCTGGAGCAGAACCACAAGCACCTCATTTCCATACGCCTGCTGGGCCGCAGCACCGATGCGCCCTCGCTCAACCCCATCCGCACGCGTATCAATATCATCGATGGTCAGCCGAATTTCCAGGTGCGTATCTACCCCGGCGGCGGCATTGATCTGGACCGCCTGGATAAGGCCATCATCACCATGGTGCTGTATGAGAATGTGCTGCGCGGGCTGGATGCCGGGGCCTACCCGGACACGGTGGGACTGCCGGGCTGGCTGGTGGCGGGTGTGCAGCAGGCGGTGCTGTGGAAGGCGGGGCGCGCCGAGCGCCGCATTTACCAGCAGCTTTTCAACCGCGCGGAGATGCTCTCGCCCGAGGAGATGATTTCTGTGGAGAAGCCCGAGACGCTGGATGCCGCCAGCCGCCAGGTGTACGAGGTGTCGTGCGGTGTGCTGCTCATGAGTCTCATCGAGCGCGAAGGCGGGCTCGACCAGCTGAAGAACCTGCTGGCCAGCGCCGCCACGGCAGATGGCACGCCCATGGAGACCATCGTGGAGCATTTCCACGAGCTGGGGGTGGATTCCAGCCTGCTGAACAAGTGGTGGGCGATCGAGCTGGCGAATCTGGCGCTGCCGCGCGCCACGGATTCCATGGCCCCGCTGGAGACGGAGAAGATGCTGCAGGAGGCGCTCACGCTCATGTATTTCGACCCCGTCACAGAGGTGCCCCGCCCAGTGTCGCTGGAGGATGCCTACGCCCTGGCCGAGCTGCCGAACTGGCAGAAGCAGGTGCAGCCGAATATCACCCGCCTGGTGGCGCTGAGCCACACCTGTTTCCCGGGCTACCGCCCCATCATCACCGAGTATTGCCGCATCATCGGCCAGCTGGTCACGGGCACCCACCCGGATGAGGTGCAGAGCAGCCTGGGCCCGCTGCAGGAGCTGCGCCGCGCGTACTACTCTGCCGCTATCCGCGGGCGCGATTATCTGGACTGGTTCGAAATCACCTTCACGGGGCAGGAGCGCGGGCGCTCGTTCGATTCGTATCTGGAGACGATGCAGATGCTGCGCCGCGACGACCCCGGCCCGGATACGCCCATGAGCCGGTATCTGGACGATATCGAGGCGCTTTACCAGCTGAAGGAGGGCAGCCCCCTGCCCGAGAGCCTGCGCAGCCAGGCCCGCGAAAACCGCAAGAAGAAACAGAAGAAATGAGCCGCACCCCCACTCCCACCACCCCGCCCGATATGAGCGAAGAGCAGGCCGCGCAGCGCGAGGGCTATGCCCGCGTGTGCGGTATCGATGAAGCCGGCCGCGGCCCGCTGGCGGGGCCTGTGGTGGCGGCGGCGGTCATTCTGCCGGCGGGCTACGAGCTGCCGGGGCTGAATGATTCGAAGAAGCTCACGGCGAAGAAGCGCGAGCAGCTGTATGCCGCGCTCATGGCCGATGAGCGGGTGCAGAAGTGCATAGCCCAGGCCACGGTGCAGGAGATTGATGAGCTGAATATCCTGCGCGCCACGCATCTGGCCATGCGCCGCGCGGCCCAGGGGCTGCCCTGCGGGGTGGATTTCTGCCTCATCGATGGCCTGCCTGTGCCCGGTTTCCCCCTGCCCAGCCGCAGCCTGGTGAAGGGCGATGCGCGCTGCCTGAGCATTGCCGCCGCCAGCATTCTGGCCAAGGTGTGGCGCGACCACTACATGCTCGAGCTGCACCGCGAGTTCCCCGCCTATGGGTTCGACCGCCACGCGGGCTATGGCACCAAGGCCCACATGCAAGCCATCCACGACCATGGAGTTACGATACACCATCGCCGCACGTTTGCGCCTGTTGCACAGCTGGAGCTGCCCCTGGTCTGAGGCGAGCCGCCCCGGCGGCGGCTACCTGGGCGAATATGGCGAGCTGGTGGCGGCCTCGTGGCTGCGCGCGCAGGGCTACAAGGTGCTGCGCCACCGCTGGCGCATGGGGGTCAGCGGCGAGCTCGACCTCGTGTGCCGCAAGGGCGACCTGCTCGTCTTTGCCGAGGTGAAAAGCGCCATGAGCACCCGCGGCGGCCGCCCCGCCCGCCGCGTGAACCACCACAAGCGCGAGCTCATCCGCCGCGCCGCCCGGCTCTGGCTCCGCCGCCTCGGCCGCGAGGTACCCGTGCGCATGGATGTGCTCGAGGTGCTCCTCACCCCCGGGCAGAAACCGGAGGTAACGCACCTGCCCGGCGTTTTTCCGCTCTACGAGCGGGAAAACGCGGATTTTGGATGTAAGATGTAGAATTTTGGATGTATTGAATTCCGCGGGCGGCTGCCCGCAGGGTGTTGGGCATGCGGCACGCAGTGCCGCTTTCGTACCGCCGCCAGGCGGTAATTCATAGCAGCGACTCTGGGTGGGCATATCGAAGAGCCCACCCCAGCTGCGCTTTCATACGCCCGCAGGGCGGTTTCATACACGGGCACACCCGTGTAATTCATTGAGCAACGCGACAGGTTACCGCTGCACGAGCAGCGGTACTGCCACTTCGGTTTTCCATACGAAATACCACGCGAAGGGATACATAAAACCTTTTAATAATGACGAGACGGGTATTTTGGAATCTTCCCTCCCCGGCCCACATAGTGCCGCTTTTGTATCGCCGCAAGGCGGTAAATCTGAGCTTGGTGTGCAGTTGGTTTTATTCGGAGCGGGGGACTTCAGCCCCGAAAATCACGGCTCGTTTCATC
>JBGVNQ010000035.1:0-24992 GCA_045125705.1 Akkermansia sp. | reverse complement strand
CGGGCTTTTCCGTCTGCGGGCGGCGCCCGCAGATTTCGACCGAACGAAGTGAGGATTTCGACCGGCCAACGGCCGGATTTCGTCCAGCCGGAGGCTGGATTTCGTTTCCCTGTTGGTAGAGCGAAGAATAAAGATCCATTCATAGGGAAGCAAGAGGCCGCTCTGAGTCGGGACTTCCGTCTTCGCTGCTACGCAGCTACGCCGAGACAGGAAAGTCCCGTGCCCCGACAATATTGCCTGCGTTTACGCTGCTGCTCAGCATGGATTTTGTTCCCAATAAAGCCGTGGCAGAATACGGAGCCTCCCATTGGAAACCGAACAGCCGATTATCGAACTACTTATCCTCATTTCTACTTGATTGTTAGATAGCAGTGTGTTAGATTCGCTTTGGAATGGAGGTTGAAAAACTGCAGCGAGTGTGGAAAATCCTCATGCGAGGCTTGTGCTGGGCATGTGGGTTGAGCTGGCTGTGCGTGTTTTGTGTGTTGCCAGTGGCTCTGAATATGGAGCTTAGGTGGTTGATGAATCCACTTGTTCTGGGGGCTTCCTGTATGTTGGTGCTGTGGCTTGTGTCGTGCGGGGTATACTGGCTGGTGTGCGGGGTATACTGGCAGGCGTGCGCGTTCCGGGGAAGGGTACGGAGATTTGAAAGACTGCTGGCAGTGGTTTCGCTTCTGATATTTCTCGGCGGGTATAAGGGGATTGGTACCCCTGTCCGATATGCCTTGTGTCTGGATTCCTGTTCCTCCGTTTCGGTAGAACCCACCTGGCATGTGTCTCTTGCGCAGAAATGCTTCATGCGCCTGACTGATGATTGGAGCAATGGCCGCTTTGGTATGCGGCTGGTCGCTAGTGAAGTAGAATTTCATCAGAATTATGGCCCGGTAGTAGAGGAGGGTTCCTGCCGGATTTCTTTTGATGCAGGAAATGGCGAACACGCGCATTTTAGTGATGAGTTTACGCTTGATTTGCCGGATGCATCGGATGCTTCCCGTATGGAAATCTGCTTTGCTGAAGACTCCCCCGCGCTGGGAATAGCTGTGAGGCCGGAGCTTGATTGTGGAAACTCTGATGCTGAAGCTGTATGGCAGAGTGGACATGCACCTCAGCAGTGGTGCGAATCTCAGGGATACCTGTGGCTGCCTGTTCAGGCCGGGAAACCGCTCGAATTGCCCGTCAGGGATGGAGTGGTTGCCTTTGAAGTGGTGTACCCCATTACCTGGTATAGTGATGTGGCCAAACGTCGGGCTCCTTATACATCGGTTTATTTTGACGTGAGTCGTATCAAATAATTAAACAGAAGATGGAAATGAAAAAGCGTTTCTTCCGGGTATCTCTTGTTGTGCTGTTGGTCACATGGCTGATCTGGGCCTTATCTCCCCTGTGGAAACCCGTGGTGTATGGGTATGCTCCGGGAGTTCTCATTAATTTCATAGGCTATGATAATGGCCCCTCCGGCCCGGCTGGTAAGGTGGATTTTATGCCTTCGGCATTTGAATTGTCGGATGGCGTTGAGATTGGTTATGGGTTCACACCATGGTGGGGAGAGGATGTGGATACCCGTTTCACCTTTGATATGCCGCGCTATGGAAATGAACACGTGGTGCGGATGAGGATTAATCCCGACACCAGAATTGTGGGTGCTATTGCGTGGGATAAACAGATGGACACTGACCCGATGTCGTATACGCCGAGCGGACTATCACCCCGGGAGTGGGCTGAAGCCCAAGGGCTGGAATGGGTGGAGCTTTCCTCTGGTAAGGAATGGGTGGTTTCGCTGAAAGAAAAATCAGAGCACCGGATATTGCTCGTGTGTGAGATGAAGCTGAAACCGGAAGCCCCGGACGGCACCCAACCTTATATTCTGCTGGGGGTGCGCATGCAACTCAAGGAAGCCGCGATAGAGGAAGGTCGTAAACGTATACCCGCCGGGTTGCAATTGTAATCACTGCCGCGGAGCATGTGAGCTCATGCGGAGGATAAGTCGCAGGGCTGGTACTGAGCTCAGAAGCACCATGACAAAGGTAAAGAACGTGTGAGTCAGGTAAAGCCCCGGTGTGGTGTGGGCTGGCAAGGACATGTCCAGCACCTCCACCGGGAATGCCTGAACTCCGAGCTCTGCCAGCAGTTGACGTATAGGTTCACGCCAGTGCAGGGTAGCCCAGGCCAGAGGCAGTCCGAGTGCAATGCCGCCGGTTGCAACGGACGTGGCCATGCAGAGGATGACGACAGCCTGCTGCGAGGGCGGCATGCCGTAGGCGGCCATGATGCTGAACTCCTGCCGCCGCTGCAGGCAGAGTACCCAGAGCAGCGCTCCGCAGGCAAATGCCGCCAGTGCGGTGCAAAGGTAGAGGATGAAGCCCATGGTCTGTTTGGCCCGCCCGATGATGCCCAGCCATGCGCGAGTGTCGGATTGCGCCGGGTGAACCGCTGACTCCGGAGCTATTTCCCGTAACTGGTGAATACAGAGGTTTTCGTCAGCACCTGGGGTAAGATGCAGCGCCAGAGCCGGAGTTCCGCCTTGTATGGGGTGGGGAAGGAGGATATCCGGCGCCAGCATGCGCCCCGGCACGCGGAAAATACCCGATACTTCCAGCCTGTGCTGATGGCCCGGCAGTTGCATCAACAGGTAATCCCCCGCCCGGAGTCCCGATTTCTCTGCATAGCTCCGGGAGATGAGCGCTTGCCCGAGCCCACCATCCGCCAGCAGCGGTGCGAGCTGCTCAGGCTCATACCAGGTGCTGTAGCGACATAAGCCATGTGGCCCGGTGCCCATGCCTGCCTGACACGCGGTGGCCGAGCGAACTCCCGGTACCCGGAGCGCCTGTTCCGGTTCGTACGGCCAGTTGGTAACAAGCAAATCCGGCATGCAGAAGCGGGTGCCGGCATCTATCTCGCGCACCATGCCGTCCATTACCCCGCGTACCACAATCTGCAGCATGAGCCCCAGGGCAATGCCCAGCACACAGATGCCCGCCACCAGTTGCTGGCAACTGCGCCGCGGCCAGAGCAGCCGCCACGCCAGCAGAATGGTGTATGACCTCATGCCCATGGAGTCACTATGCCACAATCTGAAGACGGAAGTCAATTTTTTCCTTTACTTGAACTGGTAAATTTACTATTTTGAAACAAATGAAGGCCTCAACCTTATTCGAATTCTCTCTCTTCGGTCTTACGACGGTACTTTTCCGGCGGAAAAAGCCGATACTGGGCACCATCATCGTGACGGACCGCTGCAACCTGCGCTGCAAGCATTGCTCAGTGAATAATCTGACCGCCATTATTCACCCCTACGTCCAGGTGAAGGCCGAAATGGAGCAGCTGTACTCCATGGGGGTGCGGATTCTGTTCTTCTGCGGCGGTGAGACTTTCCTGTGGAAGGATAGTGGCAAGACGATACGCGACCTGGTGCGCGAAGCCAAGGAAATGGGGTTCCGAATCGTGAACATTGTGACCAATGGTACACAGGGGCTGGATTTACCGGAGGCGGATTTGATTCTGCTGAGCCTGGATGGTGATAAGGAGCACCACAACATCATTCGAGGCAATACCTATGACCTTATCATGCGGAATATAGAGCAGGCAACGTCGGATAACATATGCCTGTACATGGCCGTGAACCAGATTAACAAAGGCTGCATCCGCAGTGTGTGCGATGTAGCGCGCACCCAGCCGAATGTGCGGGCTGTCTCTTTCAATTTCCACACGCCCTATCCAGACACCCGGGACCTGGTGCTGAGGATAAAGTGGCCTGCTGTGCGGAAATCGGGCAGCTGATGGATGAGGGATACCCCATCTTCAACCTGCGCAGCGCCTTCCCGTATATCATCGATAATAATTTCCCCACTCCCTGTTACCAGTGTGTGGTGATGGAAAATGGTGAGCTTTCCACCTGCGGGCGCTGCATACATGTGCCGGGTCTCTGCGATGAATGCGGCTATTTCTTTGCGGCTGAATATGCGCTGGTTTTCCGCGGGAACCTGCGCGTGATAACCGAAATGCTGCGCACCTACACCCGATACGTCTGATTCATGAACCTCCTGACCACAGCTGCGCGCACCTGGCTCACCCGGAGCCCTGAGCCGTTCCGCTTCACGGCGGATAATGATGAGGTGCTGGATTACGACGATTGCCCCGGATTGGGGCTGTATGTGCACATTCCGTTCTGCCGCACGCTGTGCAATTTCTGCCCTTATTGCAAGGAACGCTATACCCCCGAAGCAGCCGGCGCCTACACCGCAGCGCTGCTGCAGGAAATTGAGATGGTGGGGCGCATGCGAGGTGAGCGCACCCGGGTGAGCAGCCTGTACTTCGGCGGCGGTACCCCCGCGCTGCTGGCTGTGGAGCTGGGGCGTATTATCGAGGCGCTGCGGCAGTACTTTGATATTACCGACGGCGTGGGAGCCGAGCTTCACCCGGCAGATGTGAATGTGAAAACGCTGAGCCTCCTCCGTGATGCGGGGGTGACGCGTATCAGTATCGGCATCCAGAGCTTTCTGCCGGAGTTTGCCCGGTGTCTTGGACGCCCCGCACCTCAGCCGGAGAAACTGGCCGCTGCGCTGGCGGCGGTGCCATTTGAGACGGTGAGCATGGATTTCATCTTCGCCTTGCCCGGGCAGAAGATAGAGCATATCCGCCGGGATCTGGACACGGCCTTTGCCCATGGTGCTAATCACGTGGCGGTGTATCCCTTCATTGATTTCTCCTTCACCGGCAGTCCGGTGCATGCCATGCCCGGCAGACAGAAACACCGCCTGCTGGATGAACTTACTGCCTACTGCGAATCCAAGGGACTGGTGCGGGACTCTATCTGGACTTTTGCCACCCCGGGCGGGCATCGCTACTCCAGCATGACCCGCGACACCTTCCTGGGTTTCGGCTGCTCGGCTACCACTCTGCTGCGCGATAGTTTCAAGATAAACACATTCTCAGTCAAGGCTTATATAGAACGCATCCGCGCCGGGCAGTTGCCCACCGCGCTTACCACGCGTTTCAGCCGGCGGCAGCGGATGCTCTATTACCTCTTCTGGCGGGCGTATACCACCTGCGTGAGCCGCACGGATTTCCGGGACTTCTTCGGCACGGAACTGGAGAAGGAGTTCGGCGCGGAGTTCCGTCTGGCCCGGTGGCTGGGGTATATTGTGCACGATGGCGACGGCTACCGCCTTACTCCGCTGGGCGCGTATTACTTCCACTATTTTGAGAACTTCTACACCCTGGCCTATATAGACAAGATGTGGGGCATCCTGCGCCACTGTGATTTTCCGGAAAGTATCGTGCTATAGTTGGCGTAATTTGAGGTTGACTTAACGGGGCAGGGTGGTATGATGAGCTAAGCTATGACACAGGATGCCCTTCTTAAGTTGTTGGAGGCGGATGCGCGATTGAGCGACCAGCAGATTGCAGACCGCCTTGGTGTGGATGTTGCAACCGTGGCCGCCAAGCGAGCTGCGCTTGAGAAGGCAGGCCGCATTGTGGGTTACCAGGCCATTGTGAATGATGACGGCGAGGGTGTCTCGGCATTTATCGAAGTGCGTTGTACCCCTGAGCGAGGCGGTGGTTTTGACCGTCTGGCCTCTCGCATTGCCCAATTCAAGGAGGTGCGCAGCCTGTATCTGATTTCCGGTGGTTATGACCTGCTGGTGATGGTGGAGGCTCCCACGCTGCTGGAGGTGGCCCGCTTTGTGAGCGAGAATCTGGCCAGCATGCAGAATGTGATTTCCACTGCCACGCATTTCCGCCTCAAGACATATAAGAACAACGGCCTTATCTACACAGAAGAGCCGGAGGCCGAACGTCTCAACATTATCCCCTGATTATGGACTGGAGCAAAATGCTTTCCAAGCAGGTCACGGATATGCCGCGTTCGGGTATCCGCGAATTCTTTGATTTGGCTACCGGTAGCAAGGATATCATCTCCCTGGGTGTGGGTGAGCCCGACTTTGTGACTCCGTGGAATATCCGCGAGGCCGCCATTCGTTCGCTTGAGCGCGGTCACACCACATACACCAGTAACTATGGTCTGGAGTCCCTGCGCCGCGCTATCAGCACGTATGTTGCTGATTTCTTCCATGTGGAGTACGACCCGCTGTGCGAGATTCTGCCCACGGTGGGCGTGAGCGAGGCTATCGACCTCGCGCTGCGCTGCCTGCTGAATCCCGGGGATGAGGTGCTGTATCACGAGCCGTGCTATGTGAGCTACGCCCCCACGGTGATGATGGCCTATGGCATACCCAAGGCGGTGGAGACGAGCATTGATGACCTTTTTGCGCTGAATCCCGCCAAGCTGGAAGCCGCCATCACCCCGCGCACAAAGGTGCTGATGCTGAATTTCCCCACGAACCCGACGGGTTCCATTGCGCCTCGCAAGACGCTGGAAGAAATCGCCGCTATCTGTATCAAACATGATTTGTTTGTGCTTACGGACGAGATTTATTCTGAGCTGCGCTATGATGAGGAGGAGCATACCTCCATCGCCGCGCTGCCGGGTATGAAGGAACGCACACTGCTGCTGCATGGTTTCTCGAAGGCTTTTGCCATGACGGGTCTGCGTCTGGGCTACGCCTGCGGCCCGAAGGAGCTCATCGAGCAGATGATGAAGGTGCATTCCTACACCATGATTTGCCCGACCATCACCTCGCAGGAGGCCGGTATCGAGGCTCTGGTGAATGGCACTCCTGCCATGCTTGAGATGCGCGACAGCTACCACAAGCGCCGCGATTACATCGTGGGACGTTTCAACGATATGGGCATGGATTGTCATCTTCCCGGCGGTGCGTTCTACACCTTCCCCAGCATCCAGCGTTTTGGTATTTCTTCAAAGGAATTTGCGCTGCGTCTCCTGATGGAACACAAGGTGGCCGCTGTGCCCGGCACTGCTTTCGGTGCCTGCGGCGAGGGATACCTGCGCTGCTGCTACGCTACGGCTCAGAATCTGCTTGAGCAGGCCTGCGACAAGATGGCGCGTTTCTGCGATTCACTGAAGTGATTCGCAGCAGAATATTCAGAGGAGTCACATATGAATGAGCAACGGTTGTTCCGCGCATATGTGACTCCTTTTGCTTTTTTCTTGTTTTTCAATCTGCTCTTGTGGGTAGTGGAAGCATCCTGGGCGTGGGATCACCCCAGCGTGGCCTGGTATCGGCGTGCACCGGAGATGTGGATTTACCCGCTGCAGGTGGCGGTGTGCGGAGCGTATCTGTGGCATGTGCGGCGCGATGTGGAGTGGGATTGGAAGCTGAAGCCCTGCCTGCTCGGTATTCTGGCCGGTATCGTGGGAATCGGGTTCTGGCTGGTGCCGTATGTGACGGGGTGGATTCCAGCCGAGGATGGTTTTGAACCGGTGGCTGTTTTTGCTGACAATCACGTGGCTATCTGGGTGGAGTATGCGTTCCGTTTTGCCCGTGCAGTAATCATTGTGGCGTTAGTGGAGGAGTTCTTCTGGCGCGGGTACCTGATGCGCTGGTGTGTGAACCGTGATTTTCCGCAGAATGTACCGCTGGGGCAGGGCAGCTGGCTGGCATATATCGTGGTGACCCTGGCTTTCATGCTGGTGCACCGCCCGGTGGATTATGCCGGCGCATTTGTGTACGGTAGTCTGGCTTATGCTCTGGTGGTGTACACGAAACGGCTTACCCCTGTGGTGGTGATGCATGCCGTGGCCAACCTCATCATGGGAATCTGTGCTATTAAACTGAACCTTCCTCATCTCTGGTAATATCATGCAAGCATTCATTCTTGGTGCCGGGCTCGGCACGCGTCTGGCTCCTCTCACTCATATTCTGCCCAAGCCGTTGATGCCGGTATTTCAGAAACCGCTCATTCAGCACACGATGGACCACTACATCCGCTGCGGAGTGAGTGATTTCATGGTGAATATTTCCTGCCTGCCGCTCATGTGGGAACGCGCATTCCCCGAACCGACGTACCGCGGATGCCCGGTGAGCTTTAGCGAAGAGGAAAGCCCGATGGATTCCGGCGGAGGCGTGAAGAAAATCATGCCCTGGGTGAAGCCTGGTGAGCCTTTGCTGGTGCACAATGGTGATATTCTGACTGATATTCCAGTGGCAGACCTGTTGGCAGAGCACAAGCGCCGTGGGAATAAGGTGACACTGGCTCTGCGCAGCGTGGATGGTAAGCGGAATGTGGGGTTCGATGAAGAAACAGGCGCCATTACCGACATGCGTCATGCGCTGGGAGTAAATCCCGGCACTCACCAGTTTGCCGGGGTGTATCTCATGGAGCCCGAGGTGGCAGAGCTGTTTCCCGAGGATGATGTTTTCTCCATCGTCCCGGTGTGGCTGGAGCTTATCAAGCAGGGCAAGGTAGGCGGCGTGGTCTTCGACTGGGCCAACTGGCACGAAATCGGTTCGCCTGCCGGCTATATCGATACCATGATGGAACTGACCAGCCGCGAGCGTATTCACCCCACGGCTTCCATTTCTGCCGCAGCCGACCTGGGCGAGGATTGCGTGGTGGGGCAGGATGCCGTGATTCCCGCCGGAGTGGTCATGGATGACTGCATCGTGTGGCCCCGCACCCATGTGGCACCCGGCACCTACCGCCGCTGTATCCTGACGCCCCGCATTGTGGTGCAGGGGTGATTTTTTGCGTAGACTGGCAAATTTTGCTTTCCATGGCGCAGCAGGCGTGGTAGAATCGGGCAAGGTAGGTGGACTGTACCCACAGCTCACGATATACTAACATCTTACTCGCTTTATATTATGGCAATAGATCCCAAACTTCTTGAGGAGCTGGAAAGCCGCCGCAACAAGATTAAGTATGCGGCCACGCCGGAGAAGTATGAAGCCCGTCACGCAAAGGGTGACTGGACGGCCCGTGAGCGCATGTCCTGCCTCTTTGATGCCGGTTCCTTCTGCGAAATCGGCATGCACACGAAGCACCACTGCAGCAACTTCGGTATGCTGAAGAAGGACATTCCCGGCGACGGTATTGTGACCGGTTATGGTCTGGTGAATGGTCGCCCCGTGGCTGCCACGGCCGCTGATTTCCTGGCACAGGGCGGTTCTCTGGGCTACATGCACGCCCAGAAAATCTGCGACGCCCAGCAGTATGCCCTCAAGGCAGGCATGCCCATCATCCAGATTAACGACTCCGGCGGCGCACGTCTGCAGGAGGGCGTGGATTCCCTGACCGGCTTTGCCAACGTTTTCTATAACAACGTGGCCGCCAGTGGCGTGGTGCCCCAGATTTCCCTTATCCTCGGTCCCTGCGCCGGTGGTGCAGCCTACTCCCCCGCACTTACAGACTTCATCATCATCCGCAAGGGTGGTGCCGCCGGCATGTACATCACCGGCCCGAAGGTGATTGAGCAGGTGACCTACGAGCAATGCACCATGGAGGAAATCGGCGGTGCAGCCGTGCATTCCTCTGTTTCCGGCAACGCCCACTTTGTGGCCGAGACCGATGAGCACGCTATCTCCATTGCCAAGCAGCTGCTGACCTATCTGCCCTCCAACAATGCCCAGGAGCCCCCGCATGACCTGAGCCAGCCGCTGGACATCGCTCCGCAGGAAGGCATGAACGATATCATCCCCGACAATAACAACACGCCGCTTGACGTGCAGAAGGTTATTGCCCGCCTGGTGGATGAAGGCAGCTTCCTCGAGGTGCATGCCAACTTTGCCGGCAACGTGGTGGTGGGCTTCGGCCGTATCTGTGGCGTGGTGGTGGGTATCATTGCCAACCAGCCTGCAGTGAAGGCTGGTTGCCTCGATATCGACGCTTCCGACAAGGCGGCCCGCTTCATCCGCTGCTGTGACGCCTTCAATATTCCGCTGGTGAACCTGGTGGACGTGCCCGGCTTCCTGCCCGGCAAGCAGCAGGAGCGCGGTGGTATCATCCGCCACGGTGCCAAGATGATTTATGCCTACTCCTCCGCCAGCGTGCCGAAGGTGACCCTCATCATGCGCAAGGCATATGGTGGTGCCTACATCGCCATGTGCAGCAAGGGCCTGGGTGCCGACGCTGTGTTCGCCTGGCCGAGCGCTGAGATTGCCGTGATGGGTGCAGCCGGTGCTGTGCAGATCCTGTACGGCCGCGAGCTCAAGGCCATCGAGGACGATGCTGCCCGCGCCGCCCGCCAGAAGGAACTGGTGGGTGAGTACGAACAGGCATTCTCCAACCCCTATGCTGCCGCTGCTTCCGACCAGGTGACCGATATCATCGATCCCAAGGAATCCCGCGCCCGCATTGCGCTGACTCTGCGCACCCTGCTGAGCAAGCGCGAGCAGCATCCCGCCAAGAAGCACGGCAACATGCCGCTGTAATTTTTTCCTATTTCACAAACCAACAAAACAATGATACAGACACTCGCTGCACTCGATATGGATGCCGTCATCTACCAGGTGACCGGCATGTGTGTGGTGGTGTGCTGCCTCTGCTTCCTGAGCGTCATTCTGACGGTATCGGGAGCCGTGGCACAGCGTCTGGATGCAAAGCGCAAGGCTCAGGCCGAGGCTGCCAAGGCAGCCATGGCCCCGGCTCCGGTGGCTGCTCCTGTGGCAGTGGCTCCGGAGCTGGCACCTGCACAGGTGGCCGCCATTGCTGCCGGTATCTATGATGCAGCGCAGAGCAGCATAACACCGCAGGTCGTTGCCGCCATTGCCGCCGCCGTCAAGGTGACTGTGGGCAATGAGGCTCGCATACTGGACATCAAGCCGGTTGATACTGCCTACGGGCAGGGAGGCCGCGCTGCCGCCATGAACAACTCTCCCGTGCGTTGATAATCCTGCGCACATCCCCCCAAAAAAACAAACTTCAAACAAAACACAAATAGAAAATAAAAATATGAAACAGCTCCGTATTACTGTTGCCGGTCAGACCTTTGATGTAACCGTAGAAACCGTTGGTGGCTCCGCTCCCGTGGCCGCTGCTCCCGCCCCCGCTCCTGTGGCTGCTCCCGTGGTGGCTGCCCCCGTGGCCGCTCCCGCTCCTGTGGCTGCTCCCGCTCCCGCCGCTGCTCCTGCCGGCGCCGGCACCCCCATCCCCAGCCCGCTGGCTGCCAAGGTGGTTTCCCTCGACGTGCAGCCCGGCGCTGCCGTGAAGGAAGGCGACCAGGTGATGACCGTGGAGGCCATGAAGATGAACACCGTGATCTACGCCCCCGCCAACGGCACCGTGACCTCCTTCGCTGTGAAGCCCGGTGACACCGTGACCGAGGGTCAGACCCTGGCTTACATTGGTTAATTGACCTTCTGCAGGCTCTGCACTCAGGTAGTGCAGAGGTAAATAACAACGCATTTATCAGATATGCAAGAACTTTTCGATTCCTTCGCGAGCTTCATCTCCGGCATGGGTATCTACCAGATGACCTGGCAGATGTACGTGATGTGGGGTGTTGTGGCAGTGATGCTGTATCTGGGTGTGGTGAAGCAGTTTGAACCGCTGCTCATGGTGCCGATTGCTTTCGGCGCTCTCATCGCCAACATTCCTGATAACGGCATGGTCATTACCCAGGCTCAGCGTGAGGTAGTTGCCATTGAAGAAGGCAAGGTGACCCGCTCCACCATGCAGGACGTGGGCTTCATCCAGCTGGAACTGGCACCGTTTGAGGACGCCGGTGTCAGCAAGCAGAGCACCGAGGGTATTGACCCCGCTCAGGCTGCTGAGTACACCGCCGCCATGGATGCTCCCATGACTGTCAAGGATGCTGTGGATCCTGAAACAGGTAAGGTGCAGAAGGGTAAGCTGGTCGTGAGTGGCCAGACCCCGCAGAAGTACCTGCTTGTGAAGCCCCACGGTGGCCTGTTCGACTGGCTCGGCCTCGGTATCAAGTGCGAGATTTTCCCTGCTCTTATTTTCATGGGCGTGGGTGCTCTCACGGACTTCGGCCCGCTGCTGGCTTCTCCCAAGTCTCTGCTGCTGGGCGCTGCTGCCCAGGGTGGTGTGGCTTTCACCTTCCTCTGCGCTGTGGGCCTCGGCTTCACCAAGGGGCAGGCTGCTGCCATCGGTATCATTGGTGGTGCTGACGGTCCTACCTCCATCTTCCTGGCCAGTAAGATGGCTCCCGAGCTGCTCGGTGCCATCGCTGTGGCTGCCTACACCTACATGGCACTGGTGCCGCTGATTCAGCCGCCGTTCATGAAGCTCTGCACCACAGAGGCTCAGCGTAAGATCAAGATGAAGAGCCTGCGTCAGGTCTCCAAGGGTGAGAAGCTGTTCTTCTGCTTCGTGGTGACGCTGACTACCATTCTGCTGTGCCCGGATGCAGCCCCGCTGCTGGGTATGCTGATGCTGGGTAACTTCCTGCGCGAATGCCAGGTGACCGAGCGTCTGGTGAGCTGCGCTCAGAACGAGCTCATGAACATCACGACCATCCTTCTCGGTGTGTCCGTGGGTCTCACCATGCAGGGTGCCCGTTTCCTCCAGCAGGAGACCCTCCTCATCATCCTTCTGGGTGTGGTGGCCTTCGCCGTAGCAACCATTTGTGGTCTGCTTTGCGCTCAGCTCATGAACCTGGTTCCCGGCTGGCGTAAGAACCCCATCAACCCGCTCATCGGCTCTGCCGGTGTGTCCGCCGTGCCGATGGCTGCCCGTGTGTCCCACAATGTGGGTCAGCAGGCTGACCGCACCAACTTCCTCCTCATGCACGCCATGGGCCCGAACGTGGCCGGTGTGATTGGTACCGCCGTGATTGCCGGTTACTACATCACGACCCTCAGTGGTCATTAATGCCTGAGAGGATATAAAAATCCCTTAGTTCAGGGGCGTGTGCCGGAAACGGTGCACGCCCCTGCTGTGTAAATACCCCTTGACAGGAGGGCGTTTCGCCGTTACAATAGGCGCGGATGACAACCCGGTACCACATATGGGCCATGTGCCTCTTATCTGCGCTGCCTGTATTTGCTGCAGAGCCGCAGGAGGGCGCTCTGGTGCTCTGCCGCCGCTTGGTTGAGGAATCCCGTGAGGTGGACAGGCTTCTGCGCACCGTAAGTGACCGGGAGAGTGGGCAGTCTGTAGCAGCAGAACTTCGCAGTAAGATGGAGTTTCTGCAGCAAGGTGCAGGACAGCTCAGCCAGATGCCTTTGTCGGGCGCCGAAGCCGCCCGGCAGCTCGAACAACTCATGCGGGATCTGATGCATGTCACCCAGGGGTATATGCCGGTGGTGCATCGTCTTGTGGAGGTGAATGCTTACGGCTCAGAGGAGCTGTTAAGTCTGTTCCAGTTTTACAAAATGAGCGCAGCGGCAGCTGCAAATGCTGACCGGAGCGGAGAAAGCCTCGTGGTGCGCAGCTGCAATGAATGGTGCGACAGTATAGATGATATGCTGTACCAGCTGCGGCGTGTGCAGGACTCTGGCACTGCGCAGGCTGTTGCAGGCGGGGAGCTTGTTTCGCTGATAAGGCGTGTTGAGCGCCTTGCTGTGGATGTGGAAAGCCAGCAGCTCGGACTATCTCCCCAGCAGCTGGAGTCTGAACCCTTACCCAAGACCCGCCTTAAGTTCCTGCAGGGAGAGGTGAGAAATGAAGTGCTCCGCCTGCAGAAAGCCGGGTGCTACGGTGCCGCCCAACTGA
This sequence comes from Akkermansia sp., assembly GCA_045125705.1. Classification (GTDB taxonomy): domain Bacteria; phylum Verrucomicrobiota; class Verrucomicrobiia; order Verrucomicrobiales; family Akkermansiaceae; genus Akkermansia. The sequence goes on along the minus strand of JBGVNQ010000035.1, from coordinate 11,456 downwards.
CGTCGTTGTTGGAATCGTGCCTTAAGGCTGCGAGAGATTAACGTAATCCGTATTGCAGGATGAGCGCAGCTTCAGTTTCTACTGCGGCTTCTTCCTGGGTCAGCAGCTCCTGCTCCATGGATTGCAGCGTTGTTTCGGTCTGGATGAACTCCTCTGCGTTAGCCGCCGGAGCGCTGCGCAGGTGTTCCATCTGCTTGTGCATGTAACTGCGCCAGGCTGTGTATTCATCCATGCTTTCTTTCAGGGCGTGTAGTTTTTCCTTGTATTCCACTAGCTTGCCCACCATTTCCCGCTGTTTGTTCTCGTATTCATCCTTGCTGTCAAGGTAGCGTTCCCAGGTATTGAGCTGTGTATCAAGATTATAACTGATGCTGAGGTTGAGCTGGGTATCATTCATGTCCAGGAATGTACCCGAATACGTGCCACCGGTGGAGCTGAACAGCGAGGGACTGTACAGGTTCATATTGATGGTGGGCAGGTAGTTCAGGGCGATTCCATACTGTTTCATGCGGGATTGTTCCAGCTCGAGTGCCAATTTGCAGACAATGAGTGAATCCAATGAACCGGTGCATGAACGATAATGACTCCAGTTGAACCTGGGCACAGATGATGGAAGAATGCTCCATCTGGCACTATAATCACCCAGCAGTTCCGCAATTTCGCTCCATTGATTTTGTGCCCTCGTTTTTTTCAGCGATTCATATGCCTGTTTTTCTATCTGGGGCTTTTGGCTGTTGAGCTTTTCTTTCCGGTTCTGGATGTCCTGCTTGCGTTGGTATGAATACAGCTTGGATATCAGCTCTCGTTCCTTGCCTTCCTGTGCTTTGATAGCTGCAAATGTGGCCGCTTTGCTGGCATAGACACGGTAGGGGACCTGAGTTAAAGTAGGCAGATAAAAATTAACGTTGAAATTATGCTGTATGTCGTCGCTGTTGTATTTCTGAGTAAGGTCCCCCAGAGATTTGGTTGCGTAGCTGTAATATGAAACACCGGGAATGAGATCGGTATAGACACTCAACTCGCTGCGGTAGGACTTTTCGATTATTTTCTGAGCGTTGATATAGTCCCGGTTGTTGCGTTTCATCATTGCCACGGCCTGTTGCCAGGAAATGGTTCGTAGCGGCAGCTCATCCCAAAGGCGGACTTCTGCGTACTGGTTTTCCAACTTGGCAGAGGTGGCCGAAAGCCTCTCATCGAGACTGCAGCTTTGCAATGCGAGCAGACAGACGAGGAGGGAGAGATGCAGCGGCTTCATATCATCGCAGTCTACCACATAGCCTGCGGTATATCAAGGGGGAATCACGCCCTCGTATTACGAATGATGAAAAGAGCCATAAGGGCACTGCCGGCAGCTAAAATGCCACATTGCCACTGGGGCGACATGCCCATAGCGTGGAACAGCCCCTGAATGCCCACAGCCAGCATGCCGAGGAAGCAGTCTACCAGATTACCGGCAGCGATGACATCGCCGCGTTTGTCGTTATCGGCGCGGTCCTGCAGCAGTGCATTAAGCGGCACCAGGTAGCCCGCAGCGGTGAAGCCGGTGAAAGTAAGGGCTGCAAAGAAGAAGGGGGTACCGTAGGGGAGAAGAGCCAGGGCAACGCAACCCAAGGTCATGCCGATACCGCCGACTGTAGCTACCCAGGTGCGGATTTTCTTCGCGCAGATGATGGATGCGCAGAGACCGCCGGAAATCGAGCCTCCGGAAAGCCAGGCAAAGAGCAGGGCTGAATCCTTCTGCTGGCCAAGCACCTGAAGGAAATCTGCCTTGCTGGTGACGGGATGTGCCTCGGCCGCCATCTGCAGCACGATAAGCATCATGACGCTGGCAAGGAACCAGAAGTAGCCGATGCCGATTTCGCTGTTGCGCAGAACCTTGTTATTCCAGAGCATGCGAAGCTGGGAGAAGTGGCACCACAGCAGGTTCCATGTGAACGGGCGGGTGCTTTGTGCCGGATAACGGGGGATGAACAGGCTTAGAATGAATACAATGACAGCTCCGACGGTGCAGCAGGCGCAGGGAAGGGCGGCAGCCTGCCAGCCGGAATCCGGCCCCCAGAGCTTGAGCAGGCTGTAGATGAGGTAAAGTGCGCCAATCTGACCGACCAACAGAGCCAGCATGGTGGAGATTTCCATCACTCCGCTGGCAAAGCCGATGTTTTCAGAACCCACGATATCCTTCACCAGCCCCTTCTTGGCAGGACTGAAGAACATGGCCTGAACACAGAAAATGGCAAAGCTGCCAATGGCCAGCGGCAGGCTTTCAAGCCAGAGTCCCACCGTCATACCTACCAGCACCAGCACCTGAAGCAGCACCATGGCCTGAAGCAGGCGGGTTTTGCACCAGCGGTCTGCAATCCACCCGCCCAGCGGTGAGAACAGAACAAAGGGCAGTACAATAAGAACGGAAAGAGAATACTGCAGCTCCATGGCCATCCAGATACCCAGGCCGATGAGGAGGAACTGCACGCCCTTTTCATTCAGGGCGTTCATAGACTGAATCACCGTGAGACTCCAGAAGGAACCCCACGGTGTTTTGCCGGATTCAGTATTTTCAGGCGTCTGCATGCGCGCATTATACACGCACAACGCGTTGTGTAAAGCCTAAACAGTTATTGAGGCTGAGTCCACTGGTTGTCTTCCATGAACAGCTGGGCATTCTTGTGCCCCTGAGCAGCAGCTTTTGTTACCCAGATTTTTGCCTGCTCAGTATCCTGCTGAACGCCGAGTCCGTGGTAGTAGCAGCGGCCCAGGTTGTATTGGGCGTTGGCGTTGCCGATGACCGCAGCGCTCTGGAAACAGAATGCGGCTTTGGCATCATCTTTCACGGTTCCCTCGCCATTGCGATAGCAGAGCCCCAGGTTGTTCATGGCTGAGGCGTTGCCGGCCATGGCGGCCTGGTTGTACCAGTAGAATGCCTTGTCGAGGTCCTTTTCTACACCGGTGCCGGAAACATAGCAGGTGCCCAGATTGTCCTGGGCGTTGGTGTTACCGCCCATAGCAGCCTGTGTATACCAGCGCACGGCTTCATGCAGATCCTGCGGCACGCCCTTGCCGAAGTCATAGCATTTGGCCAGCTGGAGCTGGGCGTTGGTGTTGCCTTCGATGGCTGCGGCACGATACATTTCTACGGCTTCGGCTTCACAACCGGAGTTGAACAACTGCGTGGCTCTGGCCACCTGCTCCTCAGTAGAGGTGCAGGCAGCCAGAAGCAGGGGAAGAGTGAGAAAGATGAGCTTTTTCATGATGGTGGTTACTCGCGTGTAAGAAGGTAGCGCTCGGCGTCCATGGCAGCTCGGCACCCCATGCCGGCGGCGGATATGGCCTGGCGGTAGGTCGGGTCGGCCACGTCGCCTGCTGCGAAGAGCCCCGGAGTTTTCGTGGCGGTGCCTGCACCATCCGTTACCACAAAGCCCGAGGCGTCGCGCTCTACCAGGTCACCGGCAAAGTGGCTCACGGGGGTGTGGCCGATAGCCATGAAGACGCACTTTACCTCGAGTTCGCTGGTGGAGCCGTCCACCGTAGACTGAAGGGTGATGCTGCTCAGCTCGCCTTTTTCGTCGGTGTGGTAAGCAGAAATCGTGCTGTTCCACACGGGCTCCACCTTGGGATTTTCCAGCGTGCGCTGCTGCATGGCCTTGCTGGCACGCAGCTGGTCGCGGCGGTGGATGAGGTAAACCTTGCTGGCAAAGCGGGTCAGGAAGTTGGCTTCCTCGCAGGCGCTGTCGCCGCCGCCTACCACACACACGGGTACATCGCGGTAGAAAGCGCCATCGCAGGTGGCGCAGGCGGTAAGACCGTGGCCGATGAGTTCGCTTTCACCCGGCAGGCCAAGGTAGCGGGCTTTGGCGCCCGTGGCAATGATGACGGCCTCGGATTTGTAGGCGCCGCCTGTGGTGGTGACGGTGAACAGCCCGGTGCATGCTTCCTGGGAGATGGAAACCACTTCCTCGTAGGCGAAGCGGGCGCCGTGCTTTTCAGCCTGCTGGCTCATGTTGAACATGAGCTCCGGCCCCATGATGCCTTCCGGGAAGCCGGGGAAGTTCTCTACCTCCGTGGTGGTTGTGAGCTGGCCGCCAATCTGGCCACCTGTGAACACAAGCGGATGTAAATCAGCGCGTGCGGCGTAGATGGCAGCTGTATAACCGGCAGGGCCGGTACCGATGATAATGAGTTTCTCGTCCATTTGTTGTGATTGTATCATGTTTGGTAGACAGCGCAAGATGATAATGTGTCAAAAATATGACACAGCCGGGGCATGGCAGGATTCAGGCTTGCATGAGCTTGCGGAATATGTGATACTGCGGCATCTGCATGAAACTGTTGCGACGTAATCTGAGCCTGATGCTGGCGGTGAGATACCTCAACCCGCTCCGTAGCATGTTTTCCATTATCACCTTTATCTGTCTGGGCGGCGTAGCTCTGGGCGTGATGGTGCTTATTGTGGTGCTTTCGGTAATGGAAGGCCTTCAGCGTGAAATGGAGAACCGCATGCTGGCATTTGCCCCGCACTATGTGGTGGCTCAGACAGATGGCCTGCAGAGGGTCGGCATCACGGATGACGTGGTGGATTGGTTCAGCGTGATGGATGATATCCGCAAAGTGCCCGGCGTGGTGAGTGTGTATCCTCAGCTGGATGGTGATGCCTTTGCCCAGAGCCGTACCGGGCGCATGACAGTGCAGTTTTCCGCCATTGAGCCGCACAATGCAGAGCAGGTGGCACCCCTTGCTGCCATGCTGCGTGATGGTACTGTTGATTTCGGTGAGGGCCTGGACCAGGAATGCGTGATTTCTGCGGTGACGGCCAATGCGTTGCATCTGACCGTGGGCGATAGCCTGCACCTTACCCCTGTGGGTAGCCTGGATGAGGTGGCCAATGTATACGCCATGATTCAGAATCCGCTGCAGACTCATGAGAATAAAGAGTTCATGAATGCCGTGACCGACGTGTTTAACGGCTCTGCAGCTGGAGAAAACGGCACGGTAGTGGATGATGCCCGACTGGAAGTGGTTGTGAACCATATTCTCCAGTTCGAAGGGAGTAAACTGCGCCGCAGCGAGAAGGAGTTCTGCTCCTTCTTCTACAATATGGCTCAGACTCACCGCGACGGGACTGCATTCACTGCAGAGGAGCAGCAGCGCTGGCAGGAGAATGCCGCGGCCCTCACTGCACTCGACCGCGATAAGGAAGACGGCAAGGCGGTGAAGAGCATCAATGAGATGGTGATGCCGGTGGATCTCCGCATCGTAGGTATTTACCAGACGCCCGAGAATATGCCGGCGCCGAATGTCTACATGCCGCTCCAGATTGCACAGGATGTGCTCGGTTTTTCTGCGGGCGGCTCCAGCCAGGTGCAGGGTATTGCCGTGCGCGTGAAGGAGCCGAACAATCCCGGTTCTGTGGAGAGCGATATCCAGAAGCTGCTGCCCCAGCTGGATGCTCCGGAGAGTGCATATCCCAATGGGCTGGATTGGTATATTGTGCCGTGGATGCGCAGCTACGAGCAGTATTACAAACTTATTGCCAACGAACGCGTGATGCTCAGCTTTGTGTTGTCCATCATTTCGCTCATTGCCAGTTTCTGCATCATGGCCGTCATGTTCACTATGTCCATGCAGCGTAAGCGTGAAATTGCAGTGCTGCAGGCGCTGGGGGCTACGCCGGGTAAGATTATGGGTATCTTTGCCTGGCAGGGGGTGATTATAGGTGTTCTGGGTGCTATCCTAGGTGTGATTCTGGCGTTGCTGGTTCTCTATTATCGCCTTGAGATTCAAGCTGCTTTGGCCAGCATCGGCATGGACCCGTTCCCCATGCAGGCGCATGGAATTACCCTGCCTGCCGTGTATGACCCTGCAACCTTTACTGCACAGGCTGTTAAGGCCTTCATCATGGTAACGGTGGCTGCCATCATTCCTGCCTTTATCGTATCCCGCCAGGATCCGGCCAAGGCCTTGCGTTCCAACTAAGTGACACATGGATATCTACTGGATAGCAGATAAGAGACAATGCGGCCCCGCTACGGTGCCGGATGTGTTGTCGCTGGTGCAGATGGGTGAGCTTTCGCCCGATACCCGTGGCTGGCATGCCGGCTGTGAGAACTGGATGCCCCTGCGTGAATTGCCCGCACTGGCTGATTTTCTGAAAGAGAAACAGGAAGAACCCCAGCCGCAGGAAGAGCTGCCTCCTGTTCCGGGGGGTGAAGCTGCACCCACTGAGCCGGAAACGCCGCAGCTGCCGCCTGGAGCGGTGCGGGTGTACCTGCCGACACCTGTGGAGCGCCTGCTTGCCCGCCTGGCAGATATTTCGCTGTACATGGCACTGTTCTACGGCGTTATCTACGCAAGGCAGATTCCTTTTGATGTGGCGCTGCTGCCGTCCAGTCCCATGGTGTGGCTGGGCTATGTGGTGCTGGAGGCCCTGCTGGTGTATTTCCTGGGAATTACTCCCGGCAAGGCAATGCTGGGGATACAGGTGCGCTGCGTGGGGGAGGGAAGCATGACCATTGGCCGCTCCCTGTCTCGTGCCTGTCTGGTGTTTGTGGGTGGCCTGGGCCTGATGATATCGGTGCTGCCCCTGATTATGATGGTGTTCTCGCTTATTACGCTTCGCAAGAAGGGAATCACCATGTGGGACGCCCGCTGCGCCACGCTGCCGCTGCAGATGCAGCCGTCCAGGACAATACGTCGTTTTTTAGCGGTGCTGGTGATTCTGGTGGGCTTTCAGCTGGCGGGCAGTTGTCTGGTGCCGTGGACGGAGGAAATGGTGACAGCTGTTGAAACACAGAATCCTGAGTTGGCAGAGTGGTTGCGGGAGAGGCTGCCCGTGCAGGAAACTACTCCCACAGAAAAATAACGGGGCGTTTGCTTGTTATATTGACAAAAGAGTGTTGTGCTGTATAATTAACGTATGGCAACAACTCGAATTTACGGGGCGGAGGGACGCCCCTCGCAGCCGTCGTTTTATATTCCCAACCGTGTGGATGAGGATTCCCTTGCCGCCATGGTCAAGGCAATGGGAGGTGCTGAGAATGTAGCCTTTATGGTGGAGGATGTGCTTATTCCCTCCGCCAAGGTGATGAAGTATATCCGCGGCACAGGTAGCCAGATTCTTTCCTTCAATTTCCGTAAGAGCAACAGCCGTGATCTGCGTGAAAAACTCATGGATCTCATGCAGATGGGGCTGGACGTCATCTTCGTGCCCGGTCGCCCGAACAGCATTATCGGCACCATCTCGGATGTGCCCATGCCTTTCATGATGCAGCTGGGTGCTTTGCATATTGCCCCTGTGCCGGTGTTCGTAGGCACCTTCCGCAATAATATCTGGCGTGCCTTTACCTCTGGTCAGGATTATGATTGGCTCACGATTGATTTCCTGCCTAAGCTGCTGCCTGGTCCGCAGACTGGTGAACGCCTGCTTGAAGTCTGGCTGGAAGCATGCTACAAGCGCTATGATGAGAGCCCGGCTTTCGAAAAATCCCTTGCCCGCGTGCTGGTGGAGAGTATGCGAAAGAATGCCAAGGTGGAGCTGGTGGACGGTCTTGATGGCTCAGCGTTGCCCTATGGCATGATGTTGGGGGTGGCTATGGCTCTTTCCCGTTGGCTGAAGAAGAATGTGCAAGAGGAGCGCCTGGGTATTATCCTGCCCCCCGGCAAGGGTGGTGTCATTGCCAATATCGCCTGTATCCTGGCTGGTATTGTGCCGGTGAATATCAACTACACTTCCTCCGAAGGTGCATTCGAGAGCATCGTGCGCCAGAGTGGTCTCAAGCATTTCGTGACAGCCCGTGCCTTCATGAGCAAGCTGCCGCAGTTCCCCTGGCCCAAGGGCGAATCCATCATTCACCTCGATAAGACACTCAAGGGCCTTGGCAAGGCAACGATTGCCGGCTGGGTGACATTTGCCAAGTTTGCGCCCATGCCGCTGGTAGCTAAGACCTTTGAGCTGGATAAGCGCTGCAAGGGCGATGAGGCAGCTCTGCTGTTCACCTCCGGTTCTTCCGGTGAGCCCAAGGGCGTGCCGATTACGCACAAGATGATTCTTTCCAACACCGCCCAGCTGCTCAGCAAGGTGTGGATTCCGGAGGGTAGCCCGATTTTGTGCAGTCTTCCCATCTTCCACAGCCTTGGTCTGGCGTTCACTACTATCATGCCGCTGATTTATGGTTTCGGCATGGTGACCTATCCATCCCCGCTGGATGCCAAGAATCTCAATGACCTGATTGAGAAGTACAAGTGTTCTGTGGTAATTTCCACGCCCACCTTTGCCCGCAGCATGCTGCGCCGCGCCAAGAAGGATACCTTCGCCAGCGTGAAGTACTTTGTGGTGGGTGCAGAGAAGCTGCAGCAGGCCTTGTATGATGAGTTTATGGAGAAGTGCGGTGTGCAGCTGCTGGAGGGCTACGGCCTCACGGAGACCACTCCGCTCTGCGGTGTGAACCTGGACAAGATGGGCCCCACGGAGGAACAGCCGTACTATGTACCCGGCGTGAAGGTGGGCACGATTGGCCAGCTGGTGCCCGGTCTGGCCGTGCGTATTACTGACCCGGATGATGACAACGTGCAACTGCCCATTTCGGAGCAGGGTATGATTTGGTTCAAGGGTCCGAATGTGTTCGGTGGCTACATTGGCCGTGATGACCTGAATGCTGAGATTCTGCGCGATGGCTGGTTCAAGACCGGTGACCTCGGTTTTGTGGATCTGAATGGATTCCTGACGCTGGGTGGCCGCCGCTCCCGCTTCTCGAAGGTGGGTGGCGAAATGGTACCGCATGAGGTGGTGGAGAACGCTATTGAAGCCTATGTGGAGCTGCCGGAAGGCTTTACCGGTCGCGCTGTGGCAGTGATGGGCGTGCCCGATGCAGCCAAGGGCGAAGCGCTGGTGCTGCTTTCTGCTGTGCACCAGGGGCAGCTGACCCAGGCGCTGGAGGAAATCAAGAATCATCTGGTGGCCGAAGGCCTGCCGCGCCTGTGGTGCCCGCGTGAGATTATTCCGGTGGAAGCCATCCCTGCCTTACCCACGGGTAAGATGGACCTGAAGGGATGCCAGATTCTGGCCTACGAGGCGCTGAATATCCCGCACTGATTATGGCAAACGAGAAAGTGAACAGGCCGGTGAATGTGCGCCGGCCTGAAGTGATGGCTCAGGTGGCTGAGGATTTAGCCCACTTCCAGAGTCCGTTGGTGGATTGTATCCGCAAGCAGGGAAACGAACTGGAACTGCCGGGTGTACGCTTGTATCTGGCCGAGTCCTTCGGCTTCTGTGATGGTGTGCACCGCGCTATAGAAATAGCCTATGCTGCCTGCCGTCTGTTCAAGGATCGGCGCATCTGGCTCATCGGCGAGATTATCCACAACCCGGATGTGAATGCCAGACTGGATTCGCTCGGTCTGCTGCATCTGCCGTGGAAGATGGACGACCCCGCCTATGACCAGCTTACTGCTGAGGATGTGGTTATCATGCCCGCATTTGGTGTGCCGGTGTCGCTTCGTCAGCGACTGGATGCCAAGGGGGTGACTCTGGTAGACAGCACCTGCGGCAATGTCATCAAGGTGTGGCAGCGCGTGCGTACGTACGCAGCAGCGGGGGTGACCAGCATCATTCACGGCAAGGCCAAGCACGAGGAAAGCATGGCCACGGCTTCCCAATCCCTCGGTAAGGATGGGAAGGGACACTTCCTGGTGGTGTTCAATGCTGCAGATGCACGCATGGTGGCTGATTACATCAATGGCCGGGGCGACCTCGAGAGCTTCATGCAGCATTTTGCCGGGAGCTATTCCGAAGGCTTTGACCCCGATACGAATCTGGTGGAAATCGGACTTGCGAATCAGACCACGATGCTGAAGTCTGAGACAGCCGAGATTCAGGATATCCTCCGCGCTGCTATGGTGGAGCGCGATGGCGATGATGCCCGCTTCCACATGTTTGATACCATCTGCAGTGCCACGCAGGACAGGCAGAACGCCTTGTTCGCTCTGCTGGAGAAACCGCTGGATGCCATGTTCATCATCGGCGGGTACAACAGCTCCAATACAACCCACCTCGCCCATATTGCCGCCCGCAAGGTGCCTACCTTCTTTGTGTCCACGGCAGAGTGTCTGCTGCGTCCGCAGCGCATCCGCTGCTATGACCTGGAGCAGAAGAAAGAGGTGGTGCGCCCCCTGCCGGCCTGGTTCAAGAATCAGGAGCGTGAGCTGCAGATTGGTGTGACGGCTGGTGCATCCTGCCCCGCCAATGTGATTGAGGAGGTTATCTGCCGCATCGCAGAACTCTGCGGCTGCGCCGAAATCTGATTCTTGCGAGTTTGAATACTACAAAGAGAAGCCCGCGTCCTCGGTTGAGTGACGCGGGCTTCTGCGTTACAGTGTATTCTGAGAAGAATTACTTCTCGGGGCTGAGTACGAGGTAGCCATCAGCAGTGGAGCGGCCCTTCTTGGTCTCGGGGAAGAGGCTCTTGCCGGTGGGCAGGATGTACTTGGCTTCATCGTTCTCGTCTTCCTCGATGGTGCCTTCAAGGTCCTTCACGGAACCGTCGCAGGACAGCACGAAGGCGTGGCCGCGGAAGGAGGTGCCGTCGAACACAATCTGGTCACCGGTGTAGGGAGTCACGGAGGGGTAGATGCCGCAGACAGCGATGGGGGCGTTGGACTTGGTCACGCCGTCCTTGAGGGTGGGATCCTCATTGTTCTTGCGCATCACATAGGCCATGGCGTTCTCACCGCGGGAAAGGGCAGCGCCGTTAGCCAGCTTTTCGTCGCCTTCCTTGTTCACCACAAGGCCATTGCAGTTAATCTTGGCGAAGAAGGGCTTTTCGGAAACGTTGGAAGCGGAGTAGTACACCTGGCGGAAGTAGGCGTTGGAGGTGTCGCCGGTCAGGGAACCGAAGTTCAGGTCAGGCTTTTCTTCCTGAAGACGCTCGGCGGTAGCATCGCAGGGGAAGCTGCCGTGGTCGGTCTTGAAGCCCTGGAGCACGGTGTGCAGGGACTTGAGGTTGGAGCTGGCCATCTGACGGTCACCGTCGTTCATGTGGTCGATGATGGGGCCGTAACCGATAGCGGCAAGGGCAGCCAGAATGGCAATCACCACCATAAGCTCAATAAGGGTGAAACCCTTGGTCTTCTTAAGTGCAGATACTTTCATGGTAATAAATATAGAGGTTGCGAACACCCTAGATATACCATGTTGCGCCCGCCGTGGCAAGCCGCAAATTGAGAATGCACAAAAAAAAGCGGGTCTGTTTCAGATTTGCTGGTCCTCGCAATAAATGATGCGTTGGCAAAATACGTCAACCATCGACAAATCGGGAATTGGTGAAGCGTTGGCGAGCCAACGGCGAGCGGAATTCAGAACCCGCTTTAGCGGGTGACATATCAATAGCGATGGGGTGGAGCTCGACACAGTCGGGCGGAACCCCTCGTACAAACAAAAAATATTTTGGAACCCGTGGAACGGGTGACAG
>JBGVNQ010000034.1:0-19165 GCA_045125705.1 Akkermansia sp. | reverse complement strand
AACCTTTCTTTTTCTTTCCCACTCATCATTAAGTGCATGTAGCTATTATAGTGCTTTTAATTTTGAGGCAACCATGAAACTTCATCACCGTAGGCGAAACTGCAATTCATCGTTGGGTTCGATTTTTTTTGAGGCAATGCGGTCACTCGTAGATTGATTTGTTTTTTTAGTTTATTCTTGACAATGCGGGGGTGATGGGTAGAATGGGGTGTAAGGTGTGAGCCTTGCCCGGGAGGGGTCCCGGTTTAAACATAGAATTTCTGGCTGTCGGGTGCGCAAGTGCCCGGCAGCCTGAAGTTTTTATGGGGGTGGATGAATATTTTTGCAGGTTAAGGGGGCGTGTGTTATGCTGCGTACGCCGCCACTGGCGGCATGGTGCAGACGGTGCGCGGTTTTTACTATTTAGAAAATACCCCGAACCGAAAGTAGTTGTGACAGTCCTGTCGATTGTCTGGTATGTGCTGGATATTGTGCTGAAGACGGTACAGCTGCTGAGGTAAAGCACCAGAGACAAGGCCCTGCCCGGGAGACCGGGCGGGGCTGAGTTTTTTCGTGATCCCGATGTCAATCTATCCATAGCTTCAGGTTATGGTAAAGGGTGCCGATATTGTATTTGATTATCGCTGCGGGAAGTAGTAGAATACCCGCCGAAAGGAGCACAAATCGTATGAACGGATGCATGAATACGCTGACACTGCAGAAGATGCGTTATCTGGTAACCATAGCAGAGCAGGGGTCGTTCACGCGGGCTGCAGGGGTGTTGTTTGTTTCGCAGCCCAGCCTTACCAAATCTATCCGCGAAATTGAGGAGGAACTGGGATTCCCGGTATTTGAACGCACCCGCAAAGGGGTGCGCATAACGCGCCAGGGTGAGGAGTTTCTGGCTTATGTGCGGCAGATACTGGACCAGGCCGACCTGCTGCAGGAGAAATACATGAACCAGGGCCCCCGCAAGAAGCGGTATTGCATTTCGGCTCACCACTATTCCTTTGCGGTGCGGGCCTTTATCGAGCTGGTGCGCAGACACCAGGATGATGAATTTGATTTTTCCTTTCGCGAAACGCAGACCAGCGAGATAGTGGATGACGTGGCCGGCATGCGTAGTGCGCTGGGGGTCATGTGCCTGAATAATTTCAATGAGCCGGTGCTGCGGCGCATTTTCAAGGAACGGGATCTGCTGTTTGAAGAGATAGCGCAAGTGCAGCCGCATGTGCTGGTGAGTGTGCATCATCCCCTGGCCGGGCGCCGCACGCTGGCGCTGGATGAGCTGGCGGAATATCCGCATGTCTCCTTTGAACAGGGGGAGCACAATTCCTTTTACTATGCGGAGGAGCTGTTTAATCCATCCGGCCACCCCCGCAGCATCCGCGTGCGCGACCGCGCCACGCTTTTCGACCTCCTGCTGGGGGTGGATGCCTATACCATCAGCAATGGTGCTCTGCATCCGGCGCTTACCGGTACCCGGATCACCTCCATTCCTCTGGCCGGGCAGGATGGCGTGCATATCGTCATCATTCACCACCGCAACCGCCTGCTCGGCAAGCTCAGCCGTTTCTACATCGAACAACTGAAACAGAGCCTGCAGGTATAACATGAAGTCATGATGTGTAATGACTTTTGTGTATTTGTCATCGAGTGGTTACCGGGTTATAATCAAGGCGTTGCGGGAAGAGATGCTTCCCGCGGCATATAACCACCAAAACGATGAAAATACATCTCATTTCGACTATCGGTCTGTTATTTCTTTCGGCTGCCATTCTCTGCCCGCTGGCAATCTATATTCCACACGAAGCCTGGTGGCCGGTTGGCCTGATTCTGGGGGTGCTGGGGCTGCTGAGCCTGGCTCCGACCTGCCGCAGAAGCTGGGAACGCCGCGATGAACTGCACCGCGAGCTTCTGCGCCCCGGTCAGCTGCCTCTGGCCACCGATCCCGGCGAGTTGTGCCGGTATTGGAAGACTCTGCCGGGGGACTGCATGCAGGAAAGCGAACTTCGGTGGCGCGATACTCAGCAGGGTGAGTTCTGCGCCCGGCTGGGGGTTGATTCCTGGCTGGGGCTGTTTTCTCTCCCCGGGCACTCGGCGCGCCTGGAAGAGATGGAGCTCTGGGTCTTGTCTCAGCGGGAGAAATTCCAACTGCCGGCGGAGTGGCAGGGACGTTCCGCCAGCGGTATCGTCTTCTGGCGCGATGGCACGCTGCACATCTACCCCTCTTGCCTGACTCAGGAGTTTAACCGCCATTTTGCGCATCTGCTCACTCCGGATTCCTCTAATTGTCAATAGCCAATTCAGTCAGGCTTGTGGCGGGTGATGCAGCCGGTGCGGAGGTAGATGAGCTGGCGACAGATATCGGTGGCGAGGTCGGCGATGCACTCCAGGTCGCGGGCGTGGGTGCGGTGGTCGCTGCGCATGGTGTCCACCGCATCATCGCGGTCGATGATTTCATCGTGCGCCATGACGCGACGTGCCTGCTCGGTATCGCCGGAGCTGAAGGCCTGGATGGCGTTGTGAATGGAGCATTCGGCCAGTCCGCATATGGAGAAAGGCGTGCGTGACAGTGGAGTGGGGCGTTGGCGTGTGCTGCGCATGCCGACCCTGAGTTTCCGCGAGTTCATGCAGCTGCCGGCGGTGGTGGAGCCGCAAGTTAATCTGGAAACGGTGCTGCGCATGGAATCAGGAGAATTCACCCGTCTGATGCGCCGTTTCAGCGGGTTGGAGCCACATTGGAACCGCTACCTGAGTCTGGGCGGTTTTCCGGAACTTCTGGGCACTGAGGTGGTGGTCAGGGCGCAGCGTGTGCTGCGAGAAGATGTGGTGGACATGGTACTCAAGCGAGATATCCCTGCGTTGTTCGATGTGCGTAACACTCTGCAACTCGAAAAGCTGTATCTTTATTTCTGTGTGAACTCCGGCAACATCATCAACACTGCTGCCATGTGCCGGGCGCTGGAGGGGGTATCGCTGCCTACGCTGATGCGCTACATGGAGTTCCTGCGCGATGCCAACCTTATCTACATCAGCCAGCCTAAGGTATACGTGGCAGATGCAGCGCTGAGCAATGCATCCCTCATGCGCAATCCGGCCGCCGTTACCGATGAAGTGCGCGGCATGATGGCCGAGACCACCGTGTACAAGCATTTTCACTCAGCCTACGGAGCGTTCTGCCGCGTGGGCTATATCCGCCTGCCGCGCACCCAGAAAGAAGTGGATGTGGTGGTGGATTTTCCGAACAAGCGCCGTTACCTCTGCGAGGTGAAATATCGCCATGACAGTTCGGTGAGCCAGCGGGATGCCATCAACACCCTGTGTCGGGAACAATCGGCTCAGGCTGCCATCATTGCCACGCGCCATGTGGAGGATTTCAGCCTCAGCGCTGAACCCGATGCTCAGTCTCTCTACAGAATCCCCTGCCCGGTGCTCTGTTACCTTCTTGGTTATGTAGTGCCTGTGGAATCAATGTTTTAAATCATCATTAAAGTATACTTTAATGATGGTGTGACCTGCTAAACAAGAACGGCGTGCGGTGGTAACCGCACGCCGTTGAAGTTAACGGGGTTGCCGGAGCTTAGGCCTCGGGGGCAGTTTCGGCCTCGGCGCTGTAATCGATGGCGGCGAGAGCCTGGTAGAGGCGCCAGCGGCGCTTGATATCCTGCTCTTCGAGGGCGAGGAGCTTCTCGAAGTTGGCCTTGTTGGTCTTGGCCAGCATCTTGAAGCGGTTTTCGCCGCCCTTGCCGTCCACGCCGATGAGGGCATCGCGCACAGCCATCTTGGGAGCCTTGCTCTTGATGGTGAGCGGGTTCTTGCCCTGCTTGATGTTGTCCGGGTTGAAGTTGTAGAGCAGCCAGCGGCCGCAGTCCACAGCATCCTTCTGGCGGTCAAGGCCCTGGGCCATGTTGATGCCGTGGTTGATGCAGTGGCTGTAGGCAATCACGAGGGCGGGACCATCGTAGGCCTCGGCTTCAGCCAGGGTCTTGAGGGTGTGCTCATCGTTGGAGCCCATGGCGATGGAGGCCACGTAGATGTTGCCGTAGGTCATGGCCATGTAGCCGATGTCCTTCTTCACCTGGTCCTTACCGCGGGTGGCGAACTTGGCCACAGCGGAGCGCGGGGTAGCCTTGGAGCACTGACCACCGGTGTTGGAGTACACCTCGGTGTCCATCACGAGCACCTTCACATTGCGGCCGGAAGCGAGGATGTGGTCCAGACCACCGTAGCCGATGTCGTAGGCCCAGCCGTCGCCGCCGAGAATCCACACGGACTTGCTCACCAGGTAGTTGGCCTGTGCCTTGAGGGCGGCCAGCTCGGGGTTGTCGCCGCAGGCAGCCTTGATGGCAGCCACGGTTTCGCGGGCGTTAACTACCTCGGCCTCAGTCTTCTGCGGGTTGGACTTGATGGCTTCCACCAGCTCAGCGCCAATCTTATCGGCAGCGGCCTCGAGGAGCTCGAGGGCGTATTCCTGCTTCTTGTCGAGGGAGACGCGGAAACCGAGACCGAACTGGGCGTTGTCTTCGAAGAGGCTGTTGGCCCAGGCGGGGCCGCGGCCATCGGCATCGTGCGTCCAGGGGGTGGTGGGCAGGTTGCCGCCGTAGATGGAGGAGCAACCCGTGGCGTTAGCCACTACGAGACGGTTGCCGAGCAGCTGGGTAAGGGCCTTGATGTAGGGGGTCTCACCGCAACCGGCGCAGGCACCGCTGAATTCGAACAGCGGACGCAGGAACTGCTGGTCCTTCACCTGACCGGGGTTCACCAGGGTGCGGTCGGGGTCAGGCAGCTTCTCGAAGAAGTTCCAGTTGTTGGTTTCGGGCTCCAGAGCCACGGCAGCCGGGGTCATGGTCAGGGAGTTCGTGGGGCATACGCGGGTGCAGAGGGTGCAGCCTGTGCAGTCTGCGGCAGATACCTGGATGACGAACTTCTTGCCCTGCCAGTTCTTGTGCATCTTGCTGGCATCGGCGCTCTTGAAGGTCTCCGGGGCGCCTTCCATGTCGGCTGGGTCCACCATCTTGGCGCGCAGGGCAGCGTGGGGGCACACGGTGGTGCACTTGCCGCACTGGATACAGGCCTTGCTGGTTTCGGTCTTCTCGGGGGTCCACACGGGGATTTCGAGGGCGAGGTTGCGCTTCTCGTACTGCGTGGTGCCGCTCGGGAAGGTGCCGTCCACGGGCATTTCAGAAACCTTCACGCTGTCGCCTTCGCCGATGACAATCTTGCCGAGCACGTCGCGCACAAAGGCGGGAGCGCCGGGAGCCAGGGCGGAGGGCAGCTCGTGGCCGGTGATGGCGGTGCCCACGGGTACCTCGTACAGGTTGGCCAGGGAGGCATCCACAGCCTGGATGTTCTTGGCCACCACTTCGTCACCCTTCTTGCCATAGGTCTTCTTGATGGCTTCCTTGATGTAGCCGATGGCTTCATCGGAGGGAATCACGCCGGCCAGGTGGAAGAAGCAGGTCTGCATGATCATGTTGATGCGGCCGCCCATGCCGGTAGCCTTGGCCACCTTGAAGGCGTCGATGCAGTAGACCTTGATGTTCTTGTCCAGAATCTGCTGCTGCATGCGGGCAGGCAGGCTGTCCCACACCTTGTCGGCTTCCACGGGGGTGTTGATGAGGAAGGTGGCGCCGGGAGCGGCGTTCTTCAGGAAGTCGAAGGTGTTCAGCAGGCTGGGCTGGTGCAGCGCGATGAAGTTGGCGCTGGTGATGAGGTAGGTGCTGTGAATCGGCGTGGTGCCGAAACGCAGGTGGGACACCGTGGAGGAACCGGACTTCTTGGAGTCGTACACGAAGTAGCCCTGCACGTACAGGTCGGTGTGCTTGCCGATAATCTTGATGGCGTCCTTGTTGGCACCCACGGTGCCGTCGGAACCCAGACCATAGAACATGCAGCGGGTTACGGTGTCGGCCTCGGTGGTGAAGCTCGGGTCGTAGGCGATGGAAAGGCCGGTTACGTCGTCCTCAATACCCACGGCAAAGCCGGTCATGGGGGCGTCCTTCTTGAGCTCGTCGAACACACCCTTCACCATGGCGGGGGTGAATTCCTTGGAGCCCAGACCATAGCGGCCACCCACGATGATGGGCATGGCAAAGGGCAGGGTGCCCTTCACATTGGCATCGCTCAGGGCCTGCACCACGTCCTGCAGCAGGGGTTCGCCCAGGCTGCCGGGTTCCTTGGTGCGGTCCAGCACGGCAATCTTCTTCACCGTCTTCGGCAGGGCAGCAATCACGTCCTCTGCCGGGAAGGGACGGTACAGGCGCACCTTCAGTACGCCGATGTCCTCACTGAGAGCCTTCACGGTCTCAAGGCAGGCCTCGGCGCCGGAGCCCATGATGACGATGACGCGGGTGGCCTCGGGGCTGCCGATGTATTCCACCAGGTCATAGCAGCGGCCGGTCAGCTCGCCGAACTTCTTCATGGCCTTCTTCACAATGCCGGGCACGGCGTTGTAGAACTTGTTCACGGTTTCGCGGCCCTGGAAGTACACGTCGGGGTTCTGGGCGGTGCCGCGGATGACGGGTGCATCGGGGGTGAGGGCGCGGGCGTGGAAAGCATCCACCAGATCCTGGTCAATCATGCCGCGCAGCTGCTCGTCGGAGATGTCGGCAATCTTGCCTACTTCGTGAGAGGTGCGGAAACCGTCGAAGAAGTTGATGAAGGGCACGCGGCTCTCCAGCGTGGCGGAGTGAGCGATGGCGGCCATATCGGGGGCTTCCTGGGTGGAAGCGCCGCAGAGCATGGCGAAACCGGTGGAGCGGGCGCTCATCACGTCGCTGTGGTCACCGAAGATGGAGAGACCCTGGGCGGCCAGGGCGCGGGCGGCAATGTGGAAGACGCAGGGAGTCAGCTCACCGGCAATCTTGAACATGTTCGGAATCATGAGCAGCAGACCCTGAGAGGCCGTGAAGGTCGTGGCCATGGAGCCGGTCTGCAGGGCGCCGTGCACGGCACCGGCAGCACCAGCCTCAGATTCCATCTCTACGATGCTGGGGACCGTGCCCCAGAGATTCTTGCGATCTACAGCGGTCCAGGCCTCTGCCGACTCACCCATCGGCGACGACGGGGTGATGGGGTAGATGGCGGCCACTTCAGAGCAACGGTACGCTACGGAAGCCACAGCTTCGTTAGCGTCGATAGTGCTGTATGTTGTGTTCATAAATAAATCAGTGGTGTTGAAAATGATGCAGGGTGTCGATAGTTCACCCTATGCGTGAAATTCCGCTTCCACGCGCTTTATACTACACCTGCAAGGGGGGGAAAGCAATCAAAAAGGACGCTATCGGGGCATTTTTTACCTCTTCCAATCCTGATTGACTGATGCTGTACAACAAAGAGAGGAAATTTAGAACACCGCGTTGGAATAATCAAGCAATCGCTGCAAATCCGAGATTGTCGAGCAGCAGGTTTTATTCGGAGCGGGGGACTTTAGTCCCTCTCTAATGCTTATATTTTCGGGACTTCCGTCTTCGGCTTTGCCTACGCCGTGACAGGAAAGTCCCGAGCTCCGACAGATATGCACCCCGCCAATTGCCGGGCCGGATATCAGCTTGTTCTCCAACGCGTCAGAACAAGGTCTTTTCTTTGCCGGCTTCGGTGCCTTCCAGGTAGCGCACATAGCGGCTTACGCCGGCGCCGTAGGGGGAGGAAAGGCGGATATCGGGGTCCTCGCTCTCCAGTTTTGAAGAGCTGCGCATCCAGTTCAGGAGCAGGTAAATCAGCAGGCCTGCCACCACGGTTCCCAGCGGGTAGGCCACGGCAGCTACCTTGACGGGGTCGTTCAGGAAATCCGCCACATAGTCCTTGATTTTCTTTTTCTTCTTCTGCTCGGTCTGGCGGAACTCGATGTCGATGGGGGCTACCTTGCCCCCGGTGGCCACAGCAATGGGGGTGAAGTTATCCGCCAGCGGGGTGAGAATGCCGCTCAGGCAGCGCAGGGCATCCATGAGTCCTTCGGCGCTGCCGTCGCCTGCTGCCTGGCGCACCTTCTGCAGCCACTCCAGTCGCTGGGCTTCCTCAGGCTTGATTTCCTGGTACCCCAGCTCGATGCCAGCGGGGTTGCCGGTGGGGAAACGCATGACCACGGCGTATTCGCAGGGCTGGGCGGTGGCGGTCACCAGCATGTCTACGGAAAGCTCGCTGGGGATATCCTGACCGCCCTTGAAGACGCTCACATAGATGCGGAACTTTGCGTTGGCATTCAGCGTGCGCAGCACGTGGTCGATATCCTCGCGCTCCACGGTATTGAGCAGCCCCTGCGGGTCATTGATAAAGGCGCCGTGCGGCGGGCGGGTGTAGATTTCGCAGTAGCGGCCCAGCACGCGGGTATCGCTTTCCTCCGGTTTTTCGGGCGGGCGGGTGTTGCTGGGCATCTGGCGCCCCTGCTGTTTGCGGAGTTCGCGCTGCTGGCGGCGCAGTTCTTTCTGGCGCTCCTGCTCGGCCTTGATTTCCTCCGGGGTGGGTTTCGGGGGGAACAACGCGGTGTAGCCCGTGAGCAATTCGCCCGACATCAGGTTCCGGTAATCATCCGCGCGCCAGTGCGGCATTTCACCTGCTGAAGCGGCTGCGGGCTCCTGCTGCGGGGCAGGGGGTGTCTGCTGAGCCTCGGCAGGGCTGCAGCAGAGCAGGGCACCTGCGGCAGCCATGGCCATGGCTTTTGCCTTCCGCATGCGGCGGCGCCGGCGACTGGCCTTGCGGGCGCCGGAGGAAATGCTGCGCACCGCAGCCTTCATCACCTTCTTGAGGGCGGTCACCATGGCACGCTCGCGGAACTGGAGGCGGGCGCATTTAATGCAGGTGTTGATGCGGTCGGGGTCGATGTAGGGGTCGAGCTTGTACCCCCAGGAGAAACAGGCCATTTCCAGCTGCACATCCATCACCAGTATCAGCATCCATTCATGCTTCACAGGCGGCGGTAGCGGGTGCAGGGCATCCATCACATAATCGCGCACCGCCTGCCAGGCCTTGCCCAGCCAGCTCTGGCGGGGTTCTTCCTGCCGCTGCCTGGCTTCGCCGGGGCGGCGCTCCAGCAGGTCAGCATCCTCGATGGCCTTGTGCAGTTCACGCTTGCCGAACGAGGGGTGGTGAATGCGGGCGTGGTTCAGAATCCAGTGTGCATGAGTGCGCAGCTCCTGCGCCTGCCCCACATCGGTGATGTAAATACAGAGTGCCACAGGACGGATTTTGCGCTCCATCTGCTCCAGAGCGTGCATCAGCTCGCTGCGCTCCTGGTGGGTCAGGGCGCCGGCGGCGTCCACCACGCGCGTAAACTCCACGAGCCCTTCGCCATAAATCTCATCTGCCTGCGAGATATCATATCCGCAGGCCGGGCACGCATCCTCCGCCCCGCGGTGAATGGTAGCTGAGCATTTCGGGCAAATAGGCATGACTTGAGTTATAGCCGTTTTTTGATGAAAGGGGAAGATAAATTGTTGTCATTGTCAATGTGAAAGCCGCGCGGGGATAACCTGGGGTTTGCGTTCGAGCGTGCAACAAAAATCCCCGCACCTTACGTGGTGCGGGGATTTGATGAATCACTATTGGCGCGAATCAGAAGGTGTAACCCACACCCACATTCACGTTGTGCTCGGTGGCCTTGCTGCGGAGCTCGGCGGTGTAGCCGGCATAGGCATCCCAGGAGTCGCTGAGCTTCACGCCGGTGCCGAGGTTGAGCTGCACAGCGCTGCGGCCGGGCATGCTGGCCTCGCCGGTGATGGTGCGCTTGCCGCTGGCGGTCACCTTGGGGGTATCGCGGGCCACATCATTGATGTAGGCGATACCGGCATAGGGGGTGAAGCTGCCGATGGTCTTGCTCACGCTCACGCCTACCTTCACAGCCAGGTTGCTGTAATCCTCATCGGCGGTGTAGGTGGCATTGTAGCTCTTGCCCTTCTCGGTGAAGTCATCCATACCGGCCTTGGTGTATTCCACGCCCACATAGGGAGTGACTACCAGGCCGCTATCGGTGGTGATATCGCGGGAGAGCGAGGCGCTCAGCACCCAGGCGTCGGAGTCCCACTCGGCGGTGGCGTTGTGGCCACTCTTCAGACCGGTGCGGGAGCTGCTGTTCTCGAACTGGCCATAGGCGGCGAAGGCGCTCAGCTTCATGTCGTTCATGAGGCCCTTGGTGCGGAACTTGTGCGTGCCGTAGAGGCCGATCATGGTGGCATCCTGGTCAATGCTGCCGGCGCTGTAGTAGCCGTTGTCCTTCTCGGCCTCATTCTCGCCCCAGGAGCAGCCGAAGGCTACACCCAGCACGGTGCGGCTGGTGAAGGCGTGGTCCACGCCCACGGAGCCACCCCAGCTGTTGTAGTCGTAGCCGGTGCGGACGCCATCGCTGTCCACGCTGTCGAAGCTGCCCAGGGCGCTGCCCCACACGCGGGTGGTGCCGGCCTTGCGGAGTTTGGCCTGAGCCTCAGCCACGCGGCCGAAGTTCAGCACGGTCTCGCCAGCGCTCACCATGGAGTTGGCCACGCGCACGGGTTCCTCGAGGATTTCGGCGAAGACGGAAATCATACCCGTGGTGAAGAGCTGGGTGGTATCCCAGTACAGGCCGTCTTCCAGTTCGGGCAGCCAGGTATTGGCATCGAAGGTGTAGGTGGAACCGCTCAGGGCATCCAGATTGCCGGTGATGAGCGTGATGGTGGCGCCATCTTCGAATGCCACATCCATCTCATCCTTGCTGGAGGCGCTGTAGCCGTCATTGGAGGCGTCTTCTGCCTTTTCATACACGATTTCGATAATGGCATTGTTCAGGGTCACGGCCTTGTCTACCAGCAGCTGGGAAACAGCGCCGGTATCCTTATCTGTGCTGCTGGTGTTGCCGGAGGCGCTCCAGGCATCAGAGCTGGTGATGAAGTGGAACTGGATGCGGGTTTCGTTGAACTCGGAATCCGATACCTTCAGCACGCCGGGGGAGTTACCCACGGTGAGAGTGGTGCCCTTTTCCATGCGAACCTTGGCCACATGGCCGGTGCCTTTGAGTGCGGAGTTCTGCTGGAACACCACCGTCTGCATCGGGTGATCCTTATCCTCTACACCGGTTTCCACGCCGAGAGTGGCATCGCCGCCCTTAAGGGTGACCGTGGAGTTGGTAAGGTAGGTGTGGCCATGATGTCCGTGGTCGGCATCGTTGATGGTCTTGAAGGCGAGGTGGGCATCGTTGTTCAGCTCAATGTCAGCATTCTTGATGACGCTGTCTGTGGTGATGTGGTCACCGGATTCACGCTGTTCCTTCTTTTTGCCGACCTTTTTGCCCGTGTTATCATAAACATCGACTTCCACAGTATAGGTCAGGTTGACGTCATTGGAGCCACCGATGAAGACAGAACCACCATCCAGAGTGAGTTTGGAGCGGGTATCTTCTGTTTCGCCGCCGTTGATTGTCAGGGCGTGTGAGGAGTGCATGTCGGCAGCCTCCAGCGTTACGTCAGCGCCTGCCTCGATGGAAATCACGTCAACGAGCTTCACTTCGTAGGTTTCTTCCACGCCGTTCTCGTCGATGGTCAGTGAACCCTCAGAGCCTTCTTCGAAACCCAGGATGCCCTTGGCGTCTGCGCTGCCTACGATGCTGCTCTTGCCGGTGAAGGAAAGGGTAAGACCGCCGGTACCGATGACGCCAGTCTCCTCCTTGGCAGTTGAGCTGCCGCTTTCCTGAATGATGGTGTTCTGCACAGTGGCGGTGGACTTCACGGTCATGCCGGCGGGGTTGTCGATGTCCACGTCTGCACCGATGACGATGTAGTGAGCGGCGCGCTGGTCAATCGTGTCAGTGAGCTCTGCTGTTGCGGCAGTCTTGCTCTCGGCGAGGGAATTGTCACCTGTAACCTTGTCCGTATCAATCTGGGTGTCGGTCGTAGCTGTGCCCTCCACCTCGCGGTCAAAGATTTCCGTGGTCACGCCTTCCAGATCCTCCGCGGTTACGCCTTCATCGAGTTTTACGGAAGCATCCGTGGGGTCAATCTTGATTTCTACCACATTGGCATCGATGCCGGTGAACTTCATGCCGCCGATGCCGGCATTGGTGCCATCGTATGCGGTGAAGTGGAGACGGTTCTTCTGTTCCTTAGCGGTGTAGCCGATGTAGCTCTTCTCCCATTCGAAAGCAGCGGTGCTGTTGTTGAGAAGCTCGAAATCGCTATCCTTATCCAGCCCGGTAAGCTCATCGGCTACTTCGATGAACTTCACATCCTTGCCGACAAGAGCGGAGGCATCGGCCATATCAATATCGACATCGATGTTGTTGCCGTTTTCCTTTGCAAGTGTGATAACGGTGTCGTTCTCGGTGCGGTTCACGAAGCTGCCATCCACCACGATGGTTGTGGTACCCTCCTTGCTAATAATTTCGTCAGCGGTCAGGCTGCCGGCGCCCTTGATGATGATGTCGCCATTGTTGGAAACGCTGCCCTGGGTAGTGCTGCCCAGCAGGGTGAGTGTATCACCTGCTTGTGCAATTGCGAGCGAGCCGGAGCCGGCGATGGTACCCCAGCTGGTCATGGAGTCCGTGACACCCAGTGAGCCATCGTTGGTGATGGTGCCGTAGTTGAGGGTGGAGCCATTGGCTATCCAATTACCGGCGTTGTTGACGCTGCCGTAAATCAGAGCATTGCCATTGGTGGTCAGGTTGCTGTGTTCCTCTTTGGGAGTCTTCTTGGCGATGTTGATGGTGCCGGTGCTGCCGAGCTGGAGATCGCCATTGACAGTGACTTTGCCGGTGGCCTCATCATCTTCATTGCCGAGGGTCAGGGTGCCGTTGATGCCCAGGTAACCGGTGGTCAGCGTAGCGCCGCCTGCAACCGTGGCGGAGGAAGCAGCGGTGCCGATGGCGGTGGAGGTGGCTTCGATGCCGCTTTCGGTAACCAGTTCACCCTTGCCCTTGTAACCGATGGTCAGAGAGTTAAGCTTGGTTACTGATGCCTCGTTTGCGATGGCGAGTGTGCCGTTACCCGTAGCTTCATTGCCCAGAATGATATCGCTTGCGGTCAGGGTGCCACCCTTGATTTCAGCAGAGCCGGTGCCGGCCTGGCCGATGGAGAGTACACCGGTGGTGATGTTGCCGATGGAGGACAGGATGCCGCTGCCGGACTTCTGCTCGCCGAGGATGATGGTGTTGGCGATCAGGTTGCCCTTAGCGATGACTTCGCCCTTGCCTGCGGCGCCGATGGTCATGACATCTGCCTTAACGCTGGCGTTCTTGGCAATCTCAATGGAACCCTGGGCGCTGGATGCATAGCCCAGCACGGTGAGGGAACCCAGATTCAGAGAACTTCCCGAATTCACATCGATGAGGCCGTTGCTTCCGGCGCCCTCGCCCACGATGGTCTGGTCATGGAGGGTAGCAGTAGATTCTTCTGCGAGAACGAGAGCTGCTACACTGTTTTCGTGGCCGATAGAGGTCATGTCTTTGGCGCCGCCGGCCTCACCCACGGTGAGGGTGCTGCCCTGAAGGACGATTGCATCCGGCTCAGTGGTGTCATGGCCACCGCCGTTGTGGTAGCCCACGCGAAGCACGCCGCCGTCGGCATCGGTTTTTACGGTGAGAGAACCGCCGTTCTTGACGTTCACCAAGCCGGTGCCCTTGTAGGCGCCCACGGTGAGTTCAGAGCCGGCAACCACGGAGCCGCCATCGACCATCAGCGTACCGGTGACCTTGGATTGGCTGTTGCCTACGTGGATGGCATCGCTTACATTCAGGGTGCCGTTGACTACATTGAGCGTGCCGTTATGACCGGTGGTGGCATCGGAACCGTTGCCTCTGCCACCGATGAAGATGACCTGCCCTTTGTTGTAGGTGGCGTTTTCTAAGCTAACCTCTGCAGCGCCTTCGGAGGTGCCGATGGTGAGGGTGCCGGACTTGTTCTTGTTCCAGATGGCGTTCCATTCGTCGGATTCAATCGTGCCTTCGCCGGTGATGTAGGCATCGCCTTTACCGTTGTAGGTGGTGGTTTCGGCCTGAGCAGTGCCTACGGCAACCATGGCCATGGCAGCGAGCACAGCGCGGCGGAGTGTGAGGTTGAGGTGGAGTTTCATGATAATCTGATGGGAAAATGTAATAACAGAGGGATACAGTGGTGGCTTTGAATTTGAGCCACACCTGATAGTAGCTAAACGGCAGGGGCTTGTAAAGCTAAAAAGTGCTGCCTGACTGGCAAAACAGGGAAATTTGCCCTTCTAAAAGCAAAATCGCCCGGCTGGTAGGCCAGCCGGGCGTGAAACAGAGTGATTTGCGGCGGATTATCAATCCGTGAGGATATTGAGCTCGGCTACAGCGGCGGAGTCGCCACCATCGTGGGAGGAGAGCGCCACAAAGCGGATGAACTTGCCGGAGGCAGAGGTGAAGAACAGAGCCTCCTGCTTATCGGCGGTGTTGGCCATGGTGCCGCGGGCCACGGGTTCGCCCCAGTTCTTGCCGTCCTGGCTTACATAGACCTCGTAATCTTTTACGCGGGCTTCCTTGAGCTTGGCGCTCTGGAACACGAGACCCTTCACCTTGCGCTCGCCGCCCATATCGAGGCGGATTTCGTGCGGGTAGCTGGCGAGGGTCACGCCCTTGAGTGTGTGCCAGTAGGTGTCGGGGTTGCCGTCGAGCACGTTGCGTGCGGGGCCGCCCTCGGGCAGGTCGGAGCTCACATAGGCCACGGAGAAGAAGGCATGCGGCGGGTATTCGCCCAGCACACGGGAGACGATGGGCTGCACCTCGGCCAGGGCGGCGTAGGGGTCATTGCCGGCCAGGGGCTTCACGAACACCATCTTGATGAACTTCGTGGCGAGCGGTTCCTTGAGCATGGTGCGCTGCTCGCTGTCCTCGTCCACCATGTTCACGGTGCAGTCGGGCTTGCTGCTCCAGCTGTGGCCGTCGGTGGAGAAGTAGATATCAATCTGCCCGGCGCGGGAGGAGGAGCGACCCTGGCGGGGGGTGAGTGCCAGACCACGCAGCTCGGAAAGGGCACCGAGGTCGATGATGACTTCGTGCGGATAGGGGGGCACGGGAGCCTCGCGCCACTCGGAGTGCCAGAAGGTATCGCGGCGGCCGTCGATGAGGTTCCAGGGGGAGTTGCTGCTGCCGGCGTAGCTGGAGCAGTGGGTGATGCGCATCACGTTGTCCGGTTTCCACTCGGGCAGGCTCTGGAACACGCTCACGCTCTTCATGCAGCCTTCGCTGCTGGCGTTGGCTCGCACAATGCCGTCCTCGCGCTGCAGGAAGGGCTCGGTGTAGTCCATCTTGGAGCCATCAGGCAGGGTCACCACAATTTTGGCATCGCGGGAGCCGCAGGTGGCGTGCACATAGCCCACGCTGTCGCGGGAGAGGGTCACAGCACCCGTGAGCGGCAGCATGGTGCGGCCGATATCGGCGGGGTTCTGGCC
Organism: Akkermansia sp.; assembly: GCA_045125705.1. Classification (GTDB taxonomy): domain Bacteria; phylum Verrucomicrobiota; class Verrucomicrobiia; order Verrucomicrobiales; family Akkermansiaceae; genus Akkermansia. The sequence goes on along the minus strand of JBGVNQ010000034.1, from coordinate 3,820 downwards.
CTGCAGCACGGGGCGCAGGGAGAACACAAAGGTGGTGGGTCTGGAAAGCGGGATATCGCGGTCCATGGGCAGCGGGCCGCAGGCGGCACCACCCAGACCCAGGGTGAAGGCATCCACGCTCACCACGGTGGCACCGGCGCGCTTCACTTCCTCGGGGTGGGAGGCCTCGAAGATATCGCGGGCGGTGTAGGGCAGGGCGGAGAAGTTGAAGCTCTCGTGCGGTTCGGCGGCAATGACGAGGCCGATGCCGCGGTTGTCGGTGATGGCTACCCAGTTGGTATCCATGCGGTTACCCATTTCCATGGGGAAGGGGTAGCGCTCCACCATGTTCTCCACGGTGGTGTTCCAGATGCCGATGTGGGAGCCGGCCTTGCGGTCGGTGTAGTTTTCGCCGGGGCCGCGGCCATACCAGCGCACATTGGAGAAGCGCTCGGGCAGCATGAGGGTGTAGCCCAGCTTGGGCAGCACCACCTTGTTCATGCTGGGGATGATACCGGCCTGCACGCTCACGTAGCCGTTGGGCAGGATGGTGTACACCAGCTGGGTGGTGAACTTGAAGTCCTTCTCAGTCATGGGGCCGAGGTCCTTCACCTTGTAGGTGCCCTGGTCGTACTCACCGCTGTTGAGGTTTTCCTTGCGGGTGCCCTGGCTGGTCACATCGCAGGAGATACGCACCACGCCGTGCTCCAGACGCTCCACGAGCAGGGGGGTGGCAGAGTGAATCAGGTTGCCCAGGCCGTTGTTGAGCCACTGGTTCATGGCCCACTTGTCGTTGGCCACGGGGGCGCGGAAGGCATTCAGGTGCACGGTGGGTTTCTCGCCCAGCAGCTGCTGGCCGTTCACGATGTAGTTCTTGATGCCGCCGGTGGCCTTGTCCACGCTCAGCGTGAAGTTCGGCCCGATAACGAGCATCTGGCCGCTCTGGTTGCGCACGTCGATTCTGGCGTCGCTGAGCTGCATGAGGTTCTGGCGGGCGTCGTAGCCGGTCATTTCCTCGGGCAGTTCCATCTGCTCGGTGGCAATCACGTAGCCCTTGTCGGCCCAGTCGGTTTTCTGCTTGAGGCAGAGGTTCACGGTGAGGTAGTAGCGGCGGTCCTTGCGCAGGGAGAGCATCTGCTCAGCCGTGAGCGGCAGGGTGAGCTCCTGCGTGGTAAGGGGGGCAGCGGCGGGGGAGAAGCTGCCTTCGGCCACTACCTTGCTGCCTTCTTCCTTGAGGACCCAGGTGCCGGCGTATTCAGCCAGGTCGGTGAAGAGGTGCTTGTTGCGGATGCTGATGCTCAGCCCCTTGTCGGAAACGGAACCCAGGGTGAAGGAGGCATTCTGCTGCACCTTGCGGATTTCGTCGTAGAGCGGGGTGACGGTGCGGTCGCTGTAAATCACGCCCTTGATGCAGAAGATGCCATCGTGGGGGTATTCGCCGTGGTCGCCGCCGTAGGCCTGGCGGGTGACCTTGGTGCCGTTCGGCAGGGTGACTTCCTGGTCATAGCTCTGGTGAATCCACTCCCAGATGCCGCCGCCGATGATGGAGTCGCTGCTGTCGATGGCTTCCCAGTAATCGGCCAGGTTACCCATGGAGTTGCAGAGAATGTGGGCGTATTCGGAGATATACCAGGGCTTTTCGAGCTTGCTGCCGGCGATGTTGCGGGCCCAGTTCACGCTGGGGTACTGGTTCGAGCAGAGATCGGCCAGGTCGTTGTTGCGTTCGTACTGGGTGAGGCGGGAGGTGTCGCGGCTCTTGATCCAGTCGCGCACGGCGGCAAAGTTATCGCCGGGACCGGCTTCGTTGCCGTAGGACCAGATGACCACGCAGGGGTGGTTCTTGCTCTGCTCCACCATGTTCTTATTGCGCCACACGTGCTGGGCCTTCCACTCTGCCGGGTGGGAGAGGGAGAGCTCGCCGTAGTAGTAGCCGTGGGATTCGATGTTGGCTTCGTCGCACACGTAGATGCCGAGTTCGTCGCACATCTCGTAGAAGCGGTCTACCTGCGGGTAGTGGGAGTTACGGATGTGGTTGATGTTGCCGCGCTTCATGATGAGGAGCTCCTGCAGGCACTCCTCCTCGGTCACGGTGTGGCCGTTGGCATGCTGGCTTTCGTGGCGGTTCACGCCCTTGAGCTTCACGGGCATGCCGTTCACCAGGAAGCGGCCGTTCACGAGCTGCACATCGCGGAAACCAATCTTGCGGGAAAGGGTTTCGGTGATTTCGCCCTTCTCATTCCTGAGGGTGAGCAGCAGGCGGTAGAGGTTCGGCTTTTCAGCGCTCCAGAGGGCAGGCTGAGCCACCTGGGCCTTCAGCGTGGTCTGCACCTCGGCGCCGGAGGCAATGCTGAGCGGAAAGCTGCTCATGGTGGCCACGGTCTTGCCGGCGGCATTGATGAGCTCGCCCTGCACGATGGTGGTACCGGCGGCTTCGCTGCGGTTATCCACGTTCACTTCGATGCTGAGGTTGCTCAGGCTGTAGTCCTTCTTGCCGGGCTCACCTTCGAAATCGGTGTGCACAAAGAAGTCGCGGATCTGCACCTTGGGGGTGGAATACAGGTACACATCGCGGAAGATACCGGAGAGTCGCCACATGTCCTGGCATTCCAGGTAGGAACCGTCGCTGTAGCGGTAGACCTCGGCGGCGATGACGTTCTTGCCGGGCTTTACGTACTTGGTGATGTCGAAAACGGCGGCGGTGCGGCTGTCCTTCGAGAAGCCGACCTTGTGGCCGTTCACCCAGAGGTAGAAGAAGGAGTCCACACCATCGAAACGGATGAATACCTCGCGGCCGTTCCAGTCGGCCGGCAGTTCCACATCGCGGCGGTAGCTGCCCACGGCGTTGGGCTCGGTGGCGGGGGTGGTGTATTTTTCCTCGTCCTTGTTGCGGGGCTTGGTCATCACGCGGGGCCAGTCGCGCACGAAGGTGTAGCGCTGGTTGCTGTAGATGGGGGTGCCGTAGCCGCGCATCTGCCAGTTGCTGGGTACATCAATCTCGGCCCAGTTGCTGACATCGGTCTCGGGTTTGTAGAAATCGAGCGGGCGGGAGTCCGGGCTGGGAGACCAGTGGAATTTCCAGTTGCCGTTCAGGCAGCGCACCAGCGAAGAGTCCTTGCGGTGCCCTTTCAAAGCTTCATCTCGGTTGGCAAACGGCACATAGAATGCGCGGGCTTCTTCCCGACCCTGGGAAAGGTTCTGCGGATTCTCCCAGTCAGGATGCGGCTCATACGCAGCCTGACCAAAAGCCATGGCTCCGGTCATTGCTATCACTGCCGTCATACTTTTAAGCAGGTTCATACGGAATGTATACTATAGAAATTGCCTTCTTCTTTCAAGGAAAAAACGCGTTGGCATAATTAGCCACTCCTCGAGGAATCGGGAATTGGCGAGCAGAGTATGCGGCACAACGTGCCGCTTTCGTACCGCCGGCAGGCGGTATTTCATGTGCGGCGACAGCCGCGCTTTCATACGCCCACAGGGCGGATTTCATCACGGGCTTGCCCGTGTATTTCATTGAGCGTAGCGACTGGTTTCCGCTGCATTAGCAGCGGAACTCCCTTACTGCCGGGATTGTCATCTGACCATTCATTGGGTTATGTAAAGCATTGAAAACGGGATTTTATTTTCCCAAGGAGATGCAATGAAATAACCGTGCTCTACATCGGCAGTACCGCTGCTAATGCAGCGGTAACCAGTCGCCGCGTTCGCGGCTCAATGAAATCCACGCTGCGCGTGTACGAAATCCCGGCATACGCCGGGATGAAATGCAGTCGCGTCGCGCCTGCACGAAATACCCGAGCGAGGCTCGGGTACGTTGTGGGGGTCGTAGAGGCCCACAAAC
>JBGVNQ010000033.1:0-43990 GCA_045125705.1 Akkermansia sp. | reverse complement strand
TCTGAGAAATTTACTCAAAACACGCCCCAACTACCCCAACGCGGCGGTTTCCTTACAAAGGAACCCGCCGCTCACCATTTGCCCGCAGGGCAGATGATTTCACCGCGCCGCCTTTGGCCGCGATTTCACCCGGCCCCGCCGGATTTCACACCGCCGCCCACGCGGCGGTATTTCATCCACGCCCCAGGCGTGTTTTCATTGAGGAATCCGCCCGACTGATAACCCAACTGCGACAAAAAGTCCCTTGGGTTTTTGTGCAACCATGCCCGAAAAGTCCCTTGGGTTTTTGTGCTGCCATACCCGAAAAGTTTCTTGGGTTTTTGTAAATTGGCATTGACAATCAATGTTAAAGGAATATAGTTTTCACATGACGCGGCGGGAGACCCAAAATTGGTATTCTCAACTAGCCTTACCTCGTGTCCACATCTATGCAAGCAAAAGTTTTCATCTGTCACCGTTCATGTGATAAATCCGTCACGTCTTCCTTGTGTGACCTCATTCATGCATCGTATAGATACCAGGTGATTAGCGATTTCGACCACTGTATCCATGGATTTTTGAGTGCGGGAAATACAGTACCATTCACAGAAGACAACGCATTGTTTTTAGCCTCCTCATGCATTGTCCGCCTTTGGTCTGTACAGGATTTACGGACTAGTCTCGCTTGATTTTCAGTGCATCAGCCAGCAATTGCGTTACCAGTTCATCGATGGTGATATTTGCAGTGGCTGCCCAAGTGGTGAGCAGAGGCTCATACTCGTGGGGAAGGGTGACTGTGAGACCTTTATTGTGCCGTTCCATCAAATCGGCGATTCGGGCAGCCAGACGCGGTGTCAGCGGCTTGGTGCCAGCCAAAACCGGGCAGAGTGCCTTGTAGTTCACGTGTAACATGTCTGCCAGATCCCGTCGGCTGATTCCGTGAGCCTTCTGCCACTCGATGATTCCTTCCAATGTCGGCATGGGGAGATTCTATCCATTATGATGGACGGAAGCAAGAGAAAATCCATATTGATGGATGATAAAATCTGCCAGAAGAGAAATATAAAGATTGACGAATCTCGAAAACTGGGTTATATTCTTCCGAGAAATCCATAAAAATGGATTAAGGTGATACAAAATGTCTGAAAAGGGGGGAATTATGAATTACCATTATTGCTTGAAAAACTTTGAATGCGGCATGGATGAGAACGGATGCCGCCACATGATGCTGGCTCTGTACAAGGACGGCGAACGCTTATCCATTGAGCGAGTGTATCAGGAAGAACCTGATGGACCTTTTGAATTTTGCCAGGATATTCGCGAGGGGCAATACTGCGCATTTGATGTTCTGGCTGACCACATGGGAGAGGATGCCGCTGCTTATCGCATTGACGAATATTGCTTTGAACCCTGCTGGGAGCATCCTGGTAAATTGCACATCATAGATGGAGAGAGCTTTGATGATTCATCAGCCTTGCATGCTCAATTGAATACAATGCAGGGCGATGTATGCCCGAATCATATGAGTTTGGAATTGCCAGTTATACCGGAATGCTTTCTGTGGGATGAGGAAGGCTTTAGGCGCTTTGCAAAATGTTTTGCTCCTGGGGTATAAAATTATTTCTCTGTATTTTCTTTGGCTAACAGCGCAATATCCTTGATTTTGGACGAGTATGTTTTTCGTATCTCGGGGTTCTCCAGTTCTAATCTTCTGGCTTTCGCCATTTCGAGAAACTCTAACTCGTTGTCGATACCAAGGAATCGTCGGTTAAGCAGACTGGCTGCTATACCCGTAGTTCCGCTTCCGCAGAAAGGATCGAGAATCCATGAGTTTTCCGAGGTTGATGCCAGAATGATGCGAGAGAGCAGGGAGAGCGGTTTCTGTGTGGGGTGTTTACCGCATGATTTCTCCCATCGCGCAATGGCAGGCAGGTGCCACACATCTGGCATCTGCTTGTACCCGTTCAGTTTCCGCATCAGCTCGTAGTTGAAATAATGGGGCTTCTTCGGATGTTTTCGAGCCCAGATAACGAACTCAGACGAATAAGTGAAAAAACGGCATGAAATGTTCGGTGGAGGATTGGTCTTCACCCACGTAATAACATTCAGAATCTTGAATCCTAATTGATTCAGAGTGTTGGCTATGCTGAAAATGTTGTGATAGGTTCCCGATACCCAGATTGTTCCATTGTCCGCCAGTTTTTCGCGACAAAGGGAGAGCCACTTTGTATTGAAATCGTCAATGTATTCAGGCGAATCTGCTTTGTCCCATTCGCCCTTATCCACACAGACAACCTTGCCTGATTGGCAGCTGATTCCGCCATTGCTCAGGAAATAAGGAGGATCGGCAAAGATACAATCAAACTTGAAATCAAACTCTTGCAGCAATTTGGTACAATCGCCGTGAGATAAGGTGAAATCGCGATTTGCTGATTTGAAGTAGTAATCGGGCATGAGCAGAATTCGTTTAGGACATCAGGCCTCCCCCTCCATGTTCAGCATTCGTATACGCTGTTGTCCAGCCTGTTTGTCCCAGGATGCTAATAGACTTAGGCGGTTGCAAATGCTTGTTAGTGTTGCATACCTTGATAAATGGACATTTCGTAATTTTTTGCTCGGCAGGAAGGGAAAGGACATATTTTGTTTTAGTAATCGCAATATGACCTTCCGGATCTTCACAGGGCATGAGTTTCCTCACTAACTTGGCTTCGTTTCTCTTCCTCTCTGAATTAAAACAAATTTGGCATGTCTTGTTGAGTCCGGAATGCCATTTAAAACGGTGCCCATGTGTCAGACACTCGAATTCACACAGTATTTCTCTGCAGAATTGCTTGCCGATGACATTGTATACAAAGTAGTCAATTAAGCAGGGGCTTTCGATGCATTCGCTTGGATACTTTTCCCACCATAATTCCCAGACTTTTCGCCAGGCAAGGGCATTCATGTGTTCTACATACCCGTATTGATAGCAGAAGATATCCAGGAAACTAGAGACAAGAGGGATTTTGGATTCCAGAATGCCTGTGCGAAGTGCGACCTTGATGGTATTAACATCACTTGCGACGTCAATCTTTTCAAAACCACTCACATTTTCCCAGACCTTGTGAAGAATCATGTCCCGAAGGAACATGTCTGTCTTCTTGTTGCCGTATCCGGCTCCTTCATAAGCAATGAGGTCTTCTCTTAATGCAAAGATATCATTATGATATACCTTGATAAGCTCATGGGGGGAACAATTTTTCTCAATCAGGAATTGAGAAATTCGTTTTGCGTAATTGTTCCTCTTGTCATTTTGGGATTGGTTGGTCAGCCCAAGCTTCTTGATGAAATCCGCAGGTTCGGAGAATATGATTTGTTCATCAAATATAGAATTGTCTGAGATATAAATCTCTGCAAGTTTTGCAAAGTCAAGAGAACCTCGGAAATCTTGATTAGCTGTTAAAAATCGCACACGGCAAATCTCTTCCTTACCTAGACCGTGAGAATCGTAAATCTCGCGGAACGCTGAGCCGTTTGTTTGCTGGTATATGCTGTGTAGGATATCAGCTACTTCAGCGCATTTCTTTTCATTGATTGTGCAATCAAGAATTTCTCGGTGATGCTCTTTCCAGAATTTGTGAAAGTCCGAAAGAAATTCGAATTCTCTTCCCAGTTCGGTTGTATATCCGATACCCGGATAGTTTGTGTACAAATACGCATTGATATTTGTAATTACTTCACGTGCCTGGCTAATCGTAAAGGCTCCTTCAACTTGAATACAGCCCCGTATTTTTGAACAAAAATTATACAACGCGTCCATATTCGAGGATATGATGGTTATGTTTTTTTACAGGGGAAGACAGACTGTAGGAAATTTGAAGTTGCTGACTAAAATTTCAGTTAATTTGCCGCGTTTTGATACATTGGAATTAATGCACCGTGATGCCCATACTCTTTCGATACTGTATGCGGAGTATAAGTCATCGAAAAAGGTATCATGAACATCTTTACCTCGTCCATCTGAATTGCTCAGCATGAAATGCGCGCCTGCCTGGTGTATTCGGTCACAGAATTGTTTTAGACGGATTTGCGCTTCGTCGTTGAAGTCCTCTTTGCTGTAATTATTGAAGCTGGAGGTATTGCTCAGGGGCCGATAGGGTGGGTCGAAGTAGAAAAGTGTTTTGCCGCTGATTTTGTGAAATGTTTCCTCAAAATCACCATTCAGGATTTCCACATTTTGCAACAACTGGCTATCTGCGTAGATGACTTCTTCATTGCAAAATGAGGGGCTTTCATATTTGCCGAAAGGTACGTTGAACCCGCCCTTCTTGTTGACTCGGTACAGGCCGTTAAAGCATGTCCGGTTCAGGAAGAAGAACAGCACTGTGTTTTCTAGTGCATCTAGCGCTTTTGTGTTGAATCGTTCGCGCATGCGGTAGTAAAATTCCTGGCGGAAGGTATCTTTGAGCAGACTATCGTATTCTGTCTGGATGTCTTGTAGCGCGCGAATCAACTCTTGTGGTTTGTCGCGTACTATCTCGTAGCACGTGGTTAAGTCCTTGTTGATGTCATTGATGACCGCGTGTTTGATATTGGGGTAGTGGCTCAGCAAATGAAAGAGCATAGCTCCGCCGCCTACAAAGGGTTCAATGTAGGTAACATCGTCCCATTTCTGGAAATCATGGGGAAGCAAAGAGTTCAGTTGGCTAATCAACTGCCCCTTACCTCCTACCCATTTGATGAATGGCTTGGCGTTAGGCATATATTATCTCTTGTCGCTACGATGAAGCACGCTAGTAAGAGCAGTTTACCAGAAAGAAAGCCACAATCAAGCCTTTGGCGTGCCCTGAATGAATTTTTTGCCATTGTGTTCCGATTGTACATTAATAGAGTTTGCATAAGAACATCTGGTGAGCTATACTACCAGCATGAAGCGGGATTTTGCACAATGGCTTTCAACTATGAGAAGTAGCATCAACGGTTTTTCATATTACGTTGATTTCAAGAAAGTGTACGAGAATGTGGATTCTGTACGTGTTGAGTTGAATATTCTCAATTCGCTCATAGGCGTGGAAAATATACGCGAGGAGTTTTTGAAATTACTTCAGGACTATCCGAAAACGGTCAAGTGTGTACCTATTCTACTTGCATGTCGGCAGATGGAAATCTATGCCCAGGATGATGAGGTGGCTATGTGGTATGACTTTACTAATCCGCAGGCGTGCACACCGGAACAGTATGCTGATTTCATGGAAAAGACAGGATTGTTTGACCTTATCAGCAAGCATATCATCAGCAACCTAAAGGATTATGTTACAGGTGTAGAGGTCGGTCTTGATAGTAACGGTCGCAAGAATCGTGGCGGTCACCAGATGGAGGATTTGGTGGAATCATACCTGATACGCGGCGGGTATACTTACTACAAGGAGATGTATCTTCATGAGGTCGAGAAAAAATGGAATCTTAACCTTGGAGCTCTTTCGGGGGAGGGAACCAGCACGAAACGTTGGGATTTTGTTGTAGACCAAGGTGACACTATTTACTTGATAGAGACTAACTTCTACACGTCGGGAGGTTCCAAACTCAACGAAACTGCCCGTAGTTATAAACTTATTGCCCAAGAAGCCAAGAAAATCTCTGGTGTAGAGTTTGTTTGGTTTACCGATGGTGGAGGTTGGGTATCAGCTCGACGCAATTTAGAGGAAACGTTTAATGAGTTGCAGCACTTGTACAACATTGCCGATTTGGAATCGAATATATTGTTGTCTCAGTGGGGTTACGCGTATAGATGTGCTAATGAATGCGCAGTAGCTGCCGAAACGTATTTAGACCCACCGGTTTCCTGAATTGACGGTGAAGAAGCGGCGTGATATCCTTACAGGTGAGGCTGGACTTCAATAATAAACAGAACTTGCAGTTATGAATCAGGAAGAGAATGCGATGCGTGAGGTGGAACTGCTTCTGAAGCGGGTTCCGCAGGAGGATTTGTCTTCGTTTGTCCTGACCCAGGGGCGGGAGAATGAGGAGTTCGGGGGTGAGTTGCGAAGCTGGCTGAAGCGGAAGTATACATTACCTCAAGAGAGGGATGCCGCGTACTATGAGAACCTGGTCAATGATGTGTTCAATAGAACATTAGTACGCACCACAAGTCGCGCATTCCGCCGGAACAAAGAGGCTATGGAAAAGCCCTTGCCTATGCCGATGTTGCTGGATGAGGTGGAGCAGGAGTTCCGGCATGGCAATGGCGCCGGAGTGGTTTACGTGGCGCTGGCTTTTTTTCGGAATCTGGTGGAGGATTACGATTGGAACTACTATACCACGGCTTTTTTCTGTTTTAACCGCGACTTTGACCGCGCCGCAGAACTGCTGCTCGAGGTGCTGCGCAGCGCCGATATTCCGGACAATGTCCGCGATTCCGTCCTTCCCGAGTTGACGCGTCTCAGGAAGAGGAGTTTTTATAAGAAAAATCGGACTTTCGCGCTGGTCCCTTTGCTGGAACAGGTTGCGGAACTAGCCGAATCGTAAGCCCGAGCAGAGAGGGGGCGAACTGCTGCGTCAGGGGCAGTTTCAGATTTGCTGGTCCACGCAATAAATTAAGCGTTGGCGAGCCATAGGCGAGTGGAATTCAAAGCCCGAAAGGGCGTCACGTTCAGTAGCCCAAGGTGTAAGCCTTGGGTATCAAGAATAATAATGAACGGAACCCCGAACAACGTGAGTGGGTGGCAGATTAGTAAGGCGGGATGTTGATAAAATCAACGGTTAGAACTAAAGGGTAGGTCTTTCGTGGACTGCCACCCTCTCGCTCCGCTCGGGGTTCTGATGTTTTTTCTATATAATCCCAGGGCTGACGCCCTGGGCTACTAAAAGTACCGCCCTTCGGGCTCAAAATTCCGCTCCACTGACGCTTTGCAAACGGCTCGAGAATCTCGGACTTTGTCTCTACTGCTTAATGATACTAATGCGTAATCTTTGCCCTTTAATCACGTTAGCTGGTTCTGGTGCTGATATCCACCAGCAAATCTGAAACAGCCCACGGCGTTATATCTCCGTATTCAAATATATTGACACTGCACGGCTTTTGTGGTAAGTTGCTCGCGCAACGTACTGAACCTGTGATGCGAAACTTAACGAAGAAACTCATCCTTCTGCTTCTGCTGGTGGTGGCTGTATTTGCCATGCAGAGCTTTGGTTCCACTGATGCTCCGGCTGCCGAGGCGGCTGAGGCAGTGGCAAAATCTCCTTTCTGTGGCACGATGTGGTCGCTGGTGCCGGCCTTGTTCGCCATTGTGCTGGCTCTGATTTTCAAGGAAGTTTATTCTGCTCTGTTTGCGGGTGTGGTGCTGGGTGCCTGTTTTGTGACCCAGTTCTCATTGCTGGACACGGTGGACTTTGTGGTGAACACGGGGCTCATCGAGGGCATGAAGGCCACCACGGGCGTCTTCATTTTCCTGGTGATTCTGGGTGCCTTCGTCTGCATGATTAACAAGACGGGTGCTGCACGGGCCTTCGGTCTGTGGGCGCAGGCTCATATCAAGACCCGCATCGGCAGCCAGCTTGCCACCTTCTTCCTCGGTGTGCTGATTTTCATCGATGACTATTTCAACTGCCTTGCCGTGGGCAGCGTGATGCGCCCAGTGACGGATACCAAGCGTGTTTCGCGCGCCAAGCTGGCCTTCATCATCGATGCCACGGCAGCCCCTGTGTGCATGATTGCCCCCATTTCGAGCTGGGCTGCAGCGGTTTCCCAGTATGCCGAGGGTACGGGCTATAATGGGCTGGAGCTCTTCATTCAGGCGATTCCGTATAATTTTTATTCGCTGCTGGCGCTCTGCTTCGTCGTCATGCTGATTCTGATGCGCTTCGACTACGGCCCCATGGTGCGCTTTGAGCGCAACGCCATCCGCCATGGCGATGTGCACACGGTGATTCCCGAGCAGGTCATGCAGGAGCTGGAGGAGAAAGGCCCGTACCGCGGCAAGCTGGCCGACCTGGTGGTGCCGGTAATCATGCTCATTGCGCTGGAGACCTTTGCGCTGGTGTATGTGGGCGGTATTTTCGAAGGCAAGTCCTTTGCTGATGCGCTGAGTGCCACCGATGCCACGGTGGGGCTTCCCTGGGGCGCTATCATTGCGCTGGTGCTGGCTGTGGTATTCTACCGCGTCCGTGGCGTGCTGAGCTTCCGCGCGGCCATGCGCTGCATTCCCGAGGGCTTCATCGCCATGGTGCCTGCCATCCTCATCCTGACACTGGCCACAGCGCTCAAGAATGTGACCTCTGCGCTGGAGGCCCGCGAGTTCATCGCTTTCCACATGGAGCATTCCGCTGCGGGACTGGTGAACTTCCTGCCGGCTGTGATTTTCGTGGTGGCCGCCATTCTGGCCTTCTCCACGGGTACCTCCTGGGCCACCTTCGGTATTCTCATCCCGATTGTGGTGAGCACCTTCGACCCGAGCAGCCCGCTCATGTTCATTGGTATGTCTGCCTGCCTTGCCGGTGCTGTGGCAGGTGACCACTGCTCCCCCATTTCCGATACGACCATCATGTCCAGTGCCGGTGCGCAGTGCGACCACCTGAGCCACGTGTCGACCCAGCTGCCGTATGTGCTGACGGTCTCGGCTGTGTCCTTTACCGCCTTCCTGCTGGCCGGCTTTGTGCACAACTGGTTCATCGTGTTCCCGCTTGCTCTGGCAGCGCTGTTTATCACCATCCTGGTGATTAAGAAGCGCACAGCCAGAGCGCAGATGAATGAGTCCTGAGATTTCCGGCAGGATATTCAGAGCCCGGCAGGGCGGCACGTTCATTAGCCCAGAGCGTCAGCTCTGGGTACCAAGAAAAATAATGAACGGAACCCCGAACAACGTGAGTGGGTGGCAGATTAGTAAAGTGGGATGCTAAAAAAATCAACGTCTGGAACCAAAGAGTACGGCTTTCGTAGACTGCCGCCCACTCACTACGTTCGGGGCTCCGATAATTTTTTTATACTAACCCCAGGTTCCGCCGCTAACGCGGCTCCACCTGGGGCTACTGGCTATCACCCGCTAAAGCGGGTTCCGAGTTCCGCTCGCCTGCGGCTCGCTAATCTTGGAACTATAGCGCTGAATAACAGGGTACTTGACATCGGCTGGTCTGAATGCCATACTGCTCACATGGCAAAGAAGGGTGAGAAGAAGAACGTGCGCAGATTCGGGCTTGAAAAGATTGTGGCCAGTCCCGAGGCAAAAGCTGAAGCTGCGGCGTTTCTCGCTGAGGTGGAGAAGCGCCGCCGAGCTCTTGCTCCCACCAGAGATGAGCTGACACCCCTGAAATCAAGACTGGCTGAGGAGATTGAAGCCGCCTTTGCCGGGGTGACATGCCACCACGAGGGTCGCTTGCTGCTGGGTGGGGAAGCAGAGGATGATTATGTGAGCAAGGAAGCGCAAGCCGTACTGGCCCGGCAGGAGGAACGCGATGACTGGCACGCCATTCCTGATGACCTGCTCGCATCCTGTTCCTTTGCCTTGTGCTATGTCGGCCCGGAGGCGTATCGCTTCCTTATTCCGCGATTCATGCTGGGGGCTTTGCATGGGGTAGTGGAGGTTTATTTCGGTGAAAAACCGAATGGCAAATTCGTCACCCACATGCGGGAGCAGATGAAGTTGCTGACTCCTGCGCAGCAGCAATGCCTGAGCGATTTCCTGAATCTCGACCGTGTGGATGAGGAGGAGCTGGCCTGCCATGGTCGCAATGCTTTCCTTCCTTGGGAACTCGATGAATACGATGCGCAATTTGCCGATAAAATGTCTTACCGCGAGTATGGCGCCATGCTGGTGAAACGGTATTTCGATAAAGTATTTAACCTTGTATAAAGAAGGTGTCTAAAAATAATAAAAGAACTAAGCCTCAGCGGTCTGCTTCTTTGTTGGAGATGTTTAGTCAGTCGGCTGTGGAGGAAGCGGAAGAGTTTCTGCGGAGTCAGGCGGAATGGCGTGCTGCCTATAAGCCGGAACCTGTCGAGATGACGCCGCTCCGCGAGGAGCTGGTGGAGCGAATCAGACGTGCTTTTGCAGGGGTGACATGCTACCGCGAAGTGCGTGTGCTGCTGGGAGGTGAGGCGGAGGATGACTACATGAGCCCGGAGGCGCAGGCGCTTCTGGCTCCGCTGGAGGAGAGGGATGATTGGCAGCGTATCCCCGATGACTTGCTTGTTTCCTGTTCCTGTGCGCTGTGCTATGTCGGGCCGCACGCATATAAGTTCCTGCTTCCCCGTTTCATGATAGCTGACCTGCAGGGGCTGTTGGAGATATACCCCGGCAGTGGGCTGACCAACGACCCGGAAATCTACACCCGCAACCGGATGCTGTATCTCACCGAAGAGCAGCGCATCTGCCTGGAGGATTTTCTCAATGTCCAATGTGTGGAAGATGATGATACGTCGCGAGACTCCTTCCTCCCCTGGGAGCATGACGAATACCGCACCCACTATGCCGACCACATGGATTACACCGAATACGGCGAGCTGCTCCTGCAGCGCTTTCGAGAGAAGATGAAATGCTGAAACTTAGCAAATTTTGCAGGGAAAATGAAGAAAAACTTGATTATCCCTGCAAAATTTGCTAATTTGTGGGTGTAGAAAGGAGGAAGTATGCCAACTACACTCGAAAAGCATTTTGGAAGTGTGCCGGTCACGAGCAGTGAGCTGAATTTGGCGCTGCATGAGTACCGCGCCCCTATGTCGCGTGTAGCCTTGCACCAGAGGCGAGGAGAAATCATATCGTTGCGACGCAATCTCTACCTTTGCAGTCCTGAGTCGTATTCCCGTGAGGTGATTGCAAATCGTCTGCTTGCTCCATCCTACGTGTCGTATGAGACTGTGCTATCAGCTTGCGGTATCATTCCTGAGCGAGTGTATGCTGTGCGCTCCTCCTGTCTTGCGCGGAGCAGATCCTTCGACAATGCCACCGGGCACTACGAATATATATGTGTGCCTCGTGAGTATTATCCCGAGGGTGTGACTATCAACCGCACCTCGGATGGCATGGCTTATCTTGTTGCCCGCCCGGAAAAGGCAATTTGTGACCTGATTCTTGCAACTTCCCGTCTGCGTTTGCAATCTGTCAAGGCAGTTCGTGAGTATCTGGAATGCTATCTCCGGGTAGACATGGATGCTGTGGCTGCCTGGGATGCGAATCTTGTTCACGCGTTGGCTGAGCTTACGACGAAGAAGAAGAATGACCTCCTGAACCTGGAACGATTCCTGCGCCATGAATGTCTTTGATGAAATGATTGCGGCATACGAATGCCGCACTGTGGAAGATAAGTTGAATGCTATCCGCGAGGTAATGCAGCAGGTCGCACTATGCGGCCTTTCCCGCTCAGGTTTTTTTGATAAGGCTGCCTTCTACGGAGGAACTTGTCTACGTATTTTTCACGGCCTGGACCGCTTTTCCGAAGATATGGATTTTTCGCTTCTTCAGGAGAATCCGGATTTTGATTTCACTCCCCATTTTGCAGCCATAGAAGAAGAGTTTGCCTCCATGGGGCAGCGAGTGAGCATTGCACTCAAGAAAAAGAGCAAGGAGAGCGCCATACATTCTGCATTCCTCAAGAGTGATACAGCGCAGTTCAATTTGTCACTGGAGCGCGGGCGTCTGGTGAACATCAAGCTCGAGGTTGATACTAAACCTCCCTTGCAATTTGAAACAGAGAACAGGCTGTTGCTTCTCCCCCGTCCCTTTTATTCGCGTTGTTTTACATTACCTTGCCTTTTTGCGGGGAAAATGCATGCTCTTCTGTATCGCGCATGGAAAAACCGGGTTAAGGGTCGCGATTGGTATGACTTTGAGTGGTATGTTCGCAAAAGAGTGAAATTAGATTTTTCCCATTTCTGCGAGCGTGCGTATCAGTTTGAATCCGCTCCTGGAGGCAGCCTGAATGAGGCGGCTTTCATGTTATCGTTGCACCGGAAAATAGAGAGCGTGAACTTTACTGCCGCAGCAGATGACGTTCGCCCCTTCATGCGACGCCCCGAGCATCTGCAATTGTGGAGTAAGGATTATTTCCTCCAAGTCGCAGAAATGTTGATAATAGATGCCTGACCAAAACTCATTCTGATATTCCCCCTTCCCGAAGCATCAGGAATTATTCGGTTTTCTTGATTGTCGCCGGAAAAGGTAAAGCTGTCGAAGGCGGAAGCACAGAACGACGAGGATGATGAGCAAGCCCAGTAGAAAGGCGATGGGGCGCTCAAATCGTTGGGGTGTGACCCGCATGGCGAGTGGAATTTTGAGCCCACGGAGTGGGCGAAAGATGAAAGGCAGGGGTCAGCCCGCTTTAGCGGGCGCAGCCCCTGCAATAACAAAAAGTTGAACGGAGCCCGAGGAACGGGTGACAGAACAAAGGTAATGCGTTAGGCCACAGCTCTGTCACCCACTCCGTGGGCTCTGATTATTTTTTATGTGCCAGCCGGAGCTGCGAGCGCTGACGCGCTCTTACCCCGGCCTACTATCTTTCGCCCACTTTGTGAGCTCAAAATTCCGCTCACCTTTGGCTCGCCAAACTCGCATTTTTCTCTGCTGCTTAATTATGCCAATGCGCAATCTTTGCCCTTTAATCACGTTAGCTGGTTCCGGAGCTGATATCTACCGGCAAATCTGAAACAGCTCCGCACGTTCAACATTCGCTCGCCATATCATTGACATGCTTCAGCCCGTGTGGTAGACTCCGGGTATGCAGGAAGTTCCGGGTAACACTGAGGTCAATCAAAAGGCTCTGCGCTGGGTGACGATACTGTGCCCCTGTGCCATGGTGGGCGTGTGGTTGGTGGGTGGTGCTATCTATCAGCTATGGTTGTACGTGCTGCATCATAGCCACTTTGTCGTAAAGCCTTGCGGGGAGATTATGCTGAACTGTCTGTATTTCGGTTTTGGCTTGTGCTCTGTCTTGTATCTGCCCGGGGATAAGGAAAATGCCATCCACCGAATCGTCTCCTGGTTTGCGCTTCAGGTCGGTGGCGCCTGGTTTTTTGCATTTAATGCTGCAACTCTGGCCCGTTTGAATGATGGAGTGGGCATAGGGGTGGTATTCCTTGCACCGCTGATTACTTTGCCCTCATTTCTGGTGGGCCTGGTTGCCTATTTTGCCTTACGGGGCGAGGTGGGCGACCGTTTCTGTCTGCGAGCCCGCAGCCTGTGTCTGCTTATCCTGCTGGGTATTATGGCCGCGATGGTCTGGAAATACAGCTACGGGGTGTATTGTGAATGGGCTGAGCGCAACAATCAGCCTGCCGTGCAGCGCTACTGACGGGCGGCGCCACGAATTTTGCATGCGGAATGTGGGTTTTGTTTGAACAAAATCCGACCTCTCTTGTATATACTGCAACTGTAGATTAAAATGATTCTAGGTAACGATTGCTGACTTGGTGATTGACCTGGGGAAAGGAGGAGCGTATAAATGAAGACGACCATGGATGCCCGCATTCAAGACCTGCCGATTTCGCGATTGTGGACGGCGAACTATACCCGCGCCTGGGTGGCGAATTTCCTGCTTTTCTTCTCCTTCATGCTCATGACACCGCTTTTTCCGGTGTATCTGAGCAGCGAGTTCGGGGCGGATAAGGACACCATCGGCTGGGTGATGGCGGGGTACAGCATCACCGCGGTGCTGGCGCGCTTTGTGAGCGGGTATCTGGTGGATAGTTTTCCGCGCATGGTGGTGCTGGTGGTGAGTTACCTGCTGTTCACGGTGTGCACAGGCGCTTATCTGCTGGCGGGCAGCCTGCTGGCTTTTGCCGTGCTGCGCACGCTGCATGGCGCGCCTTTCGGCGCTACTACGGTGGCTAACAGCACCGTGGCGGTGGATTCGCTACCCTTCAGCCGCCGCGCCGAGGGTATCGGTTACTACGGCCTGAGCAATAATGTGGCCTCGGCTCTGGCGCCCAGCGTGGGGCTGGCCATCTACGGCGCGTGGGCGGATTTCGATGCGCTCATGTGGCTGGCGGTGGTGCTGGCCCTGGCGGGGCTGCTGGTCACTAACTCGACCCGCCTGCCGCGGCGTCCTCGTCCGCTGCCTCGCAAGCCCTTCAGTTTCCGCGGGCTGTTGCTCTGGAAGGGGTGGAGCCAGGGGCTTTCCACAGTGTGCTTTGCCTTTGCGTATGGTGTCATCTCCACCTATGTGGCGCTGTACAGCATTCAGGAACTGGGCATCACGCACGGCATGGGCCTGTTCTTCCTGCTGTTCTCCGTGGGGCTCATCACCTCGCGCCTCATCGGCAGCCGAACCCTGCGGCAGGGCAAGATAGTGCAGAATGCCGTGGTAGGCACGAGCCTGGGACTGGTGGGGTATATGCTTTTTGCGGGAGTGCACGCCGAGTGGGCCCTGTATGTTTCCGCCCTCATCTGCGGCCTGGGCAATGGGCATTTCTTCCCCGCCGTGCAGAATATGTTCATCAACATGTGCTCGAAGGAGGAACGCGGCACGGCGAACTCGACTCTCTTTGTCTCATGGGATATCGGCGCGGGGCTCGGCACGCTGCTCGGTGGTGTGCTCTCCGAGGCCTTCGGCTTCGGCCCGGCCTTCTGGGTGGCTGCCCTGGTGAATCTTGCGGGTGCCGTACTGTTTCTGATGTACGGCTGCTACGCGTACCGCCGCGCTGTGCGCTGAAGCTGGTGGGGCAGGGTTTATTCTTCCTCTTCTTCCTCGTCCTTCGGGCGGTGGATGAGTTTATCCACCGCGTATCCTATGCCCCAGGCGGCAGCAATCCAGCCGAGTGAGAGAAATAGCAGGAGGGAGAAAGAGGAGCGGGGTTGCAGCAAGCCGGCGCGGCGGTAGTAGTGGGTGCGGATAAGCTCCATGGGATCCACCTGCCACACATGCAGGGCAAACAGAATCAGAATCCCCAGCACCAGGGCCGCTGCCAGCACATAGTATCCGCGGCGGCGGGCATCCGCATCATCCAGCCAGGCGTTGTAGCACAGCATGGCCAGCAGAAAGATCACCATGACAACACCCCACAGACCATAGGGCGATTCCGAAAGGTAACTGGTATCAGCAAGTAAGGTAGTCATGCCCGGCATTATGTCATGGGGTGGTGGAAAAGTCAATGATAACGCAGGAAACGAGTTTGTCGAGCAGTTTGCGGGGCTTTCGGAGTACGGGACTTCAGTCCCGTAAATCATGGCGCGTTGAATCGGGACTAAAGTCCCGTTCTCCGACAGATATGCTCCCTGCCGATTTACCGACGCCTGCCCAGAGGAACATGAAAGCCATGATGCAGATGAGCTCGAACATGGGCTTAGCCGAGGTAGTTGCGGATATCGTCCAGCCGTTTCTCTGCCGTGGCGCGGCCGATGTTGTAGGTGGCTCGGAGCACGGCGGGGTCTTTGGTAAGCCGCTTGACGGGCAGGGGCTCGGTGGGGCGGATGACCAGGGCCTTGCCGGCGGCTTCCTGGCGGTTCACATAGTCCCGCTGGGCGTTGTACATGAGGTGGCGCACCTCCATGGCCTGAATCAGCGCCGGATATTTGCGGTACAGGAGGCGGATGAAGGGCATGGCCACGCTTTCCTTCTTGTCGTACTCAGCATGCTGGGTCAGGATGACCAGGTTGCGCTTGTAGCCGATGCTCTCGAAATACTGCAGCGGAATGGCATCGGAAATGCCGCCATCCAGCAGCTTCTTGCCTTCGATTTCGACGATTTCCGATACCAGAGGCATGGAGGCTGAGGCCCGGATCCAGTCGAACTCGTGGTCATCGCGGCCTTTGAACACATGGTAGTGCGGTTTGCCGGTGACAATATCGGTGCAGACGATGTGGAACTCCATCGGGTTGGCCTCATATGCCTCGAAATCAAACGGGTCATGCACGAGCGGCACCTCGCCGTAGCAGAAATCCTTGCTGTACAGGTTGCCATCGCGGAAGAGGTTGCGGATGCTGCAATAGCGCTTGTCATTGCAGAAGCGTTCATTGTAGCGGATGGCGCGGCCAATCTGACCGGATTTGTAATTCACCCCGAAGGCTGCACCGGCAGAGACTCCCACAATGCCATCGAAGGTGATGCCGTGCTCCATCATCACATCCATGATACCGGCGGTGAACATGCCGCGCATGGCTCCGCCTTCCAGAACAAGTCCTCGCTTCATTTTGTATCGAATAATAATGGCTTCAATGCCGGTATGGCCGTGAAAAAGGGCTCCAGTGCCTGCATGCGGGCAGGGGTAAGGAGGTTCCTCGCAGGGGAGGGTAACTCTCCTACATCATACAGCATGAAATTAATATAGGTATGGGCCAGGCTGTTGACTCGGAGCATTTCCTGCTCTCCGCCCTTCTGGAAATAAGCCAGCACCTCCGCCTGCTCGCGCAGTTTGCTCAGTGCTGTGGTTTCGTCTGCCTCGCAGGCGGCGGCGCAGAATTCCTCGTAGAAGGTGAGTGCAGTCTTGTAATCCTTTGCCCAGCGCTCCTGCAGAAGCCTTGCCGGGAGGTCGAGGGTGGCTTCCCCACCGAATT
Organism: Akkermansia sp.; assembly: GCA_045125705.1. GTDB lineage: Bacteria > Verrucomicrobiota > Verrucomicrobiia > Verrucomicrobiales > Akkermansiaceae > Akkermansia. The sequence goes on along the minus strand of JBGVNQ010000033.1, from coordinate 27,554 downwards.
CGCGTAGCAGGGCTTCCCGTTCCGGTGATTTTTCTATGCAGCGCAGCCATTCTGCTTCAACGGCGAGTTTTTCAAACCCGTGGATGATATCCATTTCATCCCGGTCTGTATCAATGCCGTGTTCCACCATCAGCTCATCCTCTATCCATGCACTCTGCCACAGAATGGCATCTGCCAGCATGCATACCTGCCTCAGCTGCTCCGAGGACAACTGGCGTAACTTCTCGCACTTGGGATGAATGCTCTTGGTGAGCAGCTGCAGCCCGTGGGGAAGGTTTTCACCCTCATAGAGGTGAATATTGATGCTCTTTCCGGCGAAATACAGCCGGTAGAGGGACAGAACGTCATCCAGTGCCTGCTGAGTAGAATAGGCTTCCTGCACCTGTGGAGCTGGGGCTTGCGCGGGCAAATCGGCGGAGCAGGGGAGAATACCGAAACTGAGCAGAAGGAGGAGAAGAGTCTTCATGATACACTAATGGTTCTGGTTCATTTTGTGTCGAATAATAATGGCTTCAATGCCGGTATGGCCGTGAAAAAGGGCTCTAGTGCCTGCATGCGCGCCGGGGTGCGGCGCTTTTTCGGCAGGATGGGGCGGGGGAAGGGGCTTTCGTCCCTCATGGTGTCCAGCGCTTCCTCGAATGCGGATACCAGTGCATTCACCCTCAGCAGCTCCATTTCGCCGCCCTTGCGGAAATATTCCAGCACCTCTGCCTGCTCTGCCAGCTTACGGAGACACACCGCCTCGTTTTGCTTCGTTGTTGCCGCGCAGAACTCTTTGTAGAAGGTGAGTGCAGTCTTGTAATCCTTTGCCCAGCGCTCCTGCAGGAGTTTGTCCGGCAACTCCAGGACTGCTTCACCACCGAGCTCCTTCAGAAGCTCGCGCCAGGCTGCCTTTTCTTCTGATGTTGCTGAGGGACTGTCCAATCTATCTTTGACAAGTCCTGCACAGTTTCTCAGTTCCTCAAATCCCCTGTCCAGCCATTCAAATGCGATATCGGGCACTACCTCAGAGCAGTAATCCGTGACAATCCAGTCGCTCTGCCACAGAATGGCATCTGTCAGCATGCAGACCTGCTTCAGCTGCTCCGGGGGCAGCTGGCGCAGGCGGGCACTGTATGGACGAATCTTCTGCGTTATCTGGCGAATCTGCTCCGGAACCGGCAACTCATCATCATCCCTGAGCTTGGGGTATTTTATACGGCAACACAGCGGATTCACGTGGCTGAGAATGTGGTATGCGGCCGTGGCATCCTTCAGGGCATCCTGAGTGGAATAGGCCTCCTGCACCTGTGGTGCTGGAGCTTGCGCGGGCAAATCGGCGGAGCAGGGGAGCAGCCCGAGGCTGAGCAGGAGAAGGGAAAGCGTTTTCATGGTGCGTTATTTGTTCTGATTCATTTCGTCTAACTTCCGTTGAGCGCGGACATGATTTTTCTCGGCGGCCATTTTGAACCACTTGGCGGCCTTCTCCCTGTTCGGTTTACAGCCACGGCCTTCCAGCAGCATGAGCCCGAGTCGGTAGCAGGCTTCCTTGTTTTCCATGCGGGCGGCTTGCCAGTACCAGTCGAAAGCGGTGTCGGCATTGGCCTCGACCCCGTTGCCGGTCTCGTAGCAACGCCCCAGCTGCACGGCTGCAGGGGCGCTCAGGCCGTCTGCCGCACGGCGGAGCAGCTCAATGGCTTCCTGCGCGTTGCGTTCCACCCCGATGCCGTGCAGTTTGCAGAAGCCGAGCCAGAAGGTGGCATTGGCGTGGCCTTTTTCAGCAGCCTTGTTGAACAATGTGGCGGCTTCGGCAAAGTTCTGAGTGCCCCCAACGCCCTGCAGACGGCAGAAGCCCAGGCTGCACTGAGCCTCGGTGTGGCCGGCGGCAGCGGTGCGCTCCAGCCAGGCGATGCCGAGAATATCGCTTTTCTTGACCCCCTCGCCGCTCAGGTGGGCCATGCCGAGGCGGTACATGGCTTCGAGATGATGCTGCTTGGCGGCCTTGACCCACCAGCTGCAGGCTTCCTTGGGGTCGCGTTCGACTCCCTGGCCGGTGAAATAGCGCTCGGCCAGGTGGCACTGGGCGTCGGCATATCCCTGTTCGGCGGCCTTTTTCAGCCAGTACATGCCCTTGGAGGTTGACTGGGGCACCCCGCTTCCGGTGAAATAGCAGCGCGCCAGATGATGCTGCGCCGCCGCGTCTCCCGCCTCGGCAGCCTGGCGGCTGGCGGCGGTCACCTGCGCGATGTCAACGGCCTCCTCAAGCTCCATGCCTTCAAATGATTCCTGCGCCTGGCCGGGGATGATACCCACCAGCAGCGCGATGCCGATGATTACTTTTCGAAACATAGGGAAATCCATGAGCTCTGACACAATCTAGCATTTTTCTGCCGTTCTGGCAAGCGTATTGAATGCCTGGTGAGCTGGGGCGCTTGACAGCGCGGGGGCTAAGTGGTAGAGTGTGGGGCATGAGTAGTGAGAGTCCTGCACGCGCCTGGGCCTGTGTGAATCTTGAGGCCATTGCCCACAATCTGGATATTGCCCGCCAGGCATTACCGGATACGGAACTGATGCCGGTGGTGAAGGCCGGGGCCTATGGCCATGGGCTGGAGCCTGTGGCGCGGCGGCTGGATAATCACGGTATTTCCTTCTTCGGCGTGGCCAATGTGGGTGAGGCACGCCGACTGCTCCGCGCCGGGGTGCGCACGACTCCGTTCATTCTGGGTCCCACGTTCCCCGAGGAGCGCGAGGAGATTGTGCAGAATAACTGGTGCTGCACCATTTCCACGGTGGAGGAAGCTGCTCATTTCCAGAGTCTGGCTGCCCTGCAGAACAAGGAGTTTGCCCTGCATGTGGCGGTGGATACCGGCATGGGGCGCGAGGGCTTCCTGCCCGGTCAGCTGGGCGAGGCTGCCGTGCAGCTCAAGGGAATGCCGAACCTGCGGGTTGAAGGAGTCATGTCGCATTTCCCCTCGGCTGATGAGGATGTACCCTTCACCCAGGACGAGATAGGGCTTTTCGGCGATTGTGTGAGCACGCTGCAGCAGCATTTTGACCTGCGCTACCGCCATATTGCCGCAAGCGCAGGCGAACTGGGCTATGAAGTGCCTGTGGCTAATCTGGCCCGCCCTGGCCTGTTGCTCTATGGTGTGGCGCCCATGGCCTCCATCTACGATGGCGTGCTGCGGCCCACGCTCAGCCTGCATGCCCGCGTGACGCTGGTGCGAGAGCTGCCTGCGGGGCACGGCGTGTCCTATGGCCGCACGCATATCACGAATCGCCCCACCCGCGTGGCTACCATCGGTATCGGCTATGCCGACGGCTGGAACCGCCAGATTTCCAACAAGGGAGCCCGCGTGTACATCAACGGCCACTATTGCCCCATGCTCGGCCGCGTGACCATGGACCAGATTATGGCCGATGTCACCGATCTGCCCGAAGTGAAATCGGGCGATGAGGTGGAGCTCTTCGGATCGCACATTCCCGTGAGCGAGGTGGCCGAGAAAGCCGGCACCATCGTGTGGGAGATTTTCACCGGCCTCGGCCCGCGTCTCCCGCGCGTGTATTAGGAATGTTGGATGTAGAAATCTGGATTTTGAATGTGTGAAAATTCCGCGGGCATTTGCCCGCCGAACTTTTTAATTGTCCATACGCGTTGGCATAATTGGAGGGTATCCAGTTATTCAGCGCGCTAAAGTCCGAGTTTGGCGAGCCGCATGCGGTCGTCAAGACCGCGAAATTTTGAGCCCGGAGGGCGGTATAATCGTAGCGATGGGGTGGAGCCGCACCGCTTCAGCGGGGCGTGCGTAACCCCTCGATTACAGCAAAGAAATATAGGAGCCCGTGAAACGGGCGGCATAAAGAGTCGAAATACGAAACCGTGTCGATTTCAATGTATATCGGTATTGAATAAACGGTTATTTGCGTTGCCGAGATATTCCTCTTGGCCTCGCATTATGCCGCCCGCAGACGCGGGCTCGGTCATATTTTTGTTGCGAACGAGGGCCTGACGGCCCTCGCTACGATTATGTCGCCCACTTTCGTGGGCTCTGAATTCCGCTCGCCTTCCGGCTTCGCCCTTCGGGCTACGCCGAGACGGGGGCTGCTCGCCAATGGCCGATTTGTCGAGGAGTGGCTAATTATGCCAACGCGTAATTGTCAATAGTCATTTGTCAATCGTCAATTCAGCTTTTTCGCTGTCTCGTTGATGATTTCGCGGGCGCGCTGCACATCCTGTGCATGGTCGTTGCCCTTGCTGCGGGCTACGGTGAAGATTTCCGCAAGGCGGGTATTCATCTCTTCGACAATGGCGGAGGCTTCGGCTGAGCGGGCGGACTGCTGGCGGAGCTGGTGAACTTTTTCATACTCCTCGATGCCGTCGCGCAGGCGCTCGAAGCGGATGGAGCTGCGGTTGCCGGGGTAGACCAGGAAACAATCGCCCGAGGGCCAGTGCACGAAATCGGTGTGTTCGAAAGGATTACGGTTCCACGAATTGTAGGCCCAGCGCAGGAAGCCGTCCAGATGGTTGGCGGCGGCAAAGAGGCCGAGCCACTCCGCCTCGGCCGGGGGCGAGAAGGTGAAGCTGTTCGGCTTCTTCGGGTGCAGGCATACATAGAAAGTGGTGATTTTACCTGCGGCGCGGCGCTCTTTCAGCAGCTCTCCCAATGCAGAGCCTGCATGGGTAATCACGGGGGAGATGTTGTAGACCTCGCGGGTGAGATCGGAGGGCTTATCCACTGCCATGGAGACGCGGAAGCACGGTGCATTCTCCCGCACCAGCTTCATGGCGGCGCGCACATAGGCATCCGGGCGCTCATCGATGGCGATGCAGGTCTTGCCTGCCCAGCCCATTTCCTGCATGTGGCGGTGGAAATCCTCGAGGAACGGCGCCCACAGCGCTTCGTACTCGCGTGTGCCGGGAGTGGCCTTGATGGAGTCGTATTTCCCCGTGGCTTCATCGAAGAACTGCACGCTGAGGTGCCAGGGAATCATGGTGTAGCAGCTTATCTGCTCGCGGATGCCGATGTCATCGTGCATGAAACGTACCCATTTGTCCAGAATGCTGTAGTCGTAGCGCATGCGGCCATCCACCCCGCGAATCCAGCGCACCATGGACGGGAAAGTATCATAAGTCTGGCCGTTCCACGCTTCATCCAGCACCGTGCAGGTGATGCATTTCTGCCCCGCATCGGCCAGACGCTTCATGATGGGGCGGAGCAGGGCAAAGTGCTCGTCCGACCAAGGCTCCACATCGTGCCAGCGGGCTACGGCCTGCGGGTGCTGCCATAAATCGAGGTGCATGGCCCATTGGCTGGGCGTGGGGATGGTGCCTGGCTGCACCTCGAGCTGCACCTGCTGCTGAGTTTTCAGCCCGCCCGCTGCGGTAATTTCGATGATGCCCCGGTAAACCCCGGGTTCGGCCTGCTGCGGCACATCAATCTGCACCCATACGCCGCGGTCCACCCCCGCAGGGTTGTCGCAGCTGCGCTCGGTGCCGATGATGTCGGCTGTGGGCGTGCCGTGTGATTTGGTGTAGCGCAGCATGCCCAGCTGCACGGGGATATGGTTGTCTTCCTTGCTCAAGCCGCTGCAGCTTACAGAAAGCTGGCTGGCCGGGCCGTTGGCACGAATGGCCAGCTGAGCGCTGCAGCGCTCGCCACGCCAGGCGTTCAGCTGCAGTTCCTGCGCTTCCATTGCCGGCAGTTTCCCGGCGGTGAGCCGCACTTCTCCTGTGGGGAACACGCTCAGCTGCGTGGCGGCGGGCTCCTTCTGCGGAGCCGTGGGGCTGCAGGCATCGTATGGCTGCTTCCGTTCCACCGGCCACTGTGCCGTGGCGGTGGTGGCAAGTTGCAGCAGGGAGACAATGGTGAGAGCCAGGAAACGCTTCATGCGGGAAATACTAGCATTTATTTCGCCGCAGGTAAAGCCCGCGTTTATGCAGCGGGGTAAACAGAATTGTCGGAGAGTGGGACTTCGTGTCCCTCAAAAAAATTGCCCCGCCGGGCACACGACTTCCCGGCGGGGCTTTTGCTGCAATACACGTTTTTACAGCACGACAATTATCGCATCAGAACGAGAACACCGTCTGCACGCCCCAGAGGCTTTCGTGGCTGGTGCTGCGGTAGGCGGGGTTCTTGATGAACTGGTAGTGGGGGACAATCTTGAAGTAATCGTTCACCTGCAGGCTGTACATCACTTCCACAACCTGTTCGTGTTTGTGCCCGGGTTCTTCGGTTTCCTCGTCGATGTAGGAGGGAGTTTCATCGTTGTTGGTGGCTCCCTTGAAGACACCGTACGAGATGCCGAGGAAGTCGTCTTCGCGGCTGGGGATGAGCTTCAGGTGGGTGCCCAGGCTCAGCTCGGCGGAGTTGCCCAGTTCGTCGTAGCGGGCGATACCGGTGCGGGCGTAGACGGTGCAGGCATCGCACAGGGCGTATTCGATGCTGGCGGATACACCCCAGTTGCGGTCATTGCTTTCATCCTTGTTATCGATGCTCTGGTAGAAGGGCGTGAGGCGGAAGGTGGCATCGCCATCGGCAAAGATATGGCCCCACTCCGCCACCGCGATGTAGCTGTGACCATCGCCGAAGTTGAAGGGATTACTGCGGTAGGTGGAATCGGTGCGGGAGATGGCACCCATGAGGTAGTTGCTCTCGTTGAGCTCCTGCTGCAGAATCACGCCGAGGTTGGCATCGGTGAGCGGCACGATGGAGGTATTCACAAACGAGTAGTTCACGAAGCTGGAGAAGGAGTCATTTGCGATGCTTACGCAGTCGAAATAGTTGGTGAGATTCACCACACCACCGATAACGCAGGATTGACCACCGTTGAAGTAGTGCATGAGTGCCACCTCGGGCAGCACGGCATCTGCCGGGCCGTAGATATCCGTATGCACATAGGATACGTTGCCGAAGCCTTCGCTGAACAGGGAGTCCGTCTTTGCGGAGCGTCTATCCAGCCCCCAGGAACCGGAGAACTCAGCGCGCAGCCAGGTGCCGCCTGTCACGCTGTTTTCGATGAGCCGCTGGTTGAGCGCGGCGTGTACGAGGAAGAAATTATTGTGGAGGTTGGTGCCGGGCATAGCCTTGTTCGTCTGCCAGTAGCCATAGGCTGCGTCCACGTACCACTGGGTGCCGTATTTCTCATTGGCCGTAATCTTGTAGGCCGGGTCTCCTTCCTCCGGGGTGAACATATTGATTCCCTGGAGAAGTTCTCCTGCCGTCGGCTTTGAGTCGTCTGCTGCAATTACGGGCAGGGCGGCGAGCCCGACCAGTGCCATTGCGATGATGTTCGTTTTTTTCATGTTGTTTTGTTTTTCGAGTTGGAATACTCCTTGTATTTTTTTTGGCGGGTAGGTTGGGTTAGGATTGTCTGTTGTGCTTGTGGCAGCGGCCACTGCAGCTTCCGCAGCCACCGGAGCAGCCTCCGTTCTTCCTGCCGCGCAGGCAGGAGCGCAGCGCGAGTGCGCCGAGCGCCACGAGAACCAGTATGATGACGAGGTCTGCCATGGTGAGGTGTGGGATTATTGCTTCGACTTATGCGGATTCGGGCGCACGACCTGAATGATGACCATGATTGCCAGCAGGCATGCGAGCATCTGGCCACCGCCTATGGTGCCTGTGGTGAAGTAGAGCCCGATCTGGTAGGTCATGAAGGACACCGCGTAGGCCCAGAGCGTCATGTAACCGATGGCGAACCAGGTCCAGAGTGTGCTGTTCATTTCGCGGCGGATGGCACCGCAGGCTGCAAAGCACGGGGCACACAGGATATTGAAGAGCATGAAGGAAAGCGCACTGAGGGCAGAGAATGAGCCGGAGGCATTCACATCTGCCGCCACGCCGGTGCTTTCATCGTCTTCTTCCACCTCGGGGAAGAGGACCGCCACGGCGTAGTTGATGTGGTCGAGCAGGTTCTTTTCGCCGTTTTCTTCAGCGGCGGGTGCGGCTTCCGGCGCTTCCGTTTCCTCTGCAGCCGGTGCAGCGGCGCGGGTGGTGCGGGCGGTGGCATCGCACTGCCAGAGTGCCATGGTAAGTGCGCTGAGGGCGTTGGCCTTGCTCAGGTCGCTGCTGCGGGGAAGCTCATCCTCTGCGGCGGCCTCTTCGGCCTTGGTTTCAGCGGTGTCATGGGCTGCATAGAGCACACCCAGGGTGCCTACCACGTTCTCCTTGGCGATGAGCCCGGTGACTGTAGCCACGGCAGGTTTCCAGTCGCCCCAGCCCAGCGGGGTGAAGAGCGGGGCAAAGAGGTTGCCCGTTTCGGCCAGCATACTCTGATTCACCGCTGCTTCATTTTCTGCCGTGTTCAGGTATTCAAACTTCCAGCTATAATTGGAAAGTGTCCAGATGAGGGCAGAGGCCAGGAAAATCACGGTGCCGGCTTTCTGCACAAAGGATTTACAGCGCTCCATGGCACGCAAGTTGATATTGGCCCCCTGCGGCATGTGGTAGGCGGGCATCTCCATTACAAAGGGATTGTAGCCACCGGCAAACATATGCATCTTGCGCAGCATCATGCCGCCCAGAATCACCGAGCCGAAGCCTGTGAAGTAGGCGATGGTGGCCACCGTGGCGGTCTGGCCTATCATGGCACCGATGAGCGCCAGAATGGGCAGCTTGGCACCACAGGGTACAAAGGTGGTGAGCATGATGGTCATGCGGCGGTCTTTCTCATTCTCGATGGTGCGGGTGGCCATGACGCCGGGCACACCGCAGCCCATGGAGACCATGAGCGGAATCACGGATTTGCCGCTCAGGCCGATGGCGCGGAAGAGGCGGTCGAGCATGAAGGCCACGCGGGCCATGTAACCGCAGTCCTCCAGGAAAGACATGAGCAGGAAGAGCACTGCCATCTGCGGCAGGAAACCCAGCACTGCGCCTACGCCTGCCACAATGCCATCCGCAATGATGGCCTGCAGCTGCGGGCTGCATTCCAGCGTGCAGCGGCCCAGCATACCCACTCCCATGGCGACCAGACTGAGCACCACGAACCAGGTGGAGAACTCGCAGCGGCCGGCGCGGCCGGTGAGTTTCATGGGTCGGTAGCTGAAGCGGTGTGTGCGGCTGCCGTAGCTATTGGCCCCTGCGGTACCGGGCTTGAACAGAGCCATGAGCAGCAGGGCGATGTTGCCCGCCCAGAGCAGCCACATGACGGCTGTGTGCAGCAGCCCGGGCAGATGCGGGCACACATATTCCAGAAGGAAGGGCGCCACCATCACATACAGCCAGGCGCCGTTCATGTTCATATCGTGCAGGCGGCGCAGCATGCTGGGGAACACGAGAATCATGGCCAGGATGGCGCTGAACATGGTGAGGGCCTCCACCCCAGCAGGTTCGCTGCCGATGAATCCGGCCAGCCAGCCACCTACCACGGGCCCGAAGAGGACATCGTTGGCCCAGCTGGTGCCCCAGTCGCCCACGGTGTTGATGGCGAGGTAGTAGATGGCATACATGACGGCCACAAAGATGATGGGGCCGGCCACACGGTGCGTGAGCACGGCATCGAGCCGCTGGGATACGCTCTCCTTCATGCCCCGCTGCACCAGCACCTGTGGGATGAAAGCGCAGATGGAATCGTAGCGGCCACCGGCAATGATGGAGGGCACATCATCATCCATAGCGGCTTCCAGCTCCATGCGCACGTCTTCCAGCGCGTGGGCTTTTACCTTGCTCACTCCTTTCTGCAGGAGTTCCTCGCCTTCGAGCATCTTGATGGCTTCGAAGCGGTTGGCGCCGTATTCCTCCATTACCTTGGCAATGGCGTTTTCCACAGGGGCGGCATAGCTCAGGGTGCGGGGGGCAGGCGGGGCAGGGGCAAGCATGAGCTTCACCAGCTCGGCGATACCGGTCTGCTTGAGCGCACTTACGGCCACCACGGGGCAGCCCAGCTGCTCGCTCAGGGCGCGGGTGTCAATCTTGATTCCCTGCTGCTCCAGCAGGTCGCACATGTTCAGCGCCACCACCATGGGCAGCCCCGTCTCCATGAGCTGTGAGCTCAGGTACAGGTTGCGCTCCAGGTTTGTGGCATCCACCACGTTCACGATGAGGTCGGGCTTGTCTTCCAGCAGATAGCGGCGAGATACCACCTCCTCGGGCGAATAGGGAGAAAGCGAGTAAATGCCCGGCAGGTCGTGCAGCTCGATTTCCTCGTGCTCGGTCAGCTGGCCGCCCTTGCGGTCCACGGTTACGCCGGGCCAGTTGCCCACATACTGGTTGGCGCCTGTGAGCTCGTTGAACAGCGTGGTCTTGCCGCAGTTCGGATTGCCGGCCAGTGCGATGTTCTTTCTCATGTGCGTGCGTTGTGTAAAATCGTTTCTCTTACTTCACCTCGATACAGGCTGCTTCTGCCTTGCGGAGGGATAACTGGAATCCCCGCACCGTTACCTCCAGGGGGTCGCCGAACGGTGCCATCTTCAGAACCTTGACTTCCGTGCCCTTGGTCACCCCCATGTCCAGGATGCGCTGGCGCAGCGCGCCCTCGCCGTGCACCCGTACCACACATACCGTGCGCCCGATGCGGACCTGGTTCAATCGCAGATTCTCTGTTTTCATACTTGTGTTAGGTGAGGCTAATTTTAATGACGGGCGAAGTTTAGTTGAGACTAACACTTTTGTCAACCTTTTTCTGTTCAATATGCCCTAAAAAACTTGTCAGCTGCGGCTTATGTAGAATTATTCTAAATAAAAGGCAGCGTAAATCATGGTATCGCAATCGGGACTTTCGTCTAGTCTCGATGCGCTATGCCGAGACAGGAAAGCCCTTACGCAGACGCGTAATAGAAGCGGAAATACTCAGCCCGCAACCCTCAGCATGTAGTCAAGAGCCTCCGGATTCAACACAAGGTAGCTGACGATGCCGGTAATCAGCAGCAGGCTGATGCCGATGAAGATGCCGGCGGAGGCCCAGGCCTGCTTGTTGCTCTGCTGTAGCATGCGGCGGCCCATCTGGTGCACCATGACTGCGGTGATGGGGATGGCAACACTACTGGACATGCCGATGATTCCGGCGAGAATGCCGGCCAGCATGCTGAAACCTGTGACCAGGAGAGAGGTCCCGAGCATCTGCCCCTGGGGTACATATTTCCACGATACAGGAAGATAGGCCAGGTAGACCGTCAGGTATTGAAGGAAAGCTGCGGCTGCAAAGAAGAAGATAGGGATGCTGTTATCCATGGAATCTGCAGCTGATACTAGCAGCTATGCATCGGAAAATCAATGAAAAACGCCCGCCTTTCCGGAGAAAGGCGGGCGTTGCGGGAAACGGAATCAGGAAGATTACTTGAGAATCATCTTGAAGTCCACCACCACGGCACGGTCGGCGGTGACAAGCACCGGGTTGCCGTCGATAGCGGTGATTTCGGGAATCTCGAGCACGAGCTTCTGCACCTTGGCCAGCGTGTCGGCCAGCGGGCCCACAGCCTTGGGAGCCTCGCCACGCACACCGTTCAGGATGGTGCCGACCTTGGTCTCCTTGATCATGTCGGAGAAGTCATCGGTGGGCAGGATGCGCATGGTGGTGTCGCGCATCACCTCGGTGTACACACCGCCGGTACCGAACACCATGACGCGGCCGAAGTTCTTGTCGGTGTTCACGCCGATGATGGTCTCGGTGGCCTTGGTGATCATCTCCTGGATGAGCACGGAAGCACCCTTGAGCTGGAACTTGGTGATGGAGCCCCACAGGCCTTCCCAAGCCTCGTTGAAGGAAGCCTCATCGTTGATGTTGAGGTAGATACCCTTCATTTCGGTCTTGTGCAGAGCATCGGGAGCGGAGAGCTTGAGCACCACAGCATTCGGGAAGATGGTCTTGCAGAAGGCAAGTGCCTCTTCCTTATTGGTGAAGTTGCCGCACTTCGGGTAATCGATGCCGTAGTGGTCCATGAGCATGTTCACGGTCTCCTGGGGCAGGGAGGCGAGGCCGGCTTCCTTGGCGGAGGTCACGGCAGCCTTGATTTCGGCGGGAACTTCGCCCGTCTCGCAGGTGGCGAGCTTCTTGCCGCGGAAAGCCATCTGGGCCTTCAGCAGGCCGAGCAGACGCACGATGTCTGCGGGGTACTCGTAGTTGAGAATCTTGGCCTCGTTGAGCAGCACGCGGCCTTCGTCCACGCGGGCACCACCCACGAAGGAGCAGTAGATGTTCACGTTGGGGTACTGGGGAGCCAGCTTGATGACGGCCTGAGCGGTCTCGGGGCATTCGGTCACGCGCTGGGGAGTGAGGAGAACGAGGATGTTCTTGTACTCACCGCTCTCGCAGAGCACCTTGAGGGCAGCCTCGTAGCGGTCGGCCTTGGCGTCGCCCACCACGTCGATGGGGTTGCCCAGGGAAGCCTCGGGGGTAAGCACGGCGCGCAGGGCAGCCTTGGTCTCATCGCTGGGGGGAGCAAGGTCGAGACCGGCTTCTTCGCAGAGGTCAGAGGTAAGCACGCCCACGCCACCGGCGTTGGTCAGCACGGCCACCTTGCCGTCGAACTGGTTGTGGTTGCAGTACTGCAGCACCTCAAGCAGGCCGAAGAGCTCGCGGTCGTTGTAGGCCTGGATAGCGCCAGCGCCCTGCAGAGCCATCTCGAGCACGCGGTAGTTCGGGGCCAGAGAACCGGTGTGGGAAAGGGAAGCGGCCTGGGCCTTGGCGCTCTTGCCGGGCTCCATGATCACGCAGGGTTTGGTGTCGGAAACTTCCTTAATCACCTTGAGGAATTCCTTACCGTTCTTGAGGGACTCAAGGTAGAACACGAAGGCGTTGGTGTTGGGGTCGTCCTTCAGAGCGGCCAGCAGCTTGTCTTCGCCCATCACGGCCTTGTTGCCGATGGAGATGAAGTGGGAGAAGCCGATGCCCTTGCCGGCGGCCCAGTCCATGATGGCGGAGCAGTAAGCACCGGACTGAGACACGAAAGCCACGTTGCCGCGTGCGGGGAAACCGTCGGCGAAGGAGGCGTTCACGTTGTCGAAGGTGGAGATGTGGCCAAGGCAGTTCGGGCCAAGCAGGTTGATGCCGTTGTCCAGGCACTTCTGAGCGATGCGCTGCTCGAGCTCCTTCTCACCCACTTCGCCGAAACCGGCGGTGATGATGGAGATGTTCTTCGTGCCGTTGGCGATGCAGGCGTCAATCACACCCTCAGTGAAACGGGCGGGAACGAGCACAACCACCAGATCCATGGGCTCAGGCAGAGCGTCCACGCTGGCATAGCAGGGCTTGCCGCAGAGTTCCTGACCGGCCATCTTGGGGTTGATGCCATAGAGATTGCCCTTGTAGTCAGCGGAGATGATGTTGTTGAATACAACGGCGCCCAGCTTGGTGGGGTCGGCAGACACGCCGACTACTGCAATGCTCTTCGGATTGAAGAATGATTTGAGTGACATGGTTGATTAGTGTTGGTTGAAAATTCAAAAGCCGGTATACGGCTCCGCAGTCGATTGTAACACTCTGCCCCGCCATTTGCAAGTATCTTTGGCCGATTTTGTTGAAGTTTTGCAGGAATTTGCAGTTTCGTGAGCACAGAGAACGCTTTTTTGATAGATTATGCAGGCGCTGCTTACATGTTGAGTCCGCGGATAACGGATACATTGCAAAGCTGGAGTTTACTCTATATCCGCAGTGGGTGGGAACTGGAATTTGTTTTTCTCGAAGCACGGGACTTCAGTCCCGTAAATCATGGCGTTTTTTATCGGGACTGAAGTCCCGTGCTCCGATGGATTCCTTCGCCAAACTTGAATCTCTGATATGCCAATGTATCAGTTCGCTTCCAGACAGAATAATGCACCTAAAAACAGGACGGCTTCCAGCAGGAAGCAGCCCAGGCACACCATGCATGCCTTGAGTACCTGCCGCCAGGGCAGGCCCCATGAGATGCGCGTCGCATAGAATGGCGCAATGAGCGCGGAGCAGAGCATGATGCTGCAGGCAAAGGCGATATCAACCTCAGTATTCCAGATGAAAAGGATAAGAGGCGTGAGGATGAGGCCGCTCCACAGGAAATTAAGCGCGATTTCCATCCAGATGGGGCGTTTCCTGTCTGTGAGCGGCACGATGCGCAAACCCAGCCATGGCGGAAGTAAGAGTGCCAGCAAGAGCAGAATGCCGACCAGAGAATGGAAATCGGATGCCATGGCAGGTTAAAACTCCTCGAGCATGGGAGCCTGTGAATCCAGCCAGTTGTTCAGGATTTCCACGGCTGCGGCCTGGTCGATGATGGGCTTGAAGTTTTTCGCTTTCTTGCCGGCCTGGTGCAGTTTTTCCTGCGCCACGGTGGTGGTCAGGTATTCATCCACATAGATGAGCGGCAGCTCGGGCAGGCGGGCATGCAGCTTGTCGCCGAAGGCGCGCACCTTGGCGCAGGCGGTGCCTTCGGTGCCATCCATGCGGAGCGGCAGCCCCAGCACCAGGGTGCGGATGCCGCGCTCCTTTACCAGGGTAGCGATGCGCTCCAGGGGCTCCGTGCGCTGCAGGTGAATGCTTTCCACGGGGTGAGCCAGGATGCCGCAGGCATCCGTGGCGGCTATGCCGATGCGGGCTTCGCCGTAGTCTATGCCGAGGGCAGGGTGCATCAGACCAGGTTTTCCGGCAGGCCGGAGACGATGTTCTTAATCTTGTCGGCCTCGCTGCGGCGGGCCACGAGCAGGGCATCGCCCGTATCGACCACGATGAGGTCATCCACACCCACCAGTGCCACGCGCTTGCCGGAATCGGTGAAGACGATGTTGTTGCCTGCCTGCACCTGGCTCAGCGGGCTGTTGCTCACGTTGCCGCCCTCCTGCTGGGGCAGGTACTTGCCCACGGAAATCCAGGAACCCACGTCGTCCCAGTCGAAGGTGGCTTCGAAATTGAGCACGCGGTCAGCCTTCTCCAACAGGGCGAAGTCGATGGAAATGGGGGTGAGCTGCGGGAACTCATCGGTGATGAACTGCGGCAGGTCGGGGGAGGCGGTCAGGCGGTCGATGAAGCCGGCGAGCTCGGGGCTGTGGGCGGCCAGCTGGCTGCGCACATGAGCCACATTCCAGATGAACATGCCGGCATTCCAGGAGAAATTGCCGCTGGCGAGATATTCGGCGGCGGTGGCGGCATCGGGCTTTTCGCGGAAGCGCACCACTTCGTAGCAGTTGTGGCTCAGGGCGGCATCTTCCAGCTTGCCGGCGCGTTCGATATAGCCATAGCTGGGGCAGGCCCAGGTGGGTTTGATTCCGATGGTGATGAGAGCGGCCTCGCGGCCGGCCAGGGAAAGGGCATCCTTCGCCAGAGCACGGAAAGCGTTGTCATCCAGAATCAGTGAATCGCTGGGGATGATAATCATGTTGGCCTGCGGGTCGCGGGCGGCAATGAGACCCACGCCCAGAGCCACGGCGGGTGCCGTGTCGCGGCGGGCAGGCTCGGCCACGATGTTTTCAGCGGGCAGCTCGGCAGCCTGGCGGCGCACCTCGGCTTCCTGCAGATGATTGGTCAGAATAAAGATGTTTTCTGCCGGTACCAGCCCCTTCACGCGGTCGATGGCCTGGCGCAGCATGGTGCCGTTGCCGAATAAATCCAGAAGCTGCTTGGGCTTCGCATTACGGGAAAGCGGCCAGAAACGAGTGCCGCTGCCACCGGCGAGAATAAGGGCATAGTTACTCATGCCGTGGAGTATAACCTGCACTCCCGACACGGTCAAGCCCGGAAAGTAATTTCGGAGCCGGATGGAGTAAGATGCTTTACAAGAATGGTCAGTTGGGGTACTATTCCGGGAACGTGGAAGAAGATAAGGCCAGAATGCAGGTGATGCTGCAGATGAATCGTGAGCTGAATATGCGGAAACGAGAGCTCATGAAGGAGCTTTCTGCAGAGCTGGGATGTCCGTTTGAGATGCCGCTCCTGCCTGAGACGGAGGGGGCATGGCTGACCGAGTTCGGCACAAGCTGTGCGGTAGAAGATCAGGCGTATCTGGATAGTCTGGAACCGGTGAATCAGCATCTGCTGGCTGCCTACGATGCACATGACGCAGACGCTATGAGACGAGCCCTTGAAAAAGGCGCCGATCCTGATTTGCGACTTACCTGGGAGGGCGATACTCTGGCGGCAGACGCTGTGCTGAGCGGCTGGCCGGAGGCTGCGGAGCTCCTGCTGGATGCCGGGGCTGACCCTCTGCTGGAAGATGGTCGCTTGCTTATTCAGCTCTGCTGCATGGGCGAGGCGGAGCTCTTGCGGCGCGTGTTGCAGATGCCCGGTGTCTCGCCTGATTTTTCAGATGGTTATGATTCGCTGGCGGTGTGGGCGGCGGAAATGGGGCAGGTGGAGTGTCTGCGCGAGCTGAAGGCTGCCGGAGCTGATTTGCTGGCGGATGACGGCAAGGCACTCTGCATGGCATGCGCTGCCGATAAAGTGGAATCTGCCCGCTATCTGCTGGAGGTATGTGGCGCGGATACCGAGTTGGAATACGATGACTGGACTCCGCTGGACCATGCTGCGGCTCATGATTCGATGGAATGCGCAAAACTGCTGCTGGAGGCCGGTGCGAATCCGGAGCATGAAGGTATTTGGGGCTGGACTCCCTTGCAACGGGCTGATTCGGAACGCATGCGGCAGTTGCTTGACCATTATTGTTTAAATTCCCGGAAGGGGTAAATGTAGGGCCGCTTGTTATTCTTTCTGGTGGTCTGTGTCGTCTGACTGTGGTGATGTTATTTGCTTTATTGTCAGAGAATAACGGCTTTGATGCGGTATCCGGCATTGCGTTACAGACGGTGGCTGGAACAAGTGGCTGAAACCGGCTATGGAAGGTGCGTATCTGTGCTTGTTGTATCCGGCCCGCCCCCGCCTCCCGAAGCAGAAATATCGCCTCAAGCCGCACGGTTGTCTGGTGTGGGATAAATTGCACGGCTGATAAAAGTTCTGCGCTTCGAGAAATTGGCGGTGGAAAACACAGTTTTGGCTTGAATCTGCGGTGCATTGGTATAGAATAAGCGTGTTATGCTAGACATTCGTATTGTTCGTGAGAATCCCGAATATGTGAAGGAACGAGTGCGTCTGCGTGGTGGTGACCACTGGATGCTTGTGGATAAGGTGCTTGAATGCGATGTGAAGCGCCGCAGTGCTGAGACGGAAAAGCAGGCGCTTTCCCAGGAGCGTAACAGTTCATCCAAGCTCATTGGTCAGATGATGAAGGAAGGCCGCCGCGAGGAGGCCGAGGAGCTCAAGAAGCGCATGAGCGAAGTGGGCGACCGCATCAAGGAGCTTGACGTAGTGGCCAGCGCCGCTGCCGAGGAGCAGGAAGCTCTGCTGCTTTCCATCCCCAACATGCCGCATGACGGCGCCCCCGTGGGTGAGGATGAATCCGCCAATCCCGAGCTGCGCGTGTGGGGCACCAAGCCCGAAATCGCTGAGCCCAAGGATCACGTGGAGCTGGGCACCAGCCTGGGTCTGCTGAACTTTGAGGACTCCGCTCGCATTTCCGGTTCCGGTTTCATTGTGTACCGCGGCCTTGGCGCCCGCCTGGAGCGCGCCCTCATCAATTTCCTGCTCGACACGCAGACCGGTGAGAACGGCTACGAGGAAGTGGGTGTTCCCTTCATCGTGAAGCGCGAGTGCATGTACGGCACCGGCCAGCTGCCCAAGTTCGAGGAGGATATGTATGGCCTCGAGGAGAATAGCATGTTCCTGGTGCCTACCGCTGAGGTTCCTGTGACCAACCTCTGCCGCGACCAGATTTTCAAGGACGCCGACCTGCCCATCAAGATGACGGCCTACACCCCTTGTTTCCGCCGCGAGGCCGGTTCCGCCGGTCGCGAGAACAAGGGCATGATTCGCGTGCACCAGTTCGATAAGGTGGAGCTTGTGGAAATCTGCCGCCCCGAGGAAGGTTTTGCTGAGCTGGAGAAGCTCACCAGCCACGCCGAGAGCATCCTGCAGAAGCTGGGTCTGCACTACCGCGTCATCGAACTCTGCACGGGCGATGTAGGCTTCTCTTCCGCCAAGACCTACGATATCGAGGTGTGGGCTCCCGGTCAGGGCAAGTATCTGGAGGTTTCCAGCTGCTCCTGCTTCACGGACTACCAGGCCCGCCGCATGAAGCTGCGCTACAAGGATGCCGAGGGCAAGATTCGCACGCCCTACACGCTGAACGGCTCCGGCACGGCTCTGCCCCGCCTGTTCGTGGCTCTGCTCGAGCAGTGCCAGCAGCCCGATGGCTCGGTGAAGATTCCTGCCGCTCTGGTGCCCTACTTCGGTGCTGAGAGCATCACGCCGAAAGCCTGATTTTTCAGCCCCGGTCTGTCAGAGGGGCAGACCGGGGCTTTTCCCCTCTCTCTGTAAAAATCCATAAAACTTACCACCTGATACTGATTTTATGAGCGAAATGATAGCAACCATGGGCCCCATGTTCTGGCTCATTCTCTTCTTCTCCGTGCTCGCCCTCGCTGTGCTGGCTGAGCGTCTGTTCTATTTCCACCGCATCAGTATCAACTCCGGTGATTTCCTGCGTGGCCTTTCGGCGCTGCTGCGCTCCGGGCAGTACGATGAATGCCTGCACGAGGCCCGCCAGCTGCCCGGCCCCATGGCCCGCGTGGTGGAGGCTGTGCTGAGCCGCCCCCGCCTTTCCCGCCAGGAGCTGCGCGAGATTGCTCTGGAAGCCAGTGAGGTGGAGGTATACCGCATTGAACGCAATGTGCGCACTCTGCTGGTGTGTGCCACGGTGATGCCGTTGCTCGGTGTGCTGGGCACCATGCTGGCCCTGGTGCGCTTCTACGAGCAGCCCGGCATTACGGACGGCGCTGCTGCTGCTCCCGTGGTAGCTGCCACGCTGCAGGAGGCGCTGCTGCTTTCTTCCGCCGGTATTGCGCTGGCCATTCCCGCTTATCTTTTCTACATGTATCTGGCATCCCGCGCCCGCAAGCTCATCAACCAGGTGGAGCGCGCCGGTCTGGAGTGCGTGCATATCATTGCCGATGCCCGTGAGGACGCCCTGGCCAAGAAGGCCGAGGAGCAGCCTGAGCGCCGTTGCTGCTGCAAGGCCGAGGAAGAGAAGCCTGAAGTGAAGTAATCTTTTTCACCCGCAGACCCATGCGCCGCGTACGTTCCACACTCAAGGAAGGAGGCTTCCCCATTCTGGTGGTGGCCGCAGTGAACCTGTTCCTGCTGCTCAGTGTCTGTGTGCTGCTGTCCAACCATCTCGGGCCTCGCTTCGGGTTCACGGTGCAACCGCAGGAATCCCACTTCCGCATCGGTTCCTACGACCGCGATAATACGCATATCGTTTCCGTGGCACCGGGGGATTCCCCCCGTATCTATGTGGGTGCCGATCTGGTGCGTGGTGGCTACGAGGGCTTTGAAAAACAGCTTGCCGGCTGGGATTGCGACAACCCCTCCCGCGTGTCGGTTATCCTTGTGCTGGATAAGGCCGTGCCCTCCGGGGTGGCGCACCGGCTCACGGATATGATTCTTTCCCACGGGTTCACCTGCAGCTATGCCGGGGTGCCGGCCATTGAATAAATGAAGGACAAGGAAAAAGGCCTGCTTTACCACACCATGCACAGCCGCCCCATGCCGGGGTGTCTGCCCTTGTTCTTCCTGCTGGCGCTGGGTGTGACGGCGCTCTGCCTCTGGATTGCGCCTGTGAAGATGCCGGAGCGCGTGCGCTCCAAGGGGGTGGGCGAGGTATACGTGAAGGAAGACCGCCTCACGCATTTCCTGCTGCGCCGCCAGAGTCCGCTGCCTCTGCACCTGCCGAATAGTGCCGACCCTGAGTATCAGGAGGATGTCGCTGCCGCTGCCATGCCGCTGCTGCGTCCCTCACAGATTCTGCCGCCACCACCACTGCCGGTGTGCCCCATGGTTGCCGATTCTGCCGTGCTGGATGCCGCAGCTCTGCTGGAGCTGCCCGGTGAGCCCGCTCCCGTGGAAGAAGTTCCCGTGGCGGCAACTGAAGCTCAGCCTGCCGCGGCAGAACCCGCACCCGTCAATAACGAGCAGCCTGTGTTCCACCCCGGTGTGGAAAAGGAAATGAATGGAGAGGAGGTGCAGCCGTGAGTCTGGAGCCTATGCCCCCCTCGGATTTCTTTGCGCTGGTGGTGATGCTGGGCGTACTGCTTGTCATCTGCATCTTTGTGCCGGTGAAACTGGTGGCCAAGTGGCGCCGCGTGCAGCATGCCCGCACGCACCTCACCTGCCGCATCTGCGGCTTCCGTTTCCTGCGTCGCGATGACGTGGGTACCTGCCCCCACTGTCAGTCCCACAACTGATCTTCGGTCATTTCAGCCTTCTCTTCCTTTGTCTTTGCGTGGAAGGGAAGCTCATTGAATGCCTTCAGCTGCTCATCGGGCAGGGCTGCGGCTTCGCCTTGGTTTTCCGTCTGGGTGAAGATGGCGGCGTTGGAGCTTGCTGCAAAATAAGAATAGTCCAGAGGAATGGAGTCGATGAGCTCCTCCTCATCATCAAGCAGTTGAAGCGAGCAACTCACGAGCATCGGGGGCAGGGGCATGCAGTGGCTTTCCGGTGTGTCCCATGCCTCGCGGGTCATTGCCGGCAGCGCTTCGGCTGTGGCAAGGATGTTTTTCAGCTTCTGGAGTTCTTCTTCTTCCAGTTCGATGTATTCCTTGTCATCTTCGGTTTCCAGCTCCACTCGGGCTGCGCATGCTCTGGCGGCCTTATTGCGGATTTCTTTCGCTGCTTTTGCCCTGTGTCGGCAGTGGTAGGCGTATCGCTCTTCCTCATCCTTGTATTCCTTGGCTGCCTTTATCGGGGCGAGTGCTCTGAGTACACCCATTTCAGCATCGGGCAGGCAGAGCAGGGTCTTGCCGAAGCGTTCGGAATCGGAATAGCTGCAGATGGAGTTCTGGCTTATTGAGCAGAGCGTGTGGCCATCGAAGCCGAGCAGGCGGATTTCGATGCCCTCAGATTTCCAGCGGCGGTTCAGCGCCTCCGGTGTGGAGTGCGGGGCCGGCATGGCCTTGCCCAGACAGTTCTTCAGCACTTGCAGTTCATCTGCACTCAGCGGGTAGTGCTTGACCTTCTCTTCGCCCGGTTGCGGCAGTGCGATGTGGCTGCATACCTCTGCGGCGGTGGCACGTCTGGTGCCCATCTGCAGCAGCGCCAGGTCATTCATGGTGTATTTCCGGTATTCGGGGTTGCCGGTATAGGCCGCTTGCTGACAGGCGGCCAGCAGCATTGCGAGAGCAAGAGTCAGTACCTTCTTCATAAGGTAGCGCGGTAAATGGTGAAAATACAGGAAAACTCCCCGGGTTATCAGCCGAGGGTGCGCTCTACCATGGCGTAGGCGCTGTGGTTGTGGATGGATTCAAAGTTCTCCGCTTCGACCTTGTACCAGCTGAAAGCGTTGTAATGCTCAGTGGCCACGGCTACGTTGCGCACCAGGTCTTCCACAAAGACCGGGTTCTCGTAGGCTTTGTCGGTCACATATTTCTCATCCGGTCGCTTGAGGATGCTGTAGAGCTGGCAGCTGGCGCAGCCTTCAATCAGGTCGATGAGGTCCTCAATCCACACGGCACGGCCGGAGAAACGCACCGAGTAGGTAACAATGCCGCGCTGGTTGTGTGCCCCGTGGCTGCTCATGGCCTTGGAGCAGGGGCATAGCGTGGTGACAGGCACCTTGATGGTGAGGGTGAATTGCCCCGGTTTGCCGACTTCGGCATCTATTTCAAAACGAACCTCGTAATCCATCATTCCTTCCATGCCGCTCACAGGGGCTTTCTTGAGTCGGAAGAAGGGGAACTCCACCTCCACGTGGGCGCGCTGGGCGTGCAGCTTGCTGAGCAGGCGGTCGGGCAGGCGCACGGCAGTGCGTACATCCAGATAGCGCTTGTGCTCGTGCAGAGCCTCCACAAAGCGGCTCATGTGCGTGCCCTTGTATTTCTCGGGCAGGTCAACCATGAGTGCCACCGTAGCCACGGTGGACTGCGTGCGCTGTTCCTTATCGCTCACCACGATGGGGAAACGGACACCTCGAACACCCACGCGGTCGATGGAAATCTGGCGTGTATCAAGTTCGTTCTGAGTGTCTTTGAGGTCCTGCATGGGTATGGTGGTCGATATAGGTGAAGTGATAGAAAAGACCGAGGAGGCTTGCAGGCCGAAGCGTACAAGCCTCCTTGTAATCAACGACAACCTGCCGTCGAGAACTCCTCAATCACAGGGATCAGGGGAGCAGGTTCACGGCACGAGCGCGGCGGATTTCGCGCGTGATCTTGCGGTGCATCTTGGCGGAAACGCCAGTGACGCGACGGGGCAGGATCTTGCCGGTCTCAGACGTGAACTTGGAAAGGAATTCCGGGTTGCACATATCCACGGCGCCGGCGGGGATGTCGATGCGACGGCGGGGCATGGTCTTGTTGC
The DNA here is from genome assembly GCA_045125705.1 of Akkermansia sp. Taxonomy (GTDB): domain Bacteria; phylum Verrucomicrobiota; class Verrucomicrobiia; order Verrucomicrobiales; family Akkermansiaceae; genus Akkermansia. The sequence goes on along the minus strand of JBGVNQ010000033.1, from coordinate 5,270 downwards.
AGGTGCGGAAACGGATACGGCGTTCGACGCTCTTGAATTCGGTCATCATAATCGTATAGAAGTGCTTAGGAGGTTTAGCGCATCTCGCGGTGAAGAGTGCGACGCTTCAGGTAGGGGTTGAACTTAACCTTCTCCAGACGGCCGGGCGTACGCTGGCTCTTCTTGTTGCGGGTGGTCACGTAACGGGAAGGGGTCTTACCCTCGGCCTTAGCCTCCGTGCATTCCAGGATGATAATATCTCTAGGCATAATTGCGAATTGTTGACTTGCGGGCGCACATTGTACACTATTCTTCGCTATCGTCAAGAGAAATCGCATTATCCATGTCATTTTGTAAGTCAGCGTACCCGACATGGTCCTGTTTTTTGGCTCTGTAGTTGGCATAAGAGCCATATTTTTTCTCGTATTCCTCCTGGCATTTCACGGTGAGACGGCAGAACGGACGCACCTGAAGACGCTTCTTGGGAATGGGATCGAGAGAAATTTCGCAGATGCCGTAGGTGCCGCGGCGGATACGCTCCAGAGCGGCGTCGATTTCAAAGAGCTGTTCGCGGTCTTTGTCCAGCAGGCGGATAGTGAGGTCGCGCACTTCGGCCTCGCTGCCGGCGTCGCCGATGTGCTGGCCGGAGGAGGAGGATACATTGGAAGCGCCGCTGCGCAGGTGGTCGCGGGTCACATTCTGCATGTTGGGCAGCATTTCATCGCGCAGGTTCATGAGCGCTTCCTTCTGCTCCTGCAGGAACTTGGGCCACTCGGGGTCGGCTTTCAGCAGGGCAAGGGTTTCCTTGAGCTTCTTGACGCGGGCCTTTTCTTCGGCCGTAAGGGTTTCGCGCACAGGGGCCTTCTTGGCGGCTGTCTCCTTGCTTGCGCTCGTCTTTGTCTCCTTGGCCGGCTTGGATTCTTTCGGCGTTGTTGTCTTGGTTTTCTTAGGTGTGGCCATATTGGTTTGTAACAGTAAGTAGTGAGAGGTTTCCGTCTGCAATGCGCAGCGTGTATATGATTTGTCTGCTACTACCACAAATCAAAGAAAATTTCAAGCAAAATCTGCTATATGGTAGCATTATTTCGCCTGTTTCCGGCATCTTGTTGAAAATTAGATGTAGTACTGTTCTTTCTTATTGCAGGCGGGCTGGGTGAGTGCTAAGATGTGACGATATGGCGATGGAACGCAAAACGGGGGTGTTGATGCCGCTTTTTTCCATGCGGCGCGGCGGCGATGCCGGTATTGGTGACCTGGCGGCGCTCGAGGAATGGGTGGATTGGGCTGCTGCGCATGGCGTGGGCTTTTTGCAGCTGCTACCCGTGAATGCCTTGGGGGAGGATGCTGCGCCATCGCCTTATTCCAGCATCAGCTCCGTGGCCTTGGAGCCGCTTTATCTTACGCTGGAGCGTATACCCGGCATGCCGGAGAATATTCCGGCCTATCAGGAAGACCTGCCTCCACTGCAGTTGCCGGGGGGACGTGACCTTGTTGATTACGCACGCGTGCGCACGTATAAGCGCTATTGGTTCCGCGAGGCCTGGAAGCGCTTTGAGCGCGAAGATGAGTTTGCGCCGCTTCGCGATGAGTTTCGTACCTGGGTGCAGGGGCAGGGGGTGTGGCTGGAGGATTTTACCACCTTCCTCGTAGCCAGTTTCGGTTTCGGCACCATTGCCTGGTGGCTCTGGCCGGAGCAGAATACCGATATGGTGCGTCGCATTGTGAATGATTGCCCGGAATCGCGCGAGCAGAAGCGCTACCAGCAGTGGCTGCAGTGGCTCTGCGCACGGGAGTGGGCTGGGGTGCGGGCTCATGCCGACGCCAAGGGCGTGCTGCTCATGGGCGATGTGCCTATCGGCGTTTCTGTGGCTAGTGCCGATGTGTTCTTTGAACGCTATCTCTTCGATATGGACTGGAGCGGCGGCGCACCTGCCGAGGGTAATTTTGCCGAGGATCCGTTCACGGCCAAGTGGGGGCAGAACTGGGGTATACCGCTCTACCGCTGGGATGTGATGGAGCTCGATGGCTTTGCCTGGTGGCACCGCCGCATCCGCAAGCTCACCGAGGTGTTCTCCATGTACCGCATCGACCATGTGCTGGGCTTCTATCGTATATACGCATTCCCGTGGATGCCTGACCGTAACCCCGAGTTCCTGCCGCTCAGCGAGGATGAGGCTGCGGCGCGTTGCGGTGGGCGGCGACCCGGATTCCGCCCGCGTGGCGACTGGAATGAGACCGACCGCCGCGCCAACCTGGCACAGGGCGATTTCCTGCTCCGCCAGCTGCTGAAGGCTGCGCCGGGTGTGCGTGTGGTGGGTGAGGACCTGGGGTGCGTGCCGGACTACGTGCGCCCCGATTTATCATACCTCCGCATCGCCGGGTTCAAGATTCCGCACTGGGAGATAGATGAAAATCAGCAGATTGTGCGGGGTAATAACTATAATCCGTGTTCCTTTGCCACCTACGCCACGCATGATTTCCCGCCCCTCTGCAATGATTGGGACGAATGGAACGATGCTGTGCAGGATGCCTACGCTGCCCATCTTGACCCCTCCATGCCGCCAGAGCTGCGTCTCGCAGCCCGCAAGCGCGGGCAGGATGGCGCCCGTGTGCTCTGCTGGCTGGCAGATTTTGCCGGCATGGATCACCGCCAGTGCATGGTGCCGTGGAACGATGGCATCAAGACAGCTCTCATCCGCGCTCTGCTGCAGAGCAATTCTGCTTATGCTGCGCTCATGTGGACTGAGTTGTTCGATATTCCCGTGCGCCTGAATACCCCCGGCACCGAAGGCGGCACCAACTGGCGTCCCCGTATGCCTTTTACCGCCGCCGAGGCAGCAGAGCTGCCGCAGAGTGTCTGGCTGTGTGAGTTGTCCCACGAAGCTGAGCGTGCAGTATAAGAAAAAATCTCCGCAAAATATTTATTTTGCGGAGATTAGGAACGGATGGGGTGGGATTCGAACCCACGGAAGGGATTAACCTTCGGCGGTTTTCAAGACCGCTGCATTAAACCGCTCTGCCACCCATCCGGGGATTTGCAGGCGCTGTCGCGTGCTGGTCGAGATACTAGCGCATCAGTCATTCCAGTGCAAGAATTTTCTGTTGCATAAGTGTGGGTTGGAACAAAAAATGTAAAAAATCTGCATTTTTTTACAAAATTGGCTTGACTTTGGATGGGTGGATATATATAATGCGGGCGCAGCAAGTCTGCGAGCATCATAAAAGTCCCCATCGTCTAGGGGTTAGGACATATGATTCTCAGTCATAGAACCGCGGTTCGAATCCGCGTGGGGATGCTCAAAAGCCCGAGGTTAACGCCTCGGGCTTTTTCCATGGCCAGATAAGCAGAAAACGAAGATGATACGCCCAGTTTGCCCGGAAGATGCCGCCGCCATAGTCGATATCTATAACTACTATGTGCAGGAAACGACGGTTTCATTTGAAACTGAGCCGCTGAGTGTGGAGACCATGCGAGCCCGCATTCTGCACGTGGTGGCGCAATATCCCTTTCTGGTGTGGGAGGAAGAGGGGCAGGTTCTCGGCTATGCCTATGCACACCAGTGGAAGGAGCGTGCCGCATACGCTTACACCTGGGAGAGTACCATCTACCTGCACCCCGCACAGCTGGGCAGGGGAATGGGGCGACGCCTCATGCAGGAACTGATTCCTCTCTGCCGGGCGGCAGGGTGCCGCGGCATCATTGCCTGTATCACGCAGGAGAATGCCGCCAGCTGCGCTTTTCACCGTGCGCTTGGTTTTACGCAGGTGTCATGCTTCCCGAAGGTGGGGTACAAGCTGGGGCGCTGGCTCGATGTGGCTGATTTCCACCTTGCGCTTTAAAACTCGGGCATTTCGCGCAGCCCCGGCACCGTGTCATCGCCGGGTGCCTTGGGGGTGGAACCGGGCTGAATGACAGGAGCAGAATCCGGCGTTTCCTTGATGATGACGCTGGGGCGTTTCGGTGCATCGGCTGCGGTAGCGGTCTGCAGCGCCGTCTGCAGTTTCATATCGGGGAAGCCGCTGTAGAGAATGGTGCTGCGCTTGCTTACCAGAATCGCGGTGGGCAGCTCCTCGATGCGATAGGTGATGCCGGCCGTGCCTTTGGCATCGTCCACATAGGTGAAGGATACACCGAGCTCCTCGAGAGCTTTCTGCTGTTCCTCCTGTGCGGCATGCGGCATGACGGGGCAGATTTCCAGCTCAGGATGCTGAGCTTTCAGCTTCTCTATGTCGCGCATCATGGCTGCACCCACAGAGTCGGCGGGCGACCAGAAGAGGATGAGATTAACCTTGCCGGGTACAGGGAAGATGTGGGCTCGTGCCTCGGTGTCGGTCACTTTCAGCTGCGGAGCCACGCAGCCCACGGCCAGGTGGCGCAGGAAGTAGGCCTGCTCCACGGCCACTTCGGTGATGGGGCGGGAGCCGAATTTGGTGTCCTTGTCAGCGAGGAGGATGGATTGCTTCAGGTAATAGAGGCGCTTGCCGCGTGCCATGGCTTCGCTGCCCTCGATGCTGCTGACCAGCGGGTTGTTGAGCATGATGCTCATGCCCAGTGCCGCGCAGGCGCGGGCGGGTTTGTGCTGGTTGCGCTGGTAAATCTTCTGCAGCAGTTCGTATTCGCGCACGCTGCTGGTTGCGGCCAGACTGGGGACCGCAGCGCCGATGCCGGGATGGCTGAAATGCACGCGGATGAGCGAATCCACCAGGGCATTGCCGAAATAGGTGAGCTGCGCCTGCTCTTCCTCGGTGAATGCGGCGGTGAATGCCTGCGGATGCTCCAGAATCCACACAATCGCGGGCAGGGCCCAGGATTTCTCAAACTCGAAGGTCGGAATGCGGCCTTTGCCCTTATCATTGGCTCGGGTGCCGGTGCGCCCGTTGATGGACTGCCAGAGTTTCGGCGCAATATCGCGGCCGGTGGGCACCTCTATGGCTGCGCGCGCCATGTCATCGTGCGCGTTCTTCACCGCGTCTTCATAGGCGGCTACCTGCTGTGTCCACTCGTTGAGTGCCAGCTGCATGGCTTCCTCTGTGGCGGTGGCGCTTAGGCTCAGTAGTGCGGCGGCTATGGTGCCCATCATCTTCTTCATGCTCTGCATTATAATCCATCCCCCAGCCCTCCGCAAGGGGAAAGAAGGTCAACCAAAGCCTCGTATTGCCTCAAAATAAAATCGAACCCAAGGGGGTGGATGCCTCAAAATTAATCGAACCTTAGAGTACTCATTTTTTCGAACTAATCAAGCCCAAAGTTACCTTGGAGCCCAACACCCTAGCAGGGTGGGTTTGGGAGG